>CATJXY010000030.1 GCA_949744505.1 uncultured Erysipelotrichaceae bacterium | reverse complement strand
TCCATTTGATCTCGCTCTTTTTATCTTTTCGACACTTCTCGTGTCTTTCTTCTCATTGACGTTGTGATTTTGTTTCTATTTAGTTCTCAAAGATCAAGTGCTGTTCTTTTTGACAGCTTCATTACTATACACCTCTCGCAAATTAATGTCAATCTTTTTTTTGATTTTTTTACAAAAAAATCCAAACATTGTCATTTCCTTAAATTAATTCTATGAATAAACTTTTTTCTTTCCTTTGAAATATATAAAAACAGATACTTTTTGATAAACAAAACTTTCATTTTTTTAAATTTAAATGTAGTTTCTTTAACAAAATATATCTGTTTCTTTAATTTTATTTCATTTCAATTGTCATGCATTCTTCAAATGATTCACCAATAAGTTCATAGAATACGATTTGTTTATTTTCCAAATCAATGGCAAACCCATACTGGGCAGTTGAAAGATCATAGTAATAATACCCATCAACTTCTACTTTTTCAACATTTTCATCAAAAACATAATAAACTTCATACCAAACATCGGTCAAAACACATTCCGCATATAATCTTTCAGCTAATTTAGAAATATCATCTAAATTTAAGTGTTCCGGTGCAACCACCAAGTTTTCCCATATATATCCTTCACTATCTCCATCATCTTCGATTGTATATTTGAAATCTACATTTGGATATGTGAACTCATAAAAACTATCATTTTTTATTTCATATGTGTCCGGAACATCAGTAAACTCACGATAATAATACTCATTTCTTCTTGGTCTTGCGAATACAAGAATCTCACTGTCCGAATCGGAACTATCTAATAATAATTCACAGTAATAAAATGAATTTTCGTTATTTTCAATTGTGACAACATGATATCCATCAGAATATTCATCCAAATAGAATTCAATATTTTCATTGCTTCCTGCCGCTTCTTTCAAATAATCAGCATATTCATCAATCGTATCATATTCGCTTTGTTTGATAACTTTATTGATTTCTTTCTTTGAATTAACTTTCCCTGATACAAATGAGGTAATCAACAATAATACCAACAATGCCCCAATAAAGCCAATGATTGCCAGCACTTTTTTCGCGGAATTCGGATCCCTTTGCGGTCTATTTGTAATTGGAATTCGCTCTTCTTCCACAGTCTCACTCATAGTTTCAGTTTCCCCTTCAAGTGAAGAAGGATCCGCTTCAGCCTTTAGAGCATTTAATTCTTCTCTTCTTCTTTTAAACCATTTATTGACACTGCTTAGATTTTCTCCCGATCCATTCTCAGTAAATCGCATCTGAATCGAAGCCCCATTCCCACGCAATGTATAAATGTGAACTTCTTTTCCCCGCACAAAATCCTTTTCAACCGTGTAATCATCAATGGTATTCTTATGAAATGCCATTGCCGGGGAATGAGTACTGACAATCCAATCTTTTGTCAGATAATAGCCCTTCCCAAGATCCGTAACATCTTGATCCCATTCCTCTTGTAAAGAATCTCCGTTTATTTCTTCTTGTTTTTTTATTGAATTTTTAAATCCCGATGCAACAATCAGTGTAACAAGTTCAAATATTGCAAAAACCATGATAACCAAAAATCCAAGAACCACGATCATGGCAATCATAAATCCTTCTCCACTATCTGAAGCTGTCATGGATGCCGCAATGATTACCGCAAACAACACTGCTAAAGATAATGAAAATAAAGCACCGATCTTGCGCATATATGATTTAAATTTTTTTACTGCCGTTTTCATTCTCTTCCCTCCTCAATAAATTTACATAATTCATTATATCTAAATTTGTCTTTTCCTGCAATTGCGAACTCTGTTTTTCGTTCATTTATCCCCCTTCAAATGAATCGTTTCAAACAATCCTTTTCTATTTTTATGCATCCTAAATAAAAAGAATGCCACAATAAACTTTTAACTCTGTGACATTCTTTGTTTTAATTATTCACAATCATATCCGCTTGCTTCAAGACCGATAATAGATTGCATCAAACTGAATCCTTGTCCTTCTATGCTATCTCCGGAAGCTAACCCTAATTCAACTAAAGTTGAAAGGCTCACCTTGTTCATGTCGATAGCAATAGCGATTCCCATTTCTTCACCTAAATCATCCACGGAACATTCTACTCCCTCATAAGCTTGATACATGGATTTCATGTTCTCCATAAATGCTTCTTTTTCCTCATCACTTCCAATATCATATGTAGCATAATCAACAACCATGTAAGATTCAATCTCTACTACAGTATCATCTTCAGCATGCATCATCATAAGTTCGCTGATTCCTTCTCCCTCGTAGGAACAAGAAACACTCGAAACATCTTCATTTCCACTTGGATTATCCCATTCACTGAAATCCGGATATTTGATTTGGGTTTGATCATATGTTTTTATATTCATATCCAAATTCAAATCCATTGTCACTTCTTGATCATCTACACTCATCGTAGCCTTAAAATCAATATGAGCATTTTCTATTTCATAGTCATTTGTAATAGTGTATTTAATATTGAAGCTCTCTATTTTTAAACTAGATAAGGCTTCAGAAACTTCTGTACCCAAAGACTCTGCCAACCCAAGGCTTTCTATAATTTCTTCAAGCATCTTTGCATAATCACTGCTTCCGGAAATGATATACCCATCATTTGTTTTTTCCATTTGCGCATTTTCAGAGAATTCTTTTAAACTATCTTTGGAAATAGCCCCAAACTTTCCATCCAATTCAGAGAGATCATTATTATCCAATTCTTGTTTCGTCTTTGTCTCAAAATCATCGATATAAGCCACACCGTCTTTAACCCATTCTTTCATGGACATCGTTTGGCCAAGCATACTCAGTTCCATATCCATTTCCATCGCAAGATTCTTTGGATCTCCTAAATTCTCTTGAAGAGTTTCCATTTTCATATCCGCTTTCATTTCTAATCCGGATAAAGAAATTGTATAGGATGCATCCATATCCATTTCCAAGCCAAATACATCCGTGTAGTTTTGTTGAACTTTTTCCATCACATCCTGAACTGTTTCTTCATCTTTTGAACAAGCCATGACAGAAATCATCATAAATCCGGCCAATAAAAATAATACTATTTTTTTCATATTTTCGATTCCTTCCCTAAAGTTAATTTTATTATACCAAAAAGTATCATTTTTGTGTATCATTTAAAAATTTCCAATAAATCATAATAAAGAGAAAATTATCCATTATTTCAAGTAAATCTCACACTTTTCACATTATATAAAATGGAATAAAACTAATATACTTTTTTATAAAAATAGAGCATCTTATACAATTTTATATTTTTCAAAATTATATGTCCTTGAAACAATTCTGAAATTATCTGAAAAATTTAAAAACGAGTGAACCAAAATTATCACTCGTTTTGCATTTTAATCCATTTCAATTGATAAGCATTCTTCCCATGACTCTTCTTTTGGTTCATAGAAAGTAATTTTCTTTTCTTCTAGATCAACCTTAAATCCATAGTTAGCTGTTTCCAGATCATAATAGTAATATCCGTCATACTCAACTTTCTCAACAGTATCATCAAACACATAATAGAATTCATACCAAAGATCTGTCAATACACATTCCGCATACATTCTTTTCGCAAACGGTGTCAGAGCCTCTAAATTATTATTCTCAGGAGCTACAATCACATTCTCCCAAACATATCCTTCACTGTCTCCATCATCTTCGATTGTGTAATCAAATCCGGCATTCGGATAAGTAAACTCATAAAATTTACCATCATTAATCACATAAGTTTCAGGTACATCATCAAAATGTCTGTAATAGTATTCATTTCTATGCGGTCTTGCTAAAACAAGAAAATCACTGTCTTTATCTGTACTATCTAAAGTAAAGTCACAGAAATAAAATAAATCTGTCGGATTTTCTACCGTTACGACATGTTCTTCTTCTGTATATTCATCTAAATAAAACTCAATATTTTTTTCATTCCCTTTTGCCTCTTTTAAAAAGCGTGTATACTCAGAAATTGTATCATATTCACTCTGTTTAAATAGATCATTCGTAATTCCTTCTTCGCTTTCTTTAGAATCACTCGTTTCTTGGCTTCCTTTGTTTGATATCTCACCGCTTTTTTCTTCTTTGGAACATCCAAATGTAGAAAAAATCATCAGTGTTACCAGTAAAAACAAACATAACTTTTTCATTTTCTTTATTCCTTCCCTGTTTTTATTTTATTATATCAAAAAAGTTGTTTTTTGTTAATCCGTATAGGCAATCTTTATCCTTATACTTGATTCAAAATTTCGACATTGTTATAATACTATCATCGAGGAAAAACAAGATTATGAAAAAAAGAATGATTGATTCAGAATTATCCCTCATTCCATATTACCCTAATGATGATGTATCATTAAAGTGGTACCAAAGTCCACAGCTTTGTAAACAAGTAGATAACATCGATTTTGTATATACTTTAGACCGTTTACATGCCATGTACAATTATTTGTCTACGCATGGAGATTGCTATTACATTCAATATAAGGATGTTTTAATTGGTGATATTACATTAGTTGATAATGAAATCAGTATTGTCATTTGCGAAGCATATCAAAATAAGCATATCGGCCGTCGATGCGTACTCAACATGATCGAACTGGCAAAAGAAAAAGGGTTAAACACAGTCAAAGCGCAAATATACTCATTTAACTCGCAAAGTAAAAAAATGTTCTTATCATTAGGCTTTAAGCACTTAAACGAAGATTGGTATATATATACAATTTAAAAAAGACACTTTTGTGTCTTTTTATTTTTAAGCATATTCATGTAAATATAATGGCTTTTTACTCAAATGAAATGCTTCTTGTACAGTTTTCACATCTTTTCCATAGAATCGATTAAACAATTCATAATCATTGATTCGTGCCATCATAAAATCTATCTTTTCTGCTTCAATTCCCGGAATAGCTTTTTCGATTTGTTCCGCTTCCGATGTTGTCAAAATTACTCTTTCATTCATTCTGAATGCCACATTTAAAAGTTTGATCAAAGCCAAAGAACTCTTATATACTATTTCATGAGCCAAAATACATCCATCACCCGGATAAAGGATCACATATCCTTCAATTTGCTTATCCGCATTATAATACGCAACAATTTGCCCTTTCTGTGCAGTCACTTCTCTTCTAAGTCTGGCAAAGTATTTTTCATCACGAATTAAGTATCCATCAAAATGCCGTACAAAACTGGCATATGCAAGCATCATCTCTTTATCGGTCACTGCCGCACTCACTCCTTGAAGCGTACATTTTTGAACTTGATTTTTTTCAATTACATATCGTTTTCTCTTATAAACCGTCTCAAACCCAAAAGAAGTATATAATTGCGGTTGATCGCTTTGTATCAAAGTGATCAGTTCTTGTCTTTGAGCATCTTTAAGTGCTTCATTCATCACTTCATGCATCAATCCTCTTCCCCGATACTCCGCTACTGTCGTAACACCAAGAAAAAAAGAAGCCTTTAAAATACGTCCGTTAAGCATGATATCATTTTTTCTTCGTGTCAAAGTGGAAAGAACTTTTCCGTTTTCTTTAACTATCAACGTATCGCTTTGTGCAAATAATTCTCCGAAAAAATAATCAATATACCCGCCGTCATGATCAGCAAATGCTTTTTTCCACAATTCATATATTTGTAGTTTATCATGCACTGTCGCATTTACCACCATCTGTCTTTTCCTCCTCGTTTCTCTTTAATCCCACACAAAAATAATCTTTATAAGATAACTATTGATCTATATCTCTTTCTGTATATTCTGCATCAATAATTTTATTGCCGGAAACAGGCTTTTCAATTTCCTCTTCTCGGCGATTATTTTGATATTCATTAAATTGCCTATTCATATTGGTATAAGTTTCATTTTGTTTACGTATCGCTTTATTCAACCGATAACGAACATAAATTGAATATCCAAAACAAATAAGTGCCAAGATAACTAATACCGGCCACATAAATCTCAGAACAGTAAATGCTGCCAAAACACATAAAACACCGACAATGAATTCAACAATTTCCATAGTTACACCCTTCTTTGGTTTTATTATATCTCATTTGAAGTCTTTTAAAAAGAATTTTCTTTACCACAATGTCGGATAGTCTGTAATTTTCATCATTCTTCTGTTTGGTCTTTATTTTTTTCATCTCCTACAAGTGCGGATTCATTTTTTCTTTTTCTGATCATGAGTCCAAGCCACCCCACTATATAAATTACCGTAGCACTCACTAAAAAAAGACAAATTCTCGCTCCTTTATTTGTATAATTTGAATCTTTATAAATACTCTGTGGTGCAAATACATCGGTGCTATCATTTAGTCTCATGCATCGATCCATATATTTATATGTCGGATTATGAATACGAACCGTTGCTTTACCATCTTGAATCAAACGTTCTTGAAGAAGTTCTCCATCTAAAAATATCCATAAATTAAGAGGTGTATCACGATTGATGGACTCATCAAATTCAAAAGTAATAACAGAGGCGTGATCGATCAATGAACATGCATGAAGATATCCTTCTGTACTCAGATCGATATTAAATAATTCAACAGGATATACATTCCCCTCATAATTTATCTGCATTCCACCATCAACACAGCTCATCGACTGTGCCGTATACAGAACATTCGCTTCAAATAATGAATTTAACAAAACAAAAGCAACAAAAAGAATCATGTTTAATCACCACGATTAGTTTACCCAATAAGTTAAGATCTAATCTGTGATCTTCGATGCAATTTCTTTTATTTTGGTAAATCGGTGCTTCATTCCGGATTTACTCATAGCCACACCGGTTCTTTTCTCATACTCTTTAGACAATTCCAATAAACTTGCCTCCGGATATTCCTTTCTCAATTTAACCACATCCATTAATTTTTCATCTAAAAGGATCATTTTCCCGGCTCGTTCAATTTTCTCGATATCATCCAAATGACTTTTAGCAGCTTTTTGGCTTTTCATTTCATTCGCAACTTCACAATTATCTAACCTAGTTAAGCTGTTCTTAAAATCTCGTGTAATTCGCTCATCTTCAAAGCGCATGACTCCTTCAAACGCCCCAATGCATCTTAAGAAGTCAGAAATCTGTTCAGACATTTTCAAATAAACAACAAACTGATTTCTTCTCTCAATAATTTTGGCATTCAGATTAAAACGCTTCATCAACCTTTGAATATAAGATGCATGCTTTTGACTGTTCGCGGCAATTTCCAAATGATAGCTGGTTTTAGTCGGATCATTTGCACTCCCTGATGCCAAAAAAGCCCCACAGAGATATGACTTGGCACAGCATTCTTTCTTTAATTCCAACCCGAATGGTCTTTCTTGTAATCCATCTTCCGTTAAAATTCCCAAATCTTCTAATATTTCTTTTGCATGATTTTGAAATTTAATATGATATACATTATTTTTCTTCAATTTCATTTTTCGGACAATGGACAGTTCCCCATCTACATGGTATGTCTCTTTTACAAGTTTCCAAATTCGCTTTGCGGTATCTGCATTTTCTGTTTTTACATGTAATGCAATCCCATTACCGGAAATACTCAATGAAGAACATAATTGAATCAAAGCCGCAAGCTGAGCTTTTTCACAACATGGTTCCAACTGAATTTGAACGATTTCCTTTTTGATATCTGTTGTAAATGACATGCCGCATCACATCCTCTTCAATATTTCTTCAATGGATTCCTTAATTTTTAAAGAATTATGGCGAATCAAATTAGAATTAAATTCTAATAAATTTGCCTTTATAATTTCATAATTGTGATCTTTTGCCTTGATTTCAACCGGACAGCTTCCCTCTTCGGCATATCGTTTTAACACATGAGGCGGAATACTGTCACTTGCATATAGTACCACATCCACATTACTTCCGTGATCCACAATAGCTTGGACATGATCTTCCATCGTATACCCATCGGTTTCTCCCGGCTGACTCATGGCATTACATATATAACATTTCAGAGCTTTGGTTTGATTCAAGGCATCTTTGATTTCCGGAATGATCGTATTTGGTAAAATACTTGTATACACCGATCCGATTCCGAAAATAATCAAGTCAGCATTCAAAATAGCCTCAATTGATTCCTTTGTCGCATGAACCGTTTCTTCATAAAATACTTTTGAAATATGGTTATTGATATTAGGAATATTACTTTCCCCACGAACGATCGTTCCATCTTCCATTTCCGCAAACAAGGTGATGACTTGTGATGTACTAGGGACAATATCTCCTTTAACACGCAATACCTTGGATAAAGTTGCAATACTTTCCATAAAGCTACCACATCGTTGTGTCATTGCGGTCAAAATCAAATTACCGAGATTATGTCCACCGATTTCCGAGTCTTCTTCTGTTTCTTCAAAACGATACTCCATTAAATCATTAAGCAATGTTTCCGATTCAGCCAATGCCAACAATACATTACGAATATCTCCCATTGCCGGAATATGAAACTGCCTTCTTAATCTGCCGGTACTTCCTCCATCATCCGCTACTGTAACAATTGCCGTCAAATCGATATCATGAATTGTTTTCAATCCACGCAAAATCGTTGATTGACCATGACCTCCACCGATAACTACTATTTTTTTATTTTTCATCTCGATGCTCCTTCTTATCACGGTGCTCTTTAAAACAATTATATTTCACTTTATATGTGTCAAACAAATAATTTGTAATCGCAACAGAACGATGCTGTCCCCCGGTACAGCCAATCGCAACCGTAAAATGATTTTTGCCTTCTTTCACATATTCTTCAAATGCATAATCCAAAAAAGCCTGTAATCTTTTCAAAAATTCTTTTGTCTGTGCTTTCTCGATCACATAATCATATACACACGCATCCTCTCCGGAATAATCACGAAGTTCCTCTACCCAATAAGGATTAGGTAAAAAACGTACATCAAACATGAGATCTGCATCTAACGGTACTCCGTGTTTATACCCGAAAGAGATAAAACTGATTGAAAAAACCGGCCTTTGCGCAGGAGAAAAATATTTATCCAACTTTTTTTTCAATTCCTGATGTGTTAAAAACGTTGTATCAACCGAAAGAAAAACAGTGTCTTTGATATTTTTATACATTTCTCTTTCAATTCCGATAGCCTCTTCCAATGTATTGGCAGAATTCGATACCAACAACGGATGCGTTCTTCTTGTCGATTTATAACGAAGCAACAAAGTTTCATTGGAAGCATCCAAGTAAAGAACCCGAACATCCATATCACTTCCCGAAAAGCATTGCATAAATTGCGGGAAATCAATTGCCGAAGTAGCCAATGCTACATAATCAAATCGTGGATCATTACTTTTTTCGATCAAATCAACAAGACTATCTAAAAGTTGTGCCGGATAACGATCGATACAATGATACCCGATATCTTCCAGAATTCCCATCGAACTTGTCTTCCCCGCTCCTGACATTCCGGTAACAATAACAACTCTTTTTCTCATACCTGCCACCCCAATTTCTGTCCTTATATTTTACCACAGCTTCACTTCTTTCGATAGTCTTAGTTTATGATGAAAAAGGTTGAGTTTATTCTTATTAAAAAGCTTTGCTTAGAACACTCAAATTTATATTATTTTTCTTGAACGCTTTGTTTATCTAAAAACGCCAACATCTTTTCATTAATTTCTTTTCCTTGTTCCATCACAAAATGGGGACGATGTGTTCCTTGCGGTACTTCATAAATTTGCGCATGAGGACATTTTTTCAACAATTCATGACACGAACCAAACTCATCCAATTCTCCATTAATAAAGAAAAGCGGACAAGTAATTGCTTGCCATTCTTTATCCGATAGACTCGGATGATTTTGCCAGTCTGATACTGTTTGTCTTAAAAATTCCTGCCAATTTCCTCGGTGGGCATCAAAATGTCGAACAAGTGTATCTTGAATCAGTTTTTGATTATTATGTAGGATCACATTTTCCGGCAAGAAATCTTCCGAACCGCTTGGCATGGGCTTTGTGCTTGATCCGATTCCAATAAAACTTTTAATTCTTTTTGGATACATGCTTGCCATATATAATCCAACATAACTTCCCATACTATAACCGATCAAATGAACTCGTTCAATTTTCAAAGCATCTAAAAAATCAAACATATCTTTCGCATTTCTTCTGCTATCCCATGATAGATCTTCACTTTTTGATCGACCATGCCCTCGAAAATCAGGAAAAATACAACGATATTTTCCCGCAAACGGTTGTATCTGTGCTGAAAATGCTAAAATTCCTCTACTGAAGTGACTATGTAAAAACAAGATCGGTTCTCCATATCCAAATTCCTCATAATATAATTCCAGATGATCTAAATTCATATAGGGCATAGATTGTTCCTCTTTTCTGAAATAATTATAAATAACATAATTATAACATTCAAGCTATCTTAAATAAAAAGCCTCGCTTCCTATTTATTAAAGAAACGAGGCCTATATTATTCACACAAGATTCTGAATTATAATTCTTCTCCATTTGTGGCAATAACTTTTTTATACCATTCAAATGAATCTTTTTTCAATCTTTTCCCAGTTCCTTTTCCCTCATCATCTATATCGACATAAATAAATCCATATCGTTTAGACATTTGTCCGGTACTGGCACTGACAAGATCAATACATCCCCACATCGTATAACCAATCAAATCTACACCATGGTCAATCGCAACTTTACACTCATGTAAGTGATCCTGTAAATATTTGATACGATAATCATCATGAATAGAGCCATCTTCTTCGACTTTATCTACCGCTCCCAATCCATTTTCAGTAATAATGATCGGCAGATGATAACGGTCATAAATAACCTCCAAATAATAGCGCAATCCTTTTGGGTCATAGGACCATCCCCACTCAGAATACTCCAAGTAAGGATTTCTTGCACCATTCGCAAAATTTCCTTGGACCATATCTTTCACTTCATGTGTTGTCACAATATTAGTCATATAGTATGAAAATGTATAGAAATCAACGGTTCCATTTTCAAAATCAAGAAAGTCTTGTTCCCTTGTATCCATCTTCACATCATATTCATCCCATAAGCGCTTTGAAAATGACGGATATCGACCAAAGCATTGTACATCTCCGGTATAATAGATTCCCTTTTCCCAACGATATCTTGTTTCTAAAATATCTTCCGGATCACAACTTCCCGGATAATTCGGAATTCCGCAAATCATAGATCCGACTTTATTTTCAGGGTCAATTTCATGAGCTAATTTAACACATCGTGCATTCGCAACCAACATATTATGAATGACTTGGAAACTTTCCTGATGACTTTCCTTTGTAGAAACATTCCCAAACATATCCAACATCAACAGATAATCATTCATTTCATTAAATGGCAACCAATACTTAACAAGTCCTTTAAATTCCGTAAAACAAGTTTTAGCTAATTTCATAAATATATCAATTAACTCACGGTTTGCCCATCCCCCATAATGATTCTCAAGATATAGCGGTAAATCACCATGTGCTATCGTAACTAATGGTTCTATATGATATTTATGTAATTCTTTGAATACTTCTTTATAAAAATTGATTCCTTTTTGATTCGGCTCATCTTCAATTCCTATCGGATAGATTCTGCTCCATGCGATAGAAAGTCTAAACATTTTAAAACCCATTTCAGCCATTAACGCAATATCTTCTTTGTAATGATGATAAAAATCGATTGCATTGTGACTCGGATAGAAATACCCATCAAGAACTGCCTGTTTAGCACCTTCCGGTAATGCTCTACCGAGACTGGATGAAATAGCTCCCGGATTCCCATCCTTATCCACATAGGTTATCTGTCTTCGCTGCGAAAACGATCCGGCTGTTTTGCAATCACAGGTTGTGATCCCTTTACCATCTACATCATAGGCACCTTCTATTTGCATTGCAGAAGTTGCACCACCCCACAAGAAATGATTTGGAAAACCTTTCATAATTTTTCCTCCTTTAACCTTTACTTCATACAAAATAACTGTAAAACATGTTCGCAAATAAATAACTCAGAATTAATCGTCATAAGTGTATCTTGCGCATGAATAAATAACATTGTGACATTTTGACGGTCATTGAGAACAGTATTTTGTATAACATCTGTTTGTAATTTGTGTGCTTGTGTAATTTTTTCTCTTGCCTCTTTCAATATTTTTTTTATGGCATCAAAGTCTTTATTATTTTTTGCTGCATTAAATGCGTCGTCGACAAGACTTCTACAATCACCGGCAAGTAAAATTATTTCCATTGCCAGTTGGTTTAAGTCTTCTGTATTATATTCTTTCATTCTTACCGTCCTTTTTAAGCGTTTGTCTTACTTTCTTCTTCGCAACACTGCTTATCATAAACTTTGAAGAAAGGATAATAAATTACTGCCGTTGCACCGAAACATACAAGATGTAAAATCAAACCGGTAATTGACTTTAATGCTAGAGGTGCATACAAAATAGATGGCATCGTCATACGGAATGGTTCAATAGGGACTGTGCAGAATCCTGATGCAAATGCAATCCATACAATTACGCAGTTTGCCAGACCGGCAAGCCAGAATGGAATCATCAGTGTTGGGTTAAACGCAACCGGTGCACCATAAACAATCGGCTCATTGATATTAAAGATAGAAGGGACTAATGCCGCTCTTCCCACTGTTTTAATACGTTTTGATTTTGCCAAGAAAGTCATAAATAAGCACAATGCCAAGGTCGCTCCTTGTCCACCGATAAAACACATTTGGAATACTTCATAGGTATGGATATTTGTCGGTGCCAAGCCCTGTGCTACTAATGCCAAGTTTGCATTTTGACCTTCCATCCAGATCAAAGACAATAAAGGATAAATAATCCAAGCCGAAATACCAAATGAATACATGAACAGAATCAATAAAACTACTAATAAGAAACCACCAAATGATTGAGAGAAAGCTGAAATCGGCAGTAATAAAGCTCTGATTGCTTCAATCAAATCAAATCGCAAATTGAAAGTTAAGAAAATTCCGAACAACAAGCAAAGTGTCCATGGAATAATTGAACTAAACCAGGTAATAATAAAAGGTGGTAATGAAGAATCTTCCTTGAAGAAAGAGAATTTCGCAAAGATACCAAATACGAATGCAGTAATATACCCGGAAACAAGTGCATTAAGCATACCACCGGCACCCAAATTGGCTGTTGTCAAGACAAGATTGCCTGCTTCATCAAAATATGGGAATACCAACAACAAGAACAATCCCAATCCGGCAAGACCGGCTTGTCTTGCTATCTTTCTTTGACGCTTCTTTTCCATGATAATACATGGTAGCTCATATGCTAAAAACAACCCAAATAATCCAAAAGAGAAATTACTCAACTGTGATAAATCCGGCAAAAATGATAAACCGAATCCTCTAAAAACACTGATTAATGTTGCCACGGATCCAACTAGAGTTGCCGGGACTGCTGCTAAAATCGCTTCTTGTGTTGCGCTGATCCATACATTGCTTCCGATTTTTTTAATCATCGGGGCAATATGTGTTTCCACATAATCCATAAATTTTTTCATAATGATTAACCCTTTCTAATTTCATTCAAAATTATTTTAAACCTAAAAACTCTACAATTTGATCAACCAGACCTTCTCCATCCAGCGATCCATAAGTCTGCCCATCAATGAGGGTAACAGGCACATCGTACTCTTCCGCAATTTCTTTAATTGCTTCGAGTCTGTGTTTGAAATGTGGACCTACCATGACCAAATCCAAATCATCAAGATAGTCTTCCACTTCTGATTCACTTCTGGCTTTAATGCTTACATCCAAGCCTCTTGCTTTTGCTGCATTGCTGGCATTTTTTGCCATAAAACCACTAGAAGCACCGGAGCCACAACATAAAAGTATTTTTTTCATTTTATTTCCTCCTTTTCGTTGTCTTTATCATAACAATGCACTTTTTATGCCTCAAATATAAAAAGTTCCTCTTGTAGGAACTCTTATGTATTTGTTCATAATTTTTCTACTCTATATAATGATAGTAAGAAATAAAGATAAACTCTTAATAAGTTATATTCTTCATATTTACAGAATATTTTGGAGATGGTATTCAAATGGAAAATTCTAAAAAATTACTACATTATCTAATGCAAAAAAAAGATTGGGTCAAAGGTCATGAATTATCCAATTATCTTTCCGTATCTGAAAGGCAGATCAGAAAATACATTTCTACCATTAATAACGAAGATAAAATTATCATTTCAAGTTCACAAGGATATAAAATCGATAAAAGAAAATACGACATTTATGTTTCTAAACAAGTTTGTTCCCCTACAGATCAAGAAAACAGACATAATTACATTATGCAAAAATTACTGACTCATCCCGAAGGATATGATATTTTTGATTTTTCAGATGAACTCTTTGTAAGTGAAGTGACGATAAAAAAAGATATTTATACTATTAAATCTTTGATCAGTTCATACGGATTAATTATTACCAGAAATAAAAATATAATTCGATTATCCGGTAATGAAGAATCATTACGTAAGTTAATGTATTCTTTTATTTCAAACTATTCTTTTAATACCAATTTTTATCAAGGTGGTTTTTATTTATTTGACATGCATTACGATTTTAATGAAATGCAATCAAAACTAAAAGAAATTTTACATCAGTGTCATTTAGAATGTAATGATTTCGCATTGAATAATTTAACCATGCATCTCATCATCATTCTTAACCGTATAGAAAATGGATATCAGCTCTTAGAAAGCATTCAAGGTGAAAATCCGCTTCATTTCGACAGTTATCAAGCCGCAAATAAAATGAATGATTATTTCATGGAAGAATACGGAATTCAACTCAATGAATCCGAATTGATCAATATTACCCTTATTATAACTAATAATATCAATCGAATCGGTACAATTAATTATGACCATCTCAACTTGCGTAACATTCATAACTATGTTGATCATAAATACATTGATATTACAAAAGATTTAATTCAAAAAGTCGAGAAAAATTATTATTTGTTACCATTTAAAGAAAGCTTTATTTCTAAATTTATTTTACATATTCAAAATCTCTTCTTTCGTACTCATAATAATTTCAGTGTAAAAAATCCACTTGCCAATACAATTAAGCTAACATATCCACTGATTTATGATATCGCCGTATTTATTGCACAAGAACTTAAACAAAAATATGATTTATTTTTAAATGAAGACGAAATTGCCTTTATTTCTTTTCATATCGGTTCTTACTTCGAAGAGAGTTCCTTTTCTAAAATCAGTAAAGTGAATTGTGCTTTTGTATATATTCATTACTACGACTTTTATAAAACCTCACTAAATAAAATTCAAGAAAGGTTTCAAGATCGAATCGTAATTTCAAAAGTAATTCCCATAAGCGATTATATTGATGAATTGAATACAGACATCGATCTATTCATTCTTTCAACAGGAAGTCATCTTAATCTTCCGCAAAAAACAGTTTATATCAATCCTTTTTTGAACAAAGAAGATTTTGATAAACTAGAAGAAGCCATTCACGAAATATCCTTGATCAAGCAAAGAAATGAATTAAAAGATTATATTCTGAATTTCTTTGATGAAAAATTGTTTTACAAAGATCCGCCTTTTACCGATAAACAACAAACTCTTCTCTCTATGACTTCAGATTTATTCAATTTAGGATATACCGGCAAAGACTTTTACGATGATGTCGTAAACCGAGAATCAATTTCTTCAACCGCATTTCATGATATTGCCGTTCCCCATTCTTTTACCGCCAAAAGTACTCATAAAAGCTTTATTTCCATCGCTTTATTTAAAGACGGAATCTTATGGTCAGAAAATAAGGTAGTTCATGTCGTTGCGATGATCGGTATCAATGATAATTCACGTAGGATCTTTTCCAGATTCTTTGATCAGTTGATTAATATTTTTGATGACCCTACTACAATCTCTAAACTTTTATCAGCACAAAATTTTGATGATTTCTTCAATATTATCAATAACTTTTTCTCTTCTAAATAATCTTCTTTCCATAAAAAAAGCGACCTCTTATCCTCTATTCAAGGTCACTATATTAGATTTATTTATGAACGGTCAGACTCCAACTCATTTTTGCCACATGTGAAATCATCTGATACATAGAACATGTTTCACTTGCTTGAAGAACACATTGTTCTAAATCTTCATATGTTTCATCACTCACTAATTCAATATCAAGATTTACCCAGGATAACGTCGTCGGGACTGTTTCTCTTTTATCTCCACGAACCATAATTTTGGCCTTTTGAACATTTAAGTTTTCCTTTTGTACAAAATTTAGAAATGTGCTATAAAAACAAGATGCCAAGGCTCCAAAAGTCATATCATACGGTTCTACAACCTCTTTTTTTACCGGAATATCCATTCCCGTTGCATGAACGACCCCAACAAAACCATTTTCAAATTCAACTAAATTTTTCCTCTCTGCCATATTTTTTACCCCTTTATATAACTTGTTGCACTTTGTGCTGCTATCGCTCCATCTGAAGTCGCCGTAACGACCTGTCTTAATATTTTATGTGTGCAATCCCCTGCACCGTAAATTCCCAAAACGGAGGTTTCCATCTTTTCATTGGTAAGAATATATCCTCTTTCATCCAAGATATTCAAATCTTGAATAAATTCCGTGCAAGGATCCGCTCCGATATAAGGGAAAATTGCATCCGTTTCTAAATCAACACAGCTGCGATCCTCAACATTTTCAAGACGAATTCCCGTAACTTTTTGACCATCTCCGCATATTTCGATTGGAATATGTTTTTTTATGATTTGGATCTTCTCATGATTTAAAATTCGATCTTGGATGATCGGATCGGCTCTAAACACATCTCTACGAATAACGATCCTTACCTTTTCTGCTAATTCGGCCAAGTACAATGCTTCTTCCAGTGCCGCATTTCCTCCCCCGATAACCGTAACAGTCTTGTTTTTAAAAAACATCCCATCACAAACCGCACAATAAGAAACTCCTCTTCCGGTATACTTTTCCTCATTTGGAATTCCTAACAAACGCTCTTTTGTTCCGGTTGCTACAATTACGGCTTTACTATAATAAACCGTTCCATCTTGACACAGAACTTTTTTTACATTTTCTTCATTCTCAATCTGTACAACTTCACCGAATAAATATTCGGCTCCAAAATGAGTACAATGCTCAAACATCTGCAAGGCCAAATCCGCTCCGGAAATTTCTTTGATTCCCGGCCAGTTCTGTATTTCATAAGTTTTTACCATTTTTCCACCCGGTGCCCCAGATTCAAGAATTGCCGTTTTCAGTCCGGCTCTTGTCGCATATACCGCTGCGGTCATTCCGGCCGGCCCTGCTCCGATAATAATTACATCAAATTGGCTGTCCATGTATGATCCTCCTTCACTATTTCAATTATATCCAACAAATTATCAACACACGCATTCGGTTTTGAATCCAATAGTTGTTGTTTTCTTGCCGGATTAAAGATATATCCGATTGAATACATTCCGGCATTTTTTGCCGCTTGAATATCACTCACACTATCCCCGACATAAATGGCATGGTCCTTTGATCCTTTCATCAATTGACATGCTTTTAATAATCCTTCCGGATCCGGTTTATGTCGCTCTACTTCTTCACTTCCTAAAATCACTTCAAAATAAGAAAGGATTCCACATTGACGACATCCTAATTCAACAATATCCTTCCGCTTTGCAGAAATAATTGCCATTCGATATCCATCCGCTTTCAATTTCTCTAAAAGCTCCTTGCACCCATCCATCGATTTAACCAAAGTCCCATGGGCCTCAATATTATGTTTACGATATTCATTTACAAGCTTATTCGTATCTTCTTTGGGAAAATATTTTTTTATAGATGACTCTAAAGAAGGCCCTAAAACACTATTCAAAATTTCTTCGCTCACTTCTGTTTGGGGAGCATAATGCTCAAATAGTTTTGTAAAACTGTAAAAAATTGCCGGTTGTGTATCTAATAAAGTCCCATCTAAGTCAAATAAAATTAAAGGCTTTTCTTTTTTCATAATTCTTTCCATCCATCCTAATATACCAATAATTCCTACTATAATCAAAATAACGATTCCACACATATATTGATTGCGGATTGATTTCACAAATAAAGAAACAATTCCAAACCAAATGAGTGATAAATACGTCAAGGTTCCCCTTTTTCTTTTTTTACTGCAACGACACAAAATCGAAATCAAAATGAAACCTAATAAACATATTCCTCCGATATAAAAAGAATATGTTTCATATAAAATCTCTTTTGCGATAAAAAAGATAGCATACCCACAAAACAAGTTCGGAATAATTGCATCGCTTGTACGAAGCAAACTCAATCGGTTCATCTTACAGTAAAGTTCTGCAAAGATCAAGCCTCCTAAAAGCCCACCGAGCAAACTAAATCCACCTACTCTTAAATCTAATATTTGTATCGGATTTGATAAGTATAAATTCCAATCATTCATCAAACAAAACACAAATCTTGAAAAAAGGATTCCGAATACAAGTGTTCCGATAAATAAATCCTCTGAATAAGAATAAGCCGTTCCCTCTCTTTTTAACATTTCTCTTGAAATAAGAAAGACAACATGAACACTTATCAATCCCCATATTGTCAACCATTCAATAGAAAGATTCCCAAGCTTCAAAAAAACAGGATTATTTAAGAAGTAAATCATGATTACTCCTCCGCTTGCTTATTCTTATCTTGAATAAACTGATATACCCTTGCCTCAAACTCTTTTGCGCTATTATATCCTTTCTGTTTTAAGTTAAAATTAATGACTGCTGCTTCAATAATAATTGCCATGGATCTTCCTGATTTAACAGGAATC
The DNA here is from genome assembly GCA_949744505.1 of uncultured Erysipelotrichaceae bacterium. GTDB lineage: Bacteria > Bacillota_I > Bacilli_A > Erysipelotrichales > Erysipelotrichaceae > CATJXY01. The sequence continues at coordinate 17,031 of CATJXY010000030.1, read as the reverse complement.
GTCAATGCCGGGATTTGAACATCCAGAATTTCTAAAAACTCTTCATTCTCAATTCCGATACGATTGTATTCACTCTGTTCATCATACTGCACTAAATTAATCGCAAAATCCACATTGCATTTTTCAAGCACCGCTCCGGCACCGAACATCCTTCCAACATCAATGATCCCGACACCTCTGATTTCCAACATACCGGCTAAAAGCTCTGTTGAAGATCCCATAATGCGGTTATGAACACGGAACACATCCACACGATCATCCGCCACCAAAAGATGTCCTCTACGAATCAGTTCAAGGGCAATTTCACTTTTTCCCATACCACTTTCCCCTTTGATCAAGACACCTTTACCATATATATTCATCAATACCCCATGGAGATTATCACTCAACGCAAGTCTTTCATCCAAGAAACTGACTAAATCTACCATGAGTCGTGATGTTTTTAAGCCACATTGAAATACCGGAAAATTATGTTGCTGAGCCACTTCATAAAGAATCGGCGGACATGGGAGATTTCTAGCCAAAATAATCATCGGCGTATATCCATCCGTTAAATTCTTAAATCGCTCTCTTTGAATATTTTCATCAAGTTGCTTAATATAGCTCTTTTCCTTTTCCCCGATAATAACGATTCTACGTGGTTCGGAATGCTGAAGATATCCGGTAAGTTCCAATCCCGGACGGTTTACATCGGATACGATGACCCATCGATTTAAACTTTCTTCATTTCCTGTAAGTTGCTTTAATTCAAAGAAATCAACAATTTCTTTGATCATGACTTTTCCTTCGAACTCATCCATCACTCATCACCCCTTTTCCAACATCTTTTTCAAATATTGACCGGTATAGCTCTTCTCACACTTGGCAACCACTTCCGGAGTCCCCGCTGCAACAACACATCCTCCTTCATCGCCACCTTCCGGTCCTAAATCAATTAAATGATCGGCACATTTGATCATATCTAAATTATGTTCGATTACAACCACGGTATCACCATTATTTACGATTCTCTGTAAAACTTTAAGCAAACGATTGACATCATCACTGTGTAATCCCGTTGTCGGCTCATCCAAAATATAAACCGTTTTTCCGGTTGCCGGTCTTTGAAGTTCACTTGCCAGTTTAACACGCTGCGCTTCTCCTCCGGATAGTGTTGTTGCCGATTGTCCGAGTTTGATATAACCCAAACCGACATCCTGCAAAGTTTGAAGTTTGGTTTTTATTTTACTAATGGAAGAGAAAAATTCAATCGAGTCTTCTACCGTCATTTCTAAAACATCATAGATATTTTTCCCTTTATATGTAACCTGCAAAGTTTCTTCGTTGTATCGTTTCCCCTGACATTCGCTACACGGAACATATACATCCGGTAAAAAGTTCATGGAGATACGTTTTACTCCATCCCCCCAACAAGCTTCACATCGACCCCCTTTGACATTAAATGAAAATCTTCCTTTATCATAACCACGCAATTTTGCTTCCGGACATTGCGCAAACAATTCACGAATATCATCAAAAACACCGGTATAAGTTACAGGATTGCTTCGTGGTGTTCTTCCGATCGGATCTTGAGAAATCTGAATGACTTTATCCACATTTTCAATTCCTTTGACTTCTTTGCATAATCCCGGTTTGACCTTCGTTTTTCCCATTGCTTTCTGCAAGGTCTTACATAAAATTTCATTAATCAACGTTGATTTACCGGAACCACTGACCCCGGTAACAATTGTTAATGTTCCAAGCGGAATCTTAACATTGATATTTTTTAAGTTATTTTCTTTTGCACCTTTTATTTCCAAATATTTTCCATTCCCTTTTCTTCTTTTTTCAGGAATTTCAATTTTCTTTTTACCACTCAGATATTGTCCGGTAATCGATTCTTCACAATTTTCTATTTCTTTCGGAGTTCCACTGAATAGCACTTTTCCTCCGTGAACACCGGCCCCCGGTCCGATATCCACGATCCAATCACTTTCCGTCATCGTTTCTTCATCATGTTCTACAACAATCAAGCTATTGCCTAAATCACGCATTTTCTTCAAGGTTTGAATCAATTTTGAATTATCTCGTTGGTGTAATCCGATTGAAGGTTCATCCAAAACATAAAGTACTCCTGTTAACTGAGAACCGATCTGTGTTGCTAAACGAATGCGTTGGGCTTCCCCTCCGGACAAGGATCCGGCAATACGATCTAATGTCAAATATTCCAATCCGACATCTTTCAAAAACTGTAATCTTCCTCTGATCTCACGCAAAACAAGCCGCGCAATTTCTGCTCGAGTCGGATCCAATTCTAAATGATCCATCCAACCAAGTGCATCTTTGATACTCATTGCCGTAAAATCATAAATGTTTTTATCCCCCACATAAACACTTAATGCCGCTTCACTCAACCGCTTACCATGACATTTCGGGCAAACACTTTCAGTCATAAAAGAGGAATACCATTCTTTTGACATACTACTCGTTGTTTCCACGTATCTTCTTTCAATCAATGTCACAGCCCCTTCGATAAAATCATTTCTTGTCGTCTGGTTTCCACTGCGACTATGTAATGTATAGCGAATCGGTTCTTTAGACCCATATAAAATAATATCCATCTCTTCTTTTGTCATCTCTTTGATTGGCTTATCCAAAGAAATATGATAGGCACTCAACAAAGTAGAGTATGTCTGCCATTCTAAATTATCACTGTCTACGATATTCTTATAATAACGAATAGCTCCCTGTCTGATTGTCAAATCTCGATCAGGAATCAATAAATCAATATCTACACTTTCTGTAAAGCCTAGACCATTACAATGATCACATGCCCCTAACGGACTGTTAAATGAAAATAATCTCGGTTCCAAGCGAGGAATACTGAATCCACATTCAGGACAACTGTAATTGCTGGAGAAAATCAATTCTTCCTCTTGGATACGAACTACGGCCAATCCATCCGCAAGCTTAAGTGCTGTTTCCAAAGAATCATGAAGACGTGACTTACAATCCTCATTTTTTACAATTCGATCGACAATGACATCAATATTATGTTTTTTATTCTTCTCAAGATTGAGTTCTTCTTCTAAAAGATGCATCTTACCATCCACGAAAACACGAAGATACCCTTCTTTACGAAGCTTATCAAATACATCTTTAAATGTTCCTTTTTTTAACCGTGCTATAGGTGCACAAACTTGCATTCTCGCACCGGTTTCAAGTTCCATGCATCGAGCTACCATTTGACCGATTGTTTGTGACTGAATCGGTCTATGGTGCTTTGGGCAATAAGGAATTCCCGCACGGGCATACAGTAAACGCAAAAAATCATAAATCTCCGTTACCGTTCCGACCGTAGAACGAGGATTATTACTTGTCGTTTTTTGGTCAATAGAAATACTCGGAGAAAGTCCTTCTATAGAATCCACATCCGGTTTTTCAACACCACCCAAAAATTGTCTGGCATATGCACTCAAACTTTCTACATATCTTCTTTGCCCTTCGGCATAAATTGTATCAAACGCAAGACTGGTCTTTCCGGAACCGGATAAACCTGTCATGATAACTAATTTATTTCTAGGAATCTCAAGGTCGATATTCTTTAAATTATTTACTCTTGCCCCTTTTATTTTTATTTTATTCTGCTCCATTCAAATCCTCCTATTCTACATCCTTATTCTGCTCTATTAGTATACCTTATTTTAACAAGATTTTCCTATAAAAGTGCTTCAAACCACAAAAAAATTATGATTAGAAATACGAATGCTTTTTCATTAAAATACAAAAATAAAAACTCAAGTTTAAGCTTTCAATTTTTAAACTTGAGCTTTGTTTTATTTCTTAAGCTAATTCATCCACTTCTTTACGAAGTTTCTTTGCACTCTTTTCGATTGCCTGAGCAGTTTGTGCACTTACTTTTGTCCATCCCTCTTTTACCATAAAATCATAAGCGTCTCTTTGCAGAGTTGAAAGCTTTTCAAAAAGGGCATTTTCTTTTTTATACAATTCTTCTGTACCGGCCTCTTCTGTTGCATAAGCTGCCATGATACGCAAATGCTTTAATGAAATCAAAGCACAATTTACGATTTCTTTTTCAGTAAAGTTCATTTGCTTTCCTCCATAATACAGACTAATTTCTCTGCCTGTGCTTTTAATTCTGAATTAATCTTTTCTAAAAACTGATGAACCTTTTTATCGGTCACTTTTTCCATTTCACAATCATTTTTCTTGATACAAATGACCATTGCATTAACTAAGTCTTCGATATAAAGGCAATCCTTTGGTGTTAATGTCATAATGTTTTCCTCCTTAACAGTATTCATTATGGACATTTAAAAAAAGAATATTCAATTATCACTTTGATTTTCTAAAATCCTAAGATCTTTTTACGAAGCGGAATATTATTAAAAAGAGCTAATGTATGCTTGATTTCATATTTTGCTTTCATTTTTTGACCTTTATTTTTTAATGTCCGCATCTCATTTAATTGATTTTCAATTAAATGCATTGCCGTTTGATAGCTTTTTTCATTTTCATGATTTTTAAAATCCAAATACATCTCTTTAAACATTGGAATTTTTATAACATCAACAACATCCCTCACAACTTTATTTATTTTAATTTCAGACACACAATTTTCGCCTATCGAATTAAACTTTTCATGGATCAATTTCAAAAAATCCTTTATCTCATCCAATTCTACTTTATCCCAACAATAAATCAAATCTTCCTCTGTGAATTTTCTCCTTCCTCTATTTTTTTCATTTAACACTCGGCTTCTGTTCAAAAAAGTGATGGTGTCCAACTTTTCAGCCATATCATAAGAAGCCGGATCAAGTGACTTCCAAATATTTTGGTATTGATTATTATTTTTGACTTTATCCCAACAAATCCAAAAATCCGTTTCAAACTCATCACATATCGCTTTCACTAATATCTCAGGTGGAATAAGAATTGAAATCGATGCAAATTTCTTTTCTTCTTCACTTCCCTTCACATTTAATTTTCCATCTTTATCTAATTGAAGAATAATCAAAAGTTTTTCAACTTCTTCTTCGTCTGAAATTCGTTTCCCTTCTTTAATTTGATAAATCAAATCCGATACACTTAACACTAAATCAATCGCTCTCACAGAATCTTGTGCTTCTTCACTAAAATCTTCATTTACCAATGCTCCTTTTAATACTTCTCTTCCTTTTGATACATAGAGATATTTCATGACAGATAAGATTTCCCCACAAAAATAAGTACATCTTTCCATGATTCTCTCTTCTTTATCAAAAAGATTCCAATCTCGGATCAATTCATAAATTTCCCATGCATCTGTACTGCTCCTTTGGGTAAACTGTTCATCCAAAACATAATTGATCCAATCTATTTGATTTCTCTTATGGATCAATTGATATTCATTACGAATTAATGGTTTATGATAGATAAGATCATAAAAAGAATACATTGCATAAATCGAAGCATTAAATTTGTATTGATTCTCTGTATTCATAAAGATTTCTTCTTTGTTTTGGCTTAAGACAATTCTTTCAAATTCTGTTTCATTAAAATAATCATAATTCAAAATCATTTCTCCATCTTGATGATACTTTGCACGCTTGATCATAGGAAACCTTTTTCCCTCTATCTGAAATTCCTCTTTCTCCATGAGTCCGCCTTGCCATGCGATTTCATTCACTGCTTTTAAAAATTTTTCTTTTTCCATACATTTCTCCTCGTTTATAAGTTAAATTTAAAATATATACAACATAACTTATATATCCTTTAATTAACATAATTCCTTTTTAATCACAAATGTTTGATCCTCTTACTTTTAGTTTAAAATCCGCCTTTTTCTTAATTGAATTCTATCATCGTTTTATAATTCTGTGAATACTTCAAAATCGTCAATTAGATACCCACAAATTACATTCTACATACATTTTATCCTCCGCTTCCCCCTCTTTTCGTCAACAAAAAAAGCAGGTAATTTCTACAAAATCATAGAAACTACCTACTTGTATTTCACAATGAGATTTAATCAATTTCAATCTTTCTGATATATTGAATTCCCAAACATCCGATTCCGGTATGCACTCCTACTGTTGAAATTAAATCAACACAGAATATCTCAGTATTGGGAAATGCATCCCGCATTTTTTCATAATATTTTGCACTGCCCTCTTTGTCATCGACATCCGCAATACAAATTAAACAATTTTCATCCACATGATGAACATCCTTTAATGTTTCAATGACAATATCCTGTGCCTTCGACATCGTTCTTACTTTCGAATAAGCATCAATTTTTCCTTCTGTATCTTTTGCCACTTTCAGTATCGGCTTAATTTTTAAAAGTCCGCCCAACGCTGCCGCAACCGGTGTCAATCTTCCTCCTCTTGCCAAATGATTTAAATCGTTTGGAATAATATAAGTCACACTGTCCTCAGCAGAAGCAAGCAACTTCTTTTTGATCTCTTCTTTATCCATTCCTTTATCAAACATTTTTCTTGCCATTGTTGCCAAATAAAGTTCATTGCTGGCCGTCGAATAACAATCAATATAATCAAAATTTATTCCCACATTCGTAGCAGCTGTCCTCATCGCATTAATTGTTCCGGATAATCCACTGCAAATAGGAACACCGAATATTAATTCATATCCCTCTTTTTTAAGCTGTTCAAATAGCTCTTCAATTCGTCCAAGAGGAGGTAAACTGGTTTTCAAAAGCTTCCCTTCATGAATCAGATCATAAACGCTTTTTGAATCGATTTCTTCTCCTTCTAAATAAGTTTTGTCCCCATCGCTGATTTGAAGCGGAAGTTTAAATAATCCTTCCATCTCAACTTTTTGAGCATAAATATTACTACCGCTGTCCGTTACCACTGCAACCTTCATCCCAAATCCCTCCTTGCACGATATCTGACATCGTTTTAAATACTATGTACACTCATTATACTCTAGTTATAAAATAAATTCAAACATTCAAAATTAATTCGATAATTCATTTATTTAATCTCAATTTCAATACAATAATACCCTCCCTGTTCTCTTGTTCCCCGTCTTTCAACTAATTGTTTTCTTCTTAAAACACGGACTTCAGTCTGTACCGTAATATAAGGCTTTTCAAGCAATTTTGAAAGTTCTGTCAAGCGAATACCCGGATGATGATAAATCATATCGTAACATTTTTTAGCTGAAATACGAAGCTTTTTGATAGCATGCAATGTCACCGGCTTATAATATGTATTCTCAAGTATAATGGTCTGATCTCGTTCTTCTTCATTTATCTTGATTGACTGATTTAATTCTCTTTTATAGTTAGCCTCAAGATATTTTATGCTCTCATTATCATCTATTATCAGACCCTGTTTTTTCAAAATTTTAATGATATCCAAGTTCAATTGTTGATTCGTCTTACAAGAAAATTCCATTCTATTTTGAAATATATCTACCTGAATGGGACTGGGATCGATAAGATCCTTTCGCATCAAACAAACATACAAGGCCTGATATACTGTTTCCATCGGATAGCTGTAAACATAATCACACCCTCCGGCATAAAATCTCTTCGTTATCACAATATGATTTTTTAAAAAAGTCGAAACTTGTTTCAAATCAGAAAAAATATTTCCTTCTATATTTTTACATTCAATTAAATAACTTTTATCAAAAGAATGCCATCTACTTATTTGAATTCTTATCAAATTACAATCGTCTTCTGATTTAAACAATTCCATTTTATCCTCAATTTCATTTCCACCCATCATTTCAATAGGTAATCTCTCTTTACAGTTATCCAACCCTTGCTTATACAGTGCCTTTTCATTATTATTCTTCATCATCTCATCCTCTCTGTGTTAAATGAAAAAACCAAGACGAATTATTCATCTTGGTTAACTTCACAGAAATTTAAACAGACTGATCCCTAATACAAAATGAATAACTCCTTTTGAATTAGAGACCTCCCGATTTGATAAAAGTCAATGAAGACACTGCAGTGCATATAAGATAAGATTCCGGAAAACCAGTACATGTCAAAACTCATCTTTTCCCCAAATCGCTCCAACCTTATCTTCTTCACTCTTATTATACTAGATAAAATTCCTTTATTTCAAGAAAAAGAATCTTTTACTCAATTGTTTCTTCATGCAAAGTTTTCACTCCAAACACAAAATAGACGACATGAGCCAACCAAACAATTCCTAAAATAATTCGAGGAACAAACAAGTTTTTCATCATAATAAATCCGATTGCCATAACAATACATACCATAGTGAGAATCATAGCTTTAGAAGATCGTTTCATTGCCTTTTTCTGCACAAAAGATTCTAGATGCTTCTTATACATTGTTGTGTTGAGAAACCAATCATGCAAATGTTCCGAACTATTCGCAAAGAAAAACAACGCTGCCAGAAAAAACGGAACAGTTGGTAAAATCGGCAATAATATTCCGATATATCCCAATCCAATACAAATGCATCCACAAATCACAAAAACAATCTTTTTAACTTTCATTTTCCAATTCCAACCTTTTCTTTTCTCTTTTTGATTCAATTAAATGACTCACTGCTAAATAGGGATGGACCAAAATCATTCGGGGTCCGGCAAACCGCATGACCTCTTTGATTTTTATCCTCATCTCCGGTTTGTAACAATGAACGTTACAATTTGAGCAGAATGTCTTCGTCTCTATAAAAGGACATTTATCACTTCGAATTTGAGCATATTTCAGCAATTCTTCGCATGATTCGCATAATCCATGCTTTGTTTTATGTTTCTTGCGACATGTAAGACGAATCATTTCTTCTACGACACGTTTTTCCCTTTTTCTTTTCTCTTCAATCGTTCTATTCATAGCTTAACTCACTCTATCCATTGGTGCACATAAATCACTCATTTCATATACTTGATCTGCAATTTTCATCGTAGATTCTCGATGTGAAACAAGGATCACTGTTTTTCCTTTTCTTTCTTCATCCAGCGATTTCAAAATCACAGCTTCATTCAAACTATCTAAATTACTGGTCGGCTCATCCAACAACAGCAAGGGTGCCTGATGTAAGAAGGCCCGGGCCAGAGAAATTCGCTGTCGCTCTCCTCCGGATAAAGATTCTCCCAACTCTGCCACCATCGTGTCATATCCATGCGGAAGGTTCATGACAAATTCATGGATCGAAGCCTTCTTACAAGCCTCTTCTACTTCCTCATAAGAGGCATCCCATTTGGCAATTCGCAAATTTTCAAAAATACTTCCATAAAACAAATGTGTATCCTGCATCATAAAGCTCTCTGTATTACGCAGACAACTTGAATTTATTCCTTTAAGCGATTCATTGGAAATTTTAACTTCTCCTTGACTTGGATCATAAAACCGCATTAACAACTTTAGTAAAGTTGACTTCCCACACCCGCTTTTTCCACTGATACCAATAATACTTTCTTTTTCTACATGAAGCGAACAATCTTTTAAAATCAACTCACTTTGGTAAGAAAAATCAACATGTTCACACTCTATACTTTCAAACTTAATTTCTTTTCCATCTGTTACTTCTTCTATAATCGGAGTTTCATCTAAAATATCCAAAACCCGATTTCCGGCCGCCATTGTATTTTGCAACGTACTTCCCAGGCTTGCCAAAGCACTGACCGGACCAAAAGAACTCATTAAACTTAAACAAGCCAAAAGCATTCCCTCAAAACTGATTTGTCCTTTTTGAAATAATACAAAGGCAGAAATAAACATGATCAAATTAAATCCCCAAATCAAGGCATTACTCAAAGCCGTACAAAATCCTGTTGTTTTTTTCATGCTTCGATCAACCTCAAATAATTCCTCATTTTTTTGATTCATCTTTTTTACAAACTTTTCACCCATATGATACTGAATCGTCTCATTCAATCCACGAATAGCCTCCAATAGAAACCCACTTAACTCTCCGGACAACATTCTGAATTTTAATCCATTATCCTTATTCAAAGAGGAAATAATCAAAGGCAAACAAGCTCCGATACATAGGTATACCAACAAAGCACAAAGTCCAAGAAACGGATGGATTCTGCCAATAAACCATATCATGAAAATGGAATAACATATCGCAATGACGATTGGAGAAATGGTATGGGCATAAAAGACTTCTAAAAGTTCAATATCCGAAGTAATCACGGCAATCAAATCTCCTTTATCCTTCCCATCTAATTTGGAAGGTGCTAACTTGCGTAAAGCTCCAAACACTTCATCACGAATCAAGGCAAGAAGTTTGAATGCGATATAGTGGTTACAAGACTGTTCCGCATAACGTAAAAAACCACGAATCAAAGCACAGAGTATCATTCCCATAAACAACATAGTTAAAGATTGTGATTGATTTAAAACACTTAAAATTCCCAACCCGGCAAAAATTGTAATAAACGACGCCGCTAAATGTCCAAATACTCCCATTATAATGGCTATCAACATTGTTAAAGCCAATGGTTTTACCAATTTAATTAATCGGAACATGATTATTGAATTCTTTCTTTTTTTCATAATGTTCCTCCTTGACCTGTATATTTTTCTAACTTTTGTTGCGCTTCCCAGAGTTCTTTATAAACCAAATTTTTTTGATACAACTCATCGTGTTGCCCACGACCTACAATTTCACAGTTTTTCATCACTAGAATTAAATCGGCCGAAACAACATTCATCAATCGGTGAGAGATCAAAATTACTGTTTTGTTTTCTGACAATTTCACGATTTGTTTCATAATCTGATTCTCACTTTCCACATCGATATTCGATGTTGCTTCATCAAAAATATAAATCGGACTATCATGAAGAATCGCTCTTGCTAAAGCTAATCGTTGCCTCTGTCCACCGGAAAAATTCATCCCTTGTGAATCTAACTTTGTTTCCAATCCATGCTTACCTTTAATAAACTCAGCCAAATTAACCTCTTTTAAAACTTCCCAAAGTTCATCATCCGTGGCATTCTTTTTCCCCATCAAAAGATTCTCTCTCACTGTTCCCTTAAACAAGGTACTTTTATGAGAAATGTAAGTGATATTCTCCATCAAACTTTCTTCTTTAATTTCATTTAACGATTCATTTCCAATTGTGATTGAACCCGTATAGTTCTTATTTCTTCCCATTAAAATTGAAGCTAGTGTGGATTTTCCACAACCACTCTCACCTACAATTCCAACAAAGCCCCCTTGGGGTACTGTAAAATTAAGTTGATGTAAAATTTCTCGATCTTTTTGGTATGAAAAGCTTAAATTATTGCCCTCAATACACTTTTCTTCTTTGATTTCACAACTTTTCACCGGAGGTTCTTCCGCATCTAAAAGTCTAAAAATCTTATCACTGGCAGCCATTCCATTCATAGCAATATGAAAGAAACTCCCCAACTGCCGCATCGGAATAAAAAAATCAGCACTTAAAAGAATGATCAACAAACAATCTTTCAAGTCAATATTTCCACCTTCAAATTGGCATAAAGCAACAATCATTCCGGCAGCAGCTCCTCCATAGGCAACTAAGTCCATGATTGTAATAGAGTTTAACTGCATCGTTAAGACTTTCATCGTAATCTTACGGAATTTTTCTGATTCTTCATTCATCAGTTGATGTTTCATTTCATCTGTTTGATAAATTTTTAATGTCGTCAATCCTTGTAAATTCTCTAAAAATGTATCCCCTAAAGCCGTATATTGTCCCCAATATTTAGATAACAACTTCTTAGCCCATTTCTGAACTACCACGATTGCAAACGGAATCATCGGCACGCAAACCAACAATACGATGGCTGATGGCAAATCAATAAATGCGACCAAGCCAAATAAAGTTAACGGTGCCAAAACACTATAAAACAATTGTGGAAGGTAGGAACCAAAATAGGTTTCTAATTGATCTACTCCCTCTACTGCAATCTGTATAATTTCAGATGTTTTAATTGTTTCATTATACGCCATTCCCAGTCGCAACAACTTGGTATAAATTTTTTCTCTTAATGTCTTTTTTACACTTTTATAGGAAAGACAGCTCATTTTTGTTGCCTGAATCATACAAAAGCTTCTTACAATAATTAAAAAAACTAACTCCAAACACAAACGAAACAAATCATCGTAGGAACAAATTCTGTAATAAACTTTCTCACAAAAAACGGCTATATTAAACATCATGATTGCATTAGCACCTAATGAAAGCCATTGAAAAAAAACATTCGCAAAAATATATTTTTTACTTTCTTTCACTTCATCCAACAATCTTTTCTTAATCATCTTTATCCCCTTTCTCAGTTATACAAGACTAACTAACAACCCAAAAATATAAGCCTTTATCAGGCCCCTTTAAGTTAGTTATAACTAACATATACCTAAGTTTATCATTCATCCTCATCATTTGTCAATATTGATATTGCAAAAAAGTTCTCACCTTACGAGTGAAAAAACCTCCACTTCCCCCCAATCTTCTTTACCATTTTTTCAACTTCTTTCTCTTCATCATAGTATTTTCCTTTCATTCTAAATCGGTAAATAAACATTGTTCTAAAAAGCCAATCTCTTTCTACTCAACATAGAATCGATCTCAAAAAAATAGATGCATCCCACACAAGAATGCATCATTAAGTTTCTTTTTTACAGAATATTTGGATTAATAAACACGAATGTTTAATTAATTTGGAACATATAAGTTAACTTGTTCTACAGATAAGACCTTAAATGTAATTGTGTATTCACACAACTTATCTGCTGCTCCTGAATAAGCAGAATTAAATAAACCGTTTTCAAAGTTTTCATCAGAATAATCCAAGACCACTACTTCGGATGTCTGCAAATGAAGTTGATAATAGGATTCTCCATGAACCAGAATTGTTCCCTTTGCCCCAACCTTTGCAAGATTTTGAGCATTTTGTCCATCTGTCAAAACTACTGTTAATGTTTCACCATCCAAACGCCATGCATGAATAGTAGAAATGCCAGGAGTACCATCCGGATTAATTCCCATAATTTGAACATGAACTTCTCCTTCCGGAGCTACATATCCTTCTGCCTCTACCTGTGCCTTTGTTGCTAAATCAGAATCGATTTGTTGCAATGCTTCGATAGCTGCTGTTTTTTGATCTCCTTCAAGCATAACTTTAGTACGAGATGCTGAAGCGTAGCTATCTACCGTTTCTTTATTCTCTGTTTCACACGGTGTGCAAACTTCACATTTTTCACATTCTTGTTGAGTGCTACATCCACTCATAACAACAAGCAAAACTGCCATAAGTGCAATCAATTTTTTCATACTTTCCTCCATTAGTACACATGTACTACACTATATTAGCACATATGTACTAATTGTCAATAGCTATATTTGTATTTTTTTTATGAATATGGTACGATAATTATGGTGAAAACATGCAAAATACGACAAGAGAAAAAATTTTAAAAAAGGCACAAACTCTTTTCAATGAAGAAGGATATCAACATATCACAATGAGAAGAATAGCCAATGAATTAAATATCAGTGTTGGAAATGTTACTTATCATTACAAACATAAACTTGATATTTTAAAAGAATTGATGCAAAATATCAATTTATTAGAAAAAAATAAACATGCTGAATCTTTATCCGATTTACACATTCAAATAGATAAGATGATACAAAGTCTGATTGATAGTAGATTTTTCTTCATTTCCGATGAATTAGCAAATCTCAATGAGGAATTCGCAAGAACCAATCAAGCAAACGTTACCCGGTTACATCAAAATCTTTCAGAGATTTTAGAAGAATTAACTCATCTTGGTCTTTTTACTTCTTCTTTCACAAAAACAGCTCAACAAGCATGGATAGAAATGATCATGCTCGCCCATTTGGCATGGATCAGAAAATTAGACCTTACCCAAGATTTACATTTACAAACCCAAAATTTCCTTGATCTTCATTGGACTCTCCTTATTCCTTATTTAAGCGAAGAAGGATTAAAACAGATGAAAGAGCTTTTCTAATAGCTTCAACATACGATATCTTTTCGGTATCGTTTTTTTATCAATTTATATTTAACATTTTTATTAAGTCTGACATTTCGGAGTGTAAAGAGAAAAGAGAGGCCCCTATTTTGCCTCTCTTCAATATTTATAAGTTTCTTAGATACGATTAAGCTTTTTACTTCTGAATTTCAAGAAAATCATACCGAGTAGAGCACTCATCATCATTACGAACATTCCAGCTGTATGACTTTCATCTCCCGTATTTACCACAGCCTCTACAACGACTGTTACATCTACGATTCCATCGCCATCAGCGTCAACGTTCTTATCTGCTACTCCATCACCATCTGTATCGATATTGATGTCTGCTTTACCATCGCCATCTTTGTCAATATTGATATTTGGCTTCCCATCACCTGTTGTATCAACATTCACATCCGGTTTGATTTCTCCTAGTTCTTCTTTGGTTAAATCATCAAGATCATCCGGTTTACCATCGCCGTCTTTATCTACAATATTGACATTCGGATTTTTATCTTGATCAGGATCTTTTGGATCAATATTATCCGGTTTGCCGTCACCGTCTTTATCTACGATATTCAAATTCGGTTTACCATCATCATCATTATCAATATTTACATCCGGTTTACCGTCATCATCTGTATCTACATTTGTATCAGGTTTACCATCACCGTCTGTGTCAATATTCACATCCGGTTTTGTTTCTTCTAATTCTTCTTTGGTTAAATCATCAAGGTCATCCGGTTTGCCATCGCCGTCTTTATCTACGATATTCACATTTGGTTCCTTGTCTTGATCCGGATCTTTTGGATCGATATTATCCGGTTTACCGTCACCGTCTTTATCCACAATGTTCAAATCCGGTTCTCCATCACCATCTTTATCAATGTTTACATCCGGTTTCCCATCATCGTCTGTATCTACATTTGTATCAGGTTTACCATCTTTATCTGTATCAATGTTCACATCCGGATCCAACTCTTTGATTTCTTCTTTGGTTAAATCATCAAGATCATCCGGTTTGCCATCGCCATCTTTGTCTACGATATTCACATTTGGTTCTTTGTCTTGATCCGGATCTTTTGGATCGATGTTGTCCGGTTTACCGTCACCGTCTTTATCCACGATGTTCAAATCCGGTTCTCCATCGCCGTCTTTGTCGATGTTTACATCCGGTTTCCCATCCTCATCTGTATCTACATTTGTATCAGGGGTTCCGTCACCATCTGTATCTACATTCACATCCGGTTTCCCATCACCATCATCATCAATATTAATATCTGGGAATCCATCGCCATCTGTATCCACATCTACTACCGGATCTTTTTCTGTTTCATCGTCTTTCTTCACGATATCTTTTACACCATAATCCAATGTAATCGTGGTTTTATTTCCAAAACCATCTTCTACCGTTGTCACTAATTTATAGTTCCCTTCTTTTGATAGATCAATTGAATCCACTTTATTTCCTTCTGAATCTTCGATTTCAATCTCTTCTATCACTACTGCTTTTCCGCCTACGGTCAACACTGTATTATTTGGATTTACGAATCCATAACGATGATTCATCATCTCCATCAATTCGTCTTTTTCTTTTATTTTGCCTTCTTCTGCTTTTGCATTTAATCGATCTGAAACATAGCTGTGCAAGATATCTTTTCCATCTTCGCCTTCTTCTATCTCAATCTCAACAGGCTTCTTTGTATCTCCATCCATTGGTTCATCCGGATCCATTTCATTTGGATCATCAGGTGTTACCATTACTACCGGAGGATTTACAAACGGGAAGTTTTCCGGTTCTTCCTCCTCTTCCTCAATTGCCGTTACTCTTCCTTCGCTCTTTGTATAGTTTGTTCCATCATAATACTTCGCTGTAACAACAAACTTCTCTTCTGCATCTTCATCAAATGCACTCACATCCGGTACCTTCGGATAATCCGGATTATCTTTGAATTTTAAAGTAATACTTGCATTACTATACTGATATCCATTCGAATCTTCTGCACTTCTTGCCCTAGAGCTTTGTGGAGTCACCTTTTGAGGGTCACCTACTCTTACTCCATTGATATAGAATTGAATGTATCCATCCGGAGCTGCACATGTTTTTGCTTCACCGTCTTTTGGTCTTACCGATGCATTCAAGATAAGTTCATCCACTTGATTCTTTCCGTCTTTATCTGTATAGAAAGTTGCATCATAGTTTGCATTAAAAATTACTGTATCTGCCGGAGTGATCTTAGACTGCAATGTTGTTTGATGTCCCCAGAATGTCTTTGAGAAATTTGCATCTGATGCGTATTCTTTATAATTTACTGTAATTTTGTAACTTCCGGCTTGATAGAATTCATCTTTACTACTTCCTTCACCGGTTGTATTTCCACTTGCATCTAATAAACGAACGGCACTTTCTTCTAGCTGATCAGCCTTACCAATCGTTCCGCCAACCGGTTGAGGTACTGAAATATTTTGTTTTACAATTTCAGTATTCAACAAATCCCAATCGAAACTCAATCCATCATAACGCTTATTGATCAAAGCCTTTAATTCCGGTGAGAACTCGGTTTCATCAACTTCAAAAGTTACATATCGTTTCGTGACATCACCACCGGCACCCCCTACTTCTTCCAATGTAAATGGATAGGTTGTATCTACTTTTGTTCCATCGGCCGTTTGTAACACAACATTTGAAATTGCTACTGTCTTACCTTTAGAAGATGCAGGAAGCCAGAAATATAATTTCTTTGTACCATCCAATTTAGTTGAAAGACCATATTCAGGACTTACCGGTGTACCATCTACTGTAACATTATAACTGTATAGATAATCTCCGGCCTCCAAAGATTTATCTGTTCCGTCTGCTCCTTTATATGTATAACTTGACAAGTCAATTGTAACCATTGTCAATGATGTACCATCAGAGCTGACAACTTCAGCTCCTTGAATGCTATATCCGGTACTACTGCTCGCATATTTTGCCGGGAAGAATGATCCACCTGTTACGATAACTTTTCCGCCATTTGCACCAACGTCCCACTGTGTTCCGTTATTATTTGATTTTGGTAACAATGTACCCCCTGTAAT
>CATJXY010000029.1 GCA_949744505.1 uncultured Erysipelotrichaceae bacterium | reverse complement strand
TTTGTTTATTACATTTATTCTTTTCATTTGAATATATAATTTCTAAAATTTAATGTCTATTTAACCCCTTTTTTGTGAAAAAATTGATTATTAAAGTCAAAAAGTTACTATAATTAAATTCATAAAAAGGAGGAAACTATGAAAAGCTTTAAAAAATTGATATGCTTGACTCTTATCTTTGCCATGATGGCAGGATGTGCAAATGAAAAAAGTAGTCAACAATCAGAAGAAACACCCACTGCAAAATTTGCTTCCGGAACTTATACTTCTACAAAAATGGGAAACAATGGTCCTATTACAGTAGAAGTTACCATGAATGAAAGTGGTATTGAAGACATCCTTGTCAAAGAGCATTCTGAAACAAAAGGAATCGGAACAACCGCAATGGATATGATTCTAACGGAAATGCTTGAAAGACAAACAGTAAATGTCGATTTTGTTGCCGGAGCAACCGTGACAAGTGCTGCCGTAAAAGCTGCTGTTTCAGAAGCAATCGAGCAATCCGGTGATGTAAAGAGTCTTAATGAAAAAGAAAAAGATCCTGTTGAACAGTTTGAAGATTGTGAAACAGAACTTGTTATTATTGGTGCCGGAGGTGCCGGTGTTATGGCTGCAATTCGTGCAAGCGAATTAGGAATCAAGACCATTCTTCTTGAAAAAGAAGGAATCATTGGTGGTACAACAACAGTAGTCGGTGTCGGCTTCAATGCAGGCGGTACAAAATTGCAATCTGTAGTAACAGTTGATGATTATTATCAACATTTAGTAGACAGTGGTTCTTTAACAGATTCTAACGGAAATTATGGCAAAGAGTCTGAGGATTATACAAGAGCTTTTGCCGATTATGCTCCTGCTGCCGTAGATTATCTTGTAGACTGTGGCCTTCCAATCAAAGCCATTGAAGATGGTGGTAACAATGTCGGATCTCATCAATTGATTTCACAAGAAAATGGAAAACTAGGCGAGGTATTAATGGAGCTTTTAAGTGAAGAACTCAAAAAAGCCGAAAATGTCGATCTTCGCTTAAACAACGAAGCAACACATATCATCATGGAAGATGGAAAAGTTATCGGAGTTGAAGTAAGTGGTAAAAACGGATCTTATAAAATTTCTGCTGAAAATGTATTAATCGCAACCGGTGGATATGCATCCAGTGACGAAATCATCAAAGAATATAATCCAAGTATTTTAGGATATAATTCAACCATGTGTATCAGTTCTGATGGTTCGGGAATTAAACTTGGTCTTGAAGCAGGAGGCGTTGTTACTGATATGCAGAAAATGACAATTCGCCAACTATCTGTAGGCTATCCTGGAATCGGTGGCGCAACTTATGCTCATAACACATTAAAAAGCGGAGAAATCTTAGTTGATGCGAATGGAAATCGTTTTGTCAACGAACAAGCATCTAAAAATGATTTGATTGCCGCATTGAATGAGTTAGATAAAAACACATGTTATATTATTGCTAACCAAGAAATGGCTGATGGAAACGATGAATTAGCAGGATTGATCAAGCGTGGATTAATGAAACAAGCAGATACAATTGAAGAGTTAGCAGAGTTGCTCGGAATGGATGAAGCCACATTAAAGGCAACAGTAGACAAGTTTAATGAATCTGTAAAGAATGGTTCTGATGAAGAATTTGGCAGAGAAGATTTATCAATCAGTCTAGAAACCGGTCCTTATTATGGTGTTGAAGCTAGACCGTCTCGCCATTACTGCAATGGTGGACTCATCACAAATGGTTCTACAGAAGTACTAAACGAAAATATG
The DNA here is from genome assembly GCA_949744505.1 of uncultured Erysipelotrichaceae bacterium. GTDB lineage: Bacteria > Bacillota_I > Bacilli_A > Erysipelotrichales > Erysipelotrichaceae > CATJXY01. Next base: position 5,241 of record CATJXY010000029.1, on the reverse strand, counting down.
GAAGCTATTGAAGGCTTATATGCCGCAGGTGAAGTTACTTGGCATAGTGAACATCCTGCTTCCAATGCTCTAACTTTCGGACGTCATGCTGCTGAAGTGATTGCTGAAAAATTGGGAAAATAAGTAAATAAATTAAAAGATTGATGTCAAACACTCTTTCCTATTGAATATGTGTTACATCAATCTTTTTTCTTTATAAGATTTTTTTCATCATGATAAAATCTTTATTTCTCCAATCCTCTGTAAATCCGCATTGTTTAAAAAGCTTTACAGCCGTATTATCCACTGCGATATTATCATAGATAACGGAAAGTCCTTTTTCTTTTGCAACATCCAGAATAAGCATTAACCCTTTCTTGCCAAAACCATTTCCTCGATAACAATTTTTAATTATGATATCACAAACAGTACATTGATATTCATTATCAAAATGATATGAAACTTCTCCGACAAAAGCATCTTGTTCAACAGAATATAAATATCTATAAAACTTTTCATTCGGATTTAAAATCCATTTTTCATACCAATCTTGCCAACAGTCAATAGAAAAATCGATTGTTCCTCCCCATTTTGCATTATAAGACATCGTTGCTTTATCTGCCAATAATTCCTGCCGAAAAATAAGTTCTTCATATTTGGGTTTTACGAGTTTAAGAATCATTTCCTGTACCTCAAAACTTTGAAATTAACACAATCGTCTTTTTCTTCTTACCATCCAAAGAAGACCAAAACCACTTAACAGTGTTGTCCACAACCAAGATTTTGATTCATCGCCTGTATTCACAACCGGGATATTTGTTCCTTCAGGAAGAACTCCGCCACTACCATCCGCATTCAAACGATCCTTTGGATATGGGTATGATTTTTCTGTCATTGTGAAAGAGGCTGTACTCTGATTACTATCAGGAAGAAGTTCATTTCCGTCCTCATCTTTTGGTGGGAAATACGGATCTCCCGGATTAATCGGTGTTGGATCTTCTGGTTTGATCCAATCTTCATCTTCACGGTCAATCGGTCGACTGCCAATAGCACTTGCGGCATTTCCGATATCTGCCTTTAATGCCTCTTTTGTAATTTTTGTATCAAATACAAGTTTATAGGTTTCACCACCATAAATCGTTCCGATCGCTACCCCTAACATTCTTGTCTTTTTATCATAAGCAGCACTTGAAACTTGTATTTCTGTTCCATTCGGTGCAATTAATCGAATACTATTTACATCGATTTCAATTCCAACAGGAATCACATCTTGCACTGCAACATCATGCCACAGTGACCCAGGTTGAACATTCGCAATATTAATCGTATAGCGAACCACATCTCCAACACAACTGTTTCCACTGTCATTAGAGAGATTTTCAGCTATTTTAGTTAAAAACGGAATCGGGGAAACAGGAATGACTTCTTCACCTCCCGGTGGAACCGCACTGGAAGTTCCCGGATCTTTATCCTCTCCATCCGGATTTACTCCATGCTCATCCGTTGGAAGCTTCTCACTTCCATCCGGGTTTTTCCCACTGGCAGAAGCAATATTGGTAATGTTATTTTGATCAGGATTTTCACGATCGATGGCATCCCCACCGACAAGTGCATCAAATTGTAAAATGTACTCTTTTTCTCCTGCCATATTTCCGATAGGCAATTTGATTTGATGGCTTTCTTTGTCATAAATGCTATCGTTTAATACTGTTGAATTCCCCTTTTCATCAAAGAGTTTCGCACTCCCTTCTATATAAGTAATTCCTTTTGGAAGGGCATCGGTTACGACGACTTCTTTCCAAATAGAATGCTTTTCTGTATTCTTGATCGTAATTGTATAGCGAAGGCGATCTTTAACCATTGTCTTATCTGTATGGGTTAAGTTTTCAACCTCTTTTTTAATTGTCGGTTCAGCTTCCCAAACCGGATAAACTTTTAAATCTTCATCCTCCATCAAGTCTTCATCATCAATGTCTTTTACCGTTCCATCCGGATCTGTTGTCCAACCAACAAACTTCTTTCCCTCTTCCTCCGGAATGTAGTCTTTTAAATCCTCTAGGATATCCCGATCATACGCAGAATCCACTTCAACCTCTTTTCCATCCGGAAGTGTAATAATAATTTTATGTGGATTTGGTTCCCAAATTGCATAAAGCGAAATGACATAATTTTCATCTGCCCATTCTGTTTCAATTAAAGTAGACTCTGTGATTGTTCCAACCGAATCGATTGCTCTGGCAGAAACATTTGATCTGTTCAATGACCAACCCACCAATTTATATCCTTCTCTTTCAGGAACATTCGGAGTAACACTTAACATATCTTTATTCTTATAATAAAGCTTTTTTTGCCCTGATGGAATTTGATCCTTTGACAAAGACAAAATAGTCATATCTTTAGCATCATAATTACGGTAAAAGTTAACCGTTACCGCAGGCAGAACTGTTAATTTTTTAGTTGTTTCCAAATATCCGCTGGATGCTCCAACATTACTGCTGTTGAGATACCATCTGTATGTAAAATAATATTCTCCGATATCAGTGGCTTCCGCTTCTTCTTTACCAGTAAACATTGCCAACAAGTGATCGGTTACTTCTAATTCTTTAAAACTTCCATCTTCTGCTTTTTTTGTAACAACCGTCAAGACTGTTCCACCCGGCTTTTCATTAAGCTTGACTTGCTTAAAGTCCTCAACAGTATTTTGTTCGATTCCTTCTAAACTTTGTTTTTGAACATTCTCACCTTGTGCATTTCCTGAGGCAAAGAACATTCCGATACGATGATCATATGTAACCTCTTTAAATGTCAAAAAGCTAATACTGTTATCTTTATCTACAGTTTCTCCAACCGGGACAGAGTAAATCGTTGCATCCAATCCGGAAGAAACATTTTCATCATTTCCTTGCATGACTGTAATTGCCGAAGTCGGAATCAATCTCAGTCTTCGCTTTCCTATTGATCCTTCTCGTTTAACACTGACAGTAACATATCCTGTTCCCGGAGCCAAACTGATTACCGAATAATCATCTGCCGGATTTTTCGCATCTTCTGCTTTAATCACAACAATGGATGCATCCGTCATCCCTTCAACCTTACATTTATCCCCACCGTCTTCCCAAGAAATATCGTAAGAGCCATCTGTTGTATTGGCTAAAACATTATTAGTCAATGGGAATAAGAAACGTAAACTCCGTACTGTATCGTAATCTGTCTTGTCTACTCCCGCAAAATTTTCCGCACTTAAATTAGACGGATATAAGATTGCCGTACAGACAGAAGCTTTCGAATAAGCATCCGCATTACTCTTATCCATTCCGGTAAAACTAGAATTATTCGCAAATGTTTTTAATTGTGGATATGTTCCATCCGCTAAGACCCATGCACTTTCTTCCGCAGATTTTCCATCCGGTAATGTTTTCATGAGTTCTTGTGTTAAAAGTCCTGTCTGTGTTCCGGAATTTGCTGTCCCTTGACCCAAACCGATTTCCTTCATAGCCGTTGTCTGTTTATCATAGTAACAGTTTTCAAGATGGATTTCTCCACCACTTTTTCCACCGACAAAACCTCCCATTTTTTGACCTGGAGCAAGCGTTGTTGATAAGGCACCTACTTCCCCGGCCGCATAACAATTTCTGATTGTAGAAACTGCATTTATTTCCTGATTCCCTAAAAATCCTCCTTGATAAGGTTGATTATTCAACATTCCGACCATCGCCGTGCTATAACAGTTTTCAAATAAAAATTGACAAACTGCTACATTTTCACAGTTTCCGGCACCGGCACAAAATCCTCCTAAGTTTGTTCCATCTCCTTCAACAGAACCGGATGCATAACAATTGATAAATTTAGAAACATGATCCCCACCCGGTGTGTAATAACTGTCTTCCACATGTCCAACAAAAGCACCGGTATTATTGGATGCATATGCTTTAACATTCGTAAAACAATTCTGTATAACATAGTTTCCTGCGCATGAAGTAAAAGCTCCCGAATGGGCATTGGTTCTCATCGTTCCATCAATCGCATAACAGTTCTCTACCCATCCGCTTATCGGTCCGAAAACATTTCCCGAACAAGCACCGCCACGAACATATACATTTTTAGTATGACAGCGATTTGCGTATACGCGTGCAAAACTTCCGGCATTTCGATAATAAGAAGCATTAACCAATCCTCCGGCAAAAGAGCTTGGATTCCATACAATTGCATGTTCCAAGGAAACACCTTCCATGGAAATATAAGTATCACTGTTGCTACTTCCGAATAAGCCACCATTGCTCAGTAATGAAGCCGAACTAACGGCTAAATCCTTTACGATCAAAGGTTGTGTCCAAGAAGCAACTAAATTCCCTCCATTTAAGTTATAAATTGTATGCCCATTTCCATCAATGAACATCTTTTTAGAAAAACTTACAGAGGACCAACTAACTCCTCTTTGTCCACTCATATCCAAATCTTTCATCAATTTGACATTAAGCTGATTCACCATCGCATAACGGAATTGCTCCGGGGAATAGACCCCATAATAAACTACATCTTCACTTACTAATTTAGGCAAATCCAAACACTTATTATCTGCCATTTTATTCATTTGATTATAACTGACGCTTTCAGCACTCAATGCTTGAGGAATCGCCAATGGATTAGTCGAAGGATCTCCACTTTGATTTGCCACAACATTTGTTCCGCTCCATTTAAAGACATCATCCGATGTACTCGTCCATCCGCTTTCTCCATATGAAGCCCATTCTTTCTGATCATCTGCCCATCCATCAGCCCAGCCGGCTTTTACGATAAACTCTTGCTGAGGAAATGCACTAAAGGCTCCAATAACTAAAGAAAATGAAAAAAATAATTTTAAAAGATAATTTTTTCTTTGTTTTTTCATATCAATACCTCCAATTTATGGATGTTTCTTAATTCATATATCCTTATTATATATATTTCTTTTTTGACAGTCAATTTCAATGTGCACAATTAAATTAATAAAATGGTTATTTAAACAAGATTATTCAAATATCTTATATCCAAATTTATCATAATTTAATTTCATCTTGTCATAAAACGGAATTTTTTCGGACAAATATGACAGTTTTCTTCATAATTAAAAAAGTTGTCTCCTATTGAAATCGTCATTCCCTCTTTCAATATTTAACAACTTCATATCAACTTAATTTTTCTTTTTCCGATCACAAAAGGCATTGACGATGGCAAGCATAGCCGGAAACCATACTGCTGCTACCGCATAAACGATCCATGTAC
>CATJXY010000028.1 GCA_949744505.1 uncultured Erysipelotrichaceae bacterium | reverse complement strand
TTATGATTTGGATCAAAATATCCTTCATCAAATAACTTCTTTTTCAGCAATTCAAACTGTTGGTAATAATCTCCTATGCCATCTTGTTTCATTGCTTGCACATAAAGCTGAAGTTGTCCAGATGCCTCAAAAATACTCGTATTAGCTTGAATCAAAACTTTAACTCCTTCTTTAGGATGAAAATTACATCTCGAAACATAAGAAGCAAACATGACACAAGATATCCTACAACCCGCATCTTTCAAAGTAAAATACCAATGTCCGCTTCGATGAGCTGTAAAATTTGATATCTCTCCTTGAACAATAATTTTTTGCAACCCCGGATCTAAATCAAGCTTGTTTTTCAGTGTTTTAACAATCTCACTGACCGTATAAACACGATTTCTCATAGCCGATCCAATACACCATTAATCAATTTATATGCGGCTTCATCACAATAGCTTTTTGTAAGTCTTACTGATTCATCTATGATTACTGCAGCATGAGCTGTTTGGTTATCCAACTCACTGCACGCCAAAAGTAATATAGCCTGCTCAATATATCCCAAACGTGAAAAAGTCCAATCCTTTAATACCTCATTGATATAACTGATATATCGGTCTTTATTTTCCATCGTTTTATAAATCAATGTAATATAAAAATCATCCATTTCTTCCTTCTTACATTGAAGCACTTCTTCAGCAATTTCATTCACATCTTTTTTTAGAAGCAATGATTGATATAAACAAGTCATCGCTTTTTCTCTTTGCATATGTCGGTTCATACAAATTCCCTCCATTATAGCTATTTTATCACGAAAACTGATTTGTTTAAATAATAAGATTCAATTTTAAAGAATTCTTGCTATAATATATTCTAGAAAGAAGGTCATTTATGAAAAAGTCTTTTTTATTTCGATTGTGGGGACACTTCAAAACGATAACTTCCCATAAACTTCTTGTAACAAAGTATTGTTTTAAAATAGGACTATATAAACAAGGATTATGTCATGATCTATCTAAATACTCTCCTGTGGAATTTTTCGCCGGGGTTCGATATTATCAAGGAAATCGTAGCCCTATTGATAAAGAAAAAGAAGTTAATGGTTATTCAATGGGATGGCTTCATCATAAAGGTGCTAACCCACATCACTGGGAATATTGGGTAGATGTTAATAAAACAACACATTTGCTTACCGCAAATCCCATGAAATTGAATTATATTGCTGAATCTATTTGTGATAGGATTTCCGCAAGCCGTATTTATCAAAAAGAAAAATACACACAAGCAAGTGCCTATAACTATTTCATGAATGGCTTAGATAGAACTCTGATGCATCCTGACACAGCCGCAACATATGAGAAATATCTTGAATTGATAAAAAATATCGGAGAAAAAGAAGCCCTTAAAATATTAAAAAATGATATTAAAGAATATCGTAAACAAAAGTCATAAAAACCTGCTTCAAGAAAGCAGGTTTTTTTAAATCTTAAAACACAAATCCTACAACATTGACATCAATTTGTCCACAATGCAAATTTGTCATTTGAAAAATGGATGAATCAATGCGTTGTTGTAAATTTTCACATGTCTCATTCACATTTGCACCATATTTCAATTTGACATCTACATTTACAATTAATTCATTATTGACAATCTTGCAATTAGAACTTTTCCGCAATGCTCCTGATTCGACCGGAAATACATTTTCTTCATCTTCGATCGAAATCAACATAATTGCATCAAAAACTCCTTTTGACAATGTTATCATTCCATTTTCTTTATCGTTATTAATAAGAATATATTCCTGTGCCATATTATCACCTTCTGGTATCATTATATCCGAATCTCTAAAGAATTACAAACATTATTTATTCAAACGATACCTCAACTGATACTTCTTGATCCATAGTTTTCTGAACCTCTGCAAGTATTTTAGCTGCATCCTGCGCATTTTTATACTTCTTTTGACAAGTAATATGGATCATTTCTTCTGATATTTCCACAAAGCATCCCTCATATCCTTTTTCACCCAGCATAGATTCAAGGGCTGTTTCACTAACACGTAATGTTTCAAGCTCATTCAACATGGTCAGCGCTTCATGTTTTTCACTTTCACTGGCAGTAGAGCTAGCCAAAATCGAATTATATTGTTCGCTCAACACTTCCCTTTTTTCTGTAACTGATTTCAAAAGTTCATCGTAGCTTACACCCGTATTTTCTGCTGAAGCAATAAGTGTATTTGGATTCAAATCCGATGTATTTTCTACAGGCAAAGTAACATAATAAACAGTAAGCATTAAAACAAGAGAAAATAAAGTCAAAAAAGTAAAAGCCTGTCTGTTCATAAAAAGTTCCTCCCACATGCATTACAAATGTATGAAGGAAGAACATTTTTTATTCCTTAAATACGTAGACCTTTCGGAAATTTATTCTTGATGACAGTTCCATCACTCTTGCCAAATCCGATTACATTTCCACGATATAATAAAGCAACATATCCTTTTTCACAGGGTCTATTTAAAGTCAATCCTTTCAAATAAGAAAGGCATTCTTCTCTATTTAAATCAACCGTTTTACATAAAAAGGGTCTTAAATAAGAACTCATATAAAAGTGATGATTCGGTTCAAATCTATTTTTCTGTACTTCTCCTACGAGAATCCCCTCTCTAAGAACATGAATATGATCTAAATTAATAAATGAATCTTTGGATAAATAAACTCGATTTTTAATTTGTATTAAATTGTAGTCATGTAATGAAAGTTGCTCATTTAAAAATAATTTTGCTTCATATGAAACAGGAGAAGACAGTATTTGTTTTTTTGAATACAGAGGTTCAGATAGACGAATCATTTTTGCGATAAAATGTCCCTCTCCTTTATCCATCGGAAATATCCTTCTTACCTTTGAACCATCACAATATCCATAACTAAATCCATCTCTTCCAAATTCAACATCACATGATACTTGTTTCATATCCGGATGATTCTTTAAAAACTCACTTACAACCATTTCATTTTCTTCCATGGAATAAGTACATGTCGAATAAACAAGGACTCCCTCTTTTTTCAAAGTCTTGTATGCACTATTTAAAATCTTAATTTGCCTTTGGGCACATGACTCGACATGACTTTGACTCCAATCAATCAGTGCTTGATCTTTTTTCTTAAACATCCCTTCCCCACTACATGGAGCATCTACCAAAACCTTATCAAACCATCCCTGAATCTTCTCACAAAGCTCATCCGGATAGCTATTTGTGATAATAGCATTACTGATTCCACAGCGTTCCATATTCATCATAAGAACATTCGCACGAGAAGAAACGACCTCATTACTAAGTAGAAAACCACTTTCTTTTAGTTTTGATGCGATTTGAGTACTTTTACCACCCGGTGCAGCACAAAGATCTAATACCCAATCCCCATTTTGAACATTTAATACTTCTATTACAGAAGTTGCAGATGGTTCTTGTATGTAAAACAAACCTTGAAGATGTTCAATTGTTTTTCCAAGTTTTTCATCTGAAGGAATATAAAAACCTTCTTTAGAAAAAGGTGTTTTTTCTAAAGGGATTGAAAGTTGCTCTTGTAATTCATCCGGAGTCGTTTTTAATAGATTAACACGAATTCCTTTATATGCTTCATTCTCTAATGACTTTAAATAATCTTCATACTCTGATTGAAGATATATCTTCATTTTATTTAAAAATTCTTCATTCATTTTAATACCCCTTGAACTGTAACGGAGTCTTGGTTCAATTGTTCAATAAGTTCCTTAACATTAGAAAACTTCTTTTCATCACGAATTCTTTTTATTAATTTCAATTTCATTTTTTGATGGTAAATATTTTTACAAAAATTAAAAAGATACGCTTCAATACTGATTTCTTCACTATAATTAAATGTTGGATTATGCCCGATATTAATCATACAATCATACTCTTGATTTTCAAGTACTGCTTTTCCGGCATATACGCCACATTTAGGAAGAACATATTCTTTTTCAATCTCTAAATTTGCAGTTGGAAATCCAATCTTTGAACCTTTTCTATGACCTTTTTTAACGATTCCCGAAATTGAATACTCATAATTCAATAATTCATTTGCTTTTTCAATATTTCCCTCTTTGATTAACGAAGTAATTCTTGTTGTACTTATTTTTTCTCCCCCTTGATCCACAGAATCGATCACTACAACATTAAACAAACCTTTTGAATCATCAATTAAAGTTGACGCATTTCCTTTTCCAAAGGCACCATAATGATAATCAAACCCACATACTAAAGTATCAAGATTGCATCGTGTTAAACAATGAATGAATTCGATAGGAGATAACTGGCTCATTTCTTTTGTAAAATCCATTACGATCCAATTTTGAATTCCATATTTTTCTGCAATAGCTTCTCTTTCTTCCATTGTATTTAAATGCTGAACAAATGTTTCTCCTCTAACTGTAACCCATGGATCCGGATCAAAAGTAATTAAAGCACTTTCAATATTTTTCTCTTTTGCTATCTGAACCGCTTTATCGATTAAAGCTTTGTGTCCAATATGTAAACCATCAAAATAACCGATACATGCAACGGTTTTAAATGATAATGACTCTTGATTTTTTACTGAAATTTTCCATTTTTTCATATTACCATAATCCTCTTTTGGATTTATATAAATCCACTTCAACTCTTTCATACATGGCTATCGCTTCATTTTGATATGTAATACATACTAGTTCTGCATCACTTTTTAATCTGACACGTTTACCATTTTTTATATCATTGATATTTTTATATTCAATACATTGATATAAATTTCTTAATATTTCAGAAACAGATTGTAACTTAACATTTTCTATGTCCAAGTTGTCTAAATCTATACACTCATCCAAATTGAACCCTCCTGCCTTTGTTCTGATTAAAGAAGCCATACAACCGACAGTATTTAATTTAAGTGCTATATCTTCACATAATGAACGAATATAAGTTCCTGCGCTACAAACACAGCGAAAACGAATAGTCTCATTATATTCAAGAAGTTCAATTTCATCAATTTCTATTTCACGTGGCTGTCTTTCTATTTCAATACCCTCACGAGCATATTCGTACAATTTTTTACCATTTACTTTTATTGCCGATACCATAGGAGGAATTTGTGTACTTTTTCCAAGAAAACTTTTTAAAACTTCTTCTACTTGTTCCCTTATCAGATTTGGAACATTTTTTTCTTCTATAACATTCCCCCAAATATCCCCAGTGTCATATTTAACACCCAGTTTCAATTCTGCGATATATTCTTTTCTATCATGTACAAGAAATGGCAGGCATTTACATGCTTTACCTAATAGAACGATCAAGACCCCTGTTGCATTTGGATCAAGAGTTCCCGTATGACCAATACTTTTCTGCTTAAATATCTTACGGCAGCGTTGAACTACATCAAAAGAAGTACAGCCCGCCTTTTTATTAACCAATAAAATTCCATCCATGTAAATCACCTGTTATATTATACACAACTTTCAGAAAAAACAAAAGTTATGATTCTTAGATAAACATCAACTCATCTCCGCTTTGATAACCACATTCTATCAATGTTTTATCCCGTTCCAATATTCTTCCGTCATTCTTATCAAAAAGACAACCGTTTAAAAACATCTCACCACCAAGAATTCGATCTTCCATAATAATTTCTATCAAATATTCAGTAATCTTTTTTACTTTCATTTGATTGCTGATTCTACATTCATATTCAACAGCTACGGCCGGCAAATAAACAGATATGATTATTTCTTCCATTTTTATTTCCCCTTTCTTAATGGATAAATCACTTCTTCTTTTCCATTTTTTATCAAGAGTCCTTGATTAAAATTAATTTGATTTCTATTTGCTTGATTTGTTTTTAAAGTTCTTTGATTCATAAATCCTTTTCCAATCCACAATCCATTATATAGTGGATTTATTTGATGAAAATCTTTATATGCGAATTTAATTGTTGATTCTAAATCCCCTTTTGAAATCTTTACTTTTCGAATTGATTCGTTTTCAACGATTTCAATATGTATATCAGAAATATGATTCAGGATAGATATCCATTGTTCAAAAAAGACATTAATTAATTCTTTATCTTCACTTAAAACAAGTTGATCTACACTACAATCCAAATAAGACTCCACTTTGTATTTGGCATTGAATCCAACCGGAATAAATGGATATGAAATATCATGATTAACATAATTTTCACTATCTAAGTCTTTATTTAGATCAATCCAAAAGCAGTCTTTACTTTCTGTCATTATTTTCTGTTCGCTATAACATATCTGACCTTCTAGAATTCTTTCCTTAAATAAAATTAATGCTCTATTTTCACAATCTTTCGGTTCAATTAATATTCTTTGATCAAAGAATTGTATAATTTCATTTTTATCAAAACGATTCATCATAATTTTAGATTCAAAAGCATGTAAGAAATTATAAGAACAATCTTTCAAAGAGGATACTGCAAGAAATAAAAGAGAATTTTGACTTTCTAATTTTCTTTTCAAATTTAAAATTTTTTGCCTAAAACTCAAGTCCTGTATCCATTTATCACATTGATCAAAAATCAAAAAAAATTCTTCATCAGAGTATAATACATACTCCAAATTTGCTTCAATATTTTCTAAATCATTCATACTCAAAATAAAAATATCAGGATATTCTTGGAATACTTTTATTGTTTTTTGAGAATCACTAATTAATAAGATATGTTTATTTTTGAACCATTTTTTCATTTGCCATAGGATAATTTCAATTAGATTGATAATTTCTCTACCATAAACCAAAATACTTTTATTAAAATCAAAGCAGTATGGAATATATCGCTGAAAGCTTGGATCATCCAACTTTGCAATCATCATTGGAATATCATAATCTATTTCAATCTTCTCAGGAAGCGGCTCTAACCAACAAAGCCGAGATTTTTTATCACTAAGTTTACTTGCTTCAATCAAATTATTAACTGAAATTTCAAACTGCGTTTTTCCATTTTCTTTACGATGTTCTTCTTTTTTTAACACTACCTCCCCTTGCATATTTAATATTTCGATTTTTGATGAATCATCAAACTTATGTTCATCAAAATATAAAAACGGAGATTGTGCTTGAACCAATTCTTCTTCATACCCCGTTTCCAAAATAAATCTTCCCGCAACTCGAATCAAAGCGGCTTGATTGCTCCGAATCATTTCCATACTATCTTGGGCATTTTGTACTTTCATACATATTTTAAATCGTGAGTTGCTCCATATTTGTTCGTTGACAATGCCTGCCGGTTTTTGTGTGGATAAAATTAAATGAATTCCCAAACTTCTACCAATTCGAGCAATCTGTATTAAATAATCCATAAAAGAAGGAACATGCATTTTCAATTCCGCAAACTCATCTACAATTAAAAGTAAGTGGCTGCATGGTTTTTTTAATTTATTCATTTTGTATGCTTTTTGATATTCATAAATATTCATTGATCCTTGTTTTAGAATTGCTTTAGCCTCATTCATAAGATTTTGTCTGATAATAAGTTCATATTCCAAAGATTTTTTGACCCGTTCAATATCTTTATGATTCAAATTTGTACAAACTCCAGCAATATGAGGCAGCTTAAACCGCTCATTATATAAAGCTCCGGATAAATCTCCACCCTTAAAGTCAAACAATAAGATACTTAATAAATCACAAGGATAAGATGAGGCATAAGTTAAGATCATTTGTAAAATGAATTGTGTTTTTCCACTCCCGGTCATTCCGGCAATTAAGCCATGGGGGCCATGATATTTTTCATGAATATCAAAATATAGAATTTGATTGTTTTCTTTCATTCCCAAAGGAATCATCAACGATTCTTCAATCTTATTGTTCTCCCACTGACTTAAAATTGAATTCAATTTGTTTATGCTTGAATTGATTGAAAAATAATCGATTATTTCCGGTATTTCCTTCTCAAAATCAGTTTGAAAGCATAAATTAGCCAACACTTTTTTTAAAGAATTTATTCCTTTCGTTTCATTCAATTCATTTTCAAAGTATATAACTTTATTCCCTTGCCAAAATTGTTCTCTTTTATTTAAAAAATCCACTATTTGAATAGCATTTTTTGCCACTTCACTCACACTTTTGACAAATCGAACAACAGTTACATCTGAAACTTTAAAATCCAAACCATTCAAAATGAAAGCAATTTTTCTTTTATTCTGGATTTTTTTCAAATAATAAATTCCTTTTTGAATATCAAGTGCATCGCATAAAATAAATCGAAAAATATTTTGATACCAGATATGAAAGCTATTGTAAATAAATTTAAAATATTCACATTGGTTCTTATCACAAACCAAAATTATAAGCAACGTATTAGGATCATAGGAATGAATACATTGAAGTATGATATCTTGAGCAAAAGAAATTTGTTTTTGTTTATCCGCAATAATCGTTAGCCCATGATTTAAATCACATAAAATCGGACTGCCTTCAAGATTTAATGAATTTCTACAACAAGCATCATAAGCTATAAATAAGGCTTCTTTCCTTTGATCATGTCTTATATTTTCATAAGATATTTCAAGATAAGAATGAATTGTCCCTTTGCCGATACGTATTTCTAGTGAATCAAAGGCAGAGCGACTCATACAACCGGTTTCTATCTTTTTTAATTTCGAAACACATTGAGCTGCAGTAGGAAAATTTTGATTTAAGAACGCCTTCTGTTGGTCTTTGATGCTTTCCATTTTCTCATTCATTTCTCTTAAATAATCCAAATACAAAATTTCATATTCTTTTCTCTTTTTCAGCTTTTTCTTTTTTATCATTTTCTTTTGAAACAATGGAAGTATCAACATGGAAACGAACATTGCAATCGGATAAACAAAAAACATCCCTTCTCTTCTTTGAGAATTCAATCCAATAATTAAAGAAGAGAAAATAAAAATTAGTGGTGATAAACTTGTTATATTAAACCCTGATTCACTCTCAATCATTTCTGCTTTTGGTGCCTCTATATTTAAATGAGTCATTTGAACTTCTTCAAAAAAAGTTCGTGATGGAATAAAATGTTTCACTTCTTTTACTTTTCCGTCATGTACAAGAAGATTGTTCGAAGGATTGTTTATTATCAAATCCCCATTGATACGAATTGCACGATCTAAGATGAAGACTCGATATTTATCAAATGTAATACAGCTAAATAACTCTGCATCAGAAGACATAAAAATTGATCCATTTAAAAACACATTTTTGTTTTTTGACTCGTTTATCACATGAATCTTTCCATCTACACTTTCAATTTTTAGCTTGACGTTTTCCAACCCTTTTAAAATTGGCTTAATTTGTATATCGCAGTCTGTTGAATTTCCTATCATAACTTTTCTTTTATATCCATAATTGATGAATAAAAAAGAATTTTCATCCATCTCTAAAAAATTTAATAAGAAAAATTCATAATTCCTTTTATCGAAGATTCGGTATATACTGTTCAATTTTATTCTGATTCTCTTTTCAAATCGTATTTTTTCATTTTCTAATAAATATCCATCTTTAATTTCAAAAGTAATATGATTTAAAATAAACACCGCATTTTCAATATTTTTAATGAAGCATTCATAGCATTGCTTCTCATATTTTGCTCGAACTAAAATCATATTTTTTCCACAAGTACAGCTGCACTAATTTGATATTTCCGATCTTTTGTACTAACCAAAATACGTGTACTTCCTTCGCTAATTCCAACTATAATTCCATTTTGATCTATTTTTGCAATGGATTCATCTAAAGATGAAAACACAAGATCTGCTCTTTTAACATCTTGGGGCAGATTTGTTATTTCTACCCTTTTTGACTCATTTATATTAAGTACATACTGATATGATGCGATATCAAGATATAAATTTGAAGTTCTTTTCTTCGCATTGATCCAAGTACAATGATCTACAAATTTAAAGTTTTCAACATGAAGTTTTGATTTATCAAACAAAGGAGCATTTTTTTCATTTAATAAATCCACATTTAAGAAAAGTCCTAAACGATTCGCCAGCGTAGATGAACTATTCACATTTATTTTTGCTATCCAGTGTGCACTTAGATCTCCACATATCAAAATTTCTTGATTGGGATCTGAATGAATTAAATCATTTAAAATGTTTAAAGACCCGATTCCTATAATCGCATCACATATCTCTCCTTCTGTATTTTTCAAATGTCCGATCATACTCATTGTAGCACCCACTCCGATATTAAAAGATAAATCTGCTAAAGGTTGATTTGCAATATTCAAGCATGATTTTATTCCCATGGCAAGTGCTAACTTCGCATTGATATCAGCGGAAGCATTCTTGATTACTTCATCTAAAAATCTTATCTTATTATTGATGATTTCAAATCCAATCAATCCACTACTGCTCACTGAAAGGTTGACTTCTCCCTCTGCTGAAATTCCGATTTGTACAATAAGTTCGATATTTAAATAAGGTATTGAAGGTAGTGGAACAAGAATTTTTGCAATGGGAATAACCTTTTCGACAGTCACAGCTGTTTTTTCAGCAAGAGAATTCAAATCTACTTGCCAGTTTTTACTTACTATTTCTTTTGTATCAAAATAGGTTCCGGATAATAATTTTTTATTAATTTTAAATGAATTGGACGCGGTATAATTCAGCTTTAAATATGCATATTCGATTTGATTCCAAGTTGATTTCCATCGAATTGACGGAACAATATTACTGATACTCATCGAATCAGTGATCAAAGCATCCTCTTCCTTCTTTTCGACTGTTGCTTTGATTCCATTATTTAATAATCTCCATGTCACTTTAAATCCATCCAATTCAAATGTCTTTGAAGTTAATGTTACATTGGACATAAAATCAAATTCGTTCCATTCACTTTCAATCAAATCTAGTACAATCGCATTTGAAAAGTCTAATTCCTCCTGAAAAGAAAACTGAACAGATTCAATCACATCTTCAGCATTTATTCCCTTTAAAACTGCTTCATCATCTTCGATTGAAATGATTCGATAAAAGGCGCCATATGGTTCTTCTTCATTTTGGATAAATAAAACTTCATGATTCATTTCCTCATTTAATTTGATTCTCTGATCATAAATGGTTTCATTTATAATATCCACTTCTTCTTTCAAATGAATATCCACAGTATTTTCAAATTTAGGATTTTTCCAAAGTTCTTCTGCTCGCTTTATCCAAATATCCGCTTCTTCAAAATAGATTAATTCATCTTGTTTTTTTAACTCATCAAAAATACCGAGTTCCAAACATACATCAAGATCATTTTTCTTGTTTATATCTGGTTCTTCATGATATAAAAGGCTTGCGGCAATCATTAATGTTTTTGCCGCATAAGCCTGATTCAGTTTAGTATCATTAATTTCATAACAATCATTAATGACCCCGTATTGTAATAATTTCTCAATCTCACTGCTTTCATTTACTCCATAAAATGTTTCTGCAATCATACTAAGCCATTCCTGTTGTGTTATTGCTTCCTTTTTACCACATCCATTTATTACTAAAAACAAAAGCAATAGCAACAAAGCAATTATTTTTTTCATCCCAGTAAAGAAGCATTTGAGCGAATTGATGCTTCTACATTTTGATAGGTTTGAACTGTCATCACTAAAAATCGAGCATAACTGTCAATCGTTTCTTTATACATTGGGAAGCGATTTGAAAAATTTAAAAACTGTTCCTTTAATGCTTCTGATGCTTCACTCATCCATACTGAATCCAACGCATTAATTTCATGGCGAATTTCTTCCAATGTTTCATTTAATATTTCACTTATTACTCTGATTTTTTCTGCTGTATTTTCAACTTCCTCAATAGTAATCTTTATTGTTTCCATTTTGCTCCTCCTTAATTTGCCAAATTTCTTGCCAGTGAAATAATTTCTTCTTGAGTTTGTCGATATGCTTTAGCTGTCGTATTCAAAAAGTCTATAAATTGCTGTAAAGTAATTTGCAATTGTCTAAAATCATCATGGAATCCCATGATTTGATCTGTAAAAGCTCTGCTATCTGTTCCATCCCAATGTAAAGCCATCTTTTCTACTTCCCCATATAAATTTTTTACATTTTGTTCATATTCGAATTGAAGATCTTTAATTCTTGCAGCACTGATTTCTAACTGTGCCGGTTCAACCAAAATTGTTCTCATATTTTTCCCTCCTATTATTTATTTTTATAAATAAATTGAAATTTCCTAAATCTTTTTGAAGAACTTGACAAATGCTTTATAATAGATAGAGGAATAAAGTGAAAAGAATTGAGAATAAATCAAAAGGGGTTTGAAATAGTATCAAAATATCCTTTTCTTTTTTATAAAATAACAATCACTTTGATTATCCATTTTTATTTAAATAAATGATGACATGAATTTAGTAACATTATATTATTTCAAGAAAGGAAACGATTTATGAGTATCTTATCAGTTGAACACTTATTTCACGATTTCGGAGGAAGAACAATTTTTGAAGATGTTAATTTTCGCCTTTTAAAGGGAGAGCATATTGGCTTGATCGGAGCAAACGGAGAAGGAAAAAGTACTTTTATGAAAATCATTACTCGTCAGCTTACGCCTGAACAAGGAAAAGTCATTTGGAGTAATAAAGTAAAAGTCGGATATCTAGATCAGCATACAGTTTTAGAAAAAGGAAAAACAATTCGTGATATTTTAAAAACAGCCTATCAAGATTTATTTCAATTGGAAAACAAAATGCTCGATTACTACAATAAAATGAGTGATTGTAATGAAGATGAAATGAATTTTATGCTAGAAGAAATCGGTGAGATTCAAGAAGAATTAGATGTACATGATTTTTATTTAATCGATAGTAAAATAGAAGAAGTTGCTTCTGCACTCGGACTTAAAGAAATCGGATTGGATAACGATGTTGATGCTCTAAGTGGTGGGCAACGTACAAAAATTCTACTGGCTAAACTTCTTTTGGAAAAACCAGATATTCTTCTTTTAGATGAACCGACAAACTATTTAGACGAAAATCATATTCTTTGGCTAAAAAATTACCTTCAAAATTATGAGAATGCTTTTATTTTAATTAGTCACGATATTCCATTTCTAAATGAAGTCGTGAATCTTATTTATCATGTAGAAAATAATACGATTACCCGATATGTTGGAAATTACGATGAGTTTAAAAAGGTCTACGAAATCAGAAAATATCAAGCGGAAAAAGCTTATGAGAGACAGCAAGCCGAAATTGAAAAATTGGAAGACTTTATTGCCAGAAACAAAGCACGTGTTGCCACAAGAGGAATGGCAAACTCACGAATGAAAAAACTTGAGAAAATGGAGCGCTTAGAAAAAAGTGTTGAAAAAATTAAACCTGAATTTAATTTCAAATTAGGAAAGACCCCTTCCCGATTCATTGCCATTATTCACGATCTTGTAATCGGATATGACACTCCATTGAGTATTCCATTAAATTTTACAATTGAAAAAGGACATAAAGTTGCTTTGATCGGAGCAAATGGAATCGGGAAAACAACCTTATTAAAAAGTGTCATGGGAATGATCGATCCTCTATCCGGTAATGTTGAACTAGGTGAAAACATTGAAATCGGTTATTTTGAACAAGAAGATCGTTCCAACAATAATAAAACTTGCATTGAAGATTTATGGGAAGTCTATCCGGGATATACACAATATGAAATTCGTAGTGCACTTGCTAAATGCGGCCTCACTACCGAACAAATAGAAAGTCGAGTCATGGTTCTTTCCGGTGGAGAACAAGCAAAACTTCGTCTTTGTAAAATCATCAATACTCCATGTAATGTTTTGATATTAGATGAGCCAACGAATCATTTGGACCAAGATGCAAAAGATGAGCTAAAACGTGCAATTCAAGCTTTTAATGGAACGGTACTCTTAGTTTGCCATGAACCGGAGTTTTATAAAGATATTGTTGATACAATCATTAATTTAGAAGATTCCAGTACAAAGATTGCATAATATGAAAGAGGATAATATAGAATGTCTGAAAAGCAAATCATTCTATAACTATCCCCTTTTTTTGATAAAGACAACTATAATCTTTATAATTCATTTTAAATAAATTAATCTTAACAAAAATGATTCTATTTTCTTTTATTTATTCATACACTTTTTACTGGTGATACTTATGTTTCAAATGATTTTAGCATTAATACAAACCTGCTATGTTTACATGTTAGGATATTTAAAAACAAATTCATTTCCTCAACCACTCTCAAAAGAAGAAGAAAAAGAAGCACTTATTAAAATGGCAAACGGTGATACGGAAGCCAGAGAAAAACTTATTTCATGTAATCTTCGTCTTGTGGCTCATATTGTCAAAAAATATGAAAATACAAAAGAAAGTACCGAAGACTTAATCAGTATTGGGACCATTGGTCTAATTAAAGGTGTTGACACATTTAAACCCGCTATGGAAAAAAGATTATCAACATATGTTTCTAGATGTATTGAAAATGAAATATTAATGACACTTAGAACAAATAAAAAAAACAATCAAAACATATCACTGTATGAACCGGTTGGTTTTGATAAAGATGGTAATGAAGTCACTCTCATTGATATTATTAAAGATGAAAAACAACCGGATATGGTCGATACAATAATGCTTAAAGACAATATAAGAAAGTTATATAGTTATTTTGAATGTTTAGATGAGCGTGAAAAAATGGTACTTTCTAAACGATATGGTCTGTTTAATGAGAAAGAAATGACTCAACGAGAAATTGCAGAAGCAGAAAATATTTCTCGTTCTTATGTTTCACGAATAGAAAAAAGAGCCTTCACAAAGCTTTTAAGAGCATTTATGAAGGACAAATCTTAAATCTTATTTTTTATCTCTTGCATTTTCAAATCTAAATTTGCCAATGTATCAGCACATTCTTTCAATTCAATAACAAGATCAGATGGAATGTGCTTATTCGTTTTATAATGAAGGTCGTGTTCTAAAGAAGCCCAAAAATCCATTGCTTCTGTCCTAAGTTGAATTTCAACCGGTATTTTTACCGTTTCTTCAGTTAAAAAAAGTGGAACTTGTACGATAAGATGAAGGCTTCGATATCCATTTTGCTTTGGATTTTTAATATAGTCACTTTTTCTTAATAATTCGACATCTTCTTGTTTGATCAAATATTCTCCAATTGCATAAATATCTTCAACATAACTGCAAATTACTCTGATACCAGCAATATCTGTAAGCGTATTTTGTATAGACTGTACATTGGGTTCAATATTTCTTCTCTTGCATTTTTCAAGAATACTTCTTTCTGACTTGATTCTTGTTTCCATATGATGAATTGGATTATGATCATATTTTACTTGAAACTCATCATCAAGAATTTCTAACTTTGTCCGAACTTTTCTCATTGCCGATGTATAAAGTTGAAACATCTTTACAAACTCTACAGAATTAATTTGATTATCCTCTTCATTTGCCAGTGCATCTTTCGTTGCATGAAATTCTGCTTTTTTTGTAACAATCATGAATAGACCTCCGATTCAATCATCTTTATTTTACACAATCTGTAATTAACTCTCAATCCTTAGTTTTTATTTTGTACAAATCATTATAAAATGTCTCTTACAAAAAAAGCCCCTGTTCTATTAAACAGAGGCTGAGATGAAGGACTGACAGAAAACAGAAACTTATCTTTGATTGTTCTGTTGATTTTGATTATTCTGTTGTCTATTTTGGTTGCGTTGATCTTGGTTAAAATCATTCGCAAACTCATTGCGATAACTATTTTGGTTATTACGCTGACGATCCTGCTTATTTTGGTTCTGATTGAACTCATTTGCAGATTCATTACGATAATTGTTTTGATTTTGGTTGTTATTTCTCTGATTTCTGTTACTCATAGTTTATTCCTCGCTTTTGTTGTTGTTTTCATTTAAATAATCTTGTTTTCTTTCGACTAAATCTTCCAAATAGTCACATCCGAGTTCATATGCCATTTCATATGAAAATAAATTTTTATCTTTCTTCGTAGGACATCTGTACTCTCTTTTTTTATAGTCCATAATTTCACCTCATTAAAAGTATGAACCAAATTAAAGAATCTATTCTATTAGAATAGATTTTTATTTTCTTTTACAGGCTTTACAACAATTACCTCTTCATTCTTCACACATTCATCTAATAATGACTCAAAATCAAACTTTTCTTCAAGTTTCACAGCTCGTTCTATTTTAGGCTTAGTTACCGGATTTTTCGGATCAAAAATAGTACAACAATCTTCAAAAGGCAAAATAGAAGTCTCATACGTTCCGATTTTCTTTGCGAGCTCAATGATTTCTATCTTATCATAAGTAACTACCGGTCTTAATATTGGCATTTTTGTCACATCATTAATTGTTTGCATACTTTCTAATGTTTGCGAAGCAACCTGACCAACACTTTCTCCTGTTACAAGCGCTAAACATTTATTTGCAGATGCTATTCTTTCCGCTATACGTACCATCATTCGTCGCATGATCGTTATCGCATAACTTTCATCACAATTTTCATAGATTGCCAGTTGAGCTTCAGTAAACGGGATCACATGTACTTTTATTTTTCCTTGATAACCACTGATTTTTGAGGCAAGATCCAATACTTTCTGCTTTGCAGCATTCGATGTATAAGGTGGAGAAGCAAAATGAACAGCTTCAATTTCTACTCCGCGTTTCATTGTTAAATATCCTGCAACAGGAGAATCAATTCCCCCAGATAAAAGCAATAACGCTTTTCCTCCAACCCCTACCGGATATCCCTGTGCGCCTTTTACGGTCCAACACATGATGTAGGTACATTCTTTTCTGATTTCAATCTGTATTCTAAGCTTCGGATGATGAACATCCACTTTTTTATCTGAATTTTTAAGAATCACTGTTGCAACCGCACGATTCACTTCATCAGAAATCATCAAAAACTGTTTATCGTTCCTTCTTGTTTCTACTTTAAAAGTATCTTCATCTGATTGTATAGACATTTGATATGCTGTCTTTTTTATTGCTTCAATATCACTTTCAACCTTTACTGCTAAACTATAAGAACTGATTCCAAATACATCCTTTAATCGATCCATTAGTGGATTTGGATCCATTCCATTTAAATGAATATACAAACGATCATGAGTTCTTTCATAACGAAGATCGGGCATATCTGAGCAACATTGACGGATATTATCACTCAACTTACGTATAAACTCATTTCTGTTTTTTCCCTTTGTTGATAATTCACCAAATCTGACAAGTATATGATTATACACGATTTGTTCCATATTTTTTTATACTCTCCTTTAATACTTGAATAAAAAATCTAATTTCTTCTTCAGTGTTTTCTTCACATAAACTAATACGTATTGACCTATTCGCAGCCTCTTCACTAATTCCCATTGCCAACAAAACATGCGATGCGGATTTACTTTTACTAGAGCAAGTACTTTGTGCCGATACACAGATTTCTTTTGCGTTGAGTGCATTCATCAATACTTCAGAAGTTAATCCAGATACAGAAAAGTTTAAAATTGTATCAATGGCCCTATCACTGCTATTAAAATGAATTCCCTCTATTTTCTGTAACTCATTTCTTAACAATTGATTTAATTCATGTATCTTCTTCATAGCACTTGCTTGATGTTCCAAAGCAAGCCTCAATGTCTTGGCCCAAACAATATTTGTCGGTGCATTGGCAGTCCCTCCACGTAATCCCATTTCCTGCTGACCACCATTTATCAAAGGAAGCATATGAATATGTTGCTTCTTCACTAAAAGACCGGATCCTTTTAATCCATTAATTTTATGGGCAGAAAAACTGGCACAATCAATATCTTTTAAATCAATGCTTAATTTACCGAGAGCTTGTACACAATCAACATGAAATACAGCATTACTTTTTTTAACGATTTTTTTAATTTCATCAATTGGCATTATCGCTCCGGATTCATTATTTACATACATAATTGAAACCAAAATCGTATCCGATCTTAATGCCAATTTTACATCTTCAACAGAAACAACTCCCTCTTCATTTACCGGAAGATATGCGACTTCATACCCAAATTCTTCTTCCAATTGATGATAAGCATTCATAACACTAGAATGTTCTACTTGAGTTGTAATAATATGTTTTCCTTTATTTTTATTAGCAAAAGCAATCCCTTTTATGATTGCACTATTGCTTTCAGAAGCTCCACTAGTAAAAAATACTTCCTGAGGGGCTACATGCAAAAAAGAAGCAACAGATGCTCTGCTTTTTTCCATTAATGTATTCATTTCCATCCCAGCATCATATAAAGATTCACTGTTGGCAAAAGACTTTACCAACAGTGAATAATATGTATCAAGTACTTCTTTATTTAATTTTGTTGTACTTGCAGAATCAAAATAAATCATTTATGCAGCACTCTTGGCATTTTCTTTGATCATTCTCTCATAGCTACCCGGATGGATTTTCTCAATAGCAGCAATGGCAATGGTTAATGCCTGTGTATATTCTCCATTTCTGAAACATAATTCTGCTCTTGTAAGCTCAGAATCAACTTCAGAATAAGTGGAACGATATTTATTTCCAAACACTATTGTATCTTCAACCATAATCGCAGTTCCAACAATATTATTAACATTATTGTAAAGTTTATAAATATAATCGATAGCATCTTGTAAAGTTGCATTCAATAATTTTACATTTAATGGTGTTTCAGCCAAAATAGCTTCGATTTCATGGACATATTCACTAGATTTCTGAAGATCTTCTTCATAAGTATTTGAGATAGAAGGCAAACGATACTTTCTAATCTTGATTTGAATTTCATTTAAAATCAAGTACAACTTCAATAATTGTGTTTTTCCTCTTTCTTCATCGCTTCTAACAGAATCTAATTTTTTCTGAATCGCACTCATTTCTTCACTTTGCAACTTGACATTTTGAGTCAATTCTTTAATATTAACCAACGTAATTGTACTTGCACTCGCATTTTCTTCGATAACTTTATCCATTTTAAGTTTTGTTGCGACATACAAAGCAATCTTCTTATCGTTTTCCTCTAATTGAGAAGAAATATCTTCAAATCCAAATCGCATTTGTACTTGTTTATAGTTCTTCTTAACATATTCCGTACATCGGCGCAATTCATCTAAAGACTCTTGGCATTGTTTATTTGTAGACTTTAATTCATCATAAGCTTTGCTTTCCTTCTCAATTTGCGCATCCATTTGAGCAAGACGAGTTTTATATGAATCCAAATGATCTTTGATTCCATCTGTAATTCCACTTTTCAAATTAAACAAATCATTTTTCTGTGCTTCACTGATTAATTCGACATTTCTCGATACATCTAAATGATTTAAATATACACCTTTTTGCTTAGTAATAGCATAATTACGAGAAACTTCATCAATAAGTCCCGGAATAACCCCTCTCGCAACTTGGATCAATTCCGGAAGTTCCGCAACTCTACGTTCTAAATTATCCATGCTTTGTTGAATATCAATAAGTTCTTCTTTTGCTTTTTGGAATTCTGAACCATACATCCACTCTTCAAATGCAGAAAACTTTTTTTCAATCTCAGATATATTTTTTTCGATAGCATCATTGCAATAATTTAATTCCGTACTCTTAGATTTTACCTTTGTCTTTAACTTTCTGAATTTTTCTTTTAAAACCGTAATTTCTTCACGTTGCTTCGTTTCCTGCTCTAACAGTGTTTCCAATAGTGCATCTAATTTAAAAGTCTGCTTATCTCCATTTTCAAGCATTGCCTGAATATCCAATAAATTGTTTTTAGCAGCTTTTAATTTTTTATTACTCAATAGATCATCTGTTTCAGAAATCAAATCATAAACTTGTTTCAAATTAGCTTCAGAACTATCAAAGTCAGTTTGGCATTCTTCGACCTTCTCAGTGTAATCTTTATTTACTTTTGCCATAGCAATTGCTTTATTCAATTTAAAAAGTAACGGAACACTTTTAAGTGAATTATAACGAACTTCAAATTCAGCCAATTGCTTTTTCATATTCTTTACTTTATGGCCTCTTGAAATTATCCAAATTACAATCAACAAAAGAAGAGCTGCAATAGCAATCAGGGCTTCTTTCTTTTGCAATATTTCTAAAACTTTTTCCATAGTATAACACCTCATCCAATAGATATGTCTATTGTATCATATTTTAGCTATTTTTCATCCTCTTTTTTCAATACATTCACTTTTTTTGGCTTAAAAAGCGGATTAATTTGACTTTTACAGTGAACTTTGCTATTATATTGAGGCGTCAAATGATAGCAGCTTACAAAGTTGCAGAAAATGCGTTCGTGACAATCCGATTTGGAATTAAGTAACCTGCTGCTGTGGTGAACAATTTTGCATGAACACACTCTGTAATAATTTGTACCTGTTGTTGTTTTATAGCCCATAAAACACAAGGAGGAAATTAAAAATGGCACGTTTAAATGGACCTGTTTGGAAAGTTTCTCGCCGCTTGAGCTTCTCTATTTTGGAAACTGGTGAAGAACTTAAAAAACGTAATTACGCACCTGGTCAACATGGACCAACAAAAAGAATCAAATTGAGCAACTATGGACTTCAGCTTCGTGAAAAACAACGTATCAGAAATATGTACGGAGTTAATGAAAGACAATTTGCCAATACTTATGCAAAAGCTGTTAAAATGGAAGGCAATACAGGACATAACTTCCTTTGTTTGCTTGAATCTCGTCTTGATAATGTAGTTTACCGTATGGGACTTTCAAGAACAAGACGTGGTGCAAGACAGCTTGTAAACCATGGTCATATCTTGGTTAACGGTAAGAAAGTAGATATCCCTTCTTTCACAGTTAAACCTGGATCAGTCATCGAAGTTAAAGAAAAATCACGTAACTTAGCTATTATCAATGAAAGCTTAGAAGCTACATTGAATACTCCTGCATTCGTTACAATTGATAAAGAAGCTAAGAAAGGCTCTTATGTACGTCTTCCTGAGCGCAACGAATTAAACCAGGAAATCAACGAATCATTGGTAGTAGAATACTACAACCGATAAGACTGAAAAAAGTATCGAAAGATACTTTTTTTATTCTTCTTCTATATTAAAAAAAAGGTCAATTATTTTAATTGACCTTTTAAATTCTTGATGAAAAATCATTCAATTTCAGTTCTTATCATTTCAATCTGTTTAAAGATTCGCTCTGAATCCTCTTGCTTTGTACATCCGGGAAACACCTGATTTAATTTATCCAGTCTTTGCATATAATATTTATGAAAACATTTATTCTTATTTTTTCTTAAGAAAGGACCAAAATATATATCTTTCTCTTCATATGGCTCGTGTTTCATAAAATTAAAAGCAACGATTTCATAAATTTTTTTATCTTCCACAAGAGATTCTTCGATAATTGTAAAACCATGATTACTGATCCACCTTCTACAATCATCCACATCACGATTGGGTTGTAAAATAATTTTTTTATAATTCTTACATTTATCAAAGTCGTTTTCCAGTATTGATTGAATCGTCATCCATCCCATTCCGGCAATAACAACAGTATCTACATCATCAGGACATTTATTCAAACCATCGCTCAAAATAGTTTCCACATTTACTTTATATCTTTGAATTGTATTTCTTGCCTGATTCAAAGGTCCTTGTGCAACATCCATGGCATAACATTTCTTTGCCCTTTTTTCTTTTATCAAATCAATACAAAGGTATCCGTGATCACAACCGATATCAGCAACAATGGACTGCTCGTCAATCATCTCGGCAATCCTTTTTAATCTCAATGACATCATTAGTTTTTATCAACAAAATCCCGTAAACGTTTAGAACGAGTTGGATGTTTTAATTTACGAAGCGCTTTTGCTTCAATCTGACGAATCCTTTCACGAGTTACATTAAATTCCTTTCCAACTTCCTCTAATGTTCTTGTACGACCATCATATAATCCAAATCGAAGACGAAGTACTTTTTCCTCTCGCTCAGTCAATCCTTGTAAAACGCTGTTTATTTCATCTTTAAGCAACTGATTATTGGCATATTCATCCGGACTTTGAGCCTCTTTATCTTCAATGAAATCACCTAAATGGGAATCATCTTCTTCACCAATCGGAGTTTCCAAAGATACAGGATCCAAGGCTATTTTCTGAATTTCACAAACTTTTTCAGGAGTTATGTTTTCCATTTTTGTCGCAATTTCTTCCGCAGTTGGCTCTCTTCCAAGATCCTGAACGAGTTGTCTTTGAATTCGAGTTAATTTATTGATTGTTTCAACCATATGTACCGGGATACGAATCGTTCTGGCTTGATCGGCAATAGCACGAGTAATCGCCTGTCTTATCCACCAAGTTGCATAAGTAGAGAACTTAAATCCTTTTGTATAATCAAACTTCTCAACGGCCTTGACCAAACCCATATTTCCCTCTTGAATAAGATCAAGGAAAAGCATGCCTCGTCCCACATATTTTTTAGCAATACTTACTACTAATCTTAAGTTTGCCGAAATCAGAATTCTTTTCGCTTCCTCATCCCCCTCTTGTATGCGTCGTGCAATTTCAGGTTCATCCTCTGGATTCAAAAGTGAAACTCTTCCTATTTCTTTCAAATACATTTTGACTGTATCATTAATACGAACATAGTTTGAATTAACATAAGCAGGATCAATCAAATCCAATTCGCTTAATCCACCCTCAAAATTATCATCCACAGAACTGTCAATTCCATCTAAATCCGAATCATCAATTCCGTCAATATCTAAATCATCTAAAGATAAATCATCCATCTGCATATCTGAAGACATTTCAATTTCTTCAATATCTTCATCTTCAGAAATATTAATTCCTTCTTGAGCAAGCCATTCGTATAGGCTTTCAAAATCAGCATCATTTAAATCCAAGTGATCTACCGATTCTAATACATCTTTTTGATAAAGAACCCCTTTTTCATGATACTGTTTCTTAAACTCTTCCTTGCACTGCTCTAAAGTATTGTAATTCACCATAATTTGTCCTCCTATGCGGAATCATTCATAAGCCTGAATCATTCTATCTTTTTGTTTTTTTAATTCGAATATTTCATTAACAAGCACGGCCTTGCTTTCAGGGTTTGATAATGTGTTTACTCTGCGTTTCAGATCTTCAATCTGTGAATCGATCATACAGCTCTTTATTTTCCTTATTGCCATTTCGCATGCTTGCTCATTATATTCTTTGAATCCGATTTCCCACTCGTCTAATTCCATGACAAGTTTTTGAAGCTTTGAATCTTCCACAAAATTCAAGAAATCTGCAATTTCACAATAATCGTGATCACGATAATAATCAATCAAAATCATTGCTAATTTCTGGTTTTCCTCTCCCAAAAGAAATCCCAGTTCTTTGCTAAACAATTGTACTGCCTCATAGCTTGTAAGCATTTGAGACAACAACAGATGCTCGGCATTAGTTTTACCATCAAGGATTACATTTAAACGCAGATTATTGCGTTTATATCCTTTTTTCTCATTTTTTTCT
Organism: uncultured Erysipelotrichaceae bacterium; assembly: GCA_949744505.1. GTDB lineage: Bacteria > Bacillota_I > Bacilli_A > Erysipelotrichales > Erysipelotrichaceae > CATJXY01. Next base: position 21,914 of record CATJXY010000028.1, on the reverse strand, counting down.
TGTACATTTTCTTCTTTATTCAATTGTACAAGAGAAAATCCTGTTTCCATGGACAGTTGATGAAGAAAATTATTTCTATCAAAAGCATCGCCTAACTTCCAAATTTCATCTCTCATCTGCATTGCATATTCTTTTTTCTGACTATAATTTTCCAAATCAAATCGTGTTGGAAGATATGCAAAACAAAACTCTATCCAAGTCAATTCTTTTTTCGCCATAGAGCGTAGTTCATCTACAGAAAACTGCTTAATAATCTCATCCGGATCCAATCCTGTCTTATTAGAAATAACAGAAACTTCCAATCCTGCTTCTTTTGCAAGTTTTGCTGCTTTATAATTTGCATTTTGTCCGGCCTTATCTCCATCATAACAAAATACCACATGATTGGAACATTGTTTCATCAACTTGATTTGTTCTTTTGTACAAGCCGTTCCAAGTGTTGCGACAACATTTTCAATTCCGGCGCGGTAAAATGCAATTACATCCATTACCCCTTCAACGATGATTACTTTCTTTTCTTTCTTACATGAAGCCAAGGCTCGATGCATATTATAAAGGATATTTCCTTTAACATAAATCTTCGTTTCAGAGGTATTGATGTATTTTGATTGTTGCTCAGGATCACAAGTCCTTGCAGTAAATCCAATCGGATGTCCTTTGGCATCATGAATCGGAAAAGTAATTCGATTTGAAAAAACATCGTAAATTCCATTTTCATTCAAATGTCCCAAATATGCAGATACAATATCCTGATCCTGATATCCTTTAGCGCTCAAAAAACGATAAAGAGAATTTTTTGAAGGAATATATCCAATATTGAAATAGTTAATACAATTTTCATCAAGACCACGATTTAAAAGATACTTTAACGGTTCTTCTCCAATACTTGAATGAAGTTGATAACTACTAAATCGGATTGCTTCCTCATGAAGTTGATATAAGATTTTTATTTCAGGTGCGATTTTTTCTTCTATCGGTTCAAATCTTCCTTCTAACTTATAACCGACCAGATCCGCAACTTTATAAACGGCTTCTTGAAAAGATACTTTTTCAAAATCTTTTACAAATGTAAATACATTCCCACCGTTGCCACACACAAAACATTTATAAATTTGTTTCTCTTCAGAAATCGATAAACTCGGATCATGATCATCGTGAAACGGACAAACCGCACTAAATCCTCTACCTTTTTTTACCAAAGGGATATAATGTCCGATAATCTCAGTGATATTCGCCTTTTGGCGTATCGCATTGATATCCTGTTCACTTATTTGCACAGGATCCCTCCTTCACACATTTTAAAAAACCAGTGATTTTTTAATAGTTTCCTTCAAATCGCTAATTGCAACCCTTTCTTGTTCCATTGTGTCGCGATTACGAACCGTTACACAACCATCATTTTCCGTATCAAAATCAATTGTAATACAGAATGGTGTTCCGATTGCATCTTGTCTACGATATCTCTTACCGATACTGCCTGCTTCATCATATTCAACACAGAATTCTTGTGCCAAATCAGCATAAATTTTCTGAGCTTGATCTTGAAGTTTTTTATTTAACGGTAAGACACATGCTTTGATTGGTGCCAATGCCGGATGGAAATGCATAACGATACGTGTATCGTTTTCTCCAATTTCCTCTTCATCGTATGCATCACACATAAATGCAAGCATTAATCTTTCAACACCCACTGCTGGTTCTACACAATACGGTAAATATTTTTCATTTGTAGTTGGATCAAGATATTCTAAATTGACTTTAGATGTATTTTGATGTTGAGTCAAATCATAATCGGTACGATCCGCAATACCCCAAAGTTCACCCCAACCAAATGGAAATAAATATTCGATATCACAAGTTCCTTTTGAATAAAAACTCAATTCTTCTTTACTATGTTCACGTAAGCGCATATTTTCTTCATGTAATCCTAAATTCAAAAGGAATTTTGTACAGAAATCTTTCCAATATGCATACCATTCTAAATCTGTACCCGGTTTACAGAAAAACTCTAACTCCATCTGCTCAAATTCACGAGTACGGAAAATAAAGTTTCCCGGAGTAATTTCATTTCTGAAACTCTTTCCTACCTGACCGATACCAAACGGAACTTTTTTCCTCATCGTTCTTTGTACATTCTTGAAATTAACAAACATTCCTTGAGCTGTTTCCGGACGAAGATAAATTGTGCTTTTAGCATCTTCTAGTGTGCCTTGGAAAGTTTTAAACATCAAATTGAATTGACGAATATCGGTAAAATCATGAGCTCCGCAATCAGGACATGGTATATGATTTTCTTTTATATAGTTCATCATTTCTTCATTGCTCCAACCCTCTGGTGAGACGGCACCTTTGCTGAAGTCTTCAATCAAATGGTCGGCACGATGACGAGTTTTACACTGTCTACAATCCATAAGCGGATCATTAAATGTTTTCAAATGGCCAGAGGCTTCCCATACCTTTGGATTCATCAGTAAAGCACTCTGAATCTGAACATTATATGGATTCTCCTGAATAAACTTTTTGATCCATGCTTTTTTGATGTTATCTTTTAATTCAACGCCAAGTGGCCCAAAATCCCAACTGTTAGATAATCCCCCATATATTTCCGAACCTTGATAAACAAAGCCTGATGTCTTTGCATGAGTGACGATCATATCAAAAGTCTTTTCTTTCATGTCATATCCTCTTTCTAAAAATTAATCATTGTTATTATACAATAACCCTTTTTTTTAAGCAACTTTAAAAAACGCATTTCAACCTAAAATGCGTTATAATAAACCATTTTGTAAATAAACAGCAACATTATACCGTCTTATTGTAAAGTTGCCAACTGTTTAAATGTATTCCTAAATGATAACAAAGAAAATCAATCATCAGAGAAACAATTTCATCTTCATAAGGAGCATAGCGTTTTAGAATTTCAAGATGTTCAAGTGAAGCACGATTCAATAAACGAAATTGTTTTAATATCGGAACCGATTTTTTCAATATTTTAACTTCCTTACCACACGCTTCACAAACAAATCCCCCCTCCTCTAATGAAATACCAATTATTTTTTGATTTCCGCAAAGAACACATTCATCTACTTGTGGCTCAATCCCAACTACCTTAAGCATTTGAGCAACAAAGAAAGATAAATATAAATTGTCATGTGAGTCCGAGTCAAAACCTTTTAAAACTATTTTCAGACATTCCTCAACACTTTCATCGTACTCATTTTCATCCATGATTTTATCAATCATCTCGCAAACCACTGACGCATAGCAATTCTTTTTAAAGTCCTCTCGAATTTTGCGATGACTTTGGATGATTGATGCTTGATGGAGACTTTGGATAGAAGAACCCTCTTTGTGATCATAAAGAAATTCAGATTCGGTAAAGGGTAAACAAGCCGATGCATTTTTACTATTCATTTTCCTTATCCCTCTTGCTACAAAGGTCATTTTTCCAATATCATGAACATACACAAAAAGTAATGCATCATTTTCACGATAATCTTGTTGCTTTAAAATAATACCCACTTTTCTATCGTTCATTTTCCACCTGTATATAACCTAATTGTTGAAGTTTCGATTTTCTATTTCGCCAATCTTTTTCTACTCTCACAAATAATTCTAAGAAAATCTTTTCACCCAGTATGGATTCCAGTTCTTCTCTCGCCTGTAATCCGACTTTCTTAATCATAGCTCCTTGTTTTCCGATAATAATTCCTTTTTGTGAATCTCTCTCCACCAATATCATAGCGTTTATAATTAATGTATCTCTTCTTCTTCGTATTCTTTCAATGACAACGGCTGTCGAATGAGGAATTTCTTGCTCTGTATTATACAAAAGCTTTTCGCGAATAATTTCAGACATGATGAACTGCTCAGGATAATCGCATACCATATCAGACGGATAATATTGAATTCCTTCCTCAAGATGCTCTTTGGTCACTTCAATTAAATGTTCGAGATTTTCACTTTGTTTAGCAGAAACCGGAATGATTTCTTCAAAATTAAAGCGATCCTTCCATTTATTAAGTTGAACCAAAAGATGCTCCTTGCTTATAAGATCGATTTTGTTATAAATCAAGAATACCGGAAGATGTGTATTTTCAAGCATTTTCAATACATACTCATCTCCGCTTCCGAATTTTTCACTCGCATCAACAAGATAATAAATCATATCGACCCCACTTGCCGAGCTTGCAGCCTCTTTATTCATCTGCGCTCCCAACTCATGTTTTGCCTTATGTATTCCCGGAGTATCCACAAAAATAATTTGAGAATCCTCATCTGTTCTTATTCCACGAATAGAATTTCTGGTTGTTTGCGGTTTAGGTGATATGATTGCAACCTTCTGTTTAAGAAGTGCATTCATCAAAGTACTTTTCCCGGCATTCGGTCTTCCGATCAATGCAACAAATCCGGACTTCACGCTAAATCATCTCCGTTAAATTGCATCGGAAGAAGCTCTTCAATGTTCGTTTCTTTAAATAAACCTGATTTTGTCGCTAAAAGAATCGGAGTCTTTTGGTTCAATAATTCACTTAAAACCTGACGACAAATACCACACGGAGCAGCCAAACGATGTCCTTCACTAACGATTGCAAGTGCTTCGATATCATCTTTGCGATATCCATTTGAATATGCTGCAAAAACAGCACTTCTTTCACCACAATTCGTACCACCAAAAGATGCATTCTCGATATTTGCACCATAGAAATATGTTCCGTCTTTCATAACTACACATGCTCCGACTCTAAAATGAGAATATGGTGCATATGCATTCTCCATTGCTTTGAACGCATGTTCCAATAATATTTTCTGTTCCATAATCTTTTCTCCTTATCTTGCTATAATTTCATCCAAAATTTCTTTTTGATATGTAAACATCTCTTTTTCATCTTCTTCATTCATATGATCAAACCCAAAACAATGCAACAATCCATGTGTAAACAAAAAGCAGATTTCTCTTTGTAAAGAATGACCGTATTGTTCCGCTTGCCTTTTAGCTGCATCTACATTAATAAAAATATCTCCTAATTCTTTTATGTCAAGGACATCTTCAAAATCTTCTCCTTCAAATGCTGCAAATGTAATGACATCCGTTACACGATCCACATTTCGATAATCGCGATTGATCTGATGAATGCGTTTATCTTTGACAAATATAACAGAAACTGCATATTCTTCTTTTTTTACCAGTATTTCGGATGCCCTTTTCGCAATGGTTTCAAATTGCTTTTTATACTCCAGCCATCCTTTTTCTCTTGTTTTATTTATACATGCACATGTAATCATAAATCTTTCCGCCCTCTACTGTATTATATCATAAATCACAACATTTTCACATCCGCTCATTTCTGTGATTGTTCTTGTAATTCATTTAATTCCATCCATCGTTCTGTTATCTTTTCTAAATCCAAACGACCTTGATCTAATTTAGTACAGATTTCCTTGATTTGATTATAATCTGTTGTTTTATTTAATTCCTCTTCAAGATTTTTTACAATTTGTTCCATTTCGGCAATCTTATCGTCAAGACTTTCCAATTCTTTCTTTTCCAGATACGTTATTTTAACTTGTTTCTCTTTTTGAACAGTTGCTTGTCTTTCTTTATTCGTCTTTTCAGGCTGACGCTCGATTAAATATTCACTATAACTATGCAACCATTTTTCAATCTTGCCCTGTCCTTTAAAAATCAAAAGTGTATCCACCGCTTTATCCAAAAAATATCGATCATGAGAAACTGCAACAACCGCCCCTTTAAAAGACTCTAAAAACTCTTCTAAAATTGAAATTGTTTCAATATCCAAATCATTCGTCGGTTCATCCAAAAGAAGAATATTTGGACGGCTCATTAGAATCGAACAAAGATATAATCTTCTTTTTTCTCCACCGGAAAGTCGATTTATTGGTTGCCATTGCTGATCTTTTGTAAAAAGGAATTGTTCTAAAAGTTCTGAAGCACGAACTTCTCCTTCTAACGTTTCGATCACTTCCCCAATCTCACGAATATAATCGATGACACGAATTGATTCATCCATATCTTGAAGTTCTTGCCTAAAATATCCGATTCTTACTGTTTCTCCAATTTCAACCTCACCTTCATCCGGAGACACTATTTTAGCAAACATATTTAATAATGTTGATTTTCCGCTTCCATTTTCTCCGACAATTCCCAGCCTTTCAAATCGATTCAAAGTATAACTGAAATCATTTAACAGAACTTTACTATCATAACTTTTACAAACATGATGTACTTCGATCGTTTTATTACCTAATCGCGATGAAATTGAATTGAGCTTTAATTTATCTTTAACTTTGATTCCTTCCTGAGCCTGTAATTTTTCGAATCTTGCGATACGTTCCTTACTTTTTGTACTTCTTGCTAAAGCACCTCTTTGAATCCAAGCCCGTTCTTTTCTTAAAAGTGTTTGTCTTTTTCTTTCATTTGCTGCTAAAGTAGCTAATCGTATTTCTTTTTCTTGCAGATACTTAGAATAGTTGGCATCATAACATTCTGAATGTCCATGATCAATTTCAACGATTCGATTACAAACTCTTTCAAGAAAATAACGATCATGTGTAATCATAATGATTGACTGTTGAGACTTAATTAATCTTTTTTCAAACCATTCCACCATTTCATAATCCAAGTGATTTGTAGGCTCATCCAAAATAAGACAACTACATGGAGCAATCAAAGCACATGCTAAAGCAACTCGTTTTTTCTGTCCGCCACTTAAAACAGTCACATCTTGATCAAAATCATTGATTTTAAGTTTAGTCAAAATGGATTTTGCTTCATATTCTTTTACTTCATCTTTTTTCTCATATGCATTTTTTAGTACATAATCCAAAACACTGCAAGATTGATCAAAAACCGGTGTTTGTGCAAGATAACGAATCGTACATTTGGGATGAATAAAAATTTCTCCCTCATCTGCTTTTTCAACTCCTGCTAAAATTTTTAAAAAAGTACTTTTCCCCGCTCCATTGATACCAATTACCCCCACTTTATCCCCTTCATTAAATGTAAAATCAATCTTCTTCAAGAGCTTTTGATCCGTATAACTTTTTTGTAAATCTCTGATTTGTATTAAATTCATATATCCCTCAACTATTTTTGATTCTCATAACATGCAATAATCTTAGAAACAATCGGATTGCGTACAACGTCATCTCTATCAAGACGAATCATTGCGATTTCATCCATATCCTTTAATAAATCAAGTGCTTCAACTAAGCCTGATTTTTGTCCGCTTTTCAAATCTGTTTGAGTCACATCACCGGTAATAACCATTTTAGAGTGAAATCCCAAACGAGTCAAAAACATCTTCATTTGCATACTTGTCGTATTCTGTGCCTCATCTAAAATTATAAAAGAATCATCCAAAGTACGACCACGCATATATGCCAATGGAGCAATTTCAATTATTCCTTTTTCTATATATTTTTCAACCGTTTCATTCGAAAGCATATCATTTAATGCATCATATAAAGGTCTTAAATATGGATCTACTTTTTCCTTTAAATCTCCCGGTAAAAATCCAAGGCTTTCCCCAGCTTCCACAGCAGGACGAGTTAAAATAATTCGCTTGATATCCCCCTTTTTCAAACAATCAACTGCATAAACGACTGCCAAATAAGTCTTTCCTGTTCCGGCCGGTCCTTGTGCAAAAACAATATCTTTCTTCCTCATAGCCTCTACAAAATCTTTTTGACCCAATGTTTTAGGAAAAATCATCCTTCCGGAAACTGTTTTTGACACAATATTTTCATATAGAGAGACTAAATCTACTCTCTTCCCTTTTTTTAATTGATTGGAAGCATAAATTATATCTCGCTCATTAATCCGATAGTTTTCTTTTATAAGCTCAAACAGAGATAAAATACACAACTTTAACATTTCAAGCTCTTGATTATTTTCACCTTCTAAAATAAACTCATCAGAACGAAAGATAATACGAGCATTAAATAAATTAGACAAACATTTTAAATTCTTATCTTGAAATCCCAACAATTCTTGAGCCTGTTGAGAAGTACAATTTTCAATGGTAAATTTTAAAGTCATTCCATTCTCCTTTAAGGTCGAGTAAGATCTTCATACAACGTGTAATGAATCTTTATCTTTATTTTACCTTCCTCATGAATAAATTGCAAAACTTTTTCACTCTCGATTCTTTCCCCATCACTGATTTCTTTAGAAATTTGATTACGACAATCAAATAAAAGTCTTAAATAAACAAGTGCATCATGGATATTTTTACATTCTGATTCATTTATCATACTTTCTATTGTATACCATGTATAACCATATACCTTTCCTTTTACATATAATGGCTTTTCATTACCCGAAGAGTCAACAAGGATATTATTTACCAAAACATCCCCCTTATATACAATTTGATTGACATTAACCATTTTCTGTCCATTTTCCACATCAAAATAAACGACCATCCCATCCTTCGTGGCAATAAGCGGATCGCTTTTTAATTGGGGCGTTTCCACAACCTCTTTTGCAACAAAATAGACTTGATATTTGGAGCCAACCTCAACAACTTCCAGCCAAGAGAGTTCATCTTGGTACTTTTCTTTTAGAATTTTTTCTGCTTCTTCAATGGATAGTTCATGCTTAGAAAAAGGAATTTGATGTACATTTTCAATAAGTGTTTCTTCTATTTTTCTTTTCAGTAAATCTTTATCTCCATAATATTCTACCTCAAAAACACACTGCGATAAAAAAAACCACACTCCCGATGCAAATATTAAAAGAATTATTTTTTTAACATCCGTCAATTGAATAAAAATATGTCCGATGATACCTTTTCTTTGCAATAATTCTGCTTTGGGAAAAATTCTTAAAATCTCTCTTTTATTAAATGGAGAAGTACCGAAAGTAATCCATCCTTCTTCAAACTGCACATCTCTTATTTCAAGATTTTGAGCTTGAACTTTCCTATAAAATGAAAGAAGTGGCATCTTAATTTGCCAAATATCCATTGACTTACCGATTCGCTTCATTTCTTATCAGCCTCACAGAATCTATTTTCCCCAAAATCAATATTTCATCTTTACAAAACAACTTAACTCTTAGGGATGATCCCTCAATTATAAATTTACCGGTTTGATCATGAACAATAATCTTTGAGGTTTGTACTTCTTCTAAACGATCAAATCTTTCTATTAAAACTTGATTGGAATCAATCGTAATCATAGATCTCCCCCTTTCCTTTTTATATTTTATGATTTAAAATATCTCTTATGAAAGAAGATGAGATGTATGAAACAAAAATTAATTAGAAATACCCTACAAATTCAATTTGAGCAAAATGATCCTTATGATACAGTTTATGATTATCTTGATTTATATAATCAATCCCGAAAAAATAAATACTTATTATGTATCAATAGAAAAATGACTTTAAATGGTATAACCTTAACTCAAGATGCTCCAATTAAGCCAAACGATAAATTGATGATTGATTTAAGTACTGATGAAAAATGCGATTTCAATCCGGAGTATTTCAATCTTCATGTATTATATGAAGATGATTGTGTCTTAATAGTGGATAAACCATCAAGAATGATTGTTTACCCAGAATCAAAAAACGGAAGCAATACCCTGTATAACGGGGTTAGCTATTATTATCAATGTAATAATCTAGACATTCCGGTACGGGCTGTCCATCGATTAGATAAAAATACGACCGGATGTATCTTATTTTGTAAGATTCCGTTCTTTCTTCCTTTCTTTGATCAGTGTTTAAATGAGAATCGAATCAAAAGAACTTATTTAGCTGTTGTAGAAGGAAATATTCGTTCACTTAAAGGTGCAGTTCGAATTAAAATTGCAAGAGATCGTCATGATGCTCGTAAAATGAGAATAGCAGAAGAAGGAAAAGAAGCCGTAACTCGTTATGAAACGTTAAAGAGAAATAAGAAGTATAGCGTTGTTCAATGTACTTTAGAAAGCGGAAGAACACATCAAGTGAGATTAAGTATGCTTCATCTCAAAAATCCGATTTTATCAGATGAACTATATGGTAACACTTCCCCACTTATCAATCGTTGTGCTTTGCATGCCGCTGAAATAACTTACGTCGATCCAATAACATTGCTCTCATCGACAATCAAAGCACCGATTCCAAACGATATGAAAAAATTCTTTAAATAAAGGAGATAAAATTATGATAGATTCAAAAGAAATACAGTTTTTAAAAGAACTCACAGATATTCAAGGGACATCAGGCAATGAAGAAAATGTAAGAGATTATCTTCGTAAAAAATATACTCCTGTTGCCGATAAAATTGAATGTGATCGCCTTGGCTCTCTTATCGCAACATTAGATGGTAACGGACCACGCATTTTAGCAGTCGGTCATATGGATGAAGTTGGATTCATAGTACGTCATATTACATCTGATGGTTATATCAAATTTTCACGCTGTGGATTCTTTTTCATTACCGGTGTGATGTCTCAACATTTTACTATTTTAACTGATAAGGGTCCAGTCGATGCTCTTTGTGCACTGGGACCGGAGTTTTCTCAAAAGGAATTGCCGAACATTGACAATTTAACTTTAGATGTAGGATGTACCAGCAAAGAAGAAGTCATAAAACTTGGAATTCAAATTGGTGATTTTATTGTTCCAAAAGGTAATTTTACACAGTTAGGCTTAGATAAAAAGTATTTAGTCAATAAAGCCTGGGATAATCGTATTGGTTGTGCTGTATCCTACCGAATCATGGAAATATTGAAAAAAGAAGGACATCCAAATACTTTTATCGGTGGTGGATCGGTTCAAGAAGAAGTCGGAACACGTGGTGCAAAAACATTAGGTTATCTTTCCTGTGCTGATATTGGTTTTTCCATTGATGTCGGAACAGCAGATGACATGAACGGAGCTCCTCATGAAGGAATATCTTTAGGAAAAGGTCCGGAGCTATGTCTTATGGATTCATACACGATTTCAAATCGTAAATTACTTAAATTTGCAATTTCTGTTGCTGAGGAATGTAAGATTCCATATCAAGTTTCCATTATGAAACATGGTGGAACAGATGCCTCCGAATTTCAACACACAAAATCTGGAATGCCTGTCTTATTAATCAATGTTCCATCTCGCTATGTTCATACTCCTACTTCCATGATACATTATGATGATTACATTAATACAATTAAATTAATGGTAGAAATCATCAAACGATTAGACCAGAAAAAAGTAGAAGAAATCAGAACCTTTTAAAATTTATTTTCAGTCAAACCGGTCATAATAAATGATCGGTTATTTTTATAAAAAAAATCAGTCCTTTTAAGAACTGATCATAATTTTATACTTCAACTATTTTAATTGTATTGGTAGAACCGCTTCCAACCGGATATCCCATTGTTAAGATAATTAAATCACCTTTCTTACAACCATACCCTTTTGCAATAATTCTCGCAAGTTCATCTTGGTTATCCGGATTATTTTGAATATCAGAATAAACAGAAGTAACACCCCAACATATATTTAACTGACGTTGAATTTCTTTAGAGAACGTCACCGCAATAATTGGAACACTTGGTCTAAATTTCGACATGCTCTTGGCAGTCATTCCTTTTTGAGTGAAAGCCAAGATTGCTTTTACTTTTTCCATCGATAAAGCCATTTCTGCTGCGGAGATACCGATTGCATCTTCCATATTGCGATTAGAATAGCTAATAGATTTAGAAAGTTTATCACGATAGTCAATCATATCTTCTGCTGCCTTTGCAATCGTAGCCATTGTTGATACCGCTTCATACGGATATTCTCCCGCAGCCGTTTCTCCACTCAACATCACCGCATCAGCACCATCCAAAACAGCATTAAAAACATCATTTGCTTCAGCACGGGTAGGACGCGGATTATGTGTCATACTTTCAAGCATATGTGTTGCAACAATAACCGGTTTTCCCATTGAATTACACATAGAAACCATTTTTTTCTGATAACTCGGAACACTGGATGTTAATACTTCTACTCCTAAATCCCCACGAGCAACCATACATCCATCCGCAACTTTCAAAATTTCCTTTAAATTGTCAAAACCTTCCTGATTTTCAATCTTTACGATAATTTGGATATCAGGTTTTTTCTCATCTTCTATAATAGCTCGAATTGCCAGAACATCTTCCGCTCTTCTAACGAAACTTGCCGCAATAAAATCAATATTATGACGACAGCCAAAGCGAATATCACTTTCATCTTTTTCTGAAACAAATGGCATAGATAATCTAACACCGGGAACATTGCATCCTTTACGGTTTTTGATCCATCCGGTATTTTCCACACGGCAACTGATGTATTCTCCATCGTTTTCCAATACTGTCAAGTTCATCTTACCATCATCAATCAAAATACGATTTCCTTCAACTACATCATTAAACAATTCCGGACATTGAATATGAAAACATTCGTGATTTCCCAAAACTTCTTTCTTACTCAGTTTAACAACATCACCTTTTTTAAACTCTACTCCACCATTTTCAAACAGACCCGTTCTGATTTCAGGACCCTTTGTATCCAACATAATCGCAAGGTTATATCCTGATCTCTCACTCACTTCACGAATTCGGCTCATTATGATTTCATGATGTTCTTGCGTTTCATGGCTAAAATTAAATCGACAAATATTCATTCCGGCAGATGCAAGCTTTTCAATCATTTCAACAGAATCGCTGCTTGGACCAATTGTACATACAATTTTAGTTTTATTTTCTAACATAATTACCTCCCTTATACAAGCTCATTAAATAGCTTATATAACTCTTTTCTTGATTTTTTTGGAGTATCTAAAGCTTGTTCAATAGGTAAATTTACAATTTTATTCTCACGAATACAAATACACTGACCGCCAATATCATGAATAAGACAATCCACTGCTTTCTCAGCCATTCGAGAAGCTAACACACGATCAGATGGCGTTGGACTGCCTCCTCGTTGAACATGTCCTAAAACCGTTGCTCGACCAGAAAATCCGGTATTTAAACTTATTTTACGAGCTAAACTTTCTACATCACAGATTTTTTCGCTAATTACCACAATCGCATGTCGTTTAGAATCTAATTGTCTAAGTCTCTCTATTGTTTCTACCTCATCATAACCCGTTTCCGGCGTAATTACGATTTCAGCACCACAAGAAATTGCTGTCCAAAGAGCTAAATCTCCGCAATGATTTCCCATCACTTCTACAACAGAACAGCGATGATGCGAACTAGATGTATCACGAAGCTTATCGACAGCTTCTACAGCTGTATTCAATGCAGTATCAAATCCAATTGTAAAATCCGTTGCCGCAATATCATTATCAATTGTTCCCGGTAAACCGATACAATTGATTCCATGCTGTGTTAAAGCTAAAGCACCACGGTAAGAACCATCTCCACCGATAACGACCAAAGCTTCAATCCCTGCTTTATTTAATTGTTCAATTGCCGCTAACTGAACTTTTTCATCTTTAAATTCCGGTAAGCGCGCAGAACCTAAAATAGTTCCTCCACGATCCAATGTATCAGAAACACTTGGCTTATTTAAATCAATAAATTGACCTTCCAACAAACCTTTATAACCATCCAATATTCCAACTACATGAATTCCGTTTTTTCCAGCAACACGCACCACAGCACGAATTGCCGCATTCATTCCCGGAGCATCTCCGCCCGAAGTTAAAACGCCGATTTTCTTCAACATAGCAAACCCTCCGTTTCAAATCAATACATGAACTATAATACCACTTTTTTATTTATTTGTTAATTAAAACTCAAGATTTCTTCGGTTTTTTCCATTCACTGCAATTTCTTTTGAAAGTGCTTTAATTCTTTCCATAATTCTTACTGCTTTGATTTCTTCTGTATTGGATCCGCATTTTTTATAATGATCGAATAAACTATCATAATCCTCATTGCTTGTAAACCATGTAGAAAGTTTGTTTTCCATACGATAGTTTAAAATTGGAAGAAGAAGTTCATCCCGAATCCATGGTGTAGCACTCTCCGCACCGATATCATCCATCACTAAAAAATCAACATTTTTCATCCAATATAATTGTTCATCGAATTCATCTTCACCTAAATAGCTTTTCATTCGACTACACATTGTCGGAACATGAATAAATCCGACCTTCTTACCATGTTTAGCAAGATCGTTGCATACAAGAGCAGCCAAATAACTTTTCCCAACCCCAACATGTCCATACAAAAAGAATCCCTTCTGATCAGAATGATCACAATATTCAACAGCTAAACTAACCAATTCACGATAAGAATTTGTTTCCTTTTTCATTTCTAAATCAGCAAAGCTTTTAGAATACCATTCCTTCGGAAGATCACTGACTTTATAAAAACGAATATGTTTTTCTAATTCATTCTGATTTCTCTTGTAATCACATGAAGTAAGTCCCAATGTTAATAACACCCCATTTGTACATTCAAAATGCAATCCGATATTGTCCTGTGAACATTCATGAAGACCCTTACAGTGATGACACTTTTTGATACTGTTCATCCATCTTTTAAACGTATATATATTTTTTTCCACAAAAGATGGATCGAAATGATATTCCTGGATAAATTTCTTGATTGAAGTTTCTTCATAGATTTCTTTTAAAAGTTGCATATCTTTTTCACATTGATGCTCAGGTATCTTTATATCAACATTTTTCATAACCTATCCTCTTTTCTTCAGTTTCTCTTCCAATTCTCGAATTGCATCTTCGTCTATAACTTCATTTGTTTCTTCTTTTTCTATTTCTTTTTTCTGATAATATTTCGGCAAGATCATTTCTTTTTCACTTCTTTTCTTCTTTGTCTGCTTTTTCTGTATTTCAACCATATTTAATGCATCCGATAAAGAATTGACATTTAATCGAATCCAACTTCCGGCAACGCTCTCAACAAAACCTCGTATCAATTTTCCATCACTTATATTTAAAATATATTCAATCAAGACATTGATTACTTCCGGTTTTAATTGAAGATCATTCCTTAACATTTCCAATATCTTTTTGTCATTCAATGTTGGCTCAATACCATGATTCTTATTTTTAAGAAAAGCAACCGGGGCTAATTCATATGGATTATCACTTTTCACCTCATTTACCTGTTTCTTTGAATTTCTAACAAGAGATTTCAATTTTTCCGATGAAAGTGTATTCGATGGAAGGATCACACTTCTTCCGACAAATACAATCATATCATCAACTGAAATCCCATACAAATCTGCCAAATTTGCGATTAATTCAAGATTTGAAGAGGTTCTTGCTACTTCCGGAAACACAAGTGAAGAAATTTCACTTAAAAATAATTTCATATCGAAATTGCTATTAAATTTTTTCTCTTTCAACGAAACTTCTCGAATCTTCGCAAATTCAGTTTCATTTTCTTCATTCCAACTGTACATAATACTTGTTTCAAACGAAGCACTGACCTCTTGAAAGTCATTTTTATCAATAACCGGGTTAATCAACTTTTTCTTCGTTAAATCAGCTTGTTTAGAACCAATATATTTAACATAATATCTTCCATAAAGCTCATGAGTAAGAAACTCAGACGCACATAACGGTTGATTCAACTTATAAACATAAAGAACTTTTTCTTGATTTGTTTTTTTGAAAGTTCGAATAAGTTGAAACTGTTCGCACTTTATTCGAGCTTTTTCCAAGGAATCGATGTTAATCCCACTTAAACTGATTAATCGCATATGATTTTGGTATCGATCTTGCTTCTTTGCCTCTGCCAAACAAGTCAAATAAAAACTTATTGCTTCAATCCCAATCAACGGTTGATATAAAAGTGTCAAAGACTCCAGCATTTCTTGATTCAAAGAAAATCCTGACTCAACTTGATAATAGTCATTTGCTCTTAATTCCATGTTTCTCTCTCCTTTAAACTCTCAAGTAATTGCTCTAGCTGTTTATTTGTATCTTTTCCGACACTATTATCAATACAATAATCTGCCAACTCTTTTTTTAATATAACCGGCATTTGCTTATTCAATCTTTGCAAAGCCTCCTCTTTTGAAATATTTCGTCCTTTGTATAACCTTTCAAAAATTGTTTCTTCATCTGCAACAACAACTATTGAAATATCAAAATGGTCCTGAAGGTTGGCTTCAAATAAAAGCGGTACTTCAATAAACACAAGACTTGTATTTATTGAATTTGCCCAGTTCTCAATCTCTTCCATAATCAAAGGATGCATGATGGATTCCAGTAACATCTTTTTTTGATTATTTGAAAAGATAATTGAAGCCAATTTTCTTTTATCTATTTCTTGCCGTTCATCCAATATCTCACAAGAAAAAGCTTCCACTACCTGCGTATACCCTTCGTGTCCTTTTAAAAGTTGAATCCGATTGATTTCATCGGCACTGATTATCGGATACCCTTTTTCTTTCAAAAGATTTAAAACATATGATTTTCCGGATCCCATAGATCCTGTTATTGCTGCTTTTATCATTTTCTATTTCCTTTTTTGACAACACGGACAGAAATAAGTTCCCCTAGTCGCATGTTGAATTTTCTTAATTTTTGTACCACATACATTACAAGGTTCATTTTCTCTGGAATGAACTTGAATTTCAAGTTGAAATCTTCCGGTCACACCTAATGAAGATGTATAAGAACGAATCGTTGTACCGCCTTTTTCAATCGCTGCTAAAAGTACTTTTTGTGTTGAATCGATGCAATTTTGCAAATCTTTTCTACTCAATTTACTTATACGTGTTGCCGGATGCAATCTCATTAAATAACAGATTTCATCTGCATAAATATTCCCGATTCCGGCAATCACATGTTGATCTAAAAGAAATTGTTTTAAACTGATGGATCTCCCTTTTCGCATTTCATTCAAATATAAAACATTCAACCGACAATCAAAGGGTTCTAATCCCAATCCTTTCAAATCATCGTAGTTTTCTCTTTTTTCAACGACTTCCATTCTACCGAATTTCCGTGTATCATGAAATCGTAATTGTGTTCCATCATCTAAAGAGAAGATAACATGTACATGTTTGCTAATTTCCTCATCTTTATTTTGAACAAAAAATTTTCCTTCCATGCGAAGATGAACACATAGAGTACAATCATCCATTTCAAACAATAAATACTTTCCACGACGTTTAAACTCATTAAAATGCTGATTTATCAATTTTTGTTTAAATATATCTGTATCTTGATCTACCGTTTTATCCCATTTTACCTCAATATCTTCAATTCGTCTTCCTTGAATCATATTTTGTAAAGTTCTGACAACGGTTTCTACCTCTGGAAGTTCCGGCATAATTACTTCGCCTCATACCAGTTATTCCCTTGTTCGCATTCGGCAACAAGTGGAACATTTAATTCCATCGCATTTTCCATATTTCTACTGATTAAGTCTTTCATACTATCAATTTCTTCAATCGGCACATCAAAAATCAATTCATCATGAACTTGCAAAATCATCTTGCTCTTTAATTTTTTTTCTTTCATTTCTTTATCAATTTTGATCATAGCCAATTTAATCAGATCTGATGCAGTCCCTTGAATCGGTGCATTCATAGCAGCTCTTTTTCCAAATTCACGCATCATGTAGTTTTTATCGTGGATTTCTTTAATTTCTCTTCTTCTATTCAGAAGTGTCACAACATAACCATGTTCTTTACAAAATTCAATTTGTTCATCCATATATTTAGAAATATTCGGATAACTTTCCAGATAATTTTCAATAAATCGCTTTGCTTCAGATCGTGATATTCCTAATTGCTCTGATAAGCCAAAATCACTGATCCCATACACAATCCCAAAATTAACTGCTTTAGCTTGTCTTCTTGCAAGAGAAGTGACTTCCTCTTCCCTGATTTTAAATACATCCATTGCGGTTTTGGTATGAATATCCAAACCACTCTTAAATGCATCAATTAATCCCTGTTCATCAGCCATATGAGCTAATACGCGTAACTCTACTTGCGAATAATCGCACCCTAACATAACACAGTTTTCGCTTGGAAGAAATGCTTTTCTTATTTCCCTCCCTTCTTCATCACGAACTGAAATATTTTGTAAATTCGGATCACTGCTACTCAACCTTCCGGTTTGCGTTAAACACTGATTATAAATAGTATGAATTCTTCCATCTTCTTGAATGTATTTTTTTAACCCTTCAGCATAAGTGCTATACAATTTCTGCGCTTTACGATATTCCAATAGACATGGAATGATTGGATGAAGCATCATTAATTTTTCAAGTACATCTGCGGACGTTGAGCGTTTCTTTCCACTTGGAAGTCCTAATTTATCAAATAAGACCTCTGCTAATTGCTTAGGCGAATTAATATTAAACTCTGCTTCTGCATAACCAAAGATTTCTTTTGATAATCGCTGTATTTTCTCCAATAAAGATTTAGCAAGATCATCTAAAACCTTTTCATCAACACAAACCCCTGTTTTCTCCATTTCATACAAAATACCACAAAGTGGAATTTCAATATCCTTGTAATAACTTTCAAGCTTCATTTCTTGAATTAACGGAAATGCAATTTGGTATAAATCATACAATATATTAACTCGTTGGCAACTAAATTCAATTTGTTCATGCAAATCAGGAAGCTTCATTTTAGCTCCTTTTCCATAAACATCTTCTAAAGTTTTGTGTTCACTTAATTCAAATTTTTCTTTCATCGCTTCAAACGAAGAACAATTGCTATCACACAAAAAAGTTAAAATCATGACATCTTCTTTAAGACCCTTAACTGTTAATGCAGTCTTTTCCAATTGATGACGAACTTTTTTTATATCATATGTAACTTTGATTTTTTCACTTTCCAACCATTTTAAAAGTTCCTTATCCTTTAAAACATTCTCCATTTGCATATAAACACAATTTTTTTCATCTTTTAATGCTAATCCTAAAATATTTGCATGGATATGATCTTGATCGACATCAAAATAAAGGAAAGTATGGTCATGCAATAGTTCTTTAGGACAAACAGGTACTTCTATATATTCATTTGTATCCTCTAAAGTATCCTCTGACTTATTTATTTCCGATAATTTAACTTCTAACTTTTTTATAAAGCTGTTAAAATCATATTCACGATAAAATTTCATGAGGCCAAAATAATCCGGTTCAAATTTTAAATCTTCTAGTTCATATGGAATATCCACTTCTTTAAAAATCGTAGCAAGTTTTTTAGACATCAATGCTTGATCCTTAAATTCAATCAAATTCTCTTTAATTTTACCCTTTACTTCATCAATATGCTCATACAAACCTTCAACTGTTCCATATTGAATCAAATACTTCAAAGCAGTCTTTTCCCCTACTTTCGGTACTCCCGGAATATTATCCGAAGCATCCCCCATCAATCCTTTTAAATCAATAATTTGGCTCGGCGTAATCTGCATTTGTTCAAAAAGAGCTTTTTCATCCATTTTTTCAATATCACTCATGCCTTTTTTCATGAGCCAAACAGATGTTGTCGGATCGATAAGTTGCAATAAATCGTGATCACTAGATAAAATGTTGATATCTAAATCGGGATAACGATTAACAAGAGAACCGATGATATCATCTGCTTCGATTCCTTCTTCCTCATATCTTCTTATATTCATTTGATCTAACATCTCACGCACAACAGCAAATTGTGCAATCAAATCTTCCGGAGTTTCTTTTCGACCCCCTTTATATTCACTATAAAGCTTGTGTCTGAATGTTTTTTTACCTGTATCAAATGCAACTAACATATAATCCGGCTGAATCATTTCCAGTGCCTTATTCATCATCAAAGAAAAACCATAAACAGCATTGGTTGGAATCCCTTTTTTACTGCTCATATTTCCAGATGAATATAAAGTTGCATAATATCCTCTGAAAATCATCGAATTTCCATCTATCAACAATAATTTCTTCATATAGTTAGCCTCCATTTTTATTTTAACACATTTCGAACTATGTTTGAAAATCATTCTTCTTTTTATAAGAAAACTTCCGTTTCACGGGAAGTTTTTATTAAATATATTCGAAAACTAATCGAAAAGATCCTCTTGTTCTCTTTCAAAAGTCGGTAAATCAGGAAGTTCTTTCAAACTTAAAAGTTTGAAACTATCCATAAACTCTTGTGTTACTCCATAAAGAATTGGTCTTCCGGGTGCATCGGAACGGCCTGTTTCTTCAATAAGATTTCTGGCTTGTAATTTTCTAAGCATCATATCACAACCAACACCTCTGATTTCTTCTATTTCCACACGAGTAATCGGTTGTTTATAAGCGACAATTGCCAATGTTTCCAAGGCACTTTGCGAAAGACTTGATTGTTTAACATCAGCAAATAACTTTTGAGCATATTCATGAATTTCCGCTTTAGAAACAAATTTATAATACTCCCCGTAATGAACAATTTCTATTCCTCTGTCATCGCTATTATAACTTTTCTGAAGTTCTAAAAACAAATTCTCTGCTTCTGATAAGCTGATATCCATACAATCAGCAACTTGCTGCTCACTCAATCCTTCCTCTCCAACGATATATAATAATCCCTCTAAAATCGCCGATTTATTCATTTCCACGTTTAACACCTCGCTTAAACCATATCACATCATTCTCATCAACGGTAAATACCAACTCCTGTCTTCTGATCAAATCCAAGCTTGCCAAAAAGGTAACGATTACCATTTCAACATTTTCACAATCAGAAGAAAGCATTTCAAAACTAAATGTTTCCGGTAATTCCATCCATCTCGCTTTAATTTGTAGAATTCGATCATCTACTGAGATTTCTTTTGTCTTCATCTTTGTTTCAATCGGTTTACTTAAAGATAGCCTTCTCAAAACTTTGCTCATCGCTTTAACAAGATCATACGGATTTCCTTCGATCGGCATATTTTCATTATTCTTGATCCATTCTTCATTTTCCAATGAAAGCGGCTTACCAATTTGTAGCTGACGTTCCTTATAATAATTTTCCAAAACAGAAGATACATCTTTAAACTGTTGATATTCCATTAATCTTCTGACTAATCGATCTTTCGGATCCTCTTCATATTCATCTACAAGATCCTCTTCTTTTTTAGGAAGAAGTCGTTTACTTTTGTATTCAATCATTGTTGCCAATTCAACGAGATATTCACTATCAATTTCCAAATTCAAAGCTTCCGCCTGCTCAAGATATAAAAGATATTGATCCACTAACACATCAAATTCCAAGTCAAAAAGATCAAGTTTATTTTCCTTGATCAAGTGTAACATCAAGTCCAATGGACCTTCAAATTCATTAAATACGACTTGAAACGACATGCTAACACCTCAATGTTCTTATTATAACAGAAATTGAGAACTTCAACTACTTTTTTCTAAAATTACCATCAAACAAAAATTCATCCTTTTATAATAAGAAAAAATCACTGGCTTTACTTGATAACTCAATTTACATATTATAAGTTATATTTTGTTAAAAATTACACTTTTTCCCTTCATTGATATCTTACTAACTTCATATCCGAAATCTTTTGCTTCTTTCTTATAAGTCAAAAATGAATGATCTATTTCAAATCCGATAATGTTTTTAATTTCTTCGTAAGATAATTTATAATTCTCTTTTTTATTCTCTTTTAAATACTTCCATAATCTCTCATATTTACTCATATTTTAATGCCTTTCAAATTAATCTTCTGCTTCTTTTTCATGATTTAAATGGTTCCCAATATGTCCTATTCCCAATATTATTGTTGAAATAATTAAAAATATATTTTTTCCATATATACCCAACAATAAAAATGCCAATACCGGCAAAGTTGCTCCTGCCACCGGAATTCCCAGCAAGCTACTATAAAAGTCTTTCATTGTTTTTTCGCTTTTAAAATATCTAATCCAATATAACTCATATAAAAACATCAATATAAATGCAATGAATAATATAACAGAC
>CATJXY010000027.1 GCA_949744505.1 uncultured Erysipelotrichaceae bacterium | reverse complement strand
TCGGGCTCTGAGATAGATCAATCCATCGATCGTATGTTCTTCTCCATTATATCCCATTTCATTCCCTTTGTCATGAACAGAAGTGCTTCTTTCTCCATAGGCACTGTATTCGATTACTTCGACTAGCTTCATCTGTTGATCCAGCACAATCGTGATATTGCCTAGTCCATCTCTTAGATAGATCTGATCTTCATTTTTGATCCGCTCATTTCCATAATAGAAGTTGTTACTTTCGTTATCTTGGATCTTGCTTAAGACTTCTACATGTTCTTGGGTATAGTCTAACAAATAAATTGTTGATTGTTCTTGTTGTTGGATCGGATCTTCTTGTGGTTTGGAATTTGGTTTTGTTTCTTGTTGTTCAACTGTATCTTTTGAAGGTCTTTCTACACTCTGCCATACAGCACAGGCCTCTGTTCCTGCATTGAAGATCTCAAAAGTACTTGTTTCTTTTCCATTTGGCTCTTCAAACAGTTGCGGTGCTGTTTCTACCACTTCAATGCGGTGGATCAAAGAATCAATCGATTGATTGACTTCTTTCTTTTGAGCTTGTTGGTCATCTCGATGGATCGTTTGGCTTTCTTTGTTTCCTAAACCATCATAAGTGTACCGGATCTCAGTCTGATCAAAATCAATTACTTTGATCAGTTGATTGTATTCATCATATTCATATGTTTTGATGGCTCCATCGCTTCTTGTTTCTTGGATTCGATTTCCTTTTTCATCATATTGGTAGGTATAACTGAATTCTTCCTCTTGGTAGCGAATCAATTGTCCAGCTTCATCATAAGTTGAGCTCTTGATGGCTTTCCCATTTTTGACTTCGATCCGATTCCCATCAAGGGAGTATCGAGTTTCGATCGTTTCTTCTTGTTCTTCTGTTTTGATGGTCGTTTGGATCAATTCATCTCGTTCATCATATTCATGTTGGATCAGGGAGATCTTTCCAAGTTCGTTTTTCTTTTCTTCAATCAAGCTGTCTCGCTCATCATAGGTATAGTGGATCTCACTCAGAACTTGTCCGTTCAATTCATTTTGGATGCTTAAAAGATTGCCTACCCCATCGTATCCTTTGGTAGTTATGAGTCCATTGTTACTTTGGATCTCGATCTCTCTTCCTGCTTCATCGTATCGATATTCTGTCACGATTCCTTTTGTTTCGGTCGAGATCAACTTCCCATTCTTGTCATAGTTGAATGTTTGGATCGTTCCATCCGGATAGATCACGCTTTCTTTTTCATCATAGGCATTATAGGTATAGCGGATCGTTTGTCCGTTTCTGGAAGATGCGATCAAGTTGCCTTTCTCATCATATTCAAATTCACGGATCCCCTTATCATCTTTCATTTGGATCAATCGGCCATTTGGATCATAGGTATAGAGGATGTTTCCTTTTTGGATCAAATTCTGATTTCCATCCACTTGATAAGAAATCACATTTCCATCTTTCTGCTTGACTTCAATGATGTTTCCGAAGGCATCATACTTGAATCGTTCTTCTTTTCCCTTGGCATCTTTTATAGAAGTGACTTGTCCTTTTAGATCGTACGTATAATGGATCTCTTTTTCTTCGCTTTGGATCATTTGGATATTTCCCATCTCATCCAAGTGATAATGAATTCGAAATCCTTTTTCATCTTGTACAGAAATGAGCTGATCACATGCATCATAGGTATAAGTGACACGATTTCCTTTTGCGTCTACCGTTTGGATGAGATTGCCTCTTTCATCTACGATATTTTCTTGAACATGCCCGTTCGCATCGATCTGTTGAATGATCTGTCCGGTCTCATTATAGACAAATCTTGTTTCATTGCCACATGGATCGAGGATCATAATGAGTTGATCTTTTAGGTCATACTCTCTTCTCGTTTTATTTCCTTCTGCATCGATTTCTTCAATCAGATTTCCTCTTCCATCATAAATGAATCTTTTGATTCTTTCTTGGTTGATCTTCTCTTCAATGACTTGTCCGATTCCATCATAAACATAGTCTGTCTTGATTCCTTTTTCATCGATCTGTTGGAGCTGTTGTCCTTCACTGTCATAAACAAAGTGAATCGAATTCCCACAGGCATCGATTTCTTCGATAACTCTACCTTTTGGATCGTATTTCTTTTCTGTTTTATTCCCGTTTCCATCAAAAACACCGATCTCTCTTCCGATTTCATCATA
>CATJXY010000026.1 GCA_949744505.1 uncultured Erysipelotrichaceae bacterium | reverse complement strand
CTAAGTTAGGATTTATGCAAGATTTGATTCGAGGGATTAAAAAGATAATACATGTAAATGGGCAAAGTTCAGCTATAAAAGAAGCAACATTTTCAAATACTACTGTGAACATCAATGCATTAATTGAAAGAGCATATATGTTTCTTGAAGATGAAAAATGGATAGAAGCGGATAAATACTTTGAAAGAGTGTTGGATCAAGATCCAAAGAATGCGAGAGCTTATCTTGGAAAATTATTAGCAGAATTAAATGTAAAAGAATTGGAAGAGTTAGAAAATTGCGAATGCTTTTTTGATGATAAAGATAATTATAAAAAAGCAATACGATTTGCAAATGAAGAGTTAAAAACAGAATTAATCAATTCTACGAATAACAATAGATTAAAACTTAACATAAAGATTGAATCATTTCTTGAAGAGGCATTTTTATATCTTGAAAATGAAAATTGGGAAGAGGCACAAAATTACTGTAATAAGGTACTAAATATTGATAATAGAAATGCAAAAGCTTATTTAGGAAAATCAATGGCTGATGACCATATGAAAAAAATAGATGAAATCTTGGATCACCTGAAAATTTTAAAAAGTAAAGATTATGAAAGTTTTGAAAAATTCGCAGATAAAGAATTAAAAGAGATGATGATAAAGCCCATTTATGAACGAGCAAAAAAGGATATGTCTCTTGCGAATACGGAGAATGGATATAAAGAAATAATAAAAGTATTTCAGATGATTTCTAAGTATCAAGATTCCATGGAGCTTATAGAAGAATGCAATAAAAGAATTGAACAATTACAACATATCCAGCAGTATAATGAAGCTCTTTCAATAATGGAAAAAGCAAAAAAAGAAACAGAATTTAGACTTGCAGCAAAAAAGTTTAGGGAAATAAAGTTTTTAAAGGAAGCAGAGGACAAAGAAAAAGAATGTCTTGAAATGGCAGAAACTATGAGAAAAGATAGTATTCTTTCAGAGGGCAAATCTAAAATGAAAGGATCATCTATTTTTAACTATGAGTCAGCAATTAAAATATTTGAAAAAATCCCAAATTGGAAGAGTGCAAATGATGAAATTATTGCTTGTCGCAAGAGAATAGAAGAAATAAAAAAACAAGAGAAAGAAAAGCAACTTGAACATCAACGTAGATCAAAAAGAAACAAAAAGTTTATCATTGCGTTCAGTTCTATTATAATCATTGTAATAGCTTTTATATATGTGTTAAATACCATTATTATCCCATCGAATCAATATAAACAAGCAATGACTTTGATGAATGAAGGAAAATATGCAGAAGCCTATGAATCATTTAGTGCGTTGGGTGATTATAAAGACAGTAAGAAGCAGGCAAAGATAGCATATGAGAATTGTTTACCAATTAAATATGAAGAAGCAATATCTTTGATGAATGAAGGCCAATATGAAGCTGCAATATCAATATTTGAATTTCTTGGAGAATATAAAGATAGTGAAAAAAGAATCATCGAAATTGCAAATATTGGAGACATTGTTACTTTTGGCTCTTATGAACAGGATAATGATGATTCAAATGGGAAAGAAAAGATAAAGTGGATTGTGCTTGATAAAACAGAGGATCAAATTCTTGTGATTAGTAAATGTGGGCTTGATTGTCAAGCGTATAATTATGAATATACAGATGTCACATGGGAAATATGTAGCCTTAGAGGTTGGTTAAATAACGAATTTATTAATAGTGCATTTACAGAAGAGGAACAATCAAAGATTGCGATAACAACAGTAATAAATGAAAATAATCCGAGTTACGACACTTATGGAGGAAATGATACACAAGATAAAATATTCTTGCTGAGCATCAATGAAGCTAATAAATACTTCAATTTAAATGAAGCAAGGAAGTGTGTGCCAACAGACTATGCAATTGCACAAGGAGATTATTATGCTGTAGGTGGGAAAGTAAATTGTTGGTGGTTGCGCTCTCCTGGGTATAATCAGAAGTTTGCGGCGGGAGTCAACGATGATGGCAGTGTCTACGTTCGTGGCAGCCTTGTCGAACGTGGTTACAATGTTGTCCGTCCCGCTTTGTGGATTAATCTGAAATCTTAAATTTTCAAATGTGGAATCATCCAACCAGATTTGTAATCGAAATTTAAGCGTACGAAGCACGCAAGATTAAATTTCAAATTGTAAATAGAGGTACTTATGGCAGAATATATGCAGAGTGAATTAAATGTTATTACAAAGGTAAAAGATTTATTTCAAAAAATATATTTTTTATGTTATATGAACAGATTGCATTTCATCAAAATTTAATAAAAATGAAAAGGACATATCATAGTGTACTATACATTTGCGTGTACACTACGATATGTCTTTTTTGTTAATCTTTTGTATGGTTTTCTTATCGGATGTTTTGCGTGCTTACATACTGTTGTATTTTTCCTGAGTTATCTCTTTAAAAAATATTTGATTGGCTGAAAGAAATAATTAAATTTAGATAATACTATGAAAATCCGCACTTTCGATTCTTTTAATAACATTGTATTGATATAATTCAGAATTACAGTATCTTTTCTGATAATCAAATACTTTCCCATCTGATAAATGAGTTATCATTTCTACGCGCAATATCGGTTGTGTCGGAAGTATTTTTAAGGTATCCGCAATGTAGTCGGTTGGAAATACCGGACTGACTTTTTGGTACGAATATTGGATGTTGAAATTATGATTCTTTGCGTATTTGTATTTAGAATCTTCCAAATATTTAATAGAGATTTCCGGATGCATTTCTACTGACATATAACTTTTTTCAAAGATAATCGGTTGATTTTCTAAATAAATAACTCTTTCAATATAATAAATATTATCACCCAGTTTGATACCGAGAATTTCGGCATTCTTTTTGTTTGCTTTGACGACATTGAATGCGATTACTTTTGTCGTTGTTGTTTTTCCGTGGTCAATCAGATTTTGAGAATCACTTTTAATTGATGGATCTCCCTGCATCATACTTTTATGTCTTATAAACGATCCGCTTCCTTGTACTTTGTAAATATAACCTTTATACTCTAAGTTTTTTAATGCCTGCCTTATTGTGACTCTTGAACAATTATATACCTCTACTAATTCTGCTTCTGTCGGTAGCATGTTCGTATCTGAATAAGCACCTTGAGTGATATTATCAATTAAATCTATTTCTATTATCTGATATTTTGGAATTTCTCTGCTCATTTTTTTGTATGCCTCCTTTTAGAATATGTATTAGCTATTACAACTGAATATATTATAATACAAATTTTTAAAAATGTATAATACAAATTTAAATTAGTATTGAATTATTTTTTTACTTTTTATAAAATTAAACTGTAAAAAGAAAAGGGATGATCGTATATGAGTAAGAAACCAAATATTTTATTTTATGTAGGAGATCACTTCCGAAGTGAATCACTTGGATATATGGGGAATGAATGTGGAGCAACACCTAATTTAGATTTATTCTCAAATGAGACAATTAATTTCAGTAATGCGTTTTGTCAAATACCGATTTGTTGTCCAAGCAGATGTAGTTTTTATTCTGGGAAATATCCTCACAATGGAGGATATAGAACAATGCATCATCTACAGACGGAAAATGATGTCAACATGTTAAAGACATTAAAAGAAAATGGGTATTATATCTACTTTGGTGGAAAAAATGATATATATAATGAAGATGTTCCGTTTGATACCTATTGTGATTATAGATCCAATGCTTATAAAGAATTTGATTTACGATTAAACGGTCAGCCTATTCCGGAATTTGTAACCGAGACACTTTCAAATTACAGTGATGAGGAGATAAGAAAAGCCGCTGCGGATAAAAATGCCGCACAAATGAAGGATGGAAAAAAGACGATCCATAGTTTTTATCAGGGAATTGTGGATAAAGAGGAATCACTATCAGCCGGAAATGTTGGATTGGAAGATGCACAAGTTGCAGATGCCATTCGTTTCTTAAATGAGTATGATGGAGATAAGCCTATTTGTATGTTCTTATCGTTATTATTACCTCATCCGCCGTATGCAATATCACAAGAAGAATTTGATTTAATTGATCGGGATAAAATAGCTAGGCCAATAAGATTGAGTGAGGATCAATTAAATAAAAAACCATCCATGATGCAAGAGATGAGAAAGAACTATAACATTTGTTCATGGTCTGATGAAGAATTATTGGACTTTAAACAAACATTCTATGCCTCAATTCACCATTTGGATAATAACTTTAAAAAGGTTAGAGATGCATTTAAAGAGAAGGGGATATACGATGATACAGCGATGTTCGTTTTCTCAGATCATGGTGCTTATGCCAGTGAATATGAATGTGCAGAAATCAATGCAAATACATTTGAAGATTTTTTGACAAAAGTGCCATTGATGATCAAACCGCAAAAAGGTGTAGAAATTAAACCACGAGTTTGTGATTCGTTAGTTGAACTTACAGATATATCTGCTACTATTTCTGAGTTATGCGGAGTTGATTTTAAAGAGACAACATTTGGCAAATCTTTAGTTCCGATGTTTACTGAAAATGTAGAACTTCGAGATGCGGTTTTCTGTGAAGGAGGAAGATTGGAATCAGAATCCCATTGTATGGATGGGGGACATGACTATACCAATATGTATTGGGCGAGAACATCAGTTCAGGAAAAAATGCCTGAACATACCAAGGCAGTGATGTGTAGAACACATGAGTATAAGTATGTTTATCGATTGTATGAAAGTGATGAATTTTATGATTTGATAAAAGATCCGTTTGAAAAAGAAAATGAGATCAAGAATCCAAAGTATAAAGGAATTATCAATGAGATGCGTTTAAGAATGTTAGATTTCTTTGTAGAAACAGGAGATACTGTTCCTACTCACTATGATATTAGAAATATATAAAAGGTGATTTATGTTCGGAATTATTATTTGTTCACATGCAGATTTATGCAAAGGTCTCAAATCATCTGTGGAGATGATTGTCGGAAAACAAGAGTTATTGGTGGCATTACCATTTTATGAGGATACTCCGTTAGAAGAATATTCACAACAGATAAAGGATGAGATTGATAAAATGGCACCGCTTCAATGCGTGATTGTAACGGATTTAGCAAATGCGACTCCATACAATAGTGCATTAAGTCAAATATTTCATACCAATCATGTTATTTTATCTGGGGCATCACTTCCGATGATGTTAATACTTATCACAAAAAGATTGGATGATCAAGTTTCATTAGAAGAGGTATGTAATGAGATTGTGATGAATTGTAAAGAATTTGTAAGCAAAACGAATTCAGTTGAGTTCTTTGGTGAATAAGGAGGAAATAAAATTTATGATTAAACTAATTCGATGTGATGAAAGACTGATACATGGTCAAACAATGCAGTATGTCATGCCGGAAAATCAAATTCAAGCAGTTTATATCATTGATGATACGATTGCTTCAAACAAAATCTTGGGAATGATTTATACAAAAGCTGTAGGAACGAATATTAAATGTGGTGTTTATTCCATGGAAGGATTCAAAGAGATTGCGGAAGGTGTGATCCAAGACGATCAAAGATCTTTAATTATCATGAAATATCCACGTATAGCAAATGAATTGTTTAAAAATGTGAGTGGGTTGCCACAAGCTTTAAATATCGGTGCGCAAATTGGTGCAACGGCAAAAGAAAAAGTTGTAAAGATTCCAGGAGCTGATTATGCAATGATGCGTGAATCAGATGCTGAAGCTGTTAAAGAAATGGATTCAAATGGGATTAGAGTGTACTTTAATGCTGCCGGATCAATCAGCTCAACTGTAGAATATGCAGCTGTAAAAAAAGATTTAGGGTAGGATTTAAATTCACTTGTTGTATTTACCCGGGCAACAACAAAGTGAATAAATCAATAGTCAATTATTTAATTGAAAGGAGAGAATTTATATGAATTTAATTCAAGCAATACTCATCGCACTGTTAGGATATTTGGGCGCTAAATGGTCGATTTCTCCTATGGGTGATATGGGGGGATATTGGACAATCGGTCGTCCACTTGTCGCCGGAGCACTTATTGGAGCTATTTTAGGTGATGTTCAGCAAGGTGTAATTCTTGGATGTGCGATCAATGCGTTATTTATCGGTACAGTTAATGTTGGCGGTGTTACCGCAAATGATATTAACTTTGGTACATTTATCGGAATTCCACTTGCCATGGTTGCAAAGGCATCTGTTGAAGAAGCTTGTGTACTTGCAGCACTTCTTGGTCAATTAGGATTATTTATTTGGAATTTTACAAAAATTATCAATGTTACTTGGATTCGTGTGATTGATAAAAAATTGGAAGCAGGAGATTTGGATGGTGTCGCAAATGCTCCGATTTATGGACAGGTCTTCCATTTCTTATTAAGATTTATCCCGATTTTTGTTACTTGTTATTATGGTTCAACACTCATGGAAGGGATTATGACTGCTATTCCTGCGTGGTTGACAGGGATTGTCGGTATTTTAGGTGGAATGCTTCCACTCATCGGTTTTGTCCTGATTATTAAAACATGTATTAAAAAGAGCATTCATTGGTTATATTTTGTATTAGGATTTATGCTACTTACTAATTTCGGTGTAAACATTCTTACTGTTTTAGTAGTAGGATTGGTTCTTGCAACTATTGATTTTAACTATTCAAAGAAGGATGGTGTGACAAATGAGTAACAAAAGATTATTAACAAAGAAAGATGTATTTGTTGCATGGCGTAGCTGGGAGTGGTTTGCAGATCAAATCCAAAACATGGAAAGACAAATGTCTCCATCACTCGCAAGAATGATGTGGCATGTAAAAGATAAACTATATCCAAATAACCCTGATATGCAAAAAGATTTGATGTATAGAAATGTATCTGAATATTTCAGTACCGAACCGGTTTGGGGAGGATGTATTGTCGGTGTCATGCTTGCCATGGAAGAAGAGAAGGCAAAAAATCCTGATGCAATGCCGGATGAACTCTTGAGTAGTATTAAAGTGGCTTTGATGGGACCTGCTGCCGGTATCTTTGATTCCTTGTTCCAGGGAACTGCAGTACCGATTATCACGGCAATTTGTATTGGATTATCTCAAGAAACAGGTTCCTTGATCGGTCCGATCTTATATGTACTATTATTCTGGGGTATTATCGGAACTGCCAGTTGGTTATTGTTCTATAACGGTTATAAGATTGGTATTGAGGGAGTTGAAAAGATCTTAAGTTCTGATATCAAAGATAGATTCATCAATGCGGCAAATATAGTTGGACTTGTGGTGATCGGTGCGATGACAGCTTCTTCATGCAAGATTAACTGCGGACTTACATTTGTATCAGGAGATTTATCTATTGATATTAATGGTATTCTTAATAGTATTCAACCTAAGTTGCTCGTGCTGGTAGGAACATATATTACATATTATCTAATTGTTAAAAAACAGACTAAAGTGACAAAGATTATGCTTTATATGCTTTTGGTAGCAGTAATCGGTTACTTTACGACTCTTTTGGCATAATTGCTAAAGTACAGGCTGGCACTTTGTGCTAGCTTGTATTTCATATAGGGAGATAAAATTATGAGTTATAAATATAGATATTCATTGAACAAAGAAAATATGGCTGATTTACAGCTGGAAGCAGCTTATTCGGATAAAGCTTTGAAAAAGAAAATGATGATCTTATTGATTAATTTTTTGTTTATTCCGACAGCGATCGTTGTAATTTTAATGAAGAATAAAATTCTTGCGTTGTTTATAGCCGTGATTTACTTTTTTATTTGTTTATTTATTTTTCCGACTGTTTATTGGAATAGGATCAGAAAGGTAATTAATATGGAACTTGCCAAAACTGATTTTAAATTTGATGAACTTATTGTGGAATTTACAGAGGAATCTATCACTGTTGAACAGAAAAGTCGTAAATTCTTTGTATCATACGATCAAGTAGAGGGTTATAAAATAACGAATCATAATTTTATGGTAATCTATCATGAAGGCAAAAGAGATGATTGCTTGGTACTTCCATATTTGATTGTAAAAAATGAGTTGGATTCAATCGTTGAATTAATTAAAGCGAAAAAGGAGGGGTTGAAATGAAAGTCGGTATTTTGGGATCCGGTTTTGTCGTTTCACTATTTTTAGAAGCGGCAACGAAATTAGAGGAGATGAAACTGGTTGCCATATGTGGTCATCATAATGTTGAAAAAACTGAAAAGATAGCCTCTGAAAATCATATTCCGTTTGTTTATTTTAACTATCAAGAAATGTTGGATAATCCCAAAGTGGATACGGTTTATATCGGAACACCGAATAATCTTCACTATGAACAGGCGAAACAAGCATTATTAAATCATAAAAATGTTATTTTAGAGAAACCGTTCACACGTTCTTTCAAACAAGCGGAAGAGTTGGTTGAACTAGCGAAGCGAAATAAGTTATTCTTATTTGAAGCAATTACGGTTGTAAATACACCGAATTTTGAGAAAACAAAAGAACTGGTTGATAACTTTGAAAAAATTAAGATCGTAGAGTTGAATTATGTTCAATATTCATCCAGATATGATAATTTCAAAAAGGGAATCATCCATCCGGTTTTTGATTATCAGAAAGAAGGGGGATCTTTAAGAGATTTAGGAGTTTATAATGTTCATTTTGTTGTGGGATTATTTGGAGAACCATTAAAATATCAGTATTATCCAAATATTGAAAGAAATGTGGATGTTTCCGGAACGCTAATTATGACCTATGATCATTTCTCATGTATTTTAGTGAGTGCCAAAGATTGCAGCAATTATTTTGATATAAGAATACAAGGGGATAAGAAATGCATTCATTCTACTTCGGCGATTGATTTGTATGATGCGTTTACCTTTGTTGATGAGGGCAAAGAGGAAACTTATGCATTAAATGTACATCAAGAAATGTTTTATTCCGAATTGTCAAATTTCATTTCAATTTATGCTTCTAAGGACTATGAAAAGTGTTATCAGAAATTACAGAATTCATTAATTGTAATCAAGATTATAGAAAATGTATACAAAGAAATGAATGCAATGCTGGGTTTAGAAATAGATCAGACAGGAGTATCTGCAAATGGTTAATTTGATTTATATTCATACCCATGATAGTGGAAGATTATTCAGTCCTTATGGCTATGATGTTCCAACAGATAATCTCAAGGAATTTGCGAATGATTCCATTACATTTAATAACATGTACTGTGTGAATCCGACCTGTTCTCCAAGTAGGGCCTCTTTGCTTACGGGGATGTATCCTCATCAAAATGGGATGTTAGGGTTGGCTCAAAGAGGATTTTCTTTAAATGATATAGAGAAACATTTATGCCGATTTCTAAAGAGGAATAACTATCATACGGTATTAAGCGGTGTGCAACATGAAACCGGATTTTATCTGAATGTCGAGGATTCGGATTACTTAGGATATGATGAAGTCATTACAGATGAGATAAGTGGAATGGATAAAAGTGATTTGTTTTTATGGGATAAGAAAAATGCCGAGAAGGTATGCGATTGGTTAAATAAACATAAGGGACAAGATCAAAATTTCTTCATCTCTTTTGGTATGAATTGTACCCATCGTCCTTTTCCGAGTAAAATCGATGATTCAATCAATGAAAACTATGTTAGACCTTGTTCCCCTATCTTCAATAATGAAGCAAATAGGAAAGACTACGCAAAATATCTGACATCTGCAAAATATGCGGATGAGTGCTTTGGCATGGTGATTGAAGCGTTAAAGAAAACAAATCATTATGAGGATACGATTATATTGTTTACAACCGATCATGGTGTAGCGATGCCATTTAATAAATGTACTTTATCAGATAAGGGAACAGGTGTAAGTTTGCTTATGCGTGTGCCGAATTCAATTAAAAGCGGAATATCTACGGATATGCTATTATCGCAAATCGATATTTATCCTACCTTGTGTGAGCTGATGCATTTAGAAAAACCGGATTATCTGGAGGGAAAATCGTTTGCGAAATTGTTTACAGAAGGATGTGAAGAATCGGATGAGGAAGTATTTACTGAAATCAATTTTCACACTTCTTATGAACCGGCACGTTCCATCCGAACAGAGCGATATAAGTATATCAAGTATTATGACGAATATCTCAATATTAATTTCAGTAATTTGGATTCATCTGAGGTAAAAGATTTTTATATGCAGAATGGATTAACGGAATTTAAAAAAGAAAAAGAAGCTTTGTATGATTTATACTATGATCCGGATGAACAGAATAATTTGATTGAGAATGAGCACTATCAAGACATTGTTGAGGATTTGAGAAAGAGATTGGCTTGTTTTCAAAAAAGGACAAATGATCCACTATTGAATGGAGAGATTCCTATTTTAAGTAATTATAAAGTAAACAAGAAAGATTGTATTGATGCATCCAGTAAAAACCCGGATGATTATGAAGAAAGAGGTCGTTTTTATTAACTTTAATGGAGGATTCTATGAATAAAAAAATATTAATATGTGGTGGGGGAAGTACATACACGACAGGAATCGTAAAGAGTTTACTATTAGAAAAAGAACAACTTCATTTTTCTGAAATATGTCTTTATGATATTGAAGAAGATAGACAGAATAAAATGTCAATTTTAGTGCAGGCAATGATGAATATGCTAGGACCTGAAATAAAGCTGACAGTTACATGTGACCCTCAGCTTGCCTTCATTGATGCGGATTATATTCTAATTCAAATTCGATCAGGGTTGTTAAAGATGCGTGCGATGGATGAAAAAATTTGCATAGAAAATGGTGTTATCGGTCAGGAAACGGTAGGACCGGCAGGATTATCCTATGGATTACGAACGATATATCCAATGCTTGAAATTGTTGAGTATGCAGAAAAATATGCAAAGAAGGATTATTGGATTATCAATTATGCCAATCCGGCTGCAATTGTATCGAAGGCAGTAAATCAAAAATATCCGCACGCAAGAATTGTAAATGTATGTGATATGCCGATAGAGATTTTAGAAAGATTCTCGGAAATATTAGAATGTAATTTAAATGAATTGGAAGGGGATTACTTCGGTCTTAACCATTTTGGCTGGTTTACAAGAGTGAGAAGAAATGGTGTGGATGTGACAGATGAATTGGTACAATATTCAAAGACAAACGGCTATTTGTCCAAAAAGAAATTAAATGGTGGCTTGTTGAATGATCCTGACTGGTTGCATACTTTTGAATGTACTAAAAATATAATCTCTGTTTTTGACGATTGTTTGCCGAATACTTATATGCAATATTATTACTATCCGGAAGAATCATGTAAATACATGAATAAAGATAATACCAGAGGAATGCAGGTAATTAACGATAGAGAAAAGAAAGTATTTGATGCCGCAGAGAGTTATCGAGAAGGAAAGGAGATTGATTTTAATCAATTTGATGTCGGGATTGGTGCTGATATGTTGATTGATGTCATGAATTCCATTGAAAATGATTTAAGAAAAAGAATGGTTGTCATTGTAAGAAACGGTGGGATTATTCCTAACTTAGCAGAAGATGCCATGGTAGAAGTACCGGCATATATTACCGCCCATGGGGTAGAGCCAATCTATGTCGGAGATATTCCAAGGTACTATAAAGGATTGATCGAGCAACAGGATGCATGCGAAGGATTGGTAGTGGAAGCGGCATTTGAACATTCTTTTAAGAAGTTTGTAATGGCACTTCATTTGAGCAGAATTGTTCCGTCATTAAATAAAGCCGAATTGTTGGCAAGGAGACTGAAAGAGGCTAACGAAGAATACTGGCCAAAATTAAAATAGTATTCCATGACATTCATTTTTTGATGTGATATGATTATAATAAGTTAAATCTAAACATAAGTACAAATTTACAATGTAAAATCAGTATATCAAATGCCGTGAGGTATATTGATTAAAGACGGCTAGAAAGGAATTTTATTAATAGAAACTTTAATATTAATAAATTTGAAACAGAATGTTATATACTAGCGTGATGATTAAGCCATCTTCTTCAAACTGTAATTTAGATTGTAAATATTGTTTTTACAAAGTTTTAAGCTCAAACAGAGAAGAATATGATATGGGCTTTATGAATGAAAGTAAGCTTGAAGAAACTCTCAGAAATGCGATAAATTCAACTGAAAAACAGTTGATTGTATCCTTTCAAGGCGGAGAACCGACGTTGATTGGCTTAAAGTATTATGAGAAAGTGATTGAAATCGAGAATCGGCTGAATACAAAAAAAATATGGATACAAAATTCTATCCAAACAAATGGAATTTTGATTAATGATAAGTGGGCTCAATTTTTTCATAATCACCATTTTCTTGTGGGGATTTCTCTTGATGGGCCTCAAGAAATACATGATAGGTATCGACATGATTTGAGAAATTCAGGGACATTTGATAGGGTGATGAAATCCATTGAATGTTTGAGAAAACATGATGTGGAGTTTAATATCCTTACGGTCATTACAAATGAGTCTTACCGACATGCAAAGAAAATTTATAATTATTTTAAAGAGAATGATTTTCAGTTTATTCAGATAATCCCCTGTATTGATGATGATCATCACGAGTATTCCATTACCGGGAAGCAATATGGTCAGTTCTTATGTGAGATTTTTGAATTGTGGTATAAAGACTTTATAAACGGAACAGCTTTAGATATCAGGATATTTTCTAATTATTTGCAAATGCTTATGGGATATTATCCGGAACAGTGTGGATTGTTGGGCAGATGTTTTTGTGGATTGATCATTGAAGGAAACGGCGATGTTTACCCATGCGATTTCTATTGTACAGATGAATGGAAGTTAGGAAATGTTACAACTTCTTTTGAGCAGTTAATGGCTTCAGATCAAGCAAAGCGATTTGTAGAGTCTTCATTAACTGTTGATTCCGAATGTAAAGAGTGTAAGTATTATCAGATATGCAGAGGTGGATGTCGAAGGTACAGAGATCAAAAAGAAGCATTGGTAAAAAATAAGTTGTGTGATGGATACAAAATGTTTTTTGATCAATGTTTAGACAGACTCATTATTTTGAGTAAAAATATCCGGCGAAATATGGGTAAATAATTATAGATTAAAAGAATTGGACAGTTATCAAAGGAAACTGTCCTTTTTTAATTGAAATTTTCTAGTTCTGATTTGTATAATTTAATGGAATAATTCAAGGAGTTATATCTCATGAAGATGCATGATAGATATTACTTGGGGAGGATCACATTGATAGGGGATATTTCGGTGCAATTGCACTGCAATTTCCTTTTCCTCTATCTGAAAATTAAGAAAAATGTAAAAACATCAGTCATATTGATCCTTTTTTAGTACCTGTTTATTTATGGTTTTCATCTTGGAACTTTTCTATAGTCAGATTTTACTAATATTTTTAATTATAACATAAAAAAATGCAAATAATAGAACTAGCTTTTAGATCATATACTATTTATAATAACATTAAGAAAGTGAAATCCTGATTGCACGGGAATAGATATAGACCCATGAATAAGTTTTCATATAAAAGTTTAATGTAATATTTGGATTATAATTAGAAAAGGAGAAATTATGAATTTTATTTTAATGATACCCGAAATCGTAATGATTGTTGTTTTAATTAGAAACAATAAAGTTAGTATACATGAGCTATGTGTCGAAAGCTTTCGAGCTTTCGGCGCATACTTATCTTTAGTTTTTTTGTTTACAATTCAAGGTTTCTTTTCTGATTATTCTTCACTTTTAATCGGAGTAAGTATAGAAGAATTATTTAAAATTTTGTTTTTCTGTTCGTTTAATAAAGAAAAATGGCATATCAAATCAGCAATCTTATTTGGATCTGTATTTGCGATGCTAGAAAATTTTTTTATCCCCAATCTAAATTATCAAATCCTGATTCCAAGATTGTTCACTTTTTTTACTCATTCTGTGTTTCTGTTGATTTATATCATGAGTTATCGATGGTTAAAGAATAAAGGGGTTAAAGGGGCGTTGATATTT
>CATJXY010000025.1 GCA_949744505.1 uncultured Erysipelotrichaceae bacterium | reverse complement strand
TGGTGACGATAGCAAGGTTTGCCCTTGTGAAAATAGCGCGTTGCCGGGTCCCCCACCTATTTAGATTCCCCTTTCCTAAGGTGAGTCTTTTTTTTAACCCTTTTTCGTGATATGATGAGGGCATGCTTTTTAATAGTAAGAGGATGAGAATGTATGAGAATTATTTTAATAAGACATGGGGAAACTTATTCCAATACTTTGTTTAATACAGACAAGCAGTTTCTGATTGGGGCTCTTGATAATGAATTGACACAACTTAATGAAAAAGGAAAATTACAAGCAAAGAAAGCTAAGGAGAAACTTGAATGTTTAGGTTTGTTGAACTCTGTAGATAAGATTTATTCTTCTGATATTACCCGGGCAATAGATACCGCAAAGATTATTTTTGATAATCAAGAAATTGTTCAAGATTGTCGCTTGAGAGAAAGAAGTCACGGATTTTTAGAAGGAGTTTTGATGAGAGAGATAAATGAGAATCCACTCTATTCTCAAATGATGGTTTCATTTGAAAAAGATCCGGTTGAAACTTGTTTGAATAGAAAAGTGACGGATGGAGAGAGCTATAATGATGTTATTGTAAGGTGTAAAGATTTTCTTTCAGAGTTAGATTTTGAAGAAAAATCAACAATTGCGATTGTTTCGCATTTCCATACTCTTCGTGTTTTAGTTTATCTTTTACAAGGAAAAGAATTTGATTTTGATTTTTCACAGTTGATGATTGAAAATTCAAATCCAATGATTGCGGAATACAAAAAGGGGCAATTTGAATTTTAGATGCAAAAATAAAAAAGCTTTACAATTTATAGGTTTTGGATTAAACTAATAGGTGTTGTCGGGATGTAGCACAGCTTGGTAGTGCACTTCGTTCGGGACGAAGGGGTCGCAGGTTCAAATCCTGTCATCCCGACCAGTTTAAAAGAGAACATAAGAGTGAGGTATATTATTGTTTCACTCTTTTTTATTGATTGTAATAAGGAAAAATTTTAATACTCAAATGTTTCTTAAATGATTGCCGGTCTTTTTTTGTAAAACAGCACAAATTAAGATCGTTTTTAAGTTTAAGGAATCATTGTGATAGGAGAACAGCTACTGTATAATGAACCTGGATGATATTTGTTGAAAGATTATTGGATTTATGCGATTATATCAATTACCAATCTAAATTTTATGGAAGGTGAAAGCATGCAGATAGAATTACGAGACAGAACGATTGAAAATGTGAAGATATATTTTGAAAAGACATCTGATGAGGAAATAAATTGGTTGTTTCCAAGAGGTGTATCAACATTAAAAGAGGCAATGGAAAACTATAAAAAATCACTTTCTCCACAAGCAAACAGCTATGGCAAAACGATTTATGTAGACTCAAACTATATCGGTGATGTTTGGTGCTATTGTATTGAAAAAAATGAAACACCGGAAGCGATGATCAGCTTTTGTATATTTGATAAATCCTTTTGGGGAAAAGGGTTAACGACAAAAGCAGTTTCTCTTTTTATAAATGAGGTATGTAAAAAATATCAATTAAAGACTATTGGAGCATTTTGTTACTCTGACAATCTTGCCTCGATAAGAGTGCTTGAAAAGAACGGGTTTACATTAGAGGAAACCTTTATGGAAAACGGTAGAGAATCAAAATATTTTTTACGTTATCATGAATTGGATTAAAATCGGAATATTCTTAGCTCAAGAATGAGATTTTTATTATATGCTTATAAAGAATGAAAACATTCTTTTAATTAAATTACTTTTTGTGTATGATAAGGTTAGATTTTATGAAAGGAATCAGTTATGGAAAATAAAGATATAGATGTTATTGCACTTGGAGAATTGTTAGTAGACTTTACAGAAAGTGGGATTTCAAAACAAGGGAATGTTTTGATGGAAGTTAATCCGGGAGGAGCTCCGTGTAATGTTTTGAGTATGTTGTCAAGACTGGGAAGAAAGACTGCTTTTATTGGTAAAGTCGGATTAGATAGCTTTGGGACGATTTTAAAGAATGCCGTGATTGAACAAGGAATTGATGGATCGTATATTAAAATGGATCGTAATGTACATACAACTTTAGCGATTGTTTTAAAAAAAGAAGATGGGGATCGTGATTTTGCGTTTTACCGCAAGCCGGGTGCCGATATCATGCTTAATGAAAATGAAATTGATTCAAAGCTATTTGAAAAGAGTAAGCTATTTCATTTTGGCTCCCTCTCTTTAAGCGATGAACCTGTTCGCTCCGCAACTAAAAAGGCAATTCAACTTGCGAAAAAAAATAACCTCTTGATTTCTTTTGATCCAAATTTAAGAGAACCACTTTGGGAATCACTAGAGGAAGCACACAAGCAGATTGATTGGGGATTAAAGCAATGTGATATCTTGAAGATCAGTGATAATGAAATTGTTTGGTTTACGAAGAAAGAAGATTATGATGAAGGAATCAATAAACTCAAAGAAGACTATCCGAACCTTAAATTGATTGCCTTATCAATGGGTGTAAATGGAAGAAGAATTTATACAAATAATTATCGAATCGATCAGCATGCTTTTGTAAATAAAGATACGATTGAAACAACGGGAGCAGGAGATACATTCTGCGCTTGTGTTTTGGATAGTGTTTTACAATATGGATTGAATATGAATAAAGAGAGTATTTCTAATACTTTGATAAAAGCCAATGCCGCTGCTTCAATTATTACAACAAGGAAGGGTGCATTGCGTGTCATGCCAAGTGAAGAGGAAATCAAACAATTTCTTGAAGACCAAAAATGAAAAATGCGTCTCATGATTTGAGAGCATTTTTTTGTATATAAGGAATGTTATGCATAAATATCTTTTTTACAGTATTTATAGGTTGCAAGAAGGATTGCGATTGTTGCAAAGCATAAACCAATGATTATTTTCGGTAAGTCAAGAGCAGTGCTTGCAATAATATCCGCACTTTCGCAATATCCAAAAGGAGTAAATAATTTCAAAAATTTTACACTCTCTGTCATGTTTGCGATTAAATTTAAAAAATACATCATCAAGGCAATTCCAAGACCCATAGATAGACCGTTTTTTCTAATAAAAGCTGAAAATCCAAAGCATATACCGGCTAATTCAATTTGTAAAATAAAATAGGCTAAATGTATAAGAGTTAATTGTGACCAAGGAATGGGTTCTTGAATCCATAATGTAGAAAGAATTACAAGCATAAAGATAATTCCGTTCATTGAAATAATTTGAATGATAACCGCAATTAATTTACTGGATAGAATATGAGTTCTTTTGATTGGATGGGTCAGCAGAAATTCTGATGTTCTCTCTTTTTCTTCTTTACATAGGATATTGGCAGCACAGACCGAAGCATATAAGGCACCCCCTAAACCGAGAATATTTCCGCATTCAACGGCATAAAATCCGATAAATGTTCCGAAATTCAATTTATCCATTCCAAAGGCAACACTGAAAGCTCCCATGGAAGAAAAAAGCTTGTTGACCCCGGACATTTGTTCTTTGATTTGCGGAAATAAAAATATGCAGATCAGAAGAAGAAAACAAATAGAACCTGTCCAAATCAGAAAAGAGAATCGTCCTTGTTTTAGCTCATGCTTAATTAATGTCATAGTTTTTCTTCCTCCTTTTTATAGTAATGGTAAAAGATTTCTTCTAGATCCGGTTCAATAATCGAAAGATCTGTAATTGAACAACCGGCTAAAGCATGAAGTAAAGTATTCCATTCCCCGCTGTAAAGAAAACTACTTGAATTATCAGAGTCAATTTTATCTTGAATTCCATTTAAATCAGGTAAAGATGAAATATCCCCACGGATTGTAATTCTCTTGGCTTTGGTTTTTGATAATTCCTCGATTCGATCGGAAACAATGATTTCGCCTTCCTTAATAATGGCTGCACGAGAACAATTGTGCTGAATTTCAGACAGAATATGACTGGAAAGGAAAATTGTAACCCCGTTTTCATTTCTTTCTTTGAGAATTTTAAAAAATTCCATTTGCATTAACGGATCAAGCCCACTTGTCGGTTCATCTAAAATTAATAATCGAGGATCATGTTGCAAAGCACAGATAATGGCAACTTTCTTTCGATTTCCAAAAGACAGATCTTCGATTTTACGATTTACATCCAGTTGTAACCTTTCACAAAGCAGGCGGGCGTTTTCATCACAGTTTCTTTTTCTTAAATCAGCAGAAAGCTTTAAGAGTTCCTTTACTTTCATCCCGGAATAAAAGGATGCGTCAGACGGGAGATATCCTACTTGTTCTAGAATTTTATCTTTGTCTTTCGTTATATCTAAACCAAAAATAAATGCATTCCCCTCAGTCGGATGAATTAATCCAAGCAAGGTCCGAATCGTAGTAGATTTTCCGGCACCGTTGGGTCCGATAAAACCGAAAAATTCCCCTTCTTCAATACTTAGATTAATATGATTGATGCCACGAGCCTTGCCGTAATTTTTAGTTAAATTTTGTATCTTGATAGCTTCCATAAAATTACTCCTTTCTTAAGTAAACACTTTTCCAAAACTTTAATAGCTTTGTAAAATCTTTTTCCAATTCTTGATAGTCAATATTGCCTTGTTGTACTTTTTCCCAAAGGTATCCTTCTGATGCCCAATACATTTCTTGATACATCATAGTGATATCTAATCCCGGTATAAATTGATCCGAATCAAAATTCAAGCGAGCTTTATCTGCTTTATAATTGAAATAACGATGATAACTTTCTTGGATTGCGGCATTGACTTCGGGATCTTTTTCATAAAATGCTTTGATTGTAAAATTCCCCATATCAGGAAAATTTTGCATGATTTCCATTTTTGCGAATATCCCTCTTTCCATGCTTTCAAAGAGATCGGTTTGATTATAACAATTAAATTTAGTTAAAAAATCAATGGTTGTTTGTGCACAGATGTCCCATAAGAAAAGATAAAATTCTTTTTTATTATGGAAATAATAAAAAAGCAGAGATTTGCTTATGCCTGCGGCTTCTGCAATTTCACTCATTGGGCTGTTCTTATAGGTGTTTTGTGAAAAAACACGATATCCGGCATTCAATATAGCCTGTTGTTTTTCTTTGGGAAGAGAAAAAAACTTTTCATTCATTGCATAACCTCCATTCATTTATCAAAGGTATAATAAAACGATTGACCGATTTTGAGAAGGGTTAAAAGAAACTTTTTAAATATTCGTTGTTAGTAAGCAGAATAATGTATCCTTGTGATAAAACTATAATGATAATTAAAATCATTTATTTGGCTAAGTTTCATAATAAAAATAGAAAATCACTCTAACAAAAAGGCATCTTGTCATGGAAAAACCGAGATGATAAAATGAAAATGAGGGATAACTATGGATAAAAGATTTTTACTTCTATTTCATTTAAAAGAAAAAGATTCAAAAACACAACAAGTTTTTATTGAAGCGATGAAACAGAATCTTCACTATCATGATAAGCATTGTTTAGAATATCATAAGATTTTAAAAGAAAGTGGATGTTGTATTGATGAGATTCACTCTATATCCGATTTAGAAAAAATACCCCCAATTCCCACTTTACTTTTTAAAAAGCATACACTTTTTTCTATGCCGGAAAAGAAAAAAACAATTCAGGTCACTTCTTCCGGAACAAGTGGCAATGCCAGTCAAATAAGATTTGAGTGGAGTGGATTGAGCATTGCGTTTTTTTCAATTTTCTATCAGGTAATGAAAAGAAAACTGATATCTATCATTCCATGTCATTATATTATGCTTGGGTATAAACCTCATAAATCAAATCATGCGGTCATCTCGAAGACGGCATATGCAACATCTTTCATGGCCCCTTCTTTGAAAAAAACATATGCCTTAACGATAAAAAATGGAAAATATGAAGTAGAGTTGGATGAAATTATAAAAGCACTTAGTCGTGCAGGAAAGTCGCATTTTCCGACTCGGATTATCGGTTTTCCATCCTATGCCTTTTTTATGATGAAGAAAATGGAAGAATCAGGAATGAAAATCAAGCTTCCTCATGGTAGTAAGCTGTTACTTGGTGGGGGATGGAAACAATTTTATACAGAGAAAGTGGAAAAAGAAGTTTTATATGAAATGGCTGAACGGCTTTTAGGAATTAAAGAAGATCAAATTGTTGAATTTTTTGGGGCGGTTGAGCATCCGGTTATTTACTGTGATTGTTCTCATCATCATTTTCATGTTCCCAATAGCAGTCATGTAATTATACGTGATCCTCAGACATTGAAGCCGTTGTCTTACGGGCAGGTAGGACTTGTAAATTTATTGAGTCCGATCATAAAGGGAACACCCTTGTCCAGTGTGATGAGTGATGATTTGGGAATTCTTCATGATGGGGGAAAGTGTGGATGTGGGAATCCAAATCCATACCTTGAGATTTTAGGTCGTGTCGGAGTTTCCGATATCAAGACATGCTCTACGGCGGCAAAGGAAAAGTTGGAGGAGAAGATATGATTTTGTATGATGGGAAATACTGGGAATCCTCTTTTCAAGATGAAATACTAAAAGAGTTAGAAAGCAAAATCAATGAAACAAGGAGGAAGCCTCGACTTGCTTTGGAGCTTGTTTTAAATGCGGCAGAAAAATGTAAAGAAGATTTTGTGATGGGGAAAATGGATTTTCTTAAAGAAGAGTTAACAAAGAAAGATATACAGGCAATACAGCAGTTATTTCCGCTTTTGGATAAAGAGAATTTAAGAAAACGTGTTGAATTGGAACTTGGCGAAATGATACAACCGGATTCAAATTAT
Organism: uncultured Erysipelotrichaceae bacterium; assembly: GCA_949744505.1. GTDB lineage: Bacteria > Bacillota_I > Bacilli_A > Erysipelotrichales > Erysipelotrichaceae > CATJXY01. Next base: position 31,522 of record CATJXY010000025.1, on the reverse strand, counting down.
GAATTGAGGCGTGTTCCTTTAGGTACATTGTTTCACATTGCCGCAGGGAATCAGGATGGATTACCGGCATATAGTGTTCTTGAGGGGCTGATGAGTGGAAATATCAATATTTTGAAATTGCCTTCTGTGGATCATTCTTTGTCGATTTCCATCTTATATCATCTGATTGAAATTGAACCGAAACTAAAAGATTATATTATTGTTTTTGATACACCTTCTTCTGATTCACAGGCAATTTTCAAAATGGCTGAGATGGCAGATGGATTGGTTATATGGGGCAGTGATCAATCTATTGCGGCGATTCGTAAACAGGCACCGTTGAATGCCAAATTAATTGAGTGGGGACATCGTATCAGTTTTGTTTATATTGATGACTTTCAAAACAAAGAAAAAGAAATGATAGAATTGGCAGAGCATGTAGCTTGGACCCGTCAACGCTTATGTAGCAGTTGCCAAGTAATTTATCTTAACAGCGATTCATTGCTTGAGGCTGAAAAGTTTATTGAAGAATTTTTGCCGATTCTAGATAAGGCTTTCTTAAAAGATGGATTATCAATGAATGAACAGGGCGAGATGATGTTGCGCCGATATACGGATCATCTATGTCAGGTGATGGAAAAAGAGAATAATCAAGGCAAGATTTATTGGGGAAAAGCGTGCAGTATTTTGTTGAAAGAAGATAAAACATTGGAAGGATCAGGCATTCATAATCAAATCCTTGTAAAATGCCTTCCTGAGAAAGAAATAGTAACCTGTTTGAGAGAGAAAAAAGGAATTTTGCAGACTGTCGGATTGATTTGTGCTCAAGAGAATCATGAACGATTGGTAAATTTGTTTGTGCAAAGTGGGATAAATAGAATCATGCAAGTCTCCCATATGTCCTCTGTAAATGTGTTTGATTCACATGATGGAGAATTTCCTTTAAGCAGATATTCCAGAATTGTAAAGATAGAAAAGTTTAAAAATGAATAAAAAGAGAATCGTAAAAGATAGAATTAAGAATCAGCTTAGTGAAGGAAGGCTGGATTAATCGAAATGAATATCTTATAATAAATGAAAAGATTCATGGAGGAAGTACTTATGAAATGTGGGTTTGATCGATTGGATATTACACCGATTTTACCGGTGCGTTTATCCGGATTTGGGAAAGTTCGTTGGGCAAATGAAATTCACGATCCAATAATGACAAGATTATTCTTGTTTAAAGGAGAAGAAGAAAACTTGCTTATTCAGCTGGATTTGGTTGCAGTGGATGACTTGTTGTACACAATGATTGAGAAAAAAACGGGAATTAAGAAAGACCGGATTGTGCTTATGGCAACACATACACATTCGGGTCCTGTTGGAACTTTGGATACAACGAAAGGGGCATTAAATGGACTGGATTCGATTTTCGGTGAAGTGAATACCAACTATTGTGAGTGCATTGCGGATCAAGTCAGTGATTCAGTGAATCATTTACGGGAATGTTTACAACCGTTTACTTATCGTATTTTAAAAGGAAAAGTAGAAGGATTGGGAACAGATCGGCATGATCTTTCTTTGCCTTATGATGAGGACATGCTTTTGATTGAGTTTAAATTAGCAGACGGAAAACGGGCATTGTTGACGAGGATGAGTTGTCATCCGACTGTGATGAATCAAGAAAATTGTTGTGTTACTGCGGATTTCCCAGGTGCAATTGAACCTTTATTTCCAGAGTATCAACAAGTGGCTTACGTTAATGGAAGCTGTGGTAATATGAGTACCCGCTTTACAAGAAAAGGAAATGGATTTGAAGAGGTAGAGCGATTCGGTAAATTAGTCGCAAAACAAATGAAAGAGTTGCTTAACAAACCGATTCCGTTTAAAGAGGATTTCTCTTTGTGTATCAAACGAAAAGAAATAGAATTACCTCCTCGTAAATTTGATACGATTGAGGAAGCAACAAGAAAGCTTGAAGAGACCAAAGCAAAATATGAAGAAGGAAAAAAGATGAATTTGGATGAGCAGGCATTGCGTGTTTTGAAGTCTGTTTATGAAGGTGCTCAAAATAATATGTTTGCGGCAATGCGAGCTTCTTCCTTATCAAAGCTGATGCTTTCAATCTCTTGGATCAAATTGCCTGAAATTAATTTAATTACCGTTCCTTGCGAACTGTTTAGTACATTATCCGATTTGATAAAAGAAGAGTTAAATTCAGAATTTATCGGATATACAAATGGATATTTTCTATATCTTCCGGATGAGGAATCTTTCCGCAAACAAGTTTATGAATCTTTTAGCAGCCCTTTTGCAGCCGGTAGTGGTGAGTTGTTGATGAATGAAATCAAAAAGTGGGTAAAGGGTTAAATTTGATTATAAAAGCGATGAATGAAATAATTCAACCATCGCTTTTTTTTGTGAATATAGAAGGAGGTATCATTAGATAAGATGCATAATAAAGGAAGGAATCAATAGTCATAGGTTATAACATGTAAGAAGTCCAATTCATTTAATAAAGTAATTTAATTCATAAAATTCATACATAAATTATGAATTATTCGATATGAGCGTTTGTCATGAGGAGAGCTTTTGTGTATAATAATTTTGTGAGGATAAATATGAAAATTAAAGAAGTAATTGTAGTAGAAGGAAAACATGATACACAAAGAATTAAAGAAGCGGTGGATGCGGATACGATTGAAACCGGAGGGTCTTCACTAGGGGAAGAGGTTCTTGAAAGAATTGAACATGCAGGTAGAGAACGGGGGGTAATCGTATTTACCGATCCGGATTCCCCGGGAGATCGAATCAGAACGATTGTTAATCAGCGGATTCCGGGATGTAAAAATGCTTATTTGTTGAAAAGTCAGGCTAAAACAGAGAAAAAAGTTGGAATTGAACATGCTTCCTTGGAAGTGATTCGGGAAGCTCTATATCATGTGGCAGAAGCCTATGATGGTCAAGATTTGACCTTGACTTTTGAAGAGTTTGTGGATTGTGGTTTAATGGGAAGAGATGACAGTAAAGAGCGCCGTGAACTTTTGGCAAAGGAATTTCATATCGGTCAAGCAAATGGGAAAACATGTTATAAAAGATTGAATAGTATGAGAGTTACCAAAGAGCAAATTCTTAAAGTGTTAGAGGAACATAAATGAAAAGACCGATCGCAACCCTCACAAGGACAAACGAAATATTAACAGAATATGGATTGAGTGCAAAAAAGAATTTTGGGCAAAACTTTATCATCGATCCGACTGTTGTGGAAAAGATTGCGAAAAATGCTCTTTTGGATAAGGAAACAGCGGTAATTGAAATAGGGCCGGGAATCGGAGCTTTGAGTGAACAACTTGCAAAATATGCGAAAACGGTCATCTCATATGAAATTGATACGGATTTGATAGAGGTTCTTTCTCATGTGTTAAAAGAAGTGGAAAATGTTGAAATTATACATCAAGATTTTCTTACCGTAGATTTGAATGAAATTGTAAAGAATTTAAGAAAAACACATAAAAAAGTAGTTCTTTGTTCAAATCTTCCATATTATATAACGACATCAATTTTATTAAAGGTGTTTCAATGCGAAGAAAAGATAGAGGCAATTACAGTCATGATGCAAAAGGAAGTGGCAGATCATTTCTTTTTACAACCGCAAAGTCGTGATTATGGGGCAATCAATATAATCATGGAAAGTGGTTTTGCGGTCGAAAGAGTGATGAAGATTCCAAGAACGGTTTTTGATCCAAAACCAAATGTGGAAAGTGCTGTACTTCGATTTACAGCGAAAGAAAACAGAGCGCCATCAAGAAATCGTGAACGGTTTTTTGAATTAGTAAAAGCTTGTTTTAAGCAACGAAGAAAGTCATTGCTAAATAATTATGAGAATTATCTGCATGATCGTGAAATGGCTAAAAAAATTCTTGTCGCAGCGAATTTGGATACATCACTGAGAGCGGAGGCATTGAGCTTAGAACAATTCTTGAATTTGTTTGAGGCAGAAATGAATGAGAGGGAGAGGTATGAAAAATAAAGCACATGCAAAAATTAATTTATGCCTGAATGTTAAAGGAAAGCTTGAAAACGGATACCATGAGATGGAAATGGTTATGGTTCCTTTAACATTGCATGATATGATTGAAATAAATTTCTCTTCGGAAATGGCTTTGATCAGCAATGCCCGTTTTTTGACAATGGATCGTCGTAATACTGTAATCAAGGCTATTGAGTTGCTTAGAGAAGAATATGGTTTTACTCAAAACTTTACTATTACTTTAAATAAACATATCCCAACACAAGCGGGTTTAGCCGGTGGAAGCAGTGATGCGGCAGCAACGATTCGGATGTTGAATAAGATGTTGCATTTGAACATGGATGAAAATAAGATGATGGAAATTGCGAAGAAAGTCGGAGTAGATGTTCCGTTTTTTATACGTAGTAAACCTGCTGTTGTGGAAGGGATAGGAGAAATTTTGACTCCGTTTGAAGTCAGTGCGGATTTTCAGATTCTTTTGGTGAAGCCGAGATATGGAGTATCGACGAAAGCTTGTTTTGCGAAATTGAATTTACAACATGCAGAGCATCCCAATCATTTAATGATGAAAAAGTCATTGGAAGATGGTGATTATCAAGGGGTTCTTGAGCATTTGGGGAATACTTTGGAAACTCCTGCAATCGAATTGGTTCCGGAAATCGCAACGATAAAGCAGATTTTAAAAGATTATGGCTTTGATGGTGTATTGATGTCGGGAAGTGGCTCGACCGTCTTTGCGTTGACTCAAAATGAGGAATTATGTACACGTGCGCTTATCGATTTGCGAGAAAAGGGCTATTTTGTCAAAAAAACACGAATAAAAGACTAAAAGAGTCTTTTTTTCTTGTAAAAATTGAGTAAAATAAAATAAGATGGAGGATACTATGAAATCAGCAATTGTATTAGCTGCCGGAAAAGGCACAAGAATGAATTCAAAACTCCCGAAGGTTTTACACAAAGTATGTTCAAAATCTATGATCGAACATATTGTGGATAATTTAAAGGAATGCCAAGTAGAACGCATTATTACTGTAGTTGGGCACGGGGCAAAGAAAATTGAAGAGGCAATGGAAGGTAGATGTGAATTTGCCTTGCAAAGTCCGCAATTGGGATCAGGACATGCCGTAATGTGTGCCTCGGCATTATCAAATGAAAAAGGAAAGACTTTGGTTGTTAACGGGGATTGCCCGTGTGTACAAATAGAAACATATGAAAAGATGTTTGAGGCATTAGAGGATTGCGGAGCCGTTGTTTTAACGGTTTCGTTAAATGATCCGAAAGCTTATGGAAGAATTGTTCGAGATGATAGCGGAAAAGTGCTGAGAATAGTTGAATATAAAGATGCAAATGAAGAAGAACGAATGATTCATGAAATCAATACCGGAATTTATTGTTTCGATAATGAATTGTTGTTCGAAAGCTTGAAAGAGTTAAAAAATGATAATGCTCAACACGAGTACTATATCACAGATTTGATTGAAATTTTGAATCGTAAAAATATTGCAGTGAAGGCAGTTTGCTCATCTGATCCGGGAGAAGTTGCCGGAATTAATGATCGCATTGAATTGGCAGAAGCGAATCAATGGATGCAACAAAAAATTAATCGTGATTGGATGAAAAAAGGGGTAACGATTCTTGATCCGAATACAACTTATATTGGGAAAGAAGTTGAAATCGGGCAAGATTGTGTGATTTATCCGAATTGTCATTTAGAAGGAAATACCGTAATTGGTGAAAATACGGTGCTACTTCCGAATTGCTTTTTGGTTAATGCGAAAATCGGACATGATTGTACCATTGATAATTCAAGAATCACAGACAGTGAAGTGAAAAACGAATGTACGGTCGGACCGTGGGCTCATTTACGAATGAATTGCGTTGTAGAGGACAAAAACCGCATCGGAAACTTTGTTGAATTCAAGAAAACAAAATTTGGATTTGATAGCCGTTGTGCTCATCTCACTTATTTGGGAGACAGTGAGATCGGCAGCAAAGTCAATATCGGATGCGGAGTGGTTACAGTTAACTACGACGGTTTAAATAAATATAAAACAGTAGTTAAAGACAATGCATTCATAGGCAGTAATGTGAATCTGATTGCACCGATTACCGTCGGTGAAAATACAGTTGTTGCGGCCGGTTCCACAGTAAATCAAGATGTTGAAGATGGAGATATGGCAATTGCCAGAAACCGTCAAGAAGTCAAGAAAGGCTTTGGAGCAAAATATACGTCAAAGAGAAAGAAATAGGGGTAAAGAAAAATGTTACAAGAAACTGTTGTATTCGCACTATCATCTAATTTGGATCTGGCTCAAGAGGTGGTCAATTATTTGGGAATTCCTCTTGGGAAAATATCCGTCAAACATTTTGCCGATGGAGAAATCATGGTTGAACCATTGGAAACAGTTCGTGGAAGAAGCGTTTATATTATTCAGTCTACTTGTGCTCCGGTATCGGAGAGATTGATGGAACTTCTTGTTTGTATTGATGCATGCAGAAGAGCCAGTGCGAGAGAGATTAATATCATTGTTCCATATTATGGTTATGCAAGACAGGACAGAAAAGCTCGTGCAAGACAACCGATTACTTCAAAATTGGTAGCGGATTTATTGGATACGGCCGGAGCAGATCGTATTGTAACGGTTGACCTTCATGCTACACAGATACAAGGATTTTTCAATTTCTTAAGTGATAACTTGTTGGCAATGCCGATGATTGCTCAATATTTCAGAAATAAAGATCTTAACTTGGATGAATGTGTTGTTGTATCCCCGGATCATGGCGGAACAACTCGTGCAAGAGCGTTGGCTGATACTTTAGGTGTTCCGATGGCAATCATCGATAAGCGTAGACCACAACCGAATGTTGCGGAAGCGATGAACATTATCGGAGATGTAAAAGGTAAACATGCAATTATCATTGATGATATTGTTGATACAGCAGGAAGTCTTACAGCAGCGGTAAACATTTTAAAAGATTTCGGTGCTAAAGATATTTACTTTGCATGCACTCATGCGGTTTTCTCAGGACCTGCGATGGAAAGAATTCAAAACAGTGATATCAAGGAAATGGTCATCACGAATTCCATTCCTTTGACAGAGGAGAAAAAGGCAAAATGTGATAAGATCACGGTTTTGTCAATCGGCTATATGATTGCGAAAACGATTGAAGCAATTGAATTACATAACCCTGTATCAGAAGTGTTTAGTTTGTTTACAGAGTAGTTTTCGGTGAATGGAGAATAAGATGAAAGATATTGTGATTCACAGTTGGGATGAACTTCAAAAAGTGATTTTTGAAGATGTATGGGATGAAAAAGTAATGCGATATCGCAATAATTTCATCTATCGAGGAGTTTCGAATACAAATGAGGATTTACTTCCAAAGCTAAATCGAATTTGTTCACATGATTTGACTTTAGAAGAATCTTTGATGAGAAACTTCAAGAAATATGCATATGCGGATTTGGGGCAATATCAGAATTTTTGGCAAACACTTTCTTTGGCGCAGCATCACGGATTGCCGACAAGGTTATTGGACTGGACGTACTCCCCACTTGTTGCCGCACATTTTGCGACAGAAAATTTGGAAGAGTATGATCGGGATGGGTGCATTTGGTGTGTTGACTTTACGGTTCTACATAAATTATTACCGCAACCGCTTAAAGAAATGTTGGAGAAATCAAGAAGTAGCAGTTTCACGATTGAAATGTTAGAAGATATAGGTGATTTTCAAACTTTAAAAGGGTTACAGAAAGATCCGTTTGTCCTATTTTTTGAACCGGCGAGTATGTTAGATCGTATTGCCAATCAATATGCTTTATTTTCACTTGTATCTGATTCTTCGGTGTTGCTTTCGGATTTATTGAAAGATCACGAGTGTTATTATCGAATTATCATTCCTAAGGAAATTAAATTGGAAATTCGTGATAAGCTGGATTATATTAATATTTCCGAGCGTATGATTTATCCGGGATTGGATGGAATCTGTAAGTGGATCAGTCGTCGTTATTCGGCATTGGGCCCAAAATATAATGTTTCTAAAAAATAAATATTTAAATAAACTTTTCGTCTTTAGTGGCGGAAAGTTTTTATTTCTTATTTTATTATGTAAACTAAATGGTATGGGTTGAGATAAAATTAATAAAAAGAAAAAATGTAAACGGTTACTTATGGTAATTCCATAATAATTATGTTAAAATAAAAATAGCAAGTAGGCAAAATACATATAAAAAGGAAATGAAAAGTAAATTAAATGTAAAAGAGTTTTTTCACAAAACGGTAATGCTTGCAAAATAGGATAAAATATTCCATAATGTATTTGTAATAATTTTGGGTATTAGCAGTTTTCTGCTTTGCCATAGATCTCATTATCAACAAGGAGGAAAACATGAGAAAATTAATCAAATTGGCTCTAGCTGCTTTGATGGTATGTTCATTGTTCGCATGCTCATCAAATTCAAGCAGTAGTGAACCGGAAAACAGTGGAGATTCTCAACAAGGAGAAAATACTTCACTAGAAGGTACAACGATTACAATTTGGCACAGCTTCACAGAAGCTCAAGAAGTAGAACTTCAGCGTTTAGCTACAGAGTTTGAAAAGGAAACAGGAGTTCATGTTGAATGCTTATTCCAGCCAAATAAGGATTTCGAATCTGTTGTTTACGAAGCAGTATCCAGCGGAGTAGGTCCTGACTTCTTATTCCATTATGCATCAACAGGTATGGATTACCAAGCATATGGAAAATCATTGAACTTCTCAGAATATTGGGGAGATTTCGATTACAAGTCATTAGTTTCTGAGGGTGTTTATCAAGAAGGTACTCAAGGATTTAATGATGGTGGTGTTCACTCAGTAGCAGTACAGACAACAGGTCCTGTATATTTCTACAATGCTACATGGTTCGAAGAATTGAATCTTGAAGTTCCAACAACTTGGGATGAAGTATGGGAAACATCTAAAGCTATCTATGAAGCTAAAGGCGTTCCTGGATTCGCAGTTGACAGTATGAGTGATTTCCTTCAAATCTTGATTTTACAAAGCAACGACGGTAAGTATGTTGATTTGGAAAACAAAGAAGTTTTGTGGAACACAGACGAAGTTAAAGAGTGGGTAAAATGGTTCAAAGAAGGATGTATGCTTGGATACTTCCAAGTTGCTGCTTCAGGAGCTGACGGATACAACTCAAGTGATTTGGTTTCTAATGTATTAGGTGCTTACATCGGATCAAGTGCTGGTATTCCATATGTTACTATGCAAGAAGGTCAAGAACTTGGCGTTGCTCCGGTTCAACAAGTTGACCCAGCAAATCCATATGTAGTTGGATGGAACCGTGGAGTTATCGGTATTAAGAGCGATGATGAAAACAAGAACAAAGCAGTCACAGAATTTGCTAAATTCATGACACGTCCTGAAAATGCAGCAAGCTGGGCTATGACACTTTCTGCTTATTCTCCATATGCCGGAGCTAAAGATGTTGACGGTTATGAAGAATATGTTGCAGGAAACCTTGCATTGACAGCATTAGGACAACAGGTTGATTATGCTGTTGTTATTCCGACATTCGGAAATGCTTCATTTGTTCGTGATGAATTAAAAACTTTGATCACTTCAGCTGCTTCAGATCCTAACTCTGATGTAGATGCATTGTTTGAAGCTGCAGTTTCAAAATGCAATGCTGCTATTAAGGAAGCTAACTAATTAGATATTCTTAAGTTGCTGAGGAAACTTTTTTCCTCAGCAATTTTATTCATTTAAAAGGACGGTAATTATGAAAAAAAAGAAATTGCTTGTGTTTTGCTTAGATGCATTATGTACAGATGATTTGGAGTTTATGAAAACACTTCCGAATTTTAAATTGTTTTTTGAAAATGGAAGTATGGTTCGTCACATTGAACCGATTTATCCAAGTTTTACATATCCTTGTCACTGTGCGATTATTACTGGAAATAACGCTGGGAAACATGGTGTTCCGCATAATGCAATCGTAAGTGTAGAAGATGAAGATGCTCCATGGTATAATATGCGCTCTTCAATAAAATGTGATACGATTATGGATGTTGCAAAAAGAAATGGATTCAGTACTTGCTCTCTTTCATGGCCGGTATCCGGTGCTGCAGATATTGATTTGAATATGCCGATGATCGTTCCGCTAAATTATAGTGGATATAATCCTCTTCAATTCTTAGAAGGAACATCCACTCAAGAATTGTTAGATCGTTATTATTGGAAACATGGTCGTTATATTAAAGGAAAAGACAGAAATCTTGATCTTTATACAATGGCACTGGCAACGGATATTATTCAAGATTACCATCAACCTGATGTTATGCTGGTTAAAATGTGTGATTTGGATACAGTGAGACACATTCACGGTATTAAAAATGATTTCGTAAAAGAACAATTGAGAAAACATGATGAAGAACTGGGTGTTTTACTTGAAAGTGTTAAACGCTATGGAGATTATGAAAATACGAACTTTGTTGTTTTAGGAGATCATGGTCAGCAGGACATCACAAAAACTTTAAATATGAATGTTGTATTAAAAGAAAATGGATTTATCAGAACGGATGAAAACGGTAAGTTGATTGATTATGATGCTTATTGCCATTCGGTTTCATTGTCTGCGTGGATTCAACTAAAGAATCCGGAGGATAAAGAAATGCACGATAAAGTCTATAAATTCCTTTTAGATTTAAAAGATGATCCAACATACAATATCGGTTATGTTTTCACGAAGCAAGAAGTTAAAGATCAGTATGGTCTTGAAGGTCCATTGGATTTTGTTATAGAAGGAAAAGAACCAATGGCGTTTGGAACAACTTTGAGGGAATTGGATTTCTTTAGAGTTTATTTACCGGAAGGACAGCATGCAAATAAAGCAAGTCATGGACATTTGCCGTTTAGAGATGAAACAACAACATTTCTTGCGTTTGGTCCTAGTGTAAAACAAGGGGTGGTCATTGAAAGAAGCAAAATGATCAACGAAGCACCAACCATGGCTGCGATGCTTGGCTTTGAGATGGAAAATGTTGACGGAGAAGTATTGACAGAAATTTTAAGATAGGAGAGGGCCTTATGAAAGTAAAGATTGAAAATCTTGTAAAGAGATTTAGTGACAACACAGCGGTAGACAATTTCTCATGTGAAATTGAATCCGGTGAACTGATTGCACTACTTGGACCATCAGGATGCGGAAAAAGTACAATGCTTAATATGTTGAGCGGAATTCTGATGCCAACAGAGGGAAAAATTTATTTTGATGATGACGATGTTACTTATCTTGCTCCGGAAAAAAGAGGAGTGGGGCTTGTTTTCCAAAACTATGCACTTTATCCGCATATGACTGTATTGGAAAATATTTGTTTCCCACTTGAGATTCAGAAAGTTCCGAAGGAAGAAAGAATTGCAAGAGCGAAAAAGATGGCAGAGCTTGTTCATGTTGAAACAATGCTGGATCGTAGACCGGGACAATTATCCGGTGGTCAGCAACAGCGTGTTGCGATTGCTCGTGCTCTTGTTAAGACACCTAGATTACTTTTATTGGATGAGCCGTTGAGTAATTTGGATGCACGTTTGCGTATTGAGATGCGTGAAGAAATTCGTCGTATTCAACAAGAAACAGGTGTTACAACAATCTTTGTAACACATGACCAAGAAGAAGCAATGAGTATTTCTGACCACATTGTTTTGATGAAAAAAGCAGTTCTTCAACAATATGCCGCACCACAAGAGCTTTATGATGAACCAATGAATAGCTTTGTTGCAGATTTCTTAGGAAATCCGCCGATTAATAAAACATTTGGTGTGATGAATCGTGGGAAAATTGTTTTGGATGGAGGATGTGAAGTTGCTTATCCAAAAGCAGTTGATCTTGATGATGGACATCGTGTAATTCTTTCTATGAGAGCAGAGGCAATCGTTGTAGAAGGACCATCAGAGGCGATGGCAGAGGGAGTTATTGAACAGACTTATGTTATGGGTAAGGAAGTTCTTGCATTTGTCAAATTAGGGGATTTCTCAGTTCGTGCTTATATCCCGGCAGAATTACAATTGACAAAAGGACAGACTGTTAAACTTTCACTAAAGAATAAGGGCGTCTTTGTATTTGATGAAGAAACAGGAGAGCGTTTGAAATGACAAAAGTAGCTAAGGTTCATGAAGATGGACCAAAGCGCACTCTCAAACAGATGATTGAGCCCTATATATATCTGTTGCCGTTTGCATTTGGGATCATCGTATTTACTTTATATCCAATTGTTAACGTTGTCTTAATGTCTTTTAAAAATAATTATGATTTTATGAGCCGTTCCTTCAGTGGATGGGGATTAGAGAATTATATATATGTATTAAATGATAGCTATTTTCATCAAGCTTTAGCGAATACATTTAAATATGTATTTATCATTATCCCAATTTCTATGTGTTTATCTATTCTGTTGGCGAACTTATTGAATCAGAAAATTAAAGGAAGTGCAATTTTCCAAACTGCCTTCTTCTTACCGATGGTTACTTCAACTACAGCGGTAGGTTTGACATGGAGATTCATGTTTAATAATAACAGTGGTATTATTAATGCTATGTTAGGTTTATTTGGAATTGAACCGATTAACTGGTTACAAATCGCTGGTAATAACTTTTATGCATTATGTATTTATGGAATTTGGGCAATTTTACCATTTACAATTATCTTATTGTTAAGTGGTCTTCAAAACATTGACCCATTGTATTACACAGCCGCAAAAGTAGATGGTGCGTCAAGCACGAAGATATTCTTTAAAATAACGATTCCGCTTCTTGCACCGACTATTTTCTTGGTTATGTGTATTAATACAATCTCTACATTTAAGGTATTCAATGACTTGTTCCCGTTATTCTCTGGACCGGGTGTTGCGAATAACTTGTTTACAGCAGTTTATTATATCTACTATCAGTTTAGAGTTACAAGACCACCTCGTTATGGTCGTGCGGCAGCAGCTGCTGTTATCCTATTCTTGATTATCTTTGTAATGACAATGATTCAGAAATGGGTAGAAAAGAAGACAAAGTATTAGGAGGAAGAAATATGGAAAAATTTAAAGCAAATTTCAAACTTTCAATGGTCTTTGTCTATATCCTTCTGATTTTTGGCGCTATAATCATGATCTTCCCATTCTTCTGGATGATTACAGGTGCATTTAAAACGACATTGGAAATTAACTTATTTCCACCTGTATGGATTCCGTCATCTTTCAATCTTGATAATTTTAAGTATGCACTTCAAGCAGCACCATTTGCAAGATACTTCATTAACTCTTTGATTGCGATGGTTGGTTCAGTTTCTGTTTGTACATTTACAACAATATTGGCAGCTTTTGCATTTTCAAAACTGAAGTTTCCGGGCAGAGAAGTGATTTTTACATTACTTTTGGCTCTTATGATGGTTCCGTTTGAAATGTTGGTTATCACAAACTATCAAACAGTGATCAGTTGGAAAATTTATGATACAGTATGGGCATTGATCATTCCATTTACATCAAGTATTTTCTATACATATATTTTAAAAGGATTCTTTGACAGTGTATCAGATTCCTTGTATTATTCAGCTAGAATTGATGGATGTTCGAACTGGAAGTATTTGTGGAGAGTTCTTGTGCCGATGGCAAAGCCTTCCTTGGTTACAATTATTTTGTTGAATGCAATTTCAAGGTGGAACAGCTTCTTGTGGCCGATGATTGCAACCATTAATGTTTCGAATCGTACATTACCATTTGGATTGTATGCATTTGTAAATGAAGGTGGTGCAAAAACAGAGTTGATGTTGGCTGCTTCCACAATTACAGTATTACCGATGATTATCTTGTTCCTATTTGCACGAAAGAACATCGTTAATGGTGTTGCCCGTGGTGGAATAAAAGGATAAAAATGAATGATAAAACAGCAAAATGTGATTATTATAAAAGTTAAAATATTTCACAAAATGCTGTTTTTATTTTGTCAAAAAGAGCGGTGTAATGACCAAATAGTCTTAAAATCTGACCAATTGGTAGAGGGAAAGCTTTTCCTTTTTTATTTGTGATAATATAAACAACACAAAGATAAAAGGAGAAAACTTATGGAAAAGAAACAAAACGGGATTACACGCCGTGACTTTCTTAAAGGTGCTGCAGCAGGCTCATTGAGTGTTGCCGCAATGGGATTACTTGGTGCATGTGCTAATGAGAATAGTTCTCAAGTACAACAGGATTGTCCACCATGTGATCAAACATCAACAGCTTCAAATGAAGATTGGCTAGGTACAGCTCCGGTCATTACGGATATTGAAGATACAAAAGATTATGATGTAGTAGTAATCGGTGCCGGTCATGCCGGAACTGCTGCTGCAAGAAAAGCTGCTGAATTAGGTAAGAAAGTAGCTTTATTGGAGGCACAGGCAGAAGATGGCTATATGGTATTGGGAAATGATATCGGACACTTGAACTCTAAGTGGCAAGCGGGATTCGGAGTGCCTGTTTATGATGAAGTCGAGTTTATGAATAACTATCAGATTCAATGTGCCGGAAGAGCAAATCCTGATTTATTAAATCAATTTGCATATAGAAGTGGGGAGGCTTTTGACTGGTTTATTTCTGAACTTCCATCTGAATTTAAAGAAAGCATTGCGATTTTGAACTGGCCACCGGTTGAAGGATATGAACACAAAAAAGGATTATTCGCAAGTTATTTGGGCTCTTCAACATTCAGTGGAGAAGGGTATGGTCTACAACAAGCCGTATTGGCATCACAAGAAGTTGCAAAAAGTCATGGTGCTGAAATCTTCTTTGGAATGAAAGGGGCTGCACTTTTAAAAGACGGAAACCGTATTACCGGTGCTATTGCACAAGATCAAGACGGAAAATATCATCAATTCAATGCTTCTGTCGGTGTAGTCTTGTCCGCAGGAGATTTCAGTGGTAACACTGCTATGTACACAGCTCTTTGTACAGAAGTTGCCGAGTCTAATCCGGGAGTAGAACTACGTGGAAACGGATGGGATGGTTCAGGTATTAAGATGGGTCTATGGGCTGGAGGACGTATGGAAATCGGTCCTCGTGCCGCTATGGGTGGTGCTCATTGTGTTCCTCTAGGACCACTTGATGGTGCTGCAACTCTATGGTTGAATAAATACGGTAAGCGTTTCTGTAATGAAGGTTTCGGTGGACCTTTCACATCCGGTGTACAAGGTGCTCGTCAGCCAAATGGTAACATCTATGGTATTTTCGGAAATAACTATAAGGAAGTTTACTTAAATCAATATGCGGCTCACTTTAATGCAAAAGATTGGACTGATGAAACGGTTAATTCATTAGTTGAACAGATTGAAGCTGCAAAGGGTACAGGTGAAGCAGGTGCTCAGGTAGGACGTAATACTGTATTCTGTGCTGACACATTAGAAGATCTTGCTAAATATTTGGGTATGAATGAAGAAGAAAGTGCTAATATGATTGAGGCAGTTAATCGTTACAACGAATTCTGTAAGAGTGGTATAGATAAGGATTACGGAAAAGATGCATCCTTGTTGTTCCCGATTGAAGCACCATACTTCGGTCATGCATTCCCTCGTAACAACAACATGGTACTTGTTACATTGGCAGGATTGTTTACAGATGGTCATCAGAATTGTGTTGATGAAAACTTTGAGCCAATTCCGGGATTGTATGCAAGCGGTAACTGTTGTGGTGGAAGATTCCCACTTCAATATACTTCTCCAATGAACGGTATCAGTATTGGTATGGCATTGGCACTCGGTTATACACTTGGTGAACATTTAGGAAATATGTAAAAAATTACAGCATATTCTCAATTGAGTATGCTGTTTTTTTATTTATATTCATTGTGACAAATATTTTACACTGATATAATATTAGGGACTAAGATAAATTATCTTTGACCTTATTAAAAAAGAAAGGTGATTATAGAGATGTGTTACGAAGATGGAAAGAATCATAGTTTGATGGAAATTTATGAAATGATGGATAAAGGAATGAATGATGAAGCCCTAGTGATTGTAAAACAAGCACTTGAAATAATTGATGAAAAGTCAAATGAGTATTTAAGTTGGTTAAATGTGCTTGGATATATTTATTGTAATTTGGAAAATTATTCTTATGCGTTTGATGTGTATGATAGATATATCGAACTTTCTGAACAACAGCAAGATTTTGAAAATCTTCATATGGGATTTCATCAAAAAGCAATGGTTTTTCGTCTGAATAAACAATATTCAGAAGCCCTTGATTATATAAAGAGAGAAAAAGAATTAATAGATAATTATTTTAAAGATGATAAGTTAAAAATATCGGTAAATGAATATGAATATGGCTATTTACTGTATCTTATGGATCATGTTGAAGAGGCAAATAAACATATGAGAGAAAGCTTGAAACAAGCATTAAAAACAGAGGATGTAATTGCTCAAGCATGTGCATATCGTGGACTGGCGGAAATAAGTTATAAAAACAATGATTTGAAGTTAGCAAATAACTATATAGATCAAGCTTATGATTTATTTATAAAAGCGGATGATAATATTGGGGCAGAAGAAGTGATTCAAATCCGTAAAAAAATGAATTCGGCAAGTTAGAATTTTTGATATGTAAAAGATTTATTTTGTGAGTAGGCATGGGATATAGTTTATATGAGTTTAAAAGACTCGGATATCTTATTATGATGAAGGAATTAGAAATTTGAAAAGAGGAGACAAAATGGATATCAGAAAAGCAAAAATCGATGATTTATCAAGAATAGCCGAAATATACGTGTTTAATAATAGGATGAATTATTTTCCTATATTCAATGATGAAGCTTTTTCTTTTGGTGATCTTCAAGTTGTTTCATTGGTAAATAATTATTTCAAAAGAAAAGAAATTATTGAAAATATCTATGTCTATGATGATGGATTGATAAAAGGTTTTATTCAAATGAATGGAACAGAGATTTGTAAATTGTATGTAGATACTTTTTTTCAGTCCAAGGGAATTGGTAATGAACTCATCGAATTTGCAATTAAAGAATTTCAGGCAAATAATTTATGGGCATTAGAAAAAAATGTTAGAGCAATTTCTTTTTATCAAAAACATGGTTTTTGTTTGACGGGTCAGAAACAGTTTGAAGAAAATACTACAGAATATCTTGTTAAGTTAGAAAGATAAATTCAAAATCTTTTAACTGGCTTATTTTTCCTTTCATTGTCTTTGTTCCATAGATGGAATAGCTACCTTGATATATAAGTATAGAGTATTGTAGGTGGCTAAAGGTAATGGGTATAGGAAATAAATAATGTCCGATATATAATGGAAGAAGTAATTTATACATAAAGACTATAATAATAAAAGAGGGACAAGGATACTACCACGTTGATTCCTCTTATTTATGTTTGAAGAGCAGATATGTGAATGTTTGTTATAAAGAACATAAAGATAACATTTTTATGTTGAGTTCAAGAAGTATATTGACAATGTGGTAGGATAAAAGTATAATTGAGATGACAATGATACTTGTCATTTTGACTAATAATATTGTCTGTTGGAGGTGCTTTATGATACTGTGTAATTGTCTGAAAGTACGCAGAGCCATGCTGAATATCAATCAACAAGAAATGGGTCGGTTATGCGGTGTGTCAAGGCAGACCATCAGCCTGATTGAACGTGGCGATTATTCCCCATCAGTCACCCTTGCACTGACGATTGCTAAAGTTTGTGGCACATCGGTAGAAGAAATTTTTTATCTTCAGGAGGAAAATGAAAATGGATAATCTAGAAATAAAGAGAGCAAACCGCAAAGCTATGCCTCGATTTATACTTGTTTTACTTATCAGTTTGATTGTAGGCGGAGGAACCGGTTATTTTTCTGCGAAATTTGGTCTTAATGCTTTTTCCGATAACATCAAAAATATCGGGGGATTCACAATTCATATTGCACCGTGGTTACTGTTACTATCGGCAATTATTCTTCCAATTATTTCAGTCCTATTTTATATGCAGGCAAAGAAATTACTTTCCGCTTGGGATGGGGAGGATGAAGTGTTATCGGATGCGATTGACGAAAAATTATCGATGATCATTTGGATTTCAAGTATCGTTTTGATTGTTTCTTATTTTCTGATCGCAGCAGCTTATTCCGGTAGCTTCGCTACATTTGATGATAAGGAAAACATTGTGCCTTTCTTTGTGGGTATACTTGCTTTCTTTGGAATAATGGTTGAGACAATTGTTATTCAGCAAAAATGTGTCGATATGGCGAAGAAAACAAACCCTGAAAAGACGGTGTCTGTCTATGATATGAAGTTCCAAAAGAAATGGTTGGATAGCTGTGATGAGGCGGAAAAACTACTGATTGGAAAGTGTTCATTTAAAGCGTTCAGTGCAACAAATGGTGTGTGTATGCTATTGGCGGTTTTACTTGCCCTCGGTGCACTTGTTTTTGAAATCGGTTTTCTACCTTCCCTTGCGGTATGTCTGATATGGATTGTTAACCAGTCTGCCTACTATAAGGAGGCGATGAAATACTCCAAAGTTGGGAATAGAATTTCATAAAGAACAAACGGAGGACTTTTAATGGAAACTTTATGGATTATCGTTTTGTTTCTCATTTTGTTTCTTTTCATCAAAAGAAAGAGGCGAACGGCAGCAATAATACAGCATATACGAAATAAAAGGAAACAGGATAAGGAGAAATCAATTATGAAAGAATTAGCAAAGCAATTTATCGACAAAGAGTGCATTATTTATACGATTACGTCTAATGACGGAAGTTTACAAGGGATTATAAAAGAAGTCTGTGACGGAGGAATGATTATCGAATCGATTTCCGGCGAACGACAGGTGGTCAATCTCGATTTTGTAACTCGCATAAGAGAATACCCAAGAAAGAAGAATGGGAAGAAAAAATCTGTTTTTGCGTGATGGAGCATTAGAATACAGTTTTTGATATTTCAATATATTAACGCATAAGTATACACGGGTGCAGTGAATCACTTACAAGGGATATGTAATCCCACAAAAATAAAAAATGTAACATCGTACTGAGTTAAAAGTGCGATGTTTTAATTTATATGAAAAAAGAGGTTTTTACGATTACTTGTAAAAACCTCAAAATTTGTGATAACAATTAAATTAAATTTAAACTTCTTGAGATGAGTTAAGGTATAAAAAGCGTTCTATTTATCAAAGTTACTCATATCATTCTTAATTACTTCCACTTAATAAATTATATCATATATAAACAGTGATTAATAGGTTTATATTTTGTTGTGGAATCCTGTATGATAAGAATAAGAAAAGGGTTCTGAGTTTATTCAGACTAGGTAAAGACCCATGGACAGTATAATTGTATGTAAAAATTATAATTCGGAAAGATGACAAAATTAAAATGAAAGTTAGAAAAGAGGGTTAATATGAGTCGTCATTTACTAAAAACATTAAAAACAATGAGTTGTAGTATTGTGGTATTTGCATTAGTGTGTATGGGATCTCTTATGATGATTAACGCAGAAGAAATTGAAGAGAAAGAAAAAATAAATCATAATTCAGGAATTACAGAATTAGTTGAAAAATTGTATAGCGGTGATGATTCGGTTTCTGTTGAAAAAAATGGAGTAGATATTACCGAACAATTTGTTCAAAAAACTAAAGGGGTTTATTTGAATGGGGATACAGCCTTTTTAGGATACATTCTTGCGAAAGATGGATTGGATTTGGTAGAAGAACACGAAATAGTCCCATATGCAATCACATCAAGATCTGTTACTAAAGTGTTATCAAATCAAGTAATAACGGGAACAAGTGCGTTGACACAAAAACCAATATCAGATATGTGTTACATTTATATTACTTTTACGATCGTATGGGATCAAACCACCGAAAAAATTTCCGGAAGCCCACGAAAGCCAACAATTGTGGCCGATCCAAACGAAGGTAATTACGATACATTAATTGTTACAGATGTACAGTATAATGCTACTATTATTAATGGTGGATTTAGTGTATTTTATTCAAATATAAGTGCGAGCTTAAAAGGAACAAATAGCCTCGATGATTGGAGTGTAGATCAATATTATAGTTATAAATGTCCTTCTACCTATACATTTACTCCGGCTAACGGAATTAATTAAATGAAGAAAATAATATTATTAATATCGATTTCTCTGATCCTGTTAGGTTGTACAAAGATAGAAGTTCAACTTGATTGGCAGTATGGAGTAAGATATAGTGTTGACTCTGAATCAAAAAATGGAGGGACTATAACAATCTATTTGGATCCGGTAAATACAGATGTTATTGCATCTTTATTTGTTACTCCTTATTATCATGGAGATGTAATTGATCCGCAAATCATTGAGTTACTTGAAGAAGAAAATAGTACAAATTTAAAGAATAAAAAGAATGAAAAAACAGTTTATTATTATATGGGAGATTCTGTAGGATTATATCAAGAGAATATTCGGATTAATCTTTTTAGGGAAGATTTGAATTTGAAGGAACATCCATACTTAGTTGAATATTTGGGATTAGAAAAAGAATTGGAAGATGGAATTCTTTATTATAAAGAAGAATTATTGAAATCAGAAACATTCAAATATAAATGGATGTTAGAAGAAGGAGTTTTTGAAAACAATGTTTCTTTTATGAGAGATCCGAAATATGATTATCCAAAAGAGAATTGAGTTTAATACTTGAGCAGGGAGTATTTATCTAATGATGAAACGGTTATTTATATTATTATTTATTAGTTTATTAATGTTTGGGTGTGTTGAAAAAGTTCAAGTTGATTGGAATGTCGGTGTTCGATACATCTTGGAAAGTGAAGAAAAAAGCGGACATGTAACAATTTATTTGGATCCGAATCAAAAAGATGTCATTGCAACTATTTTTATTACATATCATCAAGCGAATGGTTTATTAGATGCTGAGCTAACAGATTTGATGATGAATGAAAATGGTGATAATTATCAAGATTCAAGAGATGAAAAAACAGTTTATGTTTATAAGCGTAGTAAAGCAGTGGTTTCTTACTTATAAAGAGGGAAGTGAGAACTATCCTGAAAATGGCGGATATCACGAATTTATCAGGATTAATTTTGCAAAAGAAGAACTTGATTTGAAAGAGTATCCTTTGCTAGTAGAATATTTAGGATTAGAAAAAGAATTGGAAGATGGAATTTTATATTATCAAGAAGAGTTGCTTAAATCAGAAACATTCAGATATAAACTATTTTTAGAAGAAGGAAACTTTTCTGATAACATCACACTTGTAGGGGATTCCCAATACGATTATTCCAATTATAACTAGAAGTTTGTTTACAAAAAAGTGGCGGAGCATAAACGGATAAGAAAGAGTCCGGATAAGCTCTGCTATTTTGAAATAATACAGTTCTTTTATGAAAATATAGAATTTTTGGTAAGAAAATTGTATGATATAGGATGAGGTGAAGTTATGAAAGCAGTAATTAGTGTAGTTGGAAAGGATCAAGTCGGAATTCTTGCCAAGGTATCAAATGAATGTGCAAAGGTCAATGCGAATATTCTTGAAGTCAGTCAGAATATCATGCAAGATATGTTTGTTATGATCATGATGATTGAAATTGAAAATTTATCTGTTGATTTTAAAGAGTTTGTAGATTATATGAGTAATTATGGTGAAAAAAATCAATTGAAGATACATGTTATGCATGAAGATATCTTCAATTCGATGCACAAAATATAGGTGAAGATATGTTGAATGCAAATGAAATCTTAGAAACGATTAAAATGATCGATGAAGAAAACTTGGATGTACGAACCATTACAATGGGAATCTCTTTAATTGATTGTGCGGATAGTGATATTGATCGTTCATGTGAAAAAATATATAAGAAAGTTAAACGTTTAGCCGGGAATTTGGTTTCGGTTGGTTGTGATATTGAAAAGGAATATGGGATTCCCATTATCAACAAAAGAATTTCTGTGACACCGATTGCGATTTTATTAGGTGTCAGTGGTGGAGATCCCGTTAAGTATGCTTTGACACTTCAAAAGTGTGCAGAAGAATTGGATGTTAATTTTATTGGTGGATATAGTGCATTAGTTCAAAAAGGATTCAGTGCCGGTGATCGTGAATTGATTGAATCAATTCCACGTGCTTTGTCTATGACAGATCGTGTTTGTGCCTCTGTCAATGTAGGCAGTACTAAAGCGGGAATTAATATGGATGCAGTAAAAATGTTGGGAGAAAAGATCAAAGAGGCAGCCGAACTGACAAAGGATAACAATTGTATCGGAGCGGCTAAGCTAGTGGTTTTTTGTAATGCTCCGGAAGATAATCCGTTTATGGCGGGAGCTTTTCATGGTGTAGGAGAAGCGGATTGTGTCATCAATGTTGGTGTCAGTGGTCCGGGAGTAGTCAGAAGTGCTTTGAAGAAAGCTCCTAAAGATTTACCGATGAATGAACTTGCGGATATCATTAAAAAGACTGCATTTAAAATTACTCGCATGGGGCAATTAGTCGGTAGTGAAGCAAGTAAGCGTTTAAATGTTCCGTTTGGAATTGTTGATCTTTCCTTGGCACCGACTCCGGCAGTAGGAGATTCAGTTGCGTATATATTAGAGGAAATGGGACTTTCCAATTGCGGTGTTCCGGGTACGACTGCATGTTTGGCAATGCTTAATGATGCGGTAAAAAAAGGCGGAGTCATGGCAAGCAGCAGTGTCGGTGGACTTTCCGGTGCATTTATTCCGGTAAGTGAGGATGCGGGAATGATCAAAGCTGCACGCAATCAATCTCTAACGATTGAGAAGTTAGAAGCAATGACTGCGGTATGTAGTGTCGGATTGGATATGATTGTTATTCCCGGAGAAACTTCCGCAGCAACAATCAGTGGAATTATTGCCGATGAGATGGCGATCGGTATGGTCAATTCTAAGACGACCGCAGTTCGATTGATCCCGGCAATCGGGAAGCAAAGTGGTGAGGAACTGGTATTCGGAGGACTTTTGGGCAGTGGTCCGATCATGAAAGTGAATGAGGGAGATTGTTCAATCATGATCAATCGTGGTGGAAAGATTCCTTCACCGATGCAAAGTTTAAAGAATTAAAGGACATGCATTCCTTTTGTATACAACAAATGAAAAGAAGAGGATTATCATGAAACAAGAATCATTTCAATGCCAATTAATAAAATTAAAGAAAATGCCTTTGGAGTGCAATCACAAAGGTATTTTAATCGTATTTGTTTTAAGTGGTAGTTGTGATGTGAAGCGTTTTAATCAACTTTCTCAGTTCAAAGAAGGAAATGCATTTTTTGTAAATCAAAATCAAGTATATCAACTCTCATCAAAACAAGGATGTATCGTTGAAATCATCAAGATCTCTTGTGATTTGATTGAAAAGTACGGGAAGGGAGTTTATCGTAATTTAGAGTTAATTGATTCGGTTGGAGGATTGGATCAGGAAAAAGAAATTGAAGGAGTTTATCGTGATTGTGTGTTCCTTAAAGATTTGCTTCAAGGCTATGTGTACAATAAAAAAGAGGCGAGTTTTCAAGAATTAGAAATGTTACAGGAAAAAATTATTTCCACCTTGATTTCTGAGTATAACTCTTTGAATTATAAAGACCATTTATTTCGCTATGTGAATGAAGATTCGGTGGAGCGTTACTATCGAATCATGGATTATATTCAAAATCATTTAAAAGAAAAGTTGACATTACAGTCAGCAGCTGAAACAGAACATATGCAGAAAAGTTATTTTGCAACATTGTGGAAACAGATGAACAGTCAAACTTTTCTTGAGTGTGTGAATCAATTGAGGCTTATGAAAGCGGAGGAATTGTTACTGTTTACGGATTACAGTCATTCCAGAATTATTGAAGAATGTGGATTCAGTGATTCCAAGTATTTCTATAAGTATTTTATGGAAGCTTTCAATGAAACACCGAAACAGTATAAAGATATTTGGAATCATGCGAATGAGCAAATTGATTATGTTGAACTTGATCGACAAGAAGCCGAAAGGGTGCTTGAAGAGATGAGCGAACAGTTGGATACAGTGAATACCGAAACTCATTTCTTGGCTCAATATCGGATGCTGAAAGGATTGGAATATCAGGGAGTGGAATTGAATGAATTTGAACTTGAAATTGATCTTTTCCATAAAGATGATATTTTAATTGTTCAGCAATCAAAAGTAAATACATGGTATGGTTTTGATTTGATTATGAATATTGTGAGAACATATGGGATTCAAACGTTAATGCGTATTGATTATAATCAGATGGGGGATCAAAGTGATGAGGAAGAGTTGCTTAAAATGGTAGGAAGATCCAAGGTGAGATTTGGGAATAAAGTGATTCGTAACTGGCGATTTAATTTATTGGTTCATGATGAGAATCATCTTGAACGAGCAAGCCAACTTCAAAAAAAGATCAGTAAACTGATTCCGGGAGTTAAATGTGGAATTCAATTATCGTAATGGTTGATATTTTGTTAGAAAATTTTGTAAAAATTAAAATATTGACTGTACATTTGTGAGTTTTTTGATATAATAGGGGAGAATAAAGGAGAAAGAATATGAAGATAGGCATTTGGGAATTTGTCGTCATTGTCGTTGTTGCCTTGATTGTTTTGGGACCGGATAAGTTGCCGGTATATGCAAAAAAATTGGGACAGGCTTTGGGCGAGATAAAAAAATATAGTAATGATCTTTCCAATGATATCAAAGAAAATATTGTAGAACCTTTGAATGAAGTGGCACAACCATTAAAAGATGCGGTTGAGCCAATCAATGAAATTCAAAAGGAGATAAAAGGAACTGTGAATGATATGACAAAGTCATTCAATGATATCGGTAAGGCTAAGAAAGAAGAATCGGTTGCAACAGCAATTGTTAATTCAGATGAAGAAACAGCGGAGCTTTCTTTAAGTGAAATTCAAAAGGAAGAAGCTCAAACTGAAGAAGTTAAGATTGAAAATGATGCCAAGCAGGCGTAATTAATAGGAGGAAAGAAATATGAGACTCGGACACACAGAATTATTAATGATCTTATTGGTCGTAATTATTATTTTTGGACCAAAACAGCTTCCAAAGCTTAGCAAGATGCTAGGAAAATCAATTAAGAATTTTAAAGACGGTGTCAATGATTCTGACGAAGATACAGAAGAATAGGATTGTGGATTAGAACCCTATGAGTGAGAACAAGGAAAAGAAAAAGACGGAGGAGGCAAATGAGAACAAAGAAGATGTCATGTCTTTAAATGATCATCTTCGTGAACTCAGAAACCGAATCATTATCTGTGTTGTTTTCTTACTTGTCGGTTTTCTTCTGTGTTTTAACAAGGCAGCGGATATTGTTAGCTTGCTGACATCAATGGGGCTTGAGCAAGGATATGCATTTGTATTCCTTACTCCTCAAGAATTGCTTGTGCAATATATGAAAGTCGGATTGTTGGGAGCTATCGTGATAACATTTCCTGTTTTGATGTATGAGATTTGGGCTTTTATTAAACCGGGATTGAAACAAGGCGAAAATTTCTTTTTCTTTGTTGCAATGGTAGCCGGTTTGATATGCTTTGTGATTGGTGTGGCATTTGCCCATTTGATTTCAATGCCGTTCATGCTCGGATTTTTAAACAGTCTACAAGGAACGGAGTACATTCAGGCTTCGATTTCGATTGAAAATTATCTGACTTTTGTTTTGACTGTATATGTTGTTTTCGGTGCAGTATTTGAAATGCCGGTTGTATCGGTTATTCTGACACAGTTTGGTTTATTAAAACCAAAATGGCTCATGAAAGGAAGAGCTGTTGCAATTGTTGTGATTTTCTTTGTTGCAGCTATTATTACTCCACCGGATATTGTTTCGCAAGTTATGGTCGCAATTCCGATGATTTTCTTATATCAGTTAAGCATCGGTCTTTGTAAGTTTTTCTGGAAAATGAAGCTAAGAGGCGATGAGTATGCTTCAGATGAAGAACTTGAAGAAGCCGGAATTAAAAGAAGAA
Source organism: uncultured Erysipelotrichaceae bacterium (assembly GCA_949744505.1). Taxonomy (GTDB): domain Bacteria; phylum Bacillota_I; class Bacilli_A; order Erysipelotrichales; family Erysipelotrichaceae; genus CATJXY01. The sequence continues at coordinate 5,539 of CATJXY010000025.1, read as the reverse complement.
AGACAAAAAAGAAAAAAGATTAAATCAGAATTAAGTAATCACTAATTATTAAGATGAAAAGAGCTCGTATTAAAACGAGCTTTTTACTTGATTTGTAGATCATCAAAGATGATTGGGAGTTCTTTTTCCCAAGAGGCTTCACAATGACTTCCTTTTGCGTAGACATGTGGGAAAACACGGACACCCTCTTTTTTCATTAGCGCAGAGACGATTTGAAGATTTTGATCGGTTATTCTCGCAAATTGAGTCGGGCGAGAAAATTCTTTACCGCCCCAACTGATATAAAATGTTGAATCTTTATGAATGAATTCGGGGATGTCTTTGTAGAATTGATGGAACATCGGATAGAGATGAGGGGAAAGACAGGCAGCTTTGCTGAAAACATCTGAGTAATTCATAAGGATGTATAAGCTCATAAGACCCCCCATGGAACTTCCGCCGATATAAGTATTCATTCGATCTTTTTTTGTATAAAACTGTTCGTCGATCCAAGGCTTGAGTTCAGTTGCCATCCATTTTGCCAAATCTCTTCCTCTTTGTCTGATTTGTCCCCAAGGCTTATCATAAAAATCATAAGGGGAAAATTCACATAGACGTTCGTTTCCTTCATGATTGCATTCTAATCCAACGATAATCAGATTTGGATTTTCTTTTTCACAAAATTCTTTTAATCCCCAACATTTTCCATATGTTGCATCTTCATCAAAGAAAAGATTATGCCCATCAAACATATAAAGAACGGATGCGGGATTTTTGATAGAGCATTGCTCCGGAACATAAATATGCAATGTTCTGTTGCATTTATAAGGAGAAATCCAAACTTCTTTTTTTAGTATCATATTTCATCAACCTCGATAAAAAAGATTTTACAACGAAATTCTTTTAAAGGCAATGAAATTGAGTGAAAGAAAAAAGTTTAGTATAAACAAATCACCGCAGGGTGTGAAATTTTAATGTTTTCCGGTTTCTTATTTGTTTAAAGTGTGCTATATTATTTTGCAGATTGTTTATGGGAAGGTGAAAAAATGCAAGATGAATCAAAGATTGAATTATTTGAGAGGATGCCGATTCCACGTGCAGTAGCATCGTTGGCGATTCCGACAATATTGAGTTCGCTTGTCATGATTCTATATAATTTGGCAGATACTTATTTTGTTGGGATGGTTAATGATCCGATTCAAAATGCTGCGGTAACATTGGCTGCTCCGGTACTTTTGGCATTTAATGCGATCAATAATTTGTTTGGTGTAGGAAGCTCCAGTATGATGAGCAGAGCTTTGGGAAGAAAAGAATTTGATACGGTTTATAAAAGTTCGGCATTTGGATTTTATTGTGCCTTGACATTCGGTGTAGTTTTTTCTTTGTTATGTACAATATTTAAAGCCCCTTTATTGAATATTTTGGGAGCTGAAGCAACAACGATAGAAGCAACGGCTGCCTATATGAAATGGACGGTAACTTTTGGTGCAGTTCCGGCTATATTAAATGTGGTTTTGGCCTATCTGGTAAGAGCTGAGGGTTCAGCATTTCATGCCAGTATCGGTACTATGAGCGGATGCCTTTTGAATATTGTTTTAGATCCGATTTTTATTTTGCCATGGGGATTAAATATGGGAGCAGAGGGTGCCGGTTTGGCAACTTTTATTTCAAATTGCTTTGCATGTTTCTATTTTATATGTTTATTGTTTATTAAAAGAGAAAAGACCTATGTTTCAATTTCACCAAAGCATATCTCATTAGAAAAAATGATCGTAATCGGTGTTTGTGCAGTCGGAATTCCGGCTAGTATTCAAAATCTTTTAAATGTAACGGGAATGACCATTTTAAATAACTTTACTTCTGCGTTTGGAACAGAAGCGGTAGCATCGATGGGAATTGCACAAAAGATTAATATGATTCCGATGCAAGTGGCATTGGGGTTATCGCAGGGAATCATGCCGTTGATTAGTTATAATTATTCCAGTGGAAATATTGAAAGAATGAAAAAGGCTTTATTATTTACGACAAAGATTGCCTTAGCCTTCTTGGTTGTCTTATCTTGTTTCTATTATTTCCAAGGAAATTTTTTGATTGCCCTCTTTATGAATAACGAAACGATCATCAATTATGGAGCTCGTTTATTGAGAGGTTTCTGTTTGGGATTGCCGTTTATGTGTATTGATTTTATTGCGGTGGGTGTTTTCCAAGCTGTAGGATTAGGCAAGTATTCATTGTTTTTTGCGATTGCAAGAAAAATAGTTTTAGAAATTCCACTCTTGTTTATTTTAAATAAGTTGGCTCCGTTTTATGGATTGGCCTATTCACAGTTTATAACGGAAGTGGTACTGGCGGTTATTTCTATTTTGACTTTGATGAAATTATTTAATCGTCTGAAACAGCAAAAAGAAAGTGCTGCGTAAATTCGGATAAAAAGCGTTGTTAAATGAAACAGCGTTTTTTATTTTTGTATTGAAAGAATAAAAAAATTAAAAAAGAGATTAACTTTTTATAGGCTCACTTCGTCTAATAATTAACGGCGGGTAGAAGAGAGGGTCTAAAAATGCAACAAAGAGTAAGAAGATATCGCAAAAAAAAGAAAGCTGGAAGAGTTTTGTTTGGATTCGTTTTAGTGGGCGGACTACTTGCGGGAATGATCCACAATACTTTTCAGTCAACGAATGCATTCACAGATGAAGAGGAAGAGATTGAAAATAAAGATAAAACAGAAGATATAGTGGAAATAGGCTATGATTACAAAAATCCGGTACCGCTATCTATTTGCGTTGATGAAGGATATTTTGATGATGCTGTATTTATCGGTGATTCCAGAACAGAAGGAATGATTTTGTATACCGGATTATCCAATGCCATAGCATATACAAATAAAGGGTTGACGGTTGAATCTGTGTTTACTAAACCGGTTATCAATTTGGGTGGAGAAAAACTCAGCGTGATGGATTCTTTACGTAAAACCGATTTTAAAAAGGTTTATATTATGCTTGGTATTAATGAAACCGGATGGCCCTACAACGAGATATTTATAGAAAAATATGGGGAAATTATTGATGAAATAAAAGCAATAAATCCAGAGGCTGTTATTTATGTACAGGAGATTTTGCCCGTTACAAATTCACTTTCACAAAGTCACAGTTATGTAAAGAATGAGAAAATAAATGAATTTAACGCATTGATTCGTGAGATGGCTGCGGAAAAACAAATTTATTATATCGATGTTAAGAATGCGGTCGTGGATGAATTTGGGAATTTACCGGAAGAGGCGGCGATTGATGGGATTCACTTACAAAAAACTTATTGTGAAAAATGGTTGGATTATTTAAAAACGCATGTCGTGAGTGAAGGACAGGAGGATGAATAGATGAAGAAAATTAAATTAATATTTCTTATATTATTTATGTGCGTGGCCATGGTCGGTTGTTCTAAAGAAAAAGAAGTAAATCAAATTGATCTTGGTCAATTAAGTGATGAATTATTGACGAAGGAAGAATTTGAAGATAAATTAAATCAAATTGATGATTCAATGGTGAAAAAGCTGTACAATATAGATGATTATGTAGAGGCAAGAGTATATATCGGAAGTGGTGCAACCGCTGAGGAACTGGCTTTATTTGAATTTAGAAATGAAAAAGATGCCAAAGAAGGTTTAGAGTTGGTATTGGTCAGAATTGCGAATCAGAAAGATGATTTTTCATCATATCTTCCGCAAGAAGTCTCGAAGTTGGATCACGCCATGGTAAAGCAATGGGGAAAATATGTCTTTGTCTGTGTTTCGAACCATAATTTTTCAGAAGAAATCATTTTGCAATATCTACAAAAAGAGTGAGGGATGAATTTGACAACAGAACAAGAGCTCATAGAGCTACTCAAAAATAAAAAGGAAAAGTATTATCGTATTGCGTTTACTTATGTGAAGAATCGAGATGACGCACTTGATATTGTTCACAATGCGGTTGTAAAAGCATTACAAAAAATACATACATTAAAAAATCGGGAATATCTTGAAACTTGGTTTTATAGAATTTTAATTAATGAGAGCGTAACTTTTATTCGTAAAAATAAAAATATCTTATTTTTCGACGAATTGTCAAATTTTAACCCAACCGTTGAGCAGATTGATGAAGAACAACATATAACACTCTATTCAGCTATAGATAAGCTGTCACCTAAATTGAAAACAGTGATAATATTTCGTTTCTTTGAAGAGTTGAAACTTGAGGAGATAGCTGAAATTACCGCAACAAACTTAAGTACTGTCAAAGCAAGACTATACAAAGCTTTAAAGCTTTTGAAAATAGAGTTGGAGGATGTAGACTATGATAGATAAATCAAAGTATAACAACATTGAAATTCCTGATGAATTAGATCATGTGGTAAATGATGCTATCTTTGAAGGAATGAGGACTCAAAGAAAGAAAAAACCATTTTTTGTTTTAAAAAGGTTAGGAACGGTAATGGCAGTGTTTGTATTATTTTCGATTACACTTTTAAATGTATCGCCGGTTTTTGCACAGGTAGCTTATAATATACCGATTCTTGGCGATTTGTGTCGAATTGTGACAATCAGAGAATATCATTTTGAAGATGAGATTAAATACATTGATGTGAAAATTCCTGAAATTACTAGTACCGGGAAGAGTGATTTGGAAAATAGGTTGAACCTTGAAATACAAAAGAAAATAAATGAATGCATTAAGACGCATGAAGAGGTAGCGAAGGATTATTTTGAGGCGTATGTTAAAACCGGAGGGAATCCGGATGAATTTAATCCGATTGGAATTACAGTTGATTATGAGATTAAATCTTGTAACGAGAATTATGCATCCTTTGTTATTTATTGTTATGAAACAGCATTTACCGCTTATAATGAGGAGATTTATTATAATGTTGATTTGGAAAGAGGAAGAATTATTACTTTAAAAGACTGGTTCGGAAACGACTACAAAGAAATTGTGGCTGACAACATAGAAAAAACAATTGCGGAATGGAGCGAGGAACAAAAAGAAGTACTTTGGGATGATCTTGAAATCATAGATTTAATTACGGAAAATACAGATTTTTATATCAATGATGAGGGTCAGATAGTAATTGCTTTTCCAAAGTATGAAATTGCCTATGGTGCTGCGGGTGCATTTGAATTTGTTATAAAAAAGTAGAATATTCAGATGATTGATAAATGATGAAAAGAATTAAAAATAATGCTTTGCAACAGGCATTATTTTTTTATTAAGAGAAATCGAAAAAAGTTGATTATTAATGGATAAAAGATAATTATTGATTGATAAAACCTATTGATAATTAAAATTAGACGAGTATAATTATAATTGTATAACAATGATTTTAAAGAGGTGTGAGAAATGAAAGAAATTTTTAAGAAAGGATTATCTTTGATAATCGTAACTCTTTTCTTGTTCTCTGGTTTCAATGAAAATCTCAAGGCAATCGGAAATTCATTCTTGGTGAAAGCCGAAGAGTCAGAAAACCTTGACGGTGAAGAAATCTCTGAATCTACAGATGTTGAAGAATCTGAAGAGAGCGAGGAAGA
>CATJXY010000024.1 GCA_949744505.1 uncultured Erysipelotrichaceae bacterium | reverse complement strand
TATTATAGCACTACTTCTAGCGATTGAAAAGAAATGGAATGTCATTGTCCGCTAATGCACAGGAAATCTGCATTTTTAACTGTAATACAGAGGGGTAAGATGTTCATAAGGTGAAATCGATTGGATTGGGAAAATGAAACAAAGTATCACTTCATATTGAGTTCTGATTTGTTGCAGAAGATTGAAATTTTCTATTGTTTTGAAACAAAATTTCCCATTTATCAAGATTTTTATATTCTCTCAGTATATGAGAAATTTACCTTAATATTTTTAATTATTATCCTAAAATAATCTCTATCTTTCCATCGGTTGAATCAAACTTGTTGTTTAATTTTGATAAATCTTTATTATGATTAATTCATTTGATTCACTTAATCGAAAATGTTAGAATCAAAAAGAGTCTTTAAAAAAGAGATAAAAACTCATAAGGCAAAGAATATGCCAAATTATAAGACCTAAAGGAATAAAAATCCATCCCATTGAGGTTTGATATAGATGAAATTTATGAATTATATTCGGTATAATAATCAATAGAATAAATGATTGATAAAAGTTAAAAACCCGAAGTTTTCTTTTCTCTAAAACGACATTTCCATTATCCGACATTTTAAAATATAGTTGATAATAGTTTTGTATTGCTTGTTTAAAATTCATTAATATACCTCTTTTTAAGAAAGCAACGTTTATACACATGATTCATTGGTCTTTACCTATTCCATAGTATCAGGAAACCTTTTCTTGTTATTATCATAGAGTATTTTGTTTCCGAAAGATAGTTCTATTATTTAAAATTTATCTATGATATACTAAAAAAGTAGGAATAACAGCTTATCGAAATCATTGTATTAATCAAAATAAAAAAATGATATCCGGATCATCCAAATATCATTTATTTTTTTATTGTTTTACATGAATTCTATTTAGTGCTTTAGATAAAGCCAATTCTGCACGACGCACATCAATATTGGGATCATTTGAAGCGAGTCTCTTTTCAGCTCTTTCTTTTGCCGCAACAGCTCGATTCAAATCAATATCCTGTTCACTTTCGATTGCATCACATAAAATTGTTGCCTCATCATTTTCAAAATAGAACATACCGCCACTCACCGCAAAATTCTCTCTTTTCTGATTTTGTGTAATGATTGACATTTCTGAAATTTTCAACATCGTTACAAGGGGCATGTGATGTGGGAGAATTCCCAATTGTCCATTTACCGAAACAATGTTGATCATCGAAGCGTCAAGGGTACGGTATTCCCCCTCCGGAGTCACTATTTTACAACGAATCATGCCTCATACCCTAAAGATTTTGCCTTTTCAACAGCTTCTTCAATGCTTCCGACAAACATAAATGCTTGTTCAGGAAGATCATCATATTTACCATCTAAAAGTTCTTTAAAACTTCTTACTGTTTCACTTAACGGAACATATCGACCTTTAATTCCTGAGAATTGCTCGGCAACATTAAACGGCTGAGATAAGAAGTTACGAGCACGACGAGCACGGTTAACAACCACTTTATCTTCATCAGAAAGCTCATCCATACCCAAGATAGCGATAATATCTTGTAATTCTTTATATCGTTGAAGTAATTGCTGAACTCCACGAGCTACTTCATATTGTTCTTCACCGACAACAAGTGGATCCAACATACGTGAGCTTGATTCAAGCGGATCAACAGCCGGATAAATTCCCAATGCCGCAATACTACGATCCAAAACCGTCTTTGCATCCAAATGAGTAAATGCAGTAGCCGGAGCCGGGTCTGTCAAATCATCAGCCGGCACATAAATTGCCTGAACAGATGTAATGGATCCTCTTTTTGTTGAAGTGATACGCTCTTGTAACTGTCCCATTTCTGTTGCCAAAGTAGGTTGATATCCAACTGCGGATGGCATACGTCCCAAAAGTGCTGAAACCTCAGATCCTGCTTGGGTAAAACGGAAAATGTTATCGATAAACAAAAGTACATCTTGTCCTTCTTCATCACGATAATATTCTGCCATTGTCAATCCGGATAATCCAACACGCATACGTGCTCCCGGACTTTCATTCATCTGTCCATATACCAAGACAGTTTTATTAAGAACTCCTGACTCTTTCATTTCATGATACATATCATTTCCTTCACGAGTTCTCTCACCGACACCGGCAACAACAGACATACCACCATGTTCTTTTGCAATATTGTGAATCAATTCTTGCATCAAAACTGTCTTACCAACACCGGCACCACCAAACAATCCAATCTTACCACCCTTTGCATAAGGGCATAACAAATCGATAACTTTAATACCTGTTTCCAAGATTTCCGCAGAAGTTTGCTGTTCATCGAAAGATGGAGCTTCACGATGGATTGGCATTCTCTTTACATCTTGTCCAAGTGGTTCCAAACCATCGATTTCTTCACCCAAAACATTGAACATTCTGCCTAAAACAGCTTGTCCTACCGGTACGGAAATCGGTGCTTCTGTATCAATACAATCCATGCCACGGACTAGTCCGTCTGTACTTCCCATAGAAATACAACGAACACAATCATCTCCTACATGCTGAGCTACCTCTACAGTTAAAGTTTCTTTTTCATTTTTTTGAATCAGGATCGCATTCTTAAGACTTGGAAGCATTCCTTTTTCATAACGGATATCTACAACAGGTCCAATGACCTGTACGATTTTACCAACATTCTTTGCCATAATTCCTCCTCTAATTACAATGCATCTGCACCGGCAACAATTTCGGTAATTTCCTGTGTAATTGCTGCTTGGCGCGCCTGATTGAATTGCAAGACAAGCTTATCAGTCAACTCTTCAGCATTGTCTGTTGCATTTTCCATAGCTAAACGTCGTGAACCTTGCTCAGCTGTTTTTGTTTCCAGCCATGTACTGTAAACAAGTGAACGGACATACATCGGAATCAAATGATTCAAGATTTCCTCCGGTCCCGGTTCAAAAATCGTTGCCGCATTCAATTCTTTTGCATTACTGCTATCTTTCTCAAGTGGCAATAATGTCATCAATTCAGGTTGGAACGAAACGGTATTCATAAATCGAGTATAAAGTACCTGAATTTTTGATATTTCTTGATTCAAATACATAGCTAACACCTGATCAGCTAACTTTCCCAATTCATTGAATGTGAGATTATCACTTTCTGTCGCTTCATTCAATATTTTAAATCCTCTGTTTGATAACCAACTACGGCCTTTGCTTCCAACTAACAAAATCGGATCATCGATATTTAATTCATTTACCGCAAAACGCTGCATGTTAGAATTATATCCTCCGCAAAGTCCTAAATCAGAAGTAAATAAGATAGTCAAAGTCTTACTTGTTTTTCTTTGCTTCGTAAATTGATTTTCCTGATCATCACATCCACTCAAAACACTTTGTACCATGGATTTCAAATAAGACGCATATTCACGATTTTTTTCCATCATATTACGCTGTTTTTGAAGTTTGGAATTCGCAATCAATTCCATTGCGCTTGTGATTTTCTTTGTCGCATTGATAGATCGGATTCGACCTTTCAACGCTTGTTTACTCAAAGCCATAAACTAGCTCCCATGAATCAGTTGATACTGATCTGTGAACTCAGCCATTGCTTTTCTCAGCTGTTCGCTTAATTCATCATCAAGTGCTTTTTTCTCATGTATTTGTGCAACAAGCTCTGCTTTATCACTCGCAAAGAATTTATGAAGTTGTTCTTCATAGTTTTTAACATCTTCTACCGCAACATTCTTCATAAATCCATTTTTTGCCGCAAACAGAGAAAGAACCTGCTGTTCCATTGATAGCGGAGAGTATTGGCCTTGCTTTAAAAGCTCTGTCAATCTCGCACCATGATCAATGGTTGCTTTTGTAACTGCATCCAAATCAGATCCGAATTGAGTAAAACTCAACAACTCATGATATTGAGCAAGATCTAACTTTAAACTTCCGGATACTTGTTTCATCGCTTTTGTCTGCGCTGAACTTCCGACACGGGATACGCTCAATCCGGAATCAACCGCAGGACGAACACCGGAATTAAATAATTCTGTCTGCAAGAAAATCTGTCCATCTGTAATTGAAATTACATTTGTCGGAATATAGGCCGAGATATCTCCCGCCTGTGTTTCAATGATCGGAAGTGCTGTAATCGATCCTCCGCCATAGTCTTCATTCATCTTTGCGGCTCTTTCAAGCAATCTTGAATGCAAATAGAATACATCCCCCGGATAAGCTTCTCTTCCCGGTGGTCTTCGTAGCAACAAACTCATTGTACGATAAGCGACCGCATGTTTACTTAAATCATCATAAACGATTAAAACATCTTTTCCTTCTTCCATCCACTCTTCCGCAATAGCACACCCGGCATAAGGTGCAATGTATTGAAGAGGTGCCAATTCACTGGCTGTAGATGCAACGATTGTTGTATATTCCATCGCTCCATGCTGGCGAAGTTTTTCAACAATCTGTGCAACCGTACTGGCTTTTTGACCAATTGCTACATAAATACAATTTACATTTTCATCCTTTTGATTAATGATCGTGTCGATAGCGATTGCTGTCTTCCCGGTTTGTCGATCCCCGATAATCAATTCACGCTGACCTTTTCCGATTGGTATCATGGAATCAATGATCTTCAATCCGGTCATTAACGGTTGATGAACACTTTTTCTTGTCATAACTCCCGGTGCAACACGCTCGATCGGTCTTGTCTTTGTACTTTCAATCGGTGCCCCGCCATCAATAGCCTGTCCTAAAGCATTGACAACACGACCTAACATGCCATCACCAACAGGAACCTCAACGATTCTTCCGGTTCTACGCACTTCATCGCCTTCTTTGATCTGTGTATCACTACCTAAAAGTACGGCACCGACATGATCTTCTTCCAAGTTTAATACCATTCCATATACATTACCCGGAAACAACAAAAGCTCACTTGCCATTGCTTTCTCAAGCCCTTGAATCAAGGCTATTCCGTCTCCTACGGTAATGACTGTCCCCACATCATTAGATTCTATCTTATCTTCATAGTGTCTGATCTGTTCTTTGATCAGTTCACTGATTTCTTCAGGTCTCAAATCCATTTTCTCACCTGCTTTCCTTTAATAATTCATTTTTCAATGACTCAATCCGATTCTTCATACTCAAATCAATGACTTGATTTTCCATCGCAACTTTAATTCCGGATATCAATCTTTCATCAATCAAATTTTGAAGCTCGATTTTTTGATTTTTATTTTCACATAATGTTTGTTCCAATTGCCCGATCTGATCTTGTGTAAGTGGTCGAGCCGAATAAACAATTCCTTCCCGAATGTTCAATTCACGATTACATAATGTATTGAACTCTTTCATAATTTCAACTACATGACTAATTCTTTTCTTATCCACCAAAAGATTTAGAAAGTTAAAAATCATCGGTTCGATTTTTCCTTTAAATGCTTTTGTCAAAAGTTCCTTTTTTTCATCCGTTGAAATTTGTACAGCGGCAAAGAAAGATTGAATAGAATTATTCTCTGTAAATATTCCTATCAATTCTTTAATTTGGCACTGATAAAGCGGTAATGCATTTTCCTGCAATGCTAACTCAAACAGAGCTGTAGCATATCTTTCAGTTAACTGGCTCATGGAGTTCACTTATTTCCTTTACAAAGCGCTCAATCGCAGCCTGATCTTCTTTTGCATCAGCCTTTTCTTGAATTAGTTTTTCTGTAGCCACCATCGCTACCTCAACCATTTCACTGATCATTTCACTGCGCATCTGTTTTTTCTCATACTCAATTTCACGCCGAGCAGAAGCCAATTTATCTTCTGCTTCTTTTTTAGCGGATGCCAAAAGTTGTTCCTTGACTGCTTTTCCTTCATTTTCTGCCTTAGCCACAATCATTTTTGATGTATCAGAAGCTTCTTTAAGCTGTTTTTTAGCCTCTTCATTCGCCATTTCGGCCTGCTTTTTCAGCATTTCAGCTTCATTTAATTCACTTTGCATCGCTTCACTTCTTTTATCCAACATGTTCACGACACTATTCCATAAAAACTTCTTCACGACCAAAAACAAGACAAGGGTTGAGCAAAGCTGAACCAGCATTGTTACAGGATTGGGAAGCAATTGTCCAATAATATCAATATCAATCATTTTGTTCCCTCCTAGCTATTTTGTTTTCAAATTCTTAGAAAGCAAAAATCAATAGGATGGCAATCAAAAGACCATAAATAGCACAAGTCTCTGAAAGTGCAATACCCAAAATCATCGTAGAACGGATTTTTGATTCAGCCTCCGGATTACGTCCGATTGCTTCGACTGCTTTTCCTCCGACAAATCCCTCACCAATACCTGTCATCATACCGGTCATAACAGCCAAACCGGCACCAATTGCAATTAAACCTTTTGCGATATCCATAATTTTTTCCTCCTATCCAAAGTGTTAATCGTTCAATTTCATATCATCAGGGAGTTCATTCCCGATAAATACCATTGTTAATGTTATAAATATCAATGTCTGGATAAATCCAGCAAATAAATCAAAATAAGCATGGAGCACCGGAGTAATTACCAGTGCCAAGAAATTAAATGCTGATGTGACCGGAATAATCAAACTGACAATCATCGTTGAAAGCCATCCCGTAAACGAATACAACAGCGACATAATAATACTTCCACATAAAATATTTCCAAAAAGACGAAGTGACATCGAAAGCAAACTTGAAAACTTTCCGAAAATATTCATTGGCAGAAAGACCGGGATCGGTTCAATAAATGAATGCATATAAGCACCGAAGCCCCCTGCTTTAAGCTGAGCAATCTGCGTCATTGTCCAAGTAATAATCGTCAGCATTAAAGTAACACTGTAATTAGCTGTCGGCGATGCAAAACCGAATAGCCCCAAAATATTACTTATAAAGATGTAGATCGATATTGTAATAATGTATGGACTCAAACGTTTTGATATCTTCCCTCCGACATTACTTTTAACTTGTGAATCCAATGTGGTCACCAGCCAAAGAATTGCAGAAATTAAGATTCCCGGCTTTGCCAATGGATCCGCTTGATCGATCTTTTTTGAAAGAGCGATGATCGCAAAGCATAAAATTGCCGTCAATCCGATTATTACAAATACATCTGACTGAATCTCAAGATGCATGATCCTTTCTCCTTTCTAAAAATACAACATTGAAAAGTAGCGATGCTTTGACAATCATTAATCCGAGTGCCGCAGCAAATATATTCAATGTCTCAGGTTTTAAAGCACATATCAATAAAGTAAGCGCCATTAACCCAAAATTAATCATAAAATTCAAATACATAAATCCCTTGTTTGAGCTCTTACTGTTCAAAATTGCCGTACAAAATCGCTCTGTCCTTCGATAAAGGATCACAGAAATGAAACTTCCCAAAATAAATCCATAAACAAGTGACAGATCAATAAACAAAAACAAACAAGCAATTACTACACAAGAAAAACAAATTACTTTTTTTAAATTTTTATCCATAATCATTTCGTTATTTCGTAGACATGATAAAACGCCATTGCCAAACCAAGAAATAATCCCACAAGTACACCTAAAGGACTAATATGCAGTCTCTCATCTACCCACCTTCCTGCTAAAACAGGCAAAAGGATGCTGATTACAATACTGCCCCCCAAAGATAAGACCTTGGCCAATTCTTTCATTACTTTGTCCCGAAAATTCGATCTCCGGCATCTCCAAGTCCCGGTACGATATAACCAAGCTCATTGAGATGATCATCCAAGGCAGCAAGATATAAATCTACATCCGGATGTGCTTCCGTCAATGCTTTTACCCCTTCCGGTGCTCCGACAAGACAAACCATTTTGATTGACTTTGCCCCTCTTTTCTTTACCATATCGATTGCAGCAATTGCACTACCGCCTGTTGCCAACATCGGATCCAAAACAAGAACATAGGCATCTTCCAACCCTTTTGGAAATTTTGCGAAATACTCATGCGGTTCCAATGTTTCTTCATCACGATAAAGACCGATATGTCCTACTTTAGCGGTAGGAATCAAACTTCTGATTCCGTTAACTAATCCGAGCCCTGCCCTCAAAATAGGCACAAGAATAATTTCTTTATCCAATTCATATGTATGACATTCGCTTACAGGAGTTTGAATCGTAACTTCGTGAAGCGGAACATCTCGGCATATTTCATATGCCATTAATCCGGCAATCTCATCCAAATTGCGTGAGAAATTAAGTGTTCCCGTTTCTTCTTTACGCATTTGTGTGAGCTTGTGTGTAATTAGAGGATGATCTAAAACTTTTACCATAAAATTTTCTCCTTCTTGTCGATAATTATAGCATTATAAACAAGTAAAATAAAGCGAATTTAATGCAAACTTCCATCCCTTTTACAGCACGCTTTTAATTTCATCAAGAGTGAGTTCTCCTTGTCGTGCAAGTGAAAGTTCACTTTTGGTTACATCTAAGATCGTACTCGCCTTTTCCGCTTTGCTTTTTCCTCTTACAATTGCCTCTATTCGTCCACCTAATTGCTCAAAAGCCTCTTCATCCGTCAACGATGCAGGCAATCCGCTTTGATTCGCACTGGTTACTAGCATCGGAATGCCCAATTGATCCAACAAATTCAAAATAAAAGAATCATCCGGCATTCGAATCGCAATCGTCTCAAATCCGCCAGTCACAATCGGATCCACAGCTTCAAGTTTCTTAAAAATCATGGTCAATGCTCCGGGCATAAAATTTTGAATAATTTTCTCATCTCGATCATTTACCACCGCAACTTTTTTAATTTGTTCAACAGAAGAAACCATCATCGGAAACGGTTTATTTTCCGGCCGTCCTTTAGCCATTTTTAATTTTTCAATTGCATCAAATCGATCGCATCGAACTCCTACACCAAAAACAGTATCTGTCGGAAATGCAACAACGCCACCATCATTTAATATTCTAATTATTTCTTCCAGATTCTCTTTTTCTAAATATCTAGTTTCCATTTTATCACCGAAATTATTATACAATAGGGATATAAACTTGAAAATAGACATTTATATTAAATTGTCCATCTATTGATTCAAAAGTTCTAAAAGCCATGAACGTTTATTTACTTCGATATCACAGCTTTCTTTAACAAAAGTTCCTTCTAAAACAAGGCCTTGCCCATCACCGATTACAATCTTCAATGTACCATTTAAAAAAAATGCTTTTGTATTTTCATCTAATTCAAATAAATTTATTTGTTCTGCTAAAAATGACATTCGTGAACTTTCATCTACCTGCTCCATTAAGTCATCATAGATCTTTATGATTTCTTTTTTAACATTCAAGTCACTTTTACTTTTACTGTCAAAATATAATATATAACGCGGCTCATCACTCTGTGCCGAGATATTCCAAACCGTAAATAATAGCATGCATGATAGCACAATGATCCCTTTTCTCATAAACAACCCTCCGCATAAAGCATGCTCAAATAATCCTCTTTTAATCAAAAATATAAAAACATCTTTCAAATATCATGAAAGATGTTATTAAATAAATATAAATTTTATTCTTCTAAAGCTTTATCAAGTTCAGCTAACTGAGCTTCCAATTCTTGGATAAATTCCTCTTTCTCTTGAATTCTATCTTCCATTTCTTCTGCTTCACGCTGAGATAAGATTGTAGGAAGTTCATCTTGCATTCTCTTCATCAATCTTCTTTGATTTTGAATCAAATCTTGTTTCCGTTTGCGATTATCCACCATTCTTTGACGCCATTGTTGATGCTTTTGTTCATTGAATTCTTTTAATCCATCAAAATAAGCATCCATAACGCCTCTGAACTCATTCCAAATGCGATCTTCTTTTTCTCTGCCACATGATCCGATCTTTTTCCACTCAGCGCCTAATTCTTTCATCTTTGCCGTGTTTTCTTTTGTGAAAGCCTTCAAATCAAGGATACTCTTTGCCTGTTCAAGCAATTCTTTCTTAGCCGCATAATTACCATTTTGTACTTCATGAAGCTCTTTATAATGCTCATCTCTTCGACTGTAAAATTTCTGACATGTTTCATTAAATCTGCTCCACAAATCTTCTTCATGATCTCTTCCGGCACTTCCTGCTGCCTTCCACTGATTCATCAAATCACGAAGTGCTTCGCTTGTTTTCTGCCAGTCCGTTGAATCAATATACTTTCCTGCCTCAACAATTAGTTCTTCTTTTATTTTATGAGCATTCGCAAATTGATCTTGTCTTTCCTGTATAAATTTACGCTTGCGATCAAAGAAAGTTTGACGAGCTGTATTAAAGCTTTCCCACAAAGCATCCTCTTCTTTTCCTGCATTTCCGGCTGCTTTCCATTGACGCATTAACTCATTCATTTCATCCGTAGCCTTATTGAAGTTTGTACTTCCACTTAATTCTTTTGCCTTTGATATCAATTCCTGTTTCAACACTTGTGAATTTTGATAGATTTCATTACGTTTTGCGTAAAACACATCCAATACTGCATCAAACTCTTCTGCCATTTTTACCTCATAAGCAGACTCCCAATAAGAAATACGTTTCCATCTTCTTTTTAGCTCTGTAATTTTACGACTGAGTTCATTCCATGAAAGAGATGCATCTAAATTTTTTGCTTCTTCAATCAGCGACTCACGCTTTTTGATATCCTCATCAAAATCCTTTTCATCCATCATTTCATCCCATTGATTTGCCATATCGTTCCTCCTGTAGACTTATTAATCCTTGCTCTATTTTCCAACCAATTTCGAAAATATCAAGTATCGCCTAACCTATTATTTTTATTATATCGTTTTTAAGAATACATTTCCAGTAAAGAACGATTTATTTTAATTTTAATTGATTTTTTCGTTATTTCTATCTTAATTTTTACTAAAACTGCGCATATTCCGCTTTAATTTTTCATTCATAGATGACATTTGATCTATTATCTATAAAAAAAGAAATACCTAAACTCCTTACAAAGTTTAAATATTTCACGGACACTTCTAAACTAAATTCACTGATTCAAATTCTCTTACATTTATAAAATAACCTGAATTGTAGTCCCCTCACCTAAAACACTTTCCAAATCAATTGTACCGTTTAGATACTGTACCGCATGTTTAACAATAGAAAGACCCAATCCGGTTCCTCCTGATTCTTTAGAATGACTCTTGTCTACCCGGAAGAATCGTTCAAAGACTCGCATTTGATGTTCAACGGGAATTCCTATTCCTGTATCTTTTACGGTAAGAATAACCTTTTGTTCATCTTTTTGGATAGAAATTTCTACTTTACCCTCCATTTTATTATATTTAATTGCATTATCACAAAGATTATAAATAATTTCATAAACTAATTGTCGAACACTATGTATATAGACTTCTTCAGCTGTTACATCAATTGTAATATTTTTTTTCAATGCTTCATCATGAAGAGATGCAACCACCTCATTTACAACCACTAATAAATTTACTTCTTCAAACGGTAATTCCTGTGTTTCATCAAGCTGAGAGAGACGGATGATATCCTCTATCAAGGTAACCAAACGTTTCGCTTCGGTATGAATATGCCCTATAAAACGAGGCAGATCCTCTTGTTTTACAAGTCCGTTTTCAATCAGTTCCGCACTTCCCATAATTGATTGTAATGGTGTTTTCAGTTCGTGTGATACATTAGCGGTAAACTCTCTGCGATTTCGTTCCGCAAAAGTTTGTTCAGAAATATCAAATATAAGTATTACTGCACCGATAATTTCTCCATTTGATTCAATACGACTGATACTCAGTCGATATTCTTTTCCTTCACGCTCTAAATGTATCTCACTATGATCATTTGTCATTGCAATTTTAAGTGCTTGACTTACTTCCTCACTTCGCTCAATCTCTAAAAAATCTCTATCAATACATGTGTGATCTGTATGAAAGAATTTCATCGCTGCGGGATTAATGTTGAGGATAAATCCTTTTTGATTAAGTAGCACAAGTCCTTCTGTCATACTTTGGGTGATTTGCGTAAATTCATCATTCTTATGTTGTAATTCTTGTATTTGCCATTCAATTTGTCGCCGTTGTTGATGAATACGAGTTAAAAGCGGAGTCAGTTCTTCATATACATCATGATTTAATGGACATTCCAAATCAAGATTGTTAAGAGGTTCCATTATCCGTTTGGATACCTTTTGTGCTAGGATTCCGGATAAAATCAATGCACCAAAGAAGACAATTAGGATTGGCTGAAGCATTCCCAATGCCAATATCCAAGAAGTTAAATGACTGATTGATATACGAAGTACAGAACCATCTTTCAAGCGTAAAGCTTGATAGATCGTTCGTTCAAGTAACGTAATTGAATAACGCAGACTAAACCCTTCACGACTCTCAAGTGCTTCTTTAATTTCCTTTCGGTTGCCATGATTTTCCAACTCATTCGCATTTACTTGCGTATCATAAATCACATCACCCTTTGCAGAAACCCATGTTAATCGATAGGTGGAAGAAGCCAACTCATTTAAATAATCTACACCGTTATTCTCAACCCCCTGGACAGCTAAGATCAGAGCCTCTTTCATCTGTTGTTCCACTATCTTATCGAAATAATTATATAGACATCCCATAATGATAAGAACACTCGCAGTTAAAACCGCTCCTGCCACCAACATGGTTGATTGAAAAATCCGCTTAGTCATGAATTTATCTCCCATCTATACCCCACATTTCGTACCGTCACGATTCCTTTACCATAGTTGCCTAGTTTTTGTCGTAATGTTCGAATATGCATATCCACCGTTCTTGTCTCTCCGACAAAATCAAATCCCCAAATCTTTGAAAAGAGTTGTTCCCGAGTAAATGCAGTTTTCGGGTGTGTGAGAAAAAGCCGAAGCAGTTCAAATTCTTTGTGAGTAAGTAAAATTTTCTCCCCATCAACAGAAACAGTATATTCATCTAAATTAACTACTACCCCACCTGACTTCAACAACCGGGGTGATGAAACTGATTTATAACGGCGCATCACCGCTTTCACACGAGAAACCATTTCCATCATGCCAAACGGTTTCACAAGATAATCATCTGCACCTAAATCCAGGCTCTGTACCTTATCATATTCCTGACCTTTTGCCGTGGCCATAATAATCGGTATCTCTTGGGTCGATTGATTACTACGCAAAAATCGCAACAAGTCTAGACCATCTTCACCCGGAAGCATGATATCAAGAATAATCAATTCTGGTTTATCGCTACACAACGCTGAGCGAAAGGAGGCAGCATCACAAAATCCTTCTGCATCAAACCCAGTAGAACGAAGTGTATAAAGTTCAATATCTCGGACACTATCATCATCTTCAACACACCAAATTGCCATATTACAATCTCCTCATAATTACAAACTCTCTTATTAAATCATAAACTGAATAGATCTATACAATATAATTTATCTCATATATTTCCCCATTTCGTATCCATGATACAGCAAGAATTATAGAGAATCAACCCTTACCAAGGCCACTCCAATCGATACTTCTGTTCATATCTTTGAAGTGCATCCTGATATCGCTCATCCTTAGAACGAATACTTAGAAGATATTTATGCGTATCAAAAGAACTATGAGATAATTCTAACAGTGCCACAGCGACATTAGAACAATGATCGGATATTCGTTCTAAATTAGTTAGGACATCAGAAAAGATAAATCCCAACACAACCGAGCAATTACCGGATTGTAAGCGAATAATATGACGATTACGGATATCTGCTACCAAACCATCTATGATTTGCTCTAATGGTTCTACACTCAAAGCAATAGATAAATCATTTTCTTCATAAGCTTTTTCAGTAATGGAAAGGATCTCATGAATCGCATCCAATAAAACCGATAACTCTTGTGAGGCACTGTCAGAAAAATGTACATCTTTTTCTCGTAGTTCCTGAACTGAATGCATCAAATTTACCGCATGATCTCCCAATCGTTCAAAATCCCCAATTACATGAAGCATTTTAGATGCTTTTAATGAATCCTCATCAGATAATCGTTTGGAAGACAGAAGGACAAGAGTTGTACCAAGTTCATCTTCATACCGATCTAACATGCTTTCATTTTTTAAGATCTCTTCCACAGTATCCTCATCATACTGTTCCAGTAACCCGAATGCTTTTCGCAAAGTCCCGGTAGCAAGTTTACCCATTTGTAATGTCAGATTGTCACATTCTGTGATTGCGATTGAAGGGGTTGCCAATAACCGTGGATCCAAAAGATTTGTATTTGTAAGCTCTTTTGAAGACGTATCCGGAAGAATAAAATTGGCAATATTTTCTAACTGTTTAGTGAAAGGCAGTAATAAAATCGTTGTGAATACGTTGAACATTGTATGAATTGCCGCAATCCCGATGGCATCAATCGGTTGATTTACAAATTCAAATTGCCAAATTCCATTAGCCACACAATAAATCACTAAGCAAACTGCTGTTCCGATAAGATTAAAAGACACATGAACGATTGCGACCTTTCTGGCATTTTTACTTACTCCAATACTGGAAAGCAATGCGGTAATACACGTACCGATATTCTGTCCCATGATTATAGGAATTGCCGCTCCTACCGATACGGCCTTGGTAAGAGCCATCGCTTGTAAAATACCTACGGACGCAGAAGAACTTTGAATGATTGCGGTAATAATCAACCCGGCAAGGACTCCTAAAATCGGATTTTGAAATGCTGTTAATAATTGTGTAAAGGCCGGTAATTCTGCCAAGGGTTTCATCGCACTGCTCATGAGTTTCATTCCATACATGAGAATAGCAAATCCCACCAACATATTCCCGATATCTTTCTGCTTTGTTTTCTTGCTGCACATGATAAGCAACACACCGAAAAAAGCAAAAATCAACGAGAAATTTTCCGGCTTCAAAAGACTTATTAATAAATTATCCGATTCGATCCCCACCAATGTTAAAATCCAGGCAGTCATCGTGGTTCCGATATTGGATCCCATAATGACTCCAATCGCCTCTTTAATTTGCATGATTCCGGAATTGACCAGTCCCACCAACATGACCGTTACTGCTGATGAAGATTGAATTGCAGCCGTAATTCCGGCACCCAAAAAAAGACTTTTAAAACGATTGGATGTCATTCGTTTTAAGGTTGTTTCCAATCGTCCTCCGGCCATCCTTTCCAAGCTTCCGGAAAGAATATTCATGCCATACAAAAAAAACGCTAATCCTCCAATAAGTGTAATCATTGACAGTATATCCATATATCATCACTCCTTGTTTAGATTTCAATAAAACCTTACATTAACTACGTAAAGTTTGAAAGTGAGTTTTTGTAAAATCAATGTAAAATCTTCATTTATTACATACGATTCATGATACTATCATGACCAAAATTTACCCTTTCTACTACAAATTTCAAATAAAAAATTCCTTCAATCTGTATTCAGATCAAAGGAATTCTTTTGTTTTTATTCTGTTTTTTCTGCCAATGTTGCATGAACTACTAAAGTACGGGATCCTCTAACAAGAATAATTTCTACTGAATCTCCAACTTCATGTTCATTTAATAACTGTTTCATTTCGGAAATAGTTGTAAACTGTTGACCATCAATAGCGACTAAGTAATCATTCTCTTCAAGTCCTGCCTCTTTTGCCGGTGAATTCTCTTCAACTGCCGTGACATAAACCCCTAAATTTCTTACTCCATAATATCTTGCGGATTGTGAATCAGAAATTTCAGTTAAACCTACACCCAAATAAACTCTTCCGGATACATATCCTTTTGTCATTAAATCTTCAATCGTTGTTTTGACATCACTGATTGGGATTGCATAACCGATTCCCTCTACCACTGTTCCACTTTGTGTATAAGTTGATTTAGCTACAACAATACCAATCAATTCACCATGGTCATTAAATAATCCACCACCGGAATTCCCCGGATTAATTTGGGCATTCGTCTGTAAAAGATTGTGAACTTCATTATCCAAAGTAATCTCACGATCTAGTGCACTGATGATTCCGTCTGTAACCGTTCCTCCCAATGAGCCAAGTGGATTTCCTATCGCAATCGCAACATCGCCTACTTTCACACTATCCTCTTGCGCAAATACAACCGGTACCAAATTTTCTGCCTCTATTTTTAAAATTGCTAAATCCATCGCTGCGTCCGTTGCAACAACTGTCGCATCATAATATTCCCCGTTATTTAAAATTACACCGATGGTACTGGCACCTTTGATTACATGATTATTTGTAATGATGTACCCATCTTCTGTATAAATAACACCGCTTCCGGCTCCTTCTGATGTGTAAGTTTGATTCCAATATTGTGAAACCGTTTGAGTTGTAATTTCCACAACACTCGGTGAGCATAATTCCGCTACCTGTTTAATTGATAGAGCTCCCAAATTATTCCCATTTTCATCCTGTCTTTGTACTGATTGGTAAATAACTTGTGTATTCACCTCTGGTTTTTGATTTGAAGCAGTATGTGACTTCATATAAAGATAGGTTCCGCCATAACCTCCGCAAACAGATATGATTGCAAAAGCTAAAACTACAATCAAAACCTTTCCAAACTTTTTCATCCGTTGCTTACCGGCTTCTTTTTTTTCGATTCTCGCTTGTTCTATTTGACGATATCTTTGAAGTTCGGCTTCAACATCTTCATTGCTTTCTTTTTGCAAATCTTCATTTAGCTCCTTTGTCTTTTCAACAATTTCACTTTCAGCCTCAACGACTTCTTCTGTATCCTGTTCCTCGTTTTGTTCAACATTTTCATTCATTTCTTCCACAAAGAGTACCTCCTTTAAAACCTTTTCTTGATATTTAATAGTTTACCTTATAAAGTTGTGTTTAAAATGGATTCTAAGTGAATTTTCAGTGAATTAAACAATTTTAAAATTATACACGACCATTTTTTAAGTCACTGATATTTTTTATTTCAATGCTCACTGTTCCATTCGAATGATTGACTATCTCAACGAAATCTTTTCTTTTTATATATTGTGCCGGGATTGAAATCTCAATTCCTGTTTCCGTTACAAACCGAACCATTCTATCTT
The DNA here is from genome assembly GCA_949744505.1 of uncultured Erysipelotrichaceae bacterium. Classification (GTDB taxonomy): domain Bacteria; phylum Bacillota_I; class Bacilli_A; order Erysipelotrichales; family Erysipelotrichaceae; genus CATJXY01. Next base: position 12,900 of record CATJXY010000024.1, on the reverse strand, counting down.
TCTTTTCCAATTTTTGTGAATCAAATGGTATCTTAGTATTAATTCCCGATTCTTGAACACTTGCAACAAAATCGTCACAAATCATTTTCTTTTCCTCAAAAATTGTATCGGCTAACTCTACAATATCCAACTCTTCCGTCTCATTGATTGCCGCTTTCAGCTTTGGTAGTACCTCCGTCTTCTTAAGTTCATATTTCTCCGCAAGCTTCCCCGCCACCTCTTTCATAATCTTTAATGTTTCTTTTTCGCTCGGAACACTTCCACACGGAAATAATAAATCAGAAAATAATTTCTGTTTCTTTCCTTCTATTTCAAAACTTACTTCTTTTAAAAGTACCGTTTCATTTAAAATATCGTAAAAGAATATATTATCTTCCTTTAAGATTCCTTCCGAAAGCATATTTTTGTACTCCACAATTCGATTGAAACTTTCAATCCCATCAGTCTCTGTATAATGTGTATATCCTTTTTGCCATGCACAATCCATAATCGCAAGAAAATGACAGCCTTCAACTGTTCCATCTAATACCAGTACATCAAATCCCTCAAATTTTCCCGCCGCTTTTTTCTTATCACATATTTGCATGGTAATCTCTTGAACAAAGTGATGAAATGAAATTCTTTTGTGTAAATAATCATCAATTAAAGAATCCTGAATACTTTCTTTTAATAGGATCCCTTTACTCATCTGGGCAGAATTCCTAATCTTTTTTATCTTTTTATCAATTAGATTCTTTTCAATATCGCTAAGTCTCTCGATACTCTTGGAGTCAATCTTCAAACCGGTTGAAGGCTCGCATACCGTACATATATAATCTGTTATTTTTAATTCCATTTTCTTCTCCTTTTACAATTATTTTAAAATGCAGTCTTTTTCATGATTTGCTTTATATTCTTTAATCACTTCTATTAATTGTGCGCTGTTAAGCACTGTAACACTTTCTGCCATATCCCAAAAACTCTCCGGTTGATAATAGTAAAAATCCTCATCACAGTTAATACTCTGACCTAAATTTATTTTTGTAGCAATAATCAGTAGTTCAAGATATAACCCCTGTTGCTGCTCCATCATCTCATTTCTATGATCATAGCTTAAAATCAAATAATCTTTTTCCAATTCCGCAAAACCTTCCTGTGTTTGGAAATAAACTTCCACTTCATTCAATAATCGACGATACACTGCTTCATAATATAAATCTTCGCTATCAAGATAGTCCCTCATAGTAATTAAAATATCAATTGCTTCATCATACTTTCCATCTGTAATGTATAAATATGCTTTTTCATACATCGGATATCGATTCTCTTCTTCTTTCAAATTGACTCCACATCCCAATAACAGACTTACCAAGATCAAACTGATTTTTCTTTTCATAAACTCTCCTAATTTCAGATATCGCTTATTATACCATAAATTTTATTTCTAAATGCTTTAAAAAGGAGCGTGAAATAAAATCATCGCTCCTCACATTTTTCTTTTTTAGCACAACTTCCACTACAATTTTTCGCATACGGACACCCTCCGCACGGTTCTTTTCTATGATGAACAAAACCTTCATAAAAGGCAAAAGCAACCAAAGCCAAGACAGCAACTAAAACGATTGATTCTATCCAATTCATCCCATCATCTCCAAAAAATGTCCGATTTGATAAATCAGAACTGCTAAGACCCATGCAATTCCGGTTTGAAACAGTACAGCCTGGAGCATGCGCTTCACACTGCCTAGCTCTCTTTTCATTGCTCCGATTGCCCCAAAACATGGAGCACTAAATAAATTGAAAACCATAAATGCATAAGCACTTGCCGGTGTAAAGAATGAGAAGATCCCATTTCCTGCGAAAATTGTCGCATCCGCTGTTTCTTCAAATAATCCGGCTATAATCGCCATACTTGAAACAACCTGTTCTTTAGCGATCAATCCTTGCAATGCAGAAACCGCCGATCCCCAACTCAACGTTCCCAACATCGGATAAAACAGCCATGCCAGTCCTTTACCGATACTAGCCAAAATACTGAATTCAATAGCTACGCCATATTCCAATTTCCATGAAAATGATAATAAAAACCATACAACGACCGAACAGAAAAGAATAATCGTTCCGGCTCGTTGAATAAACGCAAATGTTTTTTCTCCGACATCTCTTAATACATAAGTAAGACTTGGCAGTTTATACTCCGGAAGTTCTGAGATAAATGCAGATCCTTTCTCGGTAAAAATCCATTTCTTCATAACAAGAGAAGAAAAAACAATTGTCAAAATCGCCAAGAAATAAAGAAATACCGTAGCAAGCCATGCGAATTCTCCAAAGAAATTCCCGGCAAACAAAGTTAAAATCGGCAATTTTGCAGAACATGGCATAAAAGGTGTCAACATGATCGTGATTCTCCGCTCTGTTTCATCTTCAATTGTTCTACATGTCATAATTCCCGGTACAGAACATCCGGATCCGACAATAAACGGAATCAAAGATTTACCGCTTAATCCGATACTTCTGAATAATTTATCTAACAAAAAAGCAATTCGACTCATATACCCACTTGTTTCAAGAAGGCAAATACACAAAAACAAAATAATCAATTGTGGAACAAAACCAAGAACCGAACTGACACCCGCAATAATTCCATCACAAATTAAACTGATCAGCCACTCTGAAACCTCATTTGAAATCAAAAATTCGGAAAGCCAATTCTGGAATAAAGTAATGATTCCACCCTCTCCGCTGATTAATTCTACCGTATAGCTACCCACCACTCCTACTGCTAAGAAATAGACAAGAGCCATAATCAACGCAAATATCGGCAATGCCAGCCATTTATTCAAAAATATTTTATCTAATTTATCAGTTCCCGATTCCGGAACCGGTGTTTTAGTAAGACATGTTTGTTTTACTTTATCTATATATAAATAACGTTGATTGGCAATGATTTGCTCCATATCCAATTGATAAGCCTGTTCACATTCAGTAATATCATGACGGATATTTTCCGTTTCTTTATCCTTGAGAAGTGGATCCCGTTCCAAAAGTTTTACTGAAATGAACCGTTTATGTTTTAAGTCATTTAATTGAGATGAAATTTTCTCAATTGCCTTTTCAATTGGGTCTTCATATATTTTTTGATGCTTATTATCCAAGATTTCTTCTGATTTTAAAAGATTGATCAATTCTTGAATTCCCATATTTTTTAATGCGGAAATCTTTACCACACTCATATGAAGATTTTTACTTAGTTCTTTCTCATCAATGGATATTCCCTTTTTTTCCAAAATATCGCACATATTCAATGCTAAAATAACTTGACAGTCTAGCTCTAAAAGTTGAGTTGTCAAATATAAACTTCTTTCCAAGGATGTTGCATCAACAATATTAATGATCACATCCGGATTTTCTTCCAATATATATTTACGGGATACTTCCTCTTCTGATGTATAAGGACTTAATGAATAAATTCCCGGTAAGTCTACCAAAATCGTTTCTGTCCCTTTGATTACACCTTCTTTTCGATCAATCGTTACCCCCGGCCAATTTCCTACTTTTTGATTAGAGCCGGTCAAACAATTAAACAGAGAAGTTTTTCCACTATTCTGATTTCCTACAAGTGCAACTCTCATTTTGATACCACCTTAATGTCAATATTTCTCATCTCATCTAAACGAATACACAATTCATAACCTCTTAATTCAATATCAACAGGATCCCCTAATGGAGCAATCTTTTTAACTCTGATCTTGACCCCAGTAGTGATTCCCATATCCAACAAACGTCTTCTGAGTGCAAGATTATCATTATGCAATCCTAAAACTTCGGCACACTGCCCAAGTTTCAAATCACTCAAATGTCCTGTTTCCCCTTCTTTTAATCTGTGCATACTTAATCCTCCTAAGCGAAAGTTAGTCTCAACTAATCAATCTATATTTTATCACAATTCATTCAGGTTGCAAGAATATAGTTCATTTTTTTCTATTTTTTTTCGTATAATTATCAACCGATTTGTGTTAAAATAATATTAAGGTGAGGTTATTATTCATGAAAATACAAGAATCCGCAGAAATGTATTTAGAGACAATTCTTATTTTGTCTCAACAAAAAGAAAAAGTGCATTCCATTGATGTTGCTACAAGTTTAAAATTTTCTAAGCCCAGTGTTTCCGTGGCTGTAAAAAATTTAAAGGAAAACGGATATTTGATCATGAAAGAGGATGATTCTCTTATATTAACTGATAAAGGTTTGGAAATTGCAGAAAAAATTTATGAACGCCATCAGTTTCTATCTGACTTTTTCATTCTTATCGGAGTAGACGAAGAGATAGCAATTCAAGATGCTTGTAAGATTGAGCATGATCTCAGTACAGAAACTTTTGCAGCTTTAAAAAAACATATTCTTGACTTCAAAAAGAATTCAACAAAATAAGCATCTGATAAAACAGATGTTTTTTATATCTCCTAATCAAGAAAACTACCTTAATTATCTTAACCATCACAATCTTTAAGTCCTTCATATTACATTTTATCCTCAATCATATATAAATAAAAATATACAGAATCAAGGATCGAATGATTTATACACTTCCGAATCAATACTTAACAAATCGTTTTAATACAATAATATCGTATTCTTTTTTGATATTCATTGTATACTAATTTTGGTGATAGCATGAATAACAATGTTAGTGATTACATTCGAATTAAAAGTGAAAAACTGAGAATGTCTAATAAAGTAATTGCTGAAAAATCAGGATTAACCGAAGACTATATAAGAAAAATCAAAAGAGGTGTTCCAAAAGATTACTCTCTATCTACATTAACAAGACTTGCAACTGCATTTGATATGACTTTGCGTGAATTCCTTGAGGAAACTTCACTCATTCAACAGGAATTTAAAGATGATTCTTTCAGTGAAGAAGAAGTAGAACATTTTATTAAATCATTCTCAATTTGGAATGAAAAGCTTGGATTTGATCCTACACTTTTAAACTCAAGTCAAAAAGTTGAATTTATGAACTATCATATTAACTTTTGGAAACTATTAAAACATAAATATAAAGACTTTTAAAATATCGGACTCATCCGATATTTTTTACTTATTCTTATAATATATAATTTGATTTGCCAAGTCATCCTTGATTTTCAATTCTTTTCCATTTTTTAAAATCACTAAAGAATAATTTCCTTTTTTCAATTTCTTTATTTCTTTTACATTATTAAAATGAATGTATTCACTTTTAATAAAAAAACCTTCTTGATCATAATATAGACGTACTTTCCATTTTTCCCAAAAAAGATCCGCAATAAATAAAGAAATCAAACAGACTGACAAACTGATTGATAAATTAACTCCCATTTCACCAATTGCCCATGCATTTATGTATACCACCATAACAAAAAGAAGTACAAGTAACAAACTTCCGCAATACTTCAAATAAAAAGATATCGGAACTTTACCTTTATTCATTTTCCTCTTGTTTATCTTTTCATAATCTCTTATTTTCTCTAAAAAAGCTTCACTCTTATTAACACGATACATAACAATAATCATAGAAATGATAGAAGATATAAATATAAATACCATATTACCCCTCCAAATTTAATTAATTTTTACCAGTTCAGTAAATCAGATTCAATGATTTCATTTCCTTCAAAATCCACTTCATAATAAAACAAATTATTTTCAATAGCGAATTTTTTTATTGAAGCTTCCAATTCACTATATCCGGCATCCTTTTTTATTATATTTCTTGCCAATTCTGCAATTACTTTTGGCCTATTTTCAATAAAAGACTGAACTAATCGCTTATTCATAAAATCAATCGCCTGTGAACAATACCCAGTATAATTCATTTTTTTGTTACTCAAAAGCATTTTAAGACTTTTTACACGAATTTCTCCGATAACTTCTTTCAGTGCATTCCAAATACACTCTTGAAAATAAGTAACCAAAGCAATATCTTTTATACTTTGTCGTTTATATTCCTCATAAATATCTTTCATCGTCTTATCATCAGTTAAAAAATGCTTTCTGTCTTCTAAGCACATTGTTTTGTAATCTTCTAATGTAAACGCAACAAAAAGTATTTCTGTCCACAAAATTCGGTTACAATAAAACACTGTTTGTACTAGATTTATATCCGGATAGGCTCTTCTTTCATTCAAACCGGTTTCTCTTGAAGTGATTACAATTTCACGATTTCCTTGATATGTATGACGAAGTTCATACAAAAAGCCATAAAGCCGATTTTGTACCCCTTCAAAATCTTTCACATCAACGCCACACAAATGCGATATCGCATCATATAGCTCATTCAAATCTTCAAAACTCCCAGAAATTTCTATTCCAAGATTTTGCTTTGTACTTTTAATTGTAAACATAGTACTTTCCTCCCTTCACTTACTGTCTTTGCATCAAAATATCTCCTATTCAACTTCTTTCAATACACTGTTCATAAAACAAACTATCTCTTAACAATCAAAGAGGTTGCAGATCATCTCATTGACTATCTACTGTTCATTTTACACAATAAAAATATCTTATAGTTGCATCTCATTTTCTAAAAACATCCGATTAGCAAATATCATACTTTCACTCATATTGATTCATTTCTCATACATGACTTTGAATCAATATTTATTCGTATTTTATCATAAAGAAAACATTCAGTCTATTTAACTGCAATATTGAGTACTTCAAGCAGTATTTTAATAAACTATGACCTAGTTTTGTAGTTAAATTCTCATTAATTTTATTTCCTAGGAAATATTAACATTAAAAAGAAACGGCATATTTAACCGTTTCAGTTTTCTAAAAGTTCCTCTTTCAATTCACTTAAATCTTTCTCTAAACTTTGCATAGCCGCCTTAGCGTACTCATCTTTAGCTTGGATTTGATTTGCCAAACTAACTTGAGCCGTATGATATACCTTCATCGCTTCAACCAAATCTTTTTTACATCCTTTGCCTTCCATCAAACAACGTCCCAATCTCTTTGAAGCTGCATAAATCAAATCAGTTTGATCTGCTTTTACATTTTCAAAACATTTTTTAAGCATGATAAAACTCATTTCTTCATCTTTTTCTACAAATTCTCCCTCAAGGAACATTTCATGCAATTTATAATAACAATTGGCATCATTCCCACTGAGAGCACCTTTTAAAAACCAATGATATGCTTTTGCCAAATTCGCCTGAACACCATTTCCAAAATAGTAACAATATCCTAAGTTGCACATTGCTTGTACATTATGTAGCTCGGCTGACTTTTTATAAAGCACAAATGCTTTCGTATAGTCCTTCGGTCTTCCGACCCCGTTATAATACATTGCCCCTAAATTCAAATAAGCAACCGGATGATCACACTGCGTTCCCTTAAAATAGTAAGTCAAAACTTTATTTAACAATTCATCTTTTAATTCAATTTCCGGATGAATCACAGTATAATAACTGGCCCATTCCACCATTGCATCTACATTTCCTTTATCAATTTCATTTTCCAGTTCCTTCAAATATTCAATATCTTCAAGAATCATACTACCATCCTCCGTATCTGAATATATTATACTCCTATTTGAATATAAAAGATAATAGTTTCATAATAAACCAACACTTTCTTCTCATTTGAAAATGGTTTATCTTGATTTCAATCATTTCTAAAGGTTACAATATTCTAAAAGGAGAGCAAAGACATGAAAATTTATGAAGTAATTGCTAAAATCAAAGCCTATCACAGAGGGATTGACAGAAATGGAAATCCAATTGACGAAAAAACCACAAGAGATCAAATTCTATATGGTAATCCAAATCAAGAATGTACCAAAATCGTCACCTCTTGCTGGGCAACAACCGAGGTGATTCGCAAAGCAAAAGAAATGGGTGCAAATCTGATAATTACCCATGAGGCCTTATTTTGGAACCATGGCGACCATACCGACTGGCTGAAAGATAATGCGGTCTTTCAAAAGAAAAAGCAACTCTTAGATGAAGGCGGAATTGTTGTATGGCGTGATCATGATTATATCCACTCAGGAATCCCCCAAAAAGATGGGTCCTACAAAGATGGGATTTGGTACGGTGTCATGAAAACATTGGGTTGGGAAAAATATCTCGTTGGAAATCCGATGAAACCGATGAATTTTATACTCCCGGAAATTAAAGCACACGTTTTAGCAAAGCAAATGGCTGAGACACTAAATTTGAACGCAATCCGAATTATCGGGGACCCCGATACCCTTGTAAAAAAAGTATGGTTTGTAGAACATGTAATCGGAAATAATAATGAACAAATAAAAAGAGTTGATGAAGAAGAAATCGATCTATTAATTCCTTTAGAGCTAATCGATTTCACATTAAGCGAATATATACGTGATGCTCAAATGAATGGGATTCCTAAAGCCATCTTTGCCTTGGGACACTTCAATGCCGAAGAATACGGAATGAAATATATGGTTGAATACTTAAATGAAGCAATCGGTGAAACAATCCCAGCCGTTTTTATTCAATCCGGTGATATGTATACCTATGTAACTAGAAATTAAAATAAAAAAATCCTGCATAAGCAGTTATGGTTCATCCCATTTTCTACTTTACAGGATTTTTTATTTTCTTATTGAGCTTGACTTAATGCATCAAGAACTGCTTCTTTTAAAGCCTCCGATGTGATCGTTGCACCACTTACGGCATCCAATGCTTGAACATCTTCTGCACTTGCACATCCGACAAACTGAGATGGCATTGCATCAATTGCAGGAGTTCCGATTCCCGGTGTTTCACCATGTTCAAGAACTTCAACCGCAGAAATCTTTCCTTCTTCAACTTTGACTTTTACAACGACATCTCCACCTTGTCCTTTATCAGAAACACCAAGGTATTCATTATCCCCTAATTCATAATCATAAACCTTCTTAACAAGGTCATTTTCTTTACCAGGAGTATATACGATATCAGATTCAACCTTTTTATTTGAGTAAACCGGTAACGCTTCTTTTTTAGTTGCTGCATTATGTCCGGCAATTGGACCGAAGACAAGACATTCGGCAATATTTCCACCACCCTGATAGGTATGTGCTGTTAATCCACCGAATTCTCCGGCTGAATATAAATGTGGAATTGGATTTCCATCGCTTCCAAGAACTTCACATTTTTCATTTCTTTCAGCTCCACCTTGAGTATTTAGGATAGAAAGCTTTGTGAATTCATAAGCATAGAAAGGTCCATTTCCAAATGGAATTAATCCGGAAGGATCACGATGGAATGCTTCATCTTTTCCTTCAGCACAATAACGATTATATACAGAAATTGTTTCAGGTAGATATTCCATATGTAACATCTCTGCTAATTCTTCAATTGTATCTGCTTGATATAAGTTTCCACCCTGAGCAAAATGTCCCATGTAATCACTCATTTGCATCAAATCAACTTTTGCTTGATCAAAGATTCCAAATACACGATCCGGAATTCCGGCAATTCTCCATGTTCCTGAAACATTGACATGGCCATGTCTGCTTTGTGTTGTTGCATCCTCATTTACAAAACGAGTACCATTTGGACCAACAATAACTGTTGCTCCATATGCAGCAAGACCACCTAATGCATATAAAGCATCACCATCTGCCGGATAAACGCAACCGATAACTCCACCACCGGCTTCATAGTTACCCATATGCCACAATTTTGCACCGACTTCTGTTGCCATATAGACGCCATCACCCGTATTCCATTCTGATCCAAAGCGCTCATAGCCGTCCATTCTGCGATACAAATAGGTTTCCAACATTTCATCATTGAATTCAAATCCACCCAGTGCCATAATAACACCATTTTCGGCACGAATGTTCATCACTTCGCCTTTTCTCTCTACCTGAACCCCGATGATTGCTTTTGAAACAGGATCTTGAATCAAATGCATAGCCGGTGTTTCATACCAAACATCAATATTATCACGATTCATTACATTATCACGAAGCAAGCGATACAAAGCACCGTCTTTTACTTTATCTGTAATTGTGTAAGCCGCAAAATAGTCACTTCCATCTTGTTCAGGATGTTCGCAATCATAACTGATGATTCCTTTTCCACGCCAGCATGTCATTTTAGACTTATCTGCACCTAAAGTTTCCAGATAATCTCTGAGTCCTGTCATCCCTTCACAATAAACTCGTAACATTTCATCACTGGTACTCAAATATTTTCCTCTTAATGAACTGTAATATCTCATTCCACCTTCTACTTCGGTAACTGTTGCAAAAAGCTGATGACAAATACGAGAGTTTCCACCGGCTTCATGGCGAGGGGCTTTATCAACGACCAATACTTTAGCACCCTCTTCTGCCGCTGCAATTGCCGCAGTCGCTCCGGCAGCACCGATTCCGATTACAACAACATCATATTTTCCCTTCCAGTTAATCACGTCTGCGAATGTGTATTCTCCTTCATCAAGAGAGGATGTTGTGTTAGAGCATCCCTGCAATAGGCCCGCAGTTGCAACAGCTGCCGCACTAACTGCCGCACCTTTTAGGAATTCTCTTCTTGAAACTTCTTTTTTCATAATTCCTCTTTCCTCCTTTTTGTTCATATTTTCACGAACTATGTATAATTATTATAAATGGATATCTTTCCTCTTTCGACGAAGTAAACCTAATAAAAGTTCAACAATTCAACGATTAAAATTAGTTTTACATCAATATTTCTTGTTATTAAGCAAATTTATTGTTAAGCTATATATAATTACAGAGGTATAAAGATGAAAAACGAAAAAGAAAAATTGATGAATCAGGTAAATGAAAGTTACGGAAAAATAGACTTTACAAGTCTTCACTTTCATATCAGTGAAATGCTTTCCGGTCATGAAAGAGAATCTACCGAAAAGTTTTTCAATAATGTGAATTATTCTCTTCCGTTTGATTTTGATAATTGTCGTATGATTGTTACCGGCCTCCCTCAAAATATATACAAACCATTGTTCCATTGGCAACAAAGTGAGGCAGCACAATTTTTTGCATTCGAGTATAAAAAAACAATGGATCATCTTTTAACTCAATACGGTTACAGTGGACTTTCCATTATCTTTCTTTTTGACGGAAGGAAGCACTACGTGACTCTATTTTCCCCTTGCACAAAAAAACCAAAAGACCCTTGGAAAATCGCTTTCCAAATTAATGAATTCTTACAAGAAAAATATGAACAAATGAACTATTCTTCTACTATTCAAGCTTATAATTGCACAGCCTTATCCGAACCAATCACAGATTACAGCCAAATATCCGAGCAGTTTTCCTGTTGTAAAGATCTCGTAAAGTTATCTTGGTTCATCGAAAAAAGTCAAGTAATTGATATTAATTGGGTTAAAAATATCCGACTAAAAGAAAACAAAATCTTTCTCATCAATCGACTTCATTCGCTCTTAAATCAGCTTTTTGAAACAGAATTGATTAAAATTGATGAAGAATTAAATATTATCTTTGATCAAGCTGGGAAAATGTTGGATTTTGCTCTTATTCAAGATATTTTAACTTCTTGTAGAGATACAATGAATTCGCTGATTGTCACATACCAAATAAACTATAAAACAGATATTGAAAAAACATGTCAGATTTCAACTTATTTATATTACAGTCAATGTAGTCGATGTGTCCGTCATTTAATTATTGATCTTGTCAAACAAATTTTAGATAGCAGAAAAATTTACTCCTCGTTGACAAAAAAAATTATACATACTCTTCATTGTAATTATTCAAAACAAATTTCCATCCAAGATATTGCCGATCAGGTCCATGCTTCTGCAAATTACTGTTCCTCTCTTTTTAAAAAAGAGACAGGTTCTACTATCAATGAAGCATTAACACAACTTAGGCTTGAAGAGGCAAAACGACTATTAATTCAAGATGAATTAAAAATAAAAGAAATCGCTTCTCAATGCGGCTTTGGAAGTACCCGATATTTCAGCGAAATTTTCAACATGCACTTTAACCTTTCACCTACTTCATGGAAGAAAAAATATATATCTTCTATCAAGGCAACAACAGAATAAATCCTATATTTTGTTAATAAACACTTTAAGAAAAAAGAGTGTACAAGAATCATGTGTGTCTTAGAAATAACCTCTGTTTTTAAAGTAATCTCGTTTTCTTCACAAAACTAAAAAAAGAGGGTGTAACCTCCATAGAATGATTTATTTTATAAAATCTTCTACTTGTTACAGCCTCTTTTAAATATGCATGCTTTCTTTTTTTCTTAATATTACAAAGACCAATGCACTGACAACCATAATCCATACATAAACTAATGTCATACTAGAATCAGATGTATTTACAGCGGCAGTATTTGAATCTGTATCACCATTAGTACCGATATTGATATCCGGTTTGCCATCCCCATCGGTATCTATATTTAAATCAGCTTTGCCGTCACCATCCGTGTCGATATTAATGTCAGCTTTTCCATCCCCGTCTGTATCGATATTGATATTTGGCTTGCCATCTTTATCGGTGTCAATATTGATATCCGGCTTTCCATCGCCGTCGGTATCCACATTCACATCCGGTTTTAGATCTTTAATCTCCTCTTTTGTAAGATCATCCAAATCATCCGGCTTGCCATCACCATCTTTATCGACGATGTTCACATCCGGTGTTTTATCTTGATCCGGGTCTTTTGGATCAAGGTTATCCGGTTTCCCGTCTTTATCTTTATCGACAATATTAATATCCGGTTTGCCATCATCATCGGTATCAATATCAATATCAGGTTTTCCATCGCCATCGGTATCAATGTTAATATCAGGCTTACTATCACCATCTGTGTCAATATTCACATTAGGTTTTGTATCTTGATTTGGGTCTTTCGGATCGATATTGTCCGGTTGTCCATCTTTATCTTTATCCACAATATTGATATCAGGTTTACCATCACCATC
>CATJXY010000023.1 GCA_949744505.1 uncultured Erysipelotrichaceae bacterium | reverse complement strand
TTCTTTTACTTCTTTTGCGATTCTTTTGATTTGTTCTTTTCCTTCTACCGCACAAGGTCCTCCGATCACAACGATCTTTTCTTTTCCTCCTATTTTGATCCCCGATACATCTACGATTGAATCTTCAGGATGGAACATTCGACTCGCTTTTTTATAAGGAGCCGCAATTCTTGTTACATTTTCTACAAAACTATTGGCTTTGATTTTCCTTTCATCCACTTTTGTTGTATCCCCGACAAGTCCGAAAACATTATAACTGGCTCCGGTAATCATCGTGATTTTTAGTCCCAATTGCTCCAATTCATTCATTAATGATTGAATTTCTTTTTCTGATGCTTCTTTTTTCAATGTGATAATCATGGTATTATTCTCCCTTTTTTTCACTTAAATAATGGTATATTTCATTGATAGTATCCTCAATTAATCCATTATTGTCAATTTTATAATCACTATATTCGATATATAACAGAATTCTTTCTTCATACAATTTTTTCACTGCTTCTTTCGAAGAACTGAGTGGTCTGGATGAATCTGAAATAAGCTTATCTAAATCTCTGTTTAAAAAGAAAATAAGACCATTTTGTCGCAATGCATCTATATTCTCTTCCTTTTTTATTACTCCACCTCCGGTAGAAATAATGAGACGGTTTCTTTTCGATAACTCAATTGCGATACGATTTTCAATTTCACGAAACTTTTGCTCACCATAAAGACGGAAATACTCGCTGATAGGCATTTTGATTTCTTTGAGGATTTCTTCATCCATATCTGCAAAATCATAATCTAATTTTTCTGATAAGATCTTACCAATCGTTGTCTTCCCACAACTTGGCATACCGATTAATACAATATTTCTTTTTTGTTGAATTAATTCCTGATTCACCTCTTCAATCAAAGAATCATCAAGTTCTCTGCCACAAAAATATTCAACTGCTTTCTTTGCCTGTGCCACAAGCATTTCTAAGCCATTCACTGCAAGAATCCCTCTTTTTTCAGCCTCAATCAACAACTTAGTTTTAAGTGGGTTATAAATAATATCGACTATCGCTTCTAAATTTGTAAACGGTTCTAAATCAATTGGACAAGTTTCATTATTCGGATACATGCCAACCGGACTTGTATTAATGATAATCGATGCATCCGCATGCTCTTGATAACATTGTTCATAAAATATTGTTTCAGGCGATGGATTTTTCTTTACTTTGATGATTTGACCTACATTATTTCTTTTTAAGACATCACAAATAGCTTTAGATGCTCCACCATTTCCAAGCACAACTACTTTTTTTCCTTCGACATCAATCTTATGTACTTTTAATGTATACTCAAAACCAAACGTATCTGTATTATATCCAATTAAATTCCCCTCTTTATTTACGATCGTATTCACCGCTCTTACTCCTTGAGCCGATTCATCTAGCTTATTTAAATAGGGAATGACCTGTTCTTTATATGGAATCGTTACATTGATCGCATCAAAGTTTTTTTCTGTCATAAACTTCTTAAACTCTTCTTGGTTTAAACTAATCAGTTCATATTCGTAATCGGCAATTCTTTCATGGATAATTTTTGAATAACTATGTCCGAGTTTTTCTCCTATTAATCCTTTTCTCATTTTTTCTCTCCCATAAAGGATAAAATTCCTTTTCTCTCAATCAAGCAATCCAAAATTGTAATCGCAATCATACTGTCAATGACAACACGAGCACGATGAAAGATTGCCGGATCATGTCTTCCGACAATGCTGTATTCAACATTCTTTTTCGTTTGAATGTTAATTGTTTGCTGCATTTGGAAAATAGAGGGAGTTGGCTTGATGGCACAGCGAAGAATAATTGGCATTCCATTACTGATTCCACCATTAATTCCTCCATTATTGTTACTCAAAGTGATAACTCTTCCCTCTTCATATCGAATTGCATCATTGACTTCTGATCCGGTATGGTTTGCAAAATCAAATCCCAATCCAAACTCAATTCCTTTTATTGCACCAATTGAGAAAAGTGCATGAGAAAGAACACTTTCTAAAGAATCAAATGTAGGATCTCCAATTCCGACAGGAACATTCAAGATAGCACTTTCAATAATTCCACCCACACTGTCTTGATTTTTACGTGCTTCTTCGATCTTTTCAAGAATCTGATTTTTAGCTTGATCATTTAAGCAAGCAAAATAAACTTGATTCATGTTTTCAATTTGCTTCTTTAAAACTTTTTCATCCGTACTGAATGAATCGTCACAAATTCCCTGGCAAGATAAAATATGAGAACCGATTTCGATATCTTGGTCATGTAATATCTGCATACATATTGCTCCGGCTGCAACAAGTGGTGCTGTCAATCGCCCTGAGAAATGCCCTCCACCACGATAATCTTGATAACCATAATACTTTTCATGAGCTGTATAATCCGCATGAGATGGTCGCATAAAGTCCTTAATTGAATCGTAGTCCTTGCTTTGAACATTTTTATTTTCAATTAAAATCGTCAAAGGTGTTCCGGTTGTCTTTCCCTCAAAAACACCACTTATCAATTTTACTTGATCTTCTTCTTTACGTTGAGTTGAAATATTTCCTTTTGCTTTTCTTCGATCCATCATCGAATTCAAAAAATTCATATCAATTTTAATTCCACTCGGTAAACCATCCATCATGGCTCCAATCGCTTCACCATGACTTTCTCCAAATAAACTGATGCGTATATTTTTTCCTATTGTATTTGACATCGTATTACAACACCTTTCTTAAATCTTCAAGAGGCATTTCTACCAACATTGCTTTTCCCAACTCTTTTACTTGGATTGTTGTGATTTTATCTCCACTTGCCTTTTTATCATTACACATAAATTGATAAACCGCTTCAGCATCATAATCCACAACGGATTGAATCTTTAGTTTATTGTAAATGGCAAGTGTTCTCTTTTTCAAATCTTCATCTAAAATAAATGGTAACATCCCAAGTGCGACAGCTTCACCATGATAAATATCATGAAGATGATAATAACTTTCAATTCCATGGCCAATCGTATGACCGAAATTTAAAATTTTCCGAAGTCCCATTTCTCTTTCATCTTTTTCCACTACATCTTTTTTTACTAAAAGAGCTTTATATAAAATCATTTCTATCTCTTTTTCAATATCTCCATTTTCAAACAGTTCAAATAAACTCGAATCATAAATCAACCCTGCTTTAAGAGCTTCAATTAATCCGTTTACATAATGACGATAATTTAATGTTTTGAGTACATTCGGATCAATAATTACTATTTTAGGCTGATAAAAGGCCCCAACGCAATTTTTGACACCTTCCACATTAATTGCGGTTTTTCCACCGATACTACTATCGATTTGCGATAAAGTCGTTGTTGGAATATTGATGAAGTCAATTCCTCTCATATAAGTTGAGGCAACAAATCCACCCAAATCACCGATCACTCCGCCTCCTAAAGCAATTAAACAGTCTTTTCGTGAGAAACGATGCTTTAGTAATTCTTTCTGACATTCTGCCCATGTATCCACCGATTTTGAAGATTCTCCCTGTTTTACAACTTTTAAAAAGCTATTTGGAAATTGCTTCAAAAGTTCTTCTTGAAATTCTTTTGGAACTCCTTCATCAGATAAAATCATAACTTTACGATCTGACTTGATCCATTTAAAACATTGTTTTAAAGCCCCTCTTTCTAAAATTATAGGATAGCTTCTTTCTTTTAAATCAACAACGATTTCCATTTTCTTCACCTCTCAAATAAAAAAGCATCGGTTTGGATGCTCTAATTAAAACCCCGATTAAAAATCCAAGCAATGTTGGTTCTTATCGGGGCTATCTAAAGTAGTAATAAGAATAAATTTCATGAATATGCATAATTTATCACCATGCATTCATTATACTACTCCTTAACACTCAAAAGCAAGAATTGTTTTATGCAAACGAAACTTTATGCATCAATTACTGAAACACCCACTGTAATTTCTTCTAAAACATTCAATAAAACATTTACAGTATCCAATGAAGTAAATACAGTAACATTATTCTCAACAGCACAACGACGAATCCAATATCCATCTCGACTGTTTGCCTCATCTTTTACAGATAATGTATTGATAATGTAAGTAACATGCCCTTTTCGAATCGATTCTAAAATCTCTTCACTTCCTTCTGAAAGTTTCTTCTTTACTCTTGTCTTAATTTTATTTTCTTTTAATATTTTAGCGGTACCGCTTGTTGCTTCGATATTGAATCCCAAATCGTAGAATCGACGTATCAGTCCAAGTGCCTTTTCTTTGTCTTTATCAGCAATAGTCACAAATACAGTCCCATAATTGGCAACTCTCAAATTACTTGCCTGAAGTGCTTTATATAAAGCACGATTCAGAGAATCATCATATCCAATTGCTTCTCCGGTTGATTTCATTTCAGGTGAAAGTGTTGCATCCAATCCGCTAATTTTAGAGAAGCTGAATGTTGGCGCTTTTACATACCATTTCTTTCGCTCACTCATGACACCTCCTGTATATCCCAAATCTTTTAATGTTTTTCCTAACATCACTTTTGTAGCGAGATTCGCCATTGGTACTTTTGTGACTTTAGAAAGGAATGGTACACTACGAGAAGAGCGAGGATTTACTTCAATGACAAAGACTTTTTCATTTTCATCAACAATAAATTGAACATTGAATAAGCCTTGAATTCCGATTTTTAAACCAAGTTCGATTGTATACTGTTCAATCGTTTTCTTTGTCTTTTCACTTAACGAATACGGTGGATAAACACTCATAGAATCCCCGGAATGAACACCTGTTTCCTCAACAAGTTGCATGATTCCCGGAATAAAGACCTCGTTTCCATCGCAAATAGCGTCTACTTCCACTTCAATTCCTTCGATATATTTATCAACCAAAACCGGTTGATCTTCATTAACAAGAACTGCGGTGTTCAAATATTGAATCAACTGGGCATCGCTGTTTACGATCTGCATCGCTCTTCCACCTAATACATAAGATGGACGTACTAAAACCGGATAACCGATTTGATTTGCCACTTTTAAGCCATCTTGAATCGTTGTAACAGCCTGTCCGATTGGTTGAGGTACTTTTGCCAATTTAGCAACTTTTTCAAAACTATCTCTGTTTTCAGCATGATCGATTGCTTCAACACCGGTACCGATAATCGGAACCCCACATTTTTGTAGTTTTTCAGCAAGATTAATGGCTGTCTGTCCACCCAATGAAACAATCACACCTTTTGGCTTTTCTAAATCAATTACATTCATCACATCTTCAACACATAATGGCTCAAAATATAATTTATCACTGATGGAATAATCTGTTGAGACGGTTTCCGGATTATTGTTGATAATAATTGCTTCATATCCAGCTTCTTGAATTGCCCATATCGCATGTACGGTTGAATAATCAAACTCAACCCCCTGACCGATTCGAATCGGTCCGGATCCCAAAACAATAATTTTTTCTTTATCCGATACAATTGATTCATTCTCATCTTCATAAGTAGAATAAAAATACGGAACATAAGAATCAAACTCACTGGCACAAGTATCAATCATCTTGTATACCGGTTTAATATTTCTTTCTTTACGGTATTGAATCATTTCAATCTCATTTTTATGATATAACTTACCAAGCCATTTATCAGAGAATCCCATTCGTTTGGCTTTTTTAAATAAACTCTCATTGTTTGGATCTTGAATCAAAGCTTTCTCCAGAATCAGAATATTTCTTATCTTTTCCAAAAAGAAGCTATCAATTTTTGTCTGTTGATAAATCAAATTCAAATCTACTTCTCTTCTAAATAATTCTGCAATTGCATAAAGTCTCTCATCACTGGCATCTTGTATTGATTCAAGCAATTCTTGGGTAGAAAAAGAATCAAATTTGGATAAATAAAGATGATCTACACCAATTTCCAATGAACGAACTGCTTTCAACAAACTTTCTTCCATTGTTCTTCCAATACTCATGACTTCTCCCGTTGCTTTCATTTGCGTCGATAAATGTCTATCTGCTGTTGCAAACTTATCAAATGGGAAACGGGCAATTTTGGTAACGATATAATCCAATGCCGGTTCAAATGAAGCTGGAGTATTCGCAATTTGAATTTCATCTAAAGTCATCCCAACTGCAATTTTTGCCGAAACACGAGCAATTGGATAACCACTTGCCTTCGATGCTAAAGCAGAAGATCTGGAAACTCGTGGATTGACTTCAATAACATAATATTTAAAACTAAATGGATCTAAAGCAAACTGTACATTGCATCCTCCTTCAATTTTCAATGAACGAATGATTTTCAATGCAGAATCACGAAGCATTTGATATTCTTTATTGGATAAAGTTTGTGACGGTGCCACAACCATAGAATCTCCTGTATGAACACCTACAGGATCAATATTTTCCATGTTACAAATGACAATTGCCGTATCATTTTTATCACGCATGACTTCATATTCAATTTCTTTATATCCTTTAATCGATTTTTCAACAAGAACCTGTGATACCGGGGAAAGCTTCAGAGCATTTTTACCGATTTCCAAAAGTTCTGTATCATCATTCGCAAAACCCCCTCCGGTTCCTCCTAATGTAAAAGCCGGACGTAAAATGACGGGATAACCGATTTCATGAGCACATTTTAAACATTCTTCCAAGGAGGTTGCGGTATGAGACATCAAGATCGGTTCATGGATTGATTCACATAGATTTTTAAACAGTTCCCTATCTTCTGCCTGCTCGATTGACTCAAAAGAAGTTCCTAATATCTCACATTGACATTCTTCTAAGATTCCCTTTTGAGCAAGTTGCATTGCTAAGTTCAATCCGGTTTGACCGCCTAAAGTTGCAACCAAAGCATCCGGTCTTTCTTTACGAATGATTCGTGCTACATATTCTAATTTAAGTGGTTCCATATATACTTTATCTGCTATTTGTGTATCTGTCATGATCGTTGCCGGATTGGAATTGATTAAAATTACTTCATACCCTTCTTCTTTTAAGGCGAGACAAGCCTGTGTTCCGGCATAATCAAATTCTGCCGCTTGACCGATCACAATCGGTCCGGATCCGATTACCAATATCTTTTTTATATCTGTTCTTTTAGCCATTTACTTTCCCTCCCTTTTTGAAACGTTGCATATTCTCTATAAACTTATCAAAAAGATAAGAACTGTCCTGTGGCCCCGGAGCACTTTCCGGATGATATTGAACAGAGAACAAAGTTTGATTTTCTATCTGTAACCCTTCTACTGTTTGATCCAGTAAATTAATATGAGTAAACTCAAGAGCAGGATCATGTCTACCGGAAGCATCAACTGCATAACTATGATTTTGTGATGTGATTTCTATTTTTCCGTTTAATAAATTTTTAACCGGATGGTTTCCCCCTCGATGCCCAAATTTCATTTTATAAGTATGTAATCCGTTTGCTAAAGCAATCATTTGATGACCTAAGCATATTCCGAAAATCGGAAGTTTTCCTTGAGCTTCTTTTACGAGCTGAATTACAGGATGAACATCCTCGGGATTTCCCGGTCCATTTGATAAAAATAAACCATCCGGATTCATTTCACGAATAACAGAATAAGGAGTATCATAGGGAACGACTGTTACATTGCATCCTTTTTCATTGAGCTTTCTGATGATATTTAACTTAATTCCGCAATCTACTGCTACAACATGATATTGTGGATTAGCCGTTCTGGAATACCAAATTTTCTTAGAAGAAACTCTTTGAACTTGATCATGACGAGTTACATGCTCATGAATTCGTCTCAACCCTTCTTCCAAGGAGGTATTTATATCTGTAATCAGAACTTTCTGACTTCCTTCATTTCGAATGATTCTTGTTAATTTACGGGTATCAATTTGACAAATTCCCGGTATATTGTTTTCCTCTAATACTTGAGAAAACGTTTTTGTATAGCGGAAATTAGATGGTTTATCATTATATTCTCTGACAATGAATCCACCAATTGAATAGTTCTTAGATTCATAGTCTTCATCAGTCACACCATAATTTCCAATCAACGGATATGTCATCACAACGATTTGATCCGTATAAGATGGATCAGACATAACCTCTTGATAACCAACCATGGATGTATTAAAAACAAGTTCATGAATGGCATCGCAGTCTGCGCCAAAACCTTTTCCAACCATTTCGATGCCATTTTCTAAAATAATCTTACGATCCATATATTACCTCCTGTAAACACACTTTCCGCGATAAAAAGTCATCACACATTCTCCATAAGCTTCTTGATAGGCAAATGGAGTACAATGTCCCTTTGACTTAAATTTATCAGGATCAATCCTGGTTGAATGATTTAAGTCGAAAATAGCTAAATTTGCTAAAGAACCATCTTCGATTGCTCCACCATCTAATCCAAAAACTTCAGCACAGCGACTGCTCATCAATTCCAAACACATTTTAAGTGAAATGATATTAGGCCGAACCAAATGGGTATAAATCATTGGAAACGCAGTTTCTAATCCGACAATCCCCATGGAGCTTCCTTGTAATCCTTTACTTTTTTCTTCTTCTGAATGAGGTGCATGATCTGTCGCAATCATATCGATCGTTCCATCCAAAAGGCCATCAATAAGTGCTTGCTTGTCTTCACGGGTACGAAGCGGTGGATTCATTTTAAATTTACCATCATCTTCATGAATATCATCTTCACAAAGAAGCAAGTGATGAGGTGTTACCTCACAAGTTATGTTTGCTCCATGATTTTTATAATCACGAATAACGGTTAAGGACTCTTTACAAGAAACATGACAGACATGATATTGACATCCACTTGCTAAAGCCAATCTACAATCTCTTTCAATTTGATTTGTTTCACTTTCACTGCTTATTCCGATTAAATTCATTTCATCTGCTTTATATCCGTCATGAATACAGGCTCCTTTTTTTATCAAACTCTCATCTTCACAATGAGCAGCAATTAAACAGTTATGATGGGCAACTTCCTTCATCGCTTCCAGCATCATCTCTTCTTTTTGAACCCCTTTTCCATCATCACTAAAACAAAAAGTAAATTCACTCATCGATGCAATCGGACTCAATTTTTTTCCTTCTTGTTTTTGGGTAATAGAACCATATGGAATTACTTTGATACAAGCATCTTTTTCAATCAAAGCTAATTCTTTCTTTAAATTTTCCACATTATCCGGTACCGGATTTAAATTTGGCATTGCCAAAACGGTTGTAAATCCCCCTCTTGCTGCAGCCTCACTCCCAGATCTAATCGTTTCCTTGTATTCAAATCCCGGCTCTCGCAAATGCACGTGCGGATCGATCAGTCCGGGTGATATTAAATATCCTGTTCCATCCATGACTTCATTGGCAGAGGGTACATCCAAACTATCTGCTACACTGACAATTCCTTTATCATTTATGAATACATCTTTTTTTGATATTCTTTCATTGAAATAGACTTCGGCATTTTTTATTAGCAAACTCATATTTAACCTCTCATTGATCTTCTAAGTGCTGCCATTCTTACAAAGACACCATTTTCAATTTGTTTAAAAATCCTACTTTTTTCACATTCAACCACATCATCAGCAATTTCGACATTACGATTAAATGGTGCCGGATGCATGATGATTGCATTTTTTTTCATCTTATTTACACGCTCCATCGTCAATCCATATTGTTGATGATATTCTTCTTTACTGATCTTCATTGCTTGTTCATGCCGCTCATGTTGAACACGAAGTAACATAATAATATCCATCTCTTCCACTGCTTTTTCAAATTCTATGTATCGATACTCTTCATCTTTAAACTCTTGCGGTCCACTACAATATACATCCATTCCTAAACGTTCCATAATTTCAATATTTGAATGAGCTACACGCGAATGCTTGATATCTCCTACAACTGCAATTTTTAATCCTTCAAAATGATGGAATTCCTGATAAATCGTCAATAAATCCAGTAAACTTTGAGTTGGATGATCTTTTGTCCCATCTCCGGCATTCAAGATCGGAGTCTTAATTTTTCCCAATAATTGCTTATAATACTCATTTTCACTGCTTCGTATTACAATTGCATCCACTTGAAAACTAGAAAATGTCTTAACTGTATCATAAAAGCTTTCTCCCTTTTGCATACTACTTGAGGATGCATTGAAATTAATTACTTTACACCCTAATTTTTCTTCTGCTGTATTAAAACTGTATTGTGTTCTTGTTGATGGTTCAAAAAATAGGTTTGCAACGATTTTCCCTTTCAAACTATCCATATAATTTCCTTGTCTGCATTTCTCTGCTTCCTGTAAAAGACTCATAATTTCTTCAATGCTGCAACTCTTTAGATTCAATAGGTTTTCCATACTTTGCCCTCCTTCAACATAATAAAAACCTTCAAAGAGATACTTTGAAGGTGTTGGTACTATTAAAAAGTTCGATTTTCCTTCTTAG
This sequence comes from uncultured Erysipelotrichaceae bacterium, assembly GCA_949744505.1. GTDB lineage: Bacteria > Bacillota_I > Bacilli_A > Erysipelotrichales > Erysipelotrichaceae > CATJXY01. The sequence goes on along the minus strand of CATJXY010000023.1, from coordinate 22,537 downwards.
CGTCTCTGCACTAACTTAAAGCCACAACTATTATATCACAGACTTTTTTAAAGGCAAATCATTTATTTCATTTTATGCTTACTTTTCTCTTCCCTCTTCTGCTAAACGACGAAGACGTTTTACTTCATAAGGTTTTAATAAACGATATTCTCCAATATTCAAATCATTTACAGTCAAAAATCCCAATTTACGACGATGTAATCTGACTACGTTTAATCCATATACCTCCATCATTCGTTTGATTTGACGATTTCTGCCTTCTTTGATTACAATTGTAAAGTTCATCATGTTTCTCTCAAAATTCTTACTTGTAACTGTTAACTTACAAGGAAGTGTTTTGATTCCATCATCCAACACAACTCCGCTTTCAATCATCTTAATTTGCTCTGTAGTTAAAATCCCATCTAAAACCCCATCATAAGTTTTGGGAATATGATACCGTGGATGAACAAGACAATTTGCAAAATCACCATCATTCGTACATACAAGAAGCCCTGTCGTATCATAATCCAATCTTCCAACCGGATAAATTCGTTCCGAACATTGAATCAAATCTGTTACCATATTTCTGCCATGTTCATCATTGAGTGTACACAATGTTTTTTTCGGTTTATTGATCACATAATAAACTTTATTTTCTTTATTGATCAGTTTTCCGTCGACCTCGATCTGATCACCCTTTTTTACCTTATATCCCAATTCATGAATAATTTGACCATTGACACAAACTCTTCCCGCAACAATCATCTCTTCCGCTTTGCGCCTCGATGTGATTCCACTGGCAGCAATGACTTTCTGTAATCTTTCCATAACTGATTCCTCATTTCATTTCTTTATTTTACCAGTGTTTCAACTTTTATGCCAGTCTTTTAAGACATGAACTTTAAGGTCAATAAGATTCCCAATGTAATCCCGACAAAATCCGCAAATAAACCAATCCACAAACTGTTTTTAATTTTTTTAATTCCTACGGTTGAAAAGTATAATGTAATGACATATAACGTCGTATCTGTTGATCCTTGAATAACACTTGCCATTTTCCCGGCCAATGAATCCGGACCGAAATTCTTAAAAATATCAATTAAAATTGCTAAAGATGCACTTCCGGATATAGGGCGAAACATAACGAGAGGAAAAATAGGAGCGGGAATCGAAGGAAATATCTTGCAAATAAAATCAGACAAAATATCAAATACTCCTGATTCCCTTAAAAGCGAAATAGAAAGCATCATCGCTAAAAGACTGGAAAAAACATTAACAAACAAGCCTAATCCTTCTTTACATCCACTGATAAATGCTTCATATGCATCTACTTTTTTAATTAACGCAACAACAAAGATCAAAATAACCAATGCCGGTAAAATAATTTCACTTGCCACGATAATTACACCACCTATCCATGAGCAATCCGGCAATACATGCACAAGTTGTCGCAATGATTGCATATGGCATATAATCCGTTGGTATGACTGCATTAAATTGAGCTCTTAAAGAAACGATCATCGTAGAAAGAATTGTCACTCCGGCTGTATTTAAGACAAGAAATGTAATCATGGACCGAGTTGCTGTATCTTTTTTCGGGTTATCTTTTTGCATGAGCTGCATTGCCTTTAATCCACTTGGAGTCGCCGCAAACCCTAATCCAAACATATTGATGACAATATTAGCACTGATATATTGAAGGGCTTCCGGATTATTTTTCAAATCTGGTAAAATCAATCTAAAAAAAGGACGAAGTAATTTTTCAAGGGCACTCATTAATCCCCCCTCTTTAGCAACATACATGACTCCACTGAAAAAACAAGTAGATGCCATCATCGGCAAAGCAAAATCAAGTGTTTCTTGTCCCACAGAAACTAAAACCTGATTTAAAGAGGTAATACGACCACTGCCAATTCCAACAAATAAAGAAATGAGAATCATAAAACTCCATATTTTACTCATAGACAAAACCTCCAGAAACAGATTTTCTTTTTTATTTTTTCAGCACTATATGTTTTTATAATTTGAATATCTTTGTAATTATATTCCACAACATATTGAGAACTATCTCTATCTAAATAAGCTATAAATTCTCCTTCATTTATCATCTGTTGATTCGCACAAATTTGAAACGGTTCATCAATTGTAATTTTATAACCCTCTAATTCAAAGAACTGTGCATCTAAAATCGTATAAAGTTTATAGTCATTCATGATTTGAGTATATTTTTCTTTATGAAATTCATACCGATCAGGTATTTGTAATGTAACAATAATGTATTCTGCTCCTTGATAAGCAGCGGCACTAACCAATGTATTTCCTGCCTTTTTTGTATACCCGGTTTTTCCACCTGTGCAAAACGCAAAATCTTCAAGTAATTTGTTACTGTTTTTCCATCTTGATCCCCATTCGCTCGTATAGTCTTGTGTGGATACGATTTCACGGAATGTTTCATTTTTCATTGCCGCTGCCATACATAGTGCCATATCGTATGCAGTTGAATAATTTCCTTCTTCAACAACATCTAAACCGGTTGGATTATGAAATTCTGTATCTAGCATCCCTAATTCTTGTGCTTTTTCATTCATCATTGCAACAAACGTCTCAATATCTCCACCTACTCGATAAGCAATTGCATTGGCTGCATCGCATCCGCTTCTTAGCATCATGCCATACATCAAATCCTTCATATTTACTTTTTGTCCTACTGTTAAATAAATATTGATTCCACCCTCATTATAAATTTCATCGCCCACCTCCCAAACATCAGAAAAATTACCATTTTCAAGCGCAACAAGTGCTGTCATCACTTTTGATATGGAGGCAACACTTTCTACTTCATGGGCGTTTTCTTCCTCTAATACAGTATTATCATTCAAAGAAATAACGATATAACTTTGCGCTTTAACTTCTAAAAAAGAAAAAGAACAAAGGCAAATAAAAATGATGAGAAACTTCCGCATGATATCAGTCGTCCTTTCCTCATCATTTTATTCTCATTATTTTATTTTAGACCTTTTTTCATTTCTCCTTAGTCTATCAAATCTTTTCCCTTCATAGGTCTCATTATTTGTCTTTCTTACCAACAAACAAATATTTTCAATCTCAGTTGTGAACGGAAACATATCAACCCCCTGTGTAGATTGAATTTTATAATTACGCTTCAAAATTTCAAGATCGCGCACTTGTGTTTCAGGATTACATGAAATATAAATAATTTTTCTTGGCTTTAATTTCAAACAGGCGTTTAAAAAACGAGAATCGGATCCACTACGCGGAGGATCCATGATGACAACATCAAATTTCTCATGATTTTCTGCACTCTGGATCATCCATTTTGAAGCATCACTGCATATAAAGCGAACATTATGTATTTCATTCATTTTAGCATTATCAATTGCATCATGAACCGCTTGTCGATTCAATTCTACACCGATTACTTCTTTTGCTAATTTTGCCGCACATAACGTAATTGTCCCTATTCCGCAATACGCATCCAACACACGATCATTTTTATTTACTGATGCCATTTTTAAAGCTTGAGCATAGAGTTTTTCCATTTGAACTGTATTGACTTGATAAAAAGAAGAAGAGGAAATTTTGAATTTCATCCCAAGACAACTATCTTCAATATATCCTTTTCCATAAAGCACTTTTTCTTCATTTCCTAAAACCATGCTTGTCTTTTTATCGTTAATATTCATAACAATAGAAGTGATCATAGGACATTGTTTTAAAAATGCCTTAACAAAATTATTAACCCCATAGAAAACTTTATTTGCCACAACAAGAACAACTAAAACTTGTGATGTTCCAAACCCTTTTCGAATCAAAACATGACGAATAAATCCTGTCTGTGTATCTTCATTAAACGGTTCGATCTTAAAATCATTCAAACATTTCCTTAATGCTTCAATAATAATATCCGCTTCCTTGTTTTGAATCATACATGTACTGATATTCACAACATGATGACTGTTTTCTTCATAAATTCCGCTAATTACTTTTCCTTTTTTACTTAATGAAAAAGTTGAATGAACTTTATTGCGATAACGAGTTGGATCTTCCATACCTAGAATAGCCGGTATTTGCACTTCTTTTTTAAATAATTTTACAAGTTGTCTGCGCTTAAAATCAAGTTGCGCTTTATAGTCAAGATGTAAAAGTTGACACCCCCCACATTGACTAAAATGGGAACAACTCGGCTCGACTCGATGCTTGCTTGCAGAAATAATTTCAATCACTTTTGCATCAATAAAATTCTTCTTCTGATTTATTTCGAGAATTGCTTTTTCACCCGGTAATAAATTTGAAATAGAAAGAACTTTATCTTGAATTCGAACAAGTCCTCTTCCTTTTGCATCCAATGCAAAACATTCACATTCTAATTTCATTCTATTCGTCCTCAATCAAGGAAAGTTGAACTTTCTGACGAAACTCATCAATGTTAGATACCCACACGGTAACAATATCTCCTACTTCTACAAGCTCACTTGGATGAGAAATTCTTTCCTTTGACATCTTAGAAATATGAATTAAGCCATCATCATGAAGCCCAATATCGACAAATGCTCCAAAATCGACAACATTACGAACAACACCCTCCAATTTATCTCCGATTTTCAAATCTTTTAATTCCAAAACATCACTTCGTAACATCGGTCCGTCATATTGTTCACGATAATCTCGTGTCGGTTGTTGTAATGAATCAAGAATATCTTCAAAAGTATATTCATCAATATTACATTTTGCACACAATTCATATTTTTGATTTTCATCATAGCTAAAAGGTTCTCCCAAAGTATGAATTTGAAGCTCTTTCATCAACTTCTTAGCTGCTTCATAACTCTCCGGGTGAATCGATGTTTCATCTAAAATCTCTTTCCCCTCAGTAATACGCAAGAATCCAGCAGCTTGCTGAAAGCTCTTTGCCCCCAGTTTTTTGACCTTTTTCAATTGGCCTCTGTCTGTAAATCTTCCCTTTTCATTTCGTTCGTCTACAATAGATTGTGCCGTTGATTTGTTTAAACCGGAAATATGCATTAATAACTCTACAGAAGCTGTATTGACATCGACACCTACTCTATTTACAGCTTTGCTGACAACAAAATCCAAGCGGTCATTCAGTTCTTTTTTAGGAAGATCATGTTGATACTGGCCAACACCAATACTTTTCGGATCAATTTTAATTAACTCAGAAAGCGGATCAAGCAATCTTCTCGCAATTGATACTGCGGATCGCTGTTCAACATGAAGATCCGGGAACTCTTTTCTTGCCAATTCACTTGCAGAATAAACGGAAGCCCCCGCTTCTGAAACAAGGGTATAAGATACATTTAAATCATTATCACGAATCACTTCTGCAACAAAACTTTCAGTCTCACGAGAGGCCGTTCCATTTCCTATTGCAAGAATTTCAATTTTATATTCTTTAATAATTCTTGCCAATTCTTTCGCTGCTTCTTTTCTTTGATTCGCTCCACTATGAGGGTAAATCACAGAAATCGTTATCATCTTCCCTGTAGAATCAACAACCGCAAGTTTACATCCTGTTCTAAATGCAGGATCGACACCTAAAATCATTCTTCCTTTTAAAGGTGGTTGTAATAACAATCTCTCCACATTCATTGAAAAGATTTCAATACTCTTTTCCTGCGCTTTTTCACTAAGTTCATTTCTAATTTCTCTTTCCACAGATGGGAATGCAAGCCTTTTTAATCCGTCACTGACTGCTTCTTCAATAACGCTTTGAGCAATGGTATCTCTATTTTTACAAATTCCTCTCACAGCATAATTAATTAAATATTGTTGATCATATTCTAAAGAAACAGAAATTACTTTTTCATTTTCTGCACGATCTATGGCCATGATACGATGTGAAGCTACATTATTCAGTTTTTCTTTTCGATCATAATACATCTGATATATTTTCTTTTCATCATTATGATTTTTCTTTTCTTTCGTGATGATCCAAGCATAATGAAAAATACTATCTTTTATTTTTCTTCTGACTTTCGCATCATCTGAAACCTTTTCTGCAACAATATCTTTCGCTCCCTGAATGGCTTCCTCAACAGATTGAATTGGATCTTTTAAGTATTTTTTTGCTTCCTCTTCAACGGAGCCAAATCTCGGACAACTCATTAGCCACAATGCAAATGGTTCTAAACCATTTTTAATTGCTTCAGTGGCTCTGGTTTTACGTTTTTGTTGATAAGGTCTGTAAATATCTTCCACTTCACTGAGTTTCAAACACGCATTGACTTGCGCTTTAATTTCGTCAGTTAATTTCCCTTGTGTTTCAATAATTCTCAAAACATCTTCTTTTCTCTTTTGAAGATTTTGCTGATATCGATATTCTTTCTCGATGAAATAGATTTGTTCTTCATCCAATCCTTTTGTCACTTCTTTACGATATCTCGCAATAAAAGGAACTGTATTTCCCATTTCCAATAATTCTAATGTATTTTTTACTTGCTCTGTACTGATTTTCATCTGATAAGCAATTGGTTCTATTAATTGTTCCATAATTCACCTCGCGGATATTATATTACCATAAATTAATTTTAAAAAAAAGAAAAAGGTATGTTTCGACCTTTTTCTATTCACACATATTACCGTTATAAACAATAACCTTGATAGGATAAGAGGATTTATAGCTTCCTGGCGGTGTTGACAAATCTTGATCCGCTAGTCCGGCTGAATGTCCATCTCTAGAACATATTAATTCGACAGTCACATTAGAAAATCCAAGATTTTGTATATTTGCTTTTATGGCAGCAATTTCTTTATCTATACTTCCCTCAAAAAGAGCAGTACTAGAGTATGCAGCCAAATACCCATTTGATAGACTAATCAAAGGTTCTGGCCCTTTCGATACAACAAGATTAATTGTTGTGCCTCTTGATACAGAAGTTCCTTGTGCAACAGATTGTTCGAGGATTACTCCTGATGCAACAGTATCACTGTAACGATATTCGGCTATATTGAAATTAAGTCCATCTACCACAAGAGAATTTGCGTTTTTACCGACATAATTCCCTACTGTAATTGGCGCCGCACCTGTAGAAATCTTGACTTGAATAGTACTACCTACATTCACTGCTCCTGTTGGATTTTCAATAATATAACCTGCTTGAATTGTATTATCAGAACTTTCAGTATAATTTACCTTTAAATTAGCACCATTACTATTTAATGCCTCAATATATGCTTCAAACTCATTTTTAGATTTACCTTTATAATTTCCAAGATTTGGTTTTCCTTTAGAAATAACAACATTGATCGTTGTTCCTTCATCAACCTTTTCATTTACTTTATCATTGGATATAGCACTGTTTTCAGCAACATTGTTATTGTATTTTTCAGAGCTATAATTAATCAATAGCTTATTAGTATTAGCCCATGAATTGATTTCCTCTTTAGATTTTCCACTCAAATCTATAACGGTTATTTGTTTTCCTTTACTAACTGTCAAATTGATAACTGTCCCAACATTTTGGCTTCCCTTTTTATCCTGAGAAATAATACTATCTTTCTTTACTGTATCATCATACTTATATGTGACATTAACAGTAATCTTAGCACTGGAATTGTACTGAGCATTCAGTTTATTCAAGTATGCATCAAAATCAGTTTTAGTTTTATTGGTATAATCTTCGATATTTGGTTTTCCCTGAGATCTTTTCACTGTAATCGTTGATTGCTGAGAAACTTTTCCGCTATTAGGAGTATTTGAAATTGCTTTATCTTTTTCTACTGTATCACTGAAATAATCCAGAAAAATGACCTTTACATTATTTTGAGTAGCCCATGTTCCAATTTCTGCACTCGTCATACCAGCTAAACTTTTAACAGTGACCGGTTTTCCTAAAGAAATCGTTACAGTTACTTTACTTTTTGCTGTAATAACAGATTCTGCTTTTGGATCTTGCGAAATGACATAACCCCGTTCAATCGTGTCACTGTAATTTTCTTGATAAATCACATTAACTTCATTTGCACTTGCCCAATTCGCTACCTTGTTCTTTGTATATCCGCTAAAATTTGGTACGATAATATCTAAAGATTCATCATGTCCTTTAGAAATTGTAAAAATAATCATTTGATTTCGCTGAATTGTGACTGTTCCAATATGAATATTTGTTTGAATCAGCTTTCCTTTTTCAACATCGTCACTTAATACATACTCATAAGTCACATCCATAAGCTTATTTTCTTCTACAAATTTTTGAATCTCTTCTACATCCATTTCTTTGAAGTCCGGTATTGAAATTTTAGCTTCAGGATCAGGTCCTTTTGAAACAGTAATTAAGATTTTATCTTCTTTTTTAATTTTTGTTTCTGATGAAATACTTTGTGTTATCACAACATTTTCTTCGATTTCTTCATCAAATTCATAAACAATTTCGACTTGATCACTTAAGTTGTTATCGTTGATCCACACTTCTATATCAGAAACTGTTTTTTCTTTGAAATCAGGCATTACAACCGATTTCCCTTCGTAATTAAAAGTGAAAAACAAAGCTACTCCTACAACGATTGCAAGAATGATTACTGAGCATATAAGTAAAATTGTTTTTTTATCTTTTAAGTTTATTTTTTTCTGACTCACTTATAATCCTCCGATCTGATTACTCTTCAATATCTTGATTACTATCTTCTTCTGTAAGCTCTGTTTCAAGCTCATCAATACTCGTTTCTTCTATTTCAGCTATATTCGCTACATTGCTGATGCTTAGATGATATCGATTATTGTATCCTCTGATTGCTAATCCATATTCACCTTTATCATCAGATATATTTTGCTCTTTGAAATTGCTATAAAGTGAATACAACTTTATACTATCCACATAGACTTTCTTATCATTCTGTGAATTTATTTTCAAATAAAGCTCATAATCTCCACTTTCCAATTCATTTAAATCTGTTGAGCCGGCAAAGCAAGCAGAATTTACATCATACTTTAATCCGTATAACGAAGTATAATCAACCGAACATGCTTGTTGAGATAAAGAAGACTCATATACTTTTCCGGTATTCAAATTTTCTAGAATCAAATCATAAGAAATCTTATCTTTATTCGAAAATCTTACATACCATATAAAGGACATTCCATCCAAATTCAACATATTTTTACCATTTTCTCGAGAAATCGAAATATCATTCACTACCAATACCGGTTTCATTCTTGAAATAAGTGCTGTTGGCGAAATTTCATGAATGTAATTCTTTCCGATAACCAATTCCAAGCGATAACTATATACTGGATTTTCATTAAACTTATATTTATACGTTTCATTTTCAACAGACAATTCTTTTACATCCAATTCAAATTTTTTATTAATACTTGTTAAGACTGTCTCATAAGTTTTCCCGTCAAAATTGATTTGTAATGTAAACTTATACTCACCGAGTGGTAAATCCGAAACATCAAACGTTCCATCATACCATGCACATTCATAATCATAGCCATCTCCCATAACCAATGAATCATAAATATTATTCAAAGCAATCGTTTTTACAATTTCATTGTTATCTGCATTCAAGATAAGCAATTTCTTTTCGATTTTATTTTGTTTTGTATTATCAATACCTTGAACATATCCGATTCCTTTGATATAAACACGATTATCAGATGTCCAATTCAACTCTTGAAGACTACTTACAACTGCACGTTTAACTTCAACTGTTTTTCTAGATTTTGTGATTTGTAAAGATCCTGATGCATTAGAAATCTTATATGTATCATTGCCAATAACCATATCAGACGGTAATTTCGATGCATTTAACAAAATCTCTTTTGTCAAAACGATATTTCCATTTTTCATCGTTACTTCCATTGATACATTATATGTTCCAACTTTCAAAGAAGATAAATTGATAGAAGAGGAAGAATATCCGGATTTTGTATAATCTAATCCCTTCACTGAGGTTATCGCCTTAGCAGTAGATATATGTTCCAAATTAAATCGTGTTTTATTCCCTGAATTATCTGTTAAAACAAGAACATGTGAAATATTATTGTAATTTCCAACAGAGAATCCCGGCTGATAAGCATATCCTTTAATTGATAAAATACTATTGCTCCAAGCTAAACTACTCGTTTCATTGACAATATCTTGGGCAAGCATCTCACTTTGAATCATTCCCGGTTTTGGTAAAACACTTTCTGTATAACGACTGTTATAAATCAAAGAGCATTCTGAAGCCATAACATATCCTAAACTTGTTTGCCAATTATATTCTTGAACCGGGTCGCCATTTCTAATAAGTGCTCCGGATGAATTAATTGCATTCGTACTTGGAATTTGTAACCAAGTTCCACTGCCCTCATTTACAATAACCGTAAAATCTTTTTGATATGTAGCCCCGTAGGCTGAATTATATAAAGTTTGCGAAGATGAATCCGCTGTTTTTTTAATATTGACATTATTATTCAAAATACCGATACGATAATAATTATAATCGCTTAAATTTCCATTATTGCTATTTGCAAATTTATCAATCTCATAAGCAATAGAAGAAATTTTAAGCCCCCAATACGGATCACTGGCATATTTCACATTGAAACCTGAACCATTATTTCCAATATGGCTACCAAAGAAACGTGCATCCATCACATCCATATATCCTCTCAAATTACGATTCATATGTTGAAGAATTGCACTAGAAATACTTGGATATGCTGTAGCGTCATTTGGATCACTATCTACCGCAGCCCAACCGAAAAGGTTATTTTTTGTCATTGCAATATTGCTTGTACCATAGCCGGATTCCAAGCACCCCATTGCAAAAACAAGCAAGGCATTGACACCATATTGATTTTGTCCTTCAACGAAGACATGTGCATTTCCTACCATCTTAGAATTAGAGGAATTATACCCTTTGCTGCTAAGATAATTTTCCATTTGCTCTGCAGAGATATTTGTTTGAGATCGAAGTGGTAAATACATATAATAATTATAATATGTACCTTTTAAATCTGTATAATTTTTATCTGAAAAATAATGTACATAATCATAACTATAATATCGATCATTTACATTCATCCAATCCGCAGCAGGTCCCAAGGCATACGAGTAAGAAGCCGGCTGGTAATCCTTTTGAGAAGCCCATTGCGAATGAAAATGATAAACAAGCTCTTTATATTTTCCATTTTGTTCTACAGTAAAATAAGCTCTTTTTGTATACACATAAAAAGGTTGTTCATAATTTGCAACCGCTGTATTTCCACCTAAAAGAGTTCGAACATTGTTTTCAATAAAAATGCTTGGAATCAAATCTACCTGAATCAATCGCATATATCCGTCAAACCCAGAAGAATTGATATGAACATATCCATCACCGCTAGATTCATTAAAAGAATAAGTATCAAAATATGCAACTTCTCGATGCGATGTGATATAAGTTGTTTTTTCATTAGCTACTGATGTCGCATATTGCCAAATGGTAGCCGTTGTCGCAACACTACTGCCAGATGCAACACGAAATGAATATGTTGCGGCAATCCCACTATTCATAGCAATAATCTTCATCGGGCTTTTTGATGCTGCATGCCTAACTACTGCATTTTCTCCAGATGATTTCATCAAAGATAGTGCATCTTTAAAATTCCCTTTACAATCAATTACAGTGAAAGAACCATCAGCGTTTGCATTGGATACTTCATAAGCATTACAACCCATTTCTGTATAACTCACTGTCGTTTCAGCATAAATTTTATTTACATGAAGTGGCATCATCGCAACACTGATAAACATAGTTATAATCGCAACAATTATCCTTTTCATCATTCTACTCATAGTTCCTCCTTTCTTTATAAGCTAAGCCTAATTTCAATCCATTTATCTTGTCCTTTAATTTTAATTTTCAAAATTCCTTGATAGATAATCGGATTTTCTTCATAATTCAATGTCATAAACAATATCGGAGCGGTTTCCGATTCTTTAATTGGCTTACCGACAATATTATCTCGCTTCATAGTTGAATAACGAGAATCCAAAGCTTTAAATTCTATTTTTGTATCTGTAATATAACAAGCATCCTCAATAATAACTTCATCTCCCCACAAAGAAATCGCATCTACATAAAATGCATAAATTTTAGTAGATGAAGAATAATATTCCTGTACCGAATTCCCATTTTCCGTAATAAATAAATCTTCTCCGGTAACATCAATCACATTACTTATTTTCAGTTCATAAGTTTTCCCATCTGTAATAACATCCTCTGCATGATAACCTAACATTTCTTTTGTACCGGTTGAGGTTTCTAAAGAAAACGAAAGATTATTTTTACGATTAAAATCCGTTGTGACTGTAATTGTCTTTGCATTTTTATCTTTAACCGGAATAAAAATATTTGCGACCATGCTGTTTTCATTCGAAAGCAATTCAAATTGAACTCTCTGCTTTCCAACATACAAATTGTGACTATCTAAAATAGAAAGATAAGAGTCAATATCATCTAATTGTATACTTTCGGAAGTTATAAAATGATCTAAAGTAATATTAATTGAGTCTTCCGCCTTAACACGAACTTTCGCAATAATAAAATTAAAATTCAAATCTTCAAAACAATATGTTGTGTATTCTACCAAATCCACTTTAACTTGCTCTAGTGAATCTGTTTCATCGGGTTTTTGATCATTTGGATTTGAAAGAGAACTGTCCGGTTCGGTAGGAACCGTTGGGTCAATATTAACAATTGGATCATCCTCTTTTTCAGGAACAAAAAACGCACTATATATTCCAAATGTAACAATTGCAATTAAAAGAACAAGTATCACAAAAATGATTGCTTTTTTCTTTTTCAATATATCGTTTGCACTTTTTTTCGACATAAAAATCACCAACTATATAATAGCACATTTTTCTAAAGCAAGAAACATTTGTTTTTCATTAAAGTAAAAAAAGAGTACCATTCCTTCCAAGTATAGGAAATATTACTCTCTTTTTTGGAAGCAATTGTAAATTAAAAAACTGATATTTTCAATTATCAGTTTTTACTAGCGAATAAAATTAGTTGGATTTTTCTTTTCCCTTACAGGAAGACCATATTTTTCTTTTCCCAAAGCGATACTTTTCATAAGGAAAGACATATTTTCAGCTAATGTACGCATTGTCTGAAGACCTTCTTCATCCTGCATTGCTTCCCCCTTGTCCAATCCATGAACACTATTCCAATACTGACTTGATGCAATCGGCATATTACTGATAGTAAAATATTTATTTAATTCATCAAAAGTAGCGGATGCTCCCCCTCTTCTTGCCACAACAACACTCGCCCCCACCTTCATTGCTTTATCAAATGGAGTGCTATAAAATAAACGATCAAGAAATGCTATTAAAGTTGCATTAGCTGACGCATAATATACCGGGCTGGCAATCACAAGACCATCACACTCTTCAAATTTAGGAGCAACTTGATTCACTGCATCATCAAAAATACATTTTCTTTCATTTTGATGACAACTTCCGCAAGCAATACATCCACGAATTGCTTGATTCCCAATTTGAACAATCTCTGTTTCTATTCCGTTTTTTTCGAATACTTTTACCATTTCGTTCAAAGCCAATGTTGTATTACCATTAATTCTCGGACTTCCATTTATTAATAATACCTTCATTTAATTCCCTCCTTTATTCATCATATGTAATGTTCTAATAAATTTTAACATGTTTTTATACTTAACTCAATTTAAAATAATGAATATAAAATTGATTGAAATATTCAACCACTTATCTTTCTAAATCAACCGATTATTGAAAACAAATTGTAATATTCATTTCTTTTCCTTACAATAGTATCACATAGTTTAAAAGGAGGTGTTAACAATGCAAATAGAAATACAAATGGATAAGACTTATCTTGAGCCTAAAATCATTATCTTAACTGCTTCGATGACCGATGAAATAAATGATCTTGTAAAAAAACTTTCAACCATTAGTTCACAAATTATTTCCGGTATTAAAAATGAGAAAATTGAGATTTTAGATCAAGATGAATTAATCCAAATTTACGCAAATGATGGAAAAGTTTTTGCAGTTACTTCTAACGGAGAATATGCTGTACATTTTAGGTTATATGAATTGGAAGAACGACTTAATTCTAATCAATTCATTCGAATTTCAAAGTCAGAGATTATAAATTTAAAAAAAGTGCATAATTTTGATTTAAGTATTACCGGCACTATTTGCATTAAGCTTTCAAATGGGAATGTAACCTATGTCTCACGCAGATATGTCGCAAAGCTCAAAAAAATCTTAGGAATATGAGGTGAAAAAATGAAAAAACAAATAATTCTACGTAGTATTTTAGGATTTCCTATTGGAATCACGATTGGATATTTAATCACTGTATTCATTTCTCTTAAATGGGGAAATGGATATTATATCTCCTGTGTTCCAAAACTGATTTCAATAATGGGAAATGAAATTAATGCTGTAATTTTACAAACCATTCTTTGCGGACTCTTAGGGATAGGATTTGCCGCAAGCTCAATAATTTGGAAAATCGAAAATTGGAGTATTGTCAAACAAACAGCAATTTACTTTTCAATTGTTTCTTTAATTATGCTACCGATTGCTTATTTCACATATTGGATGGAACACAGTATAAGTGGCTTTTTACAATACTTTGGTATTTTTGTTCTTATTTTTATTATTGTTTGGATCATCCAGTTTTCAATAGGAAAACGGAATATAAAAAAAATGAATGAAAGTTTACACAAAATAAATTAATCTTTTTAAACTCTGTAAATCAACAAATGCAGAGTTTTTAATTGTTTGAATGAAAACTTTTTTTAAAAATCATCAGTATAAAATGCTCTTAATTTAAATTCATTGAGTTGATTTTATCTGAAACAATTATTTATTATCAACAATTTGTTTATAAGCATTTTTTTCAATATATGCTTGTTTTCTGTTTCTCTCAAATAAACCATAGATAATACCTATTATCATAAATAAGTATTGGATTCCATTATTCTTTATGAAACCGTAAATGATGAATCCGACTATTACAAGCATAACAATGATAAGTTCTAATATATGTTCTTTATCCCATTTATTACTAAAATATTGAATTTTTTCTCGTAATGTAAAGGAACTATTTTCTAATGCATTAAATAAATTCTTCTCTGCTACCTGTTTGAATTCTTCAGCATCAATTCTCTCTCCGGCAAAAAATTCATTTAATGTAATTCCCAATATAGTACACAATTCTTTATATAAAGATACATCAGGCAAACATTTACCATTTTCCCATTTACTGACTGATTTATCGGTAACTCCCAATTTATCAGCCAATTCCACTTGTGTCATTTTTTTAATCTTACGACATTCTGCAATTAATTTCCCTATTTTTTCTTGATTCATAAATTACTCCTCTTCTTTTCTAAGTATTTTATATTGAAATAAGAAATTTTAACACCTCTTTAAAGTAGAGTTTCAAATAATTCATGTTCAATATTATCTATTTAAATAATATTTATTATCAGTTTTCACTAAAACTTTATCTCTCACTAATTGCTCAGTTATTTTTGGAAATGCATTTGGATTAAATATTCCCGCCTCAGTTAATGTCTTTGCAGTTTCTTTAGATATTGCACCACATCGTTCCATCTTTTTTACTATAATTCTCTTTCTCATCAAAAATATCGATGCTACTCCCATACGTTCACCTTCCTTTTCAATTATTATATATTATAAGTTAAATAAACATAAACAATAAGCATAAAAATACAGCAGACAAACGAAATACTGCTAATAATTATATTAGACTTGTTTCTCTCTAAATGATACTTATATGCAAACTTAAAAGAAATCAATCCCAATAATAAAGCAATGATGTCATTAGATGGTAAATTATTTATGGATTTATATACAATTAGAAAAACATAAATGATAAGTAATCCATATATACCAAACGCTTTTGATTTTACTTCATTTAATTTAACAATATTTTCTATACTTTCTTCATACTTTTCATTTAAATCTTTTTTTTCAACCAATTCACCGGAAAGAATGTCTACTATGCTTACATCTAATATTTTACTTAAAGGAAACAGCAGAGACATATCCATCAGACAAATCCCTCTTTCCCATTTACTGACTGCATTCTTACTTATACCTAGTTTTTCCGCTAATTGTTCTTGCGTTAAATTTTTATGTTTTCTTTGTGATGATATAAATTTACCGATTTTCTCTTGATCCATAATTTTTTCTCTCCTTTACAACAATGATAACATTCTAACTAATTAAATTACACATACCATAGGTTTACTTTTATAATTTTTATTAAAATTTCGCTGATAAGCAAATAAAAAAGACTAAGATTATCATTTCTATTATCTTAGCCTTTATCTTTACTTTGATTTATGAATATCAAAATAATATAAAACATTTGAATTATTGGAGATAATTAATTTATTTCCTGTTTGTGATATCGATATAGGAAGTTTGATAACAGTCCCATCATCGCAATAATCATCGCCATCATAATCAAGTTCATTTGGGATTCATCACCTGTATTGACAACAGGAATATTTGTTGTGCCTTGTGGTAAATCTTTCTCACTCATTAACACAACTTCAATTTCCATATCCTCTTTCACATTATCGAGTCTTAGTGAATTTCCACTTGAAGATACTTCTACTCCATTCACAAGCACTTTAGAAAATACATAACCTTTTTCTGCTGTCCACTGTATAAAGACATTCTCACCTTTTTCTAATGTAAAGCTACCTGTAACCGATCCTAATCCTCCACTCAGTTTTGTTGTGACATACACAATCTCATCCGGAGAAATAATGGCTCCGCCAATGTGATCAAACACAATATTTACTTTGTGACTAGAACCTATATTCTTTAATTCAATTGATGATGCATTTAATAATTCCGGACAATTTACTCCGTCAATTTCTACTCGACCGACAATATATCCTTCTGCTGCTTCCCAGCTGACAACATAACTCTGTCCTCTTGTTATCATTGCAGACGGGCTCACTGTTCCTTTTCCTTCTCTGCTAACTTCAATCAAGAAAGATTCTTCATGTTTTTCTGCATCCACAATCTCTTCTTTTTCAAACAATACAGTTATTGAATGGCTCTGTTGGATATTCTCAAATTCAAAATGATCTGTTTCTTGAAGATCATCACGAATCATACCGTCTAAAATGACAGTCTTCACTTTATAGCCTTCTGCAGGAATCCAATTTACAACATGGTTAGACCCCTTTGTCACTTTAAGCGAACTATCAATAAATCCTTTACCTTCACCGATCCCTGTTGTAATTGTATACAAATCACTGATTTCAGGCTTTGATTCTCCTTCTTTTGCAAAAACAACCGTAACTTGATGGTCTTTTCCGATGTTTTGGAATTCCACCAATCCTTTGTCAATCAAATCTTTTCTCTTTGTACCATCAACAATTACCGAAACAACTGTATATCCCGGCTCAGCTGACCAATGAATCGTATGATTTGTTCCTTTTTCAACACGAATGCTCGAATCAATTGTTCCTCCCTGAGTTCTCTCCGTCGAAATCAAATATTGATCTTTTTTATCCGGTCTTGGATATTGAGATGAACTTTTAGAAGATAAAATAATTTCAACAGAATGATCAGATGAAAGATTTGTAAAGTTCACTTCTTTTTTCAATAAATAGCTATCGTCAGTTATACCATCTATTCTAACTTCTTTAATTACAAATTTAGTATCATCAAAATCCCAATTGACATTCCAGTCACTTCCATCCGGAAGATCATGAGTACTTTGCGTAATCTCACCTTCTCCGTTGGTAATTGCAGTAATGACAGACCATTTTTTCGAATTTGGGTTTGGATCTGTCGGGTTTGAAGCCCCTCCGCTTTTCTTTAATGTAACTGTAATATCATAGTTATCTTGAATATCTTTTAATTCCAATGAAGTATCATTAATAGGAAGATCATTCCGTTGTATACCATTAACCATTACAGTTACAGCAGCTACTTCATAGGACTCCGGAACAGTCCATGATACCGTTTTTTGACTTCCCGGTTCATATTGACCGCTTCCGACAAAACTTCCAGGTCCTCCTTCAATTCGCCCTGTAATATTAAGATAATTTGTTGTATCCTCAGATGTACCGTCTTCCTTCATGAATTCGACATGGATCTTATGGTTTTGTGTAATACTACTGATCTGTACATTGACAGGAACATCATTTTGATCATCGACCGTCATTGTGACTTCATTAAGTTCCCTTGTCATCATCATTGGAACAATTTCTTCTTCCAACACAGCCTCTTCTTCACTTATTTCAGCTTGTTCCTCTACCGCAGGCTCACTTTGACCATCATTAGATAATTCTTCACTTTCTTCCAAATCTTCATTCTCTGCTAATTCAGATTCTATGGTTTCATCTAAAATTTCATTTTCAGATAAATCTGCTTTTTCTTGAATATCATCAGCAGAGATTATTTCTGAAACCGGTTTTTCATAAACAGGCGTATCATCTACAACAACAGATTTTAAAACCCATCCTTCTTCCGGTGAAGCATTAACGATATAATTTTGTCCATCATAAAGTGTTGCGGTTGGATCAATAGAACCTTTTCCGACAATGACTGTTTCAACCTGATGCAAAACAGGTTCCATTACTACTCTCACTGTTTGATCTGCTTTAATATCATTCAATTCCAGTTTATTCTCAGATGACCCAACTGTTTCACCATTCAAGATAACCTCTGTTACCTTATATACTGCATAATCCGGTGCATCCACATCTTCTGTAGTTTTAACAACAGAATCCCATTGAACAGAATAATCCTCTCCTTCACAAATTGTTGCTGATTCCGTTATTTGCCCAGGACCTCCAACCAATTCTGTTTTTACTTCTACACGTTTTTTATCACTTGGTTCTTCTGAATCTTTTTTAAAGATAATTTCTACAATATGATTTGCCGTTACTTCTGTAAAGGTATAGCTTCCCGCAAGAATTTCTTCTTCACTCAAAACGATTTCTGTTTTTTGGTTTGGATCAATACGAACAGAAGCTACTTCATAACCATTCTTTGCACTCCATCCTACTGTATGGTCTTCTTTTGGTTTTACAACTGCACTTCCTGTTGTAGATGTATCAACTCTTTTCGCATCCCCATCTTGTGAATTAACCGTAATTGTATAATATCCTTCTGTAATTGGAGTATTTGGTTTTTCCTCTTTGTTTTTATACACTACTACAACTTTATGATTTCCCGAAATCTTTTTAAATTCAACATTTCTTTTTTCAATCGGATAATTTTGACCATCAACTGTAATACTTTCTATTTCATCAAATTCTCCTGGTTGCCATTCTACTACATAATCGCTTCCCTCTGCCAAAGTTTTTGATTTTGAAATAGTCGCATCTTTGCTTCCACCTTTTTGCTCAGTAGCAATTAGGAAATATTCTTTCGGTTCTTCCTCTTCTTCCGGATCTACTTTTCCAAATTCCGCCCGTACAGAATGATTATCACTTATTTCACTAAATGTGATTGAATTTCCCGCTCCACCATTTAATAGGTCATCTCTCACAATTCCATCCACCATAACTCGTATAACCGAATACCCTTCATCCGGTGTCCATGTAATTGTGATTTCTTCTCCTTCTCCGAATGTTCCACCATTACTAATTGAGCCATGTCCATATTTGCTTGCACTTACTTGATAAACACGATATTCCCATCTTGCAGTCAGTTTTAAATCTCCGGATGTTCTTTTAGCTAACTGACTGTAAAAATCTGCCGTATTTTTAAATGTAGCCGTTGCGCCTTCATTAATTCCGTCTAATTTCTTTCCATTTTGATCATACCAACCCAAAAATGTGTAATGTTCTTTTACCGGCTTATGTAACGGAGACCCATAAAGTACTGTGTAAGAAGTGATATTTTCTTCCTCTAAAGTTCCTCCGTCTAGATCATATTCAATCGTATATTCATAAGGAGCATATTCAAAGACCATCTCCATCGCATTTCCAGGCTGTTTAACAGCTGTGTTTGTATTGTATTCCTGATCACCAATACTATATTTTTCTTTCAAATAAAATCCGTTTGGTATAGCTAATGCGTGTGTTGCAGGAACAAATTCAGTTCCATATGTCTGAGTAAAGTAAGTCTTCTGCATCAAAAATCTTAGGCCATCATCCACATTTCCTTCATTATTTTGGAATCCTGTAGCATAATGAACAAATTGATTGGTATATCTGGCTGTATCTACTTTAAATGCCTGAGTAAAGATTCCAGAAGAATCTCCGGCTGTATTAGTTACTTTCAATGAAAGAGAATATTCTCCTTCTCCAAATCCCGCACTATTAAAATTCAAATCCGGAAATTGAGGAGTTGTATATGTCCCAACTACTTTTGTTCCTTTTTTCAAGACCCATTCATATGATGTTAAATTATATCCTTGTGGATCATAAGAATAATCTTGAACTTCCAAACGATCCGCAGTTGATATCGCATTCGAGCTAAGGCCGAAGTTTGATACCGGAGCACCTATTCCCACATATTTAATCGTTTCAGTGGAAACTCCTTGCATATCTGTCACTTTTAATTTAATGATATAAACTTCATTGGCAGTTAAATGATCAAGTTTTCCATTCAACCAACTATCATCTTCTGCATTTTTATAATACCATTCTTCTTTTGCAATTCCTTTTCCATATCCCAAATCATTATTCGAGTCTAAATCATACGAAACCGAAGTTAAGGTAACATTTCCATCCTTAATTCCAATATTGAAATCTGCGATCGGTTTTCGATGAACATAAACTTCCTTGACTTTTTCATTATCGAAATAAATTTCATATCGTCCCGGTTTATCAAAAGCACATAAAAGATCCGGTTGAAATACCTCTGTAAGCGGAGATTGCCCTTCATCGTTATCAAAGCTGGTCGGATCATGATGAATCAACCATCTTCCAGTTGGAAATAATTCTGAAACCGCTCCAACTTTAATACTCTCAGGAGATACTACCAACTCTATGTTCTCTCCGATAAGAACATACTGTGCATTTGATTTTTGCATTTGATCAATGATTTTTTTGATGTAATCCGCTGTCGCTTCTACTGCTTTTTTATAATCTGTTCCATCACAAAAAATTCCATTTCCATCATTCTTAGCGATGAAATCCTCGGCTGAGCTTTTATTTTCATTACTTCCCCATTGAATAAAATGGATATCATCTGCCAATGTACGTGCCAATGCTTCAGGATTCTTCAAACTTTCATTGATTGGATCTTCAACATTGACTACAAAATGAGCCGCTTCCGCTCTCCATTTTGGCTCCAAAAGCACTTGCGCATAATCTTTAGACACAGTCTTTGTTGCTGTAATCTTCAAGTTAGATACATAACTAAAATCTGCCATTTCGCAGTTATTTCCCCAAAATCCATATGTACCTTTCGGATAAGTATTATCAGTAACATTTGCGACCACATTCCCATTATCCTTTATGACAATTTGACCATTTTTACATGTTACTTCATAGTTAATGTTTTTCCCAGCATCAGTCCAAGTCGCAAGACTTGTAAAAGTATCCGCCCCAGACGTATGTTTTGCTCCAACATTCCAACTATTCTTATTATAACACCACATAATATTGTTGATTCCACTATCAAATTTTTGATCAAGAGTATAATGATCAAAACGGAATAACGCTCTTGTAGTATTAGTATGATTTGAATAGGATATAAAATATCCATTTAAAGAACCATCATCATTTTGAGTAACGTTAAAACAGAACCCTTCATTAAGCTTACCACCATTAACCAACGTAAATTCTGCCTTTAAATCATCAATTTCAAAGCCGTCTGGATTAATGATTCCCGTTCCCCACCATGCCGGATTGGATTGACCACCAGGAGTTCTACTATAAATCTCTCCATTTTCTGTTGCAGACCATGTATCAGCACCTACTGTTTTCCATTGATTAACTACCGATACAAAGTCAACACTCGTTGATTCCAAACTTGCACTCGTTGTTTCAATCGCACTGATTTCTACCATGTCCGTATTTGAGGTTCCTACCCCACGTCTCTCCAGTGCATCGATTAAGTCTTCTTCAAACTTACTTAAATCTAAGCCTGTGATTCCGGTTGTAAGAACTAAATCGATTTTCGGACTTAATACAACCTCAACAGAGACTTCCTGAGAAGCCAATACACTATAATTTGGCAATATACAACAAACTGCCAGAAAAATAGCCATCACTTGTATAGCTATTTTTTTCATCCATTTATACAAAAGCATAAATTTCCTCCCTATTTTTTTATTAGTAACGATTATTTTTCCCTTATAGTATACATTTTGACATTTTTATTGTCAACATTCTCGAACTATTAATTCAATTACTAATCAAATTTTCAATCTCAAATTACAATGTATATTTGGATAATGAGTTTACAATAATCTAACTTAAATCCATTTTGATAAATAAATATCCACCAGCTTAGCTGGTGGTTTTTAGGTAATCGCCCACTAGGGGCTCAGCTCTAGGCTACGCTTCCCAGCGTACCAAGACGGTCTGGCT
>CATJXY010000022.1 GCA_949744505.1 uncultured Erysipelotrichaceae bacterium | reverse complement strand
TTGTTCTCCCCATAAGTTTATTAAGTTGATATGGTATGATAATCCGTAAAAGTGAGTTATCGATGTGTATCCTTAAACTAAAAACATGTCTGTGGACGAAAAGGGAAACAATTATAATTTAATTATCAGATTATTTTGGTAAAAATAAAATGAAAGAAATGAATTTATTTCAAAATTTTAATGGTTACACAGTTAAATTGAGATGGAGTGATGAAAAACGAAAAAGAAATATATATGGATGATTGCTAGTGTATTTATAATTTTTCCTATATTTTATTTTTGTAATAATGATAAAATAATGCAAAATGAGAAATTTGGTTTGTTGACTAAATTTTCAAATATAAAAGAAAAAATCAATTTGGCTTGCAAAGAGATTTTGCCTCCTGATCCTATTTGTTTAGGAAGTTTTCTTCCGAAGCAGATAGAAGAAATGGGAATTGATTATGGAATCCTTCACTTTGAAATCAAATCAGAAGAAGTAAGAAATAAGATTATACAAGCAATTGAAAACATTGAATTGGTTAAAGACTATTTATGGGAAATGGGGGTTGGAATTCCTGCAACAGCTTTGACTGTTAAAGGTGATGGGAAAGAAGTAAAATTCAATGAATTCATCTATACACTTGATATTTCTGTGAACGGACAAAAATTTTCTGATGATTCTTATGGATATTACCCGAAAGATACCAAGTCAAGTGAATTAGTTCAATATTTATATTCTACTTATCTGAATTATGTTTTTAATCCATATTTAGAAGCAACGAATCCTCATAAAATTTATTACAATAGAGAAACAGATGATTATGGATGGAGCTATCCTGTTTATGTTGAAACCGAAGATGTACTCGTAAGCTGTAGCATGGATACAATGGGAAAGGATATGTATACTCTTTTCAACTACGAATCAATTAAAGATTTTAATTTTATAAAAGAAGGATATACTGCATTTGAGAATGAGCATGAAATTACTGAGTTTTCAAATGAAATCGGAACGCATATCATTTTCTTAAGCAGAGATGAAGAAAGGTATGTTTTACCGTATTTTTGTGAATAAAGAGCGGAATAATTATTTTTTGGTTTAAAGTTACAAATTTTAATATACTTGGCATAAAGTCTAAAAGAAAGTATAATAGTTGCAGATTGTTTGGAGAGAGTTTATGAGAAAAAGTGGAATTTTGATGCCGATTTCATCCCTTCCATCCAATACGGGAGTGGGAGATTTTGGAGATAATGCGAAGAAGTTTGTTGATTTAATTGAAGCAATGGGGTTTAAAATTTGGCAAATTTTGCCGTTAAATCCTTTAGGGTTTGGAAATAGCCCGTATCAACCGTATTCTTCTTATGCGATGGATGAGTGTTATATTTCTTTAAAGAAACTTCAGGAAGAGGGGTTGATTTCTTCTTTTGATTCATTCGATGAAAATGCAGAACAAGTGAATTATGAAGAGGTTCGAAAGTTTAAAGCAACATATCTACAAGAAGCTTTTGAAAATTTTTGTGAAGATGAAGAATTCAATCGATTCGTTGAGATACCGTGGGTGAAACGATATGGTTTATTTTCAGCATTGAAAAAGAAAAATGGTTTGAAAGAGTGGTCTTTGTGGAGTGAGGAAGAACAAGGTGGTTCAGAAGATCTTTTAAAAGATGAAGTATTAAAAAAGTCGGCTCAAAAAGAGATATTTATTCAATATGAGCTAAAAAAACAATGGAATGAATTGAAAGCATATGCGAATTCAAAGGGGATTGAAATCATGGGAGATCTTCCGTTTTATGTTGGCTATGATAGTGAAGATGTGTATTCGTCAAAAGAAAATTTTTTATTAGATGATAAGTCAAGACCTTCTTTTATTGCCGGTGTACCACCTGATTATTTCAGCGAAACAGGACAAAGATGGGGCAATCCGATTTATGATTGGGAGTATTTGAAAAAGACCGAGTTTAAGTTTTGGATTGATCGTTTAAAGTATAATTCGGAAGTATTTGATATTTTGAGAATTGATCATTTTAGAGCTTTTGATACTTATTGGAAGATTCCGAGCAGTTGTCCAACCGCTCAAGAGGGAGAATGGGTTGAAGCTCCGGGGAAACTTTTCTTTGATACTCTATTTGAGAAACTTCCTGATATTCATTTGGTTGCAGAGGATTTGGGAGAATTGAGAAGAGAAGTGTTGGAATTAAGAGATGCTTATCATTTTAAAGGAATGAAGATTATTCAATTTGCGTTTGAGGGATTTGATCAAACCTTTGATGATAGAAAAGAAATGATTATCTATACAGGAACTCATGATAATGAAACGATTGTCGGATGGTTTGATCACATGAATGAAGAAGATCAAAAAAGAACACTTGATTTCTTCAAATCAAAAGGGATAAAAAATAAAAAAATCAATCATTCCTTTATTTCCTATTGTTTAAGTAGTATTGCCGAACTTGCAATTGTTCCGATGTGGGATATTCTAGGCTTGGATAATAATTCAAGAATGAATGTTCCGGGAACCATTGGTGGTTCAAATTGGCGATGGAAAATGATTGATTTTGATTCATTCAAAAAAGAAAAGTCGTTTTTGAAGAAATTAAATGAAAAAACGGATAGAATAATTTAATAAATTTCATGTGAGATTTTTTCTGCGGATTTTTTACATAATTCAATAAAATCTTTGGCAGATTGAGATAGATATTTATTTCTGTGATAAAGAATACTGAAATGCCGGGAAAGGCTGTTGTTTTCGATTTCGATAACATGCAGTCTTTTTTTTCTGATTTCTCTTTTGGCAAGAGAACTTGGGACAACAGAAACACCTAATCCGGCTTCTACAGCACGAATAATGGCCTGGGTAGAAACGGATTCCCATATCGGGGTAATCGTGAGGTGATTATCAGCTAACAACTTTTCTAAACTTTCTCTTGTAGAGCTTCCTTTTTCTCGCAAGATAAAATCACAATGGGCAAGTTCATGAAGAGTAATGGATTCCTTTTCACTTAATTCATGAGTTTTGCCACATACTAGCAATAATTGGTCTTCCATAAAAGGAATTTGTTTGAGACGAGCATCTTTGACTGTTCCGCCTTCTATTAAGGCAAAGTCAATTGAGTTTTGGATCAAACTTTCTTCAATGCTTTCCGTGTTTTGAATGATTGCATGGATAGTAATATCGGGATGTTTTTCTTTATAACGGTTTATTAATTCCGGAAGATAGAAATTTCCGATTGTAATACTAGCTCCGATATGAAGCTCTTTTAAGATATCACCATCTTTGAATTTCTTTTCCATTTCATCAAACAAAGAAATGATATGAGAAGCATAGTCGTAAAATTGATTACCACTGTCAGTAATATATAATCTTTTTCCGATACGATCAAATAATAAAATACCATAGTATTGTTCTATTTCTTGTATTGCTAAAGTGACGGAGGGCTGTGCTAAATGCAATTCACGTGCTGCTTTTGTGATACTTTTATTTTCTACCACAGCGATGAATATTTTTAAGTGTCGAATCGTCATGAAAACCTCCTTATAATAAATTTATTATGAATATCATTTAATAATACTATTTTACATATGAAATGTCAAAGAGTAAAATAATGTCTTGTGAAGGAGATTGATACAAATGAGTAAGAGAAAAATGCTTTGGGAACTTTTTATTTCAACTTTATATCTCAGTACTTTTACATTTGGTGGTGGGTTTGTAATCGTAACATTGATGAAAAAGAAAATGGTCGATCAACATCATTGGATCGATGAAAAAGAAATGCTTGATATTACTGCTTTGGCTCAATCTTCACCCGGTTCGGTATCGATTAATTCAGCTATTTTGGTTGGTTATAAAATTGCAAAGATTCCGGGAGCAATCGTATCAATTTTAGGAACGATTATTCCGCCTTTGACGATAATATCCATTATCTCTATGTTTTATTCATTGTTTAAAGACAATGTCATAGTTCAGGTTATTTTGAATGGGATGAGAATTGCGGTGGCAGCTATTATTTTAGATGTCGTATGGTCCATGGCTAAAGGTTTATTTCAAAAAAGAAAAATATTCTATATCATTATTATGTTTTGTGCATTTGTTGCAACCTATATTTTTGAAGTCAATGCGGTTTTGGTACTGGCTTGTTGTATCGTGGCAGGAATTGGTAAAACAATGTGGAAACTATGGAAGTTGAGGAGGGTTTAATATGATTTATTTACAGTTATTTTGGAGTTTTTTTCAAATTGGTTTATTCAGTATCGGCGGTGGGTATGCGGCAATGCCGTTTATCCAAGCGCAAGTTGTAGAACTTCATCATTGGCTTGAAATGACAGAATTTACAGATCTCGTTACAATAGCGGAAATGACACCGGGACCGATTTCCATTAATAGTGCTACTTTTGTAGGTACACGCATTGCCGGATTTTGGGGTGCCTTGACAGCAACGTTGGGATGTATTGCACCCTCAATTCTCATTGTTTCAATCTTAGCTTTTGTTTATTTTCATTTTAAAGATATGGTAGTTGTTAAGGAAGTGCTTAAGAGTTTGCATCCCGCAGTTATTGCCTTAATTGCATCAGCAGGATTTACAATATTTGTATACGCTTTGTTTGGAGAAAATGGATTCAGTGCCAATGAAATCAATTGGATAGCAGCGGGTGTATTTGGATTTGCACTGATTTTGTTGGAAAAGTTTAAAATAGATCCGATTAAAGTCATGATATTATGTGGGATCGTCAATACAGCCGTTAGTTTTATATAAATTATTTAGAAACCATTTATTGAGTAGAATCATTTCAATAAATGGTTTTTATTAGTAACAAAAAAATAAATGTTTTTTTCTTTATATAATATATTCGATATTCAATATATTTTTATAAGGAGGAAAATAGGATGAAAATATGGAGATTAGTATCAGGAATTTTATCGATTATCTTGTTTGCATTAGTATCTTTACAATCCTGTGCAGCCGGAGTGGTAAATTCCATTGAAGAGAATGGTCAAGTGAGCGGGAGTGCCGGAATGGTCGTATCCATTATGCTATTGACAGGTGGAATTACATCTGTGGTGACAAGAAATGGTTCTAAAGGTGGATGTATTGCGACTATGGTTTTATATGGAATCGGAGCGGTATGCGGTTATCTGATGGCAGGCAATTTTGGAGATTTATATATATGGGCGACTTGGTGTTTGGTATGTGCTGTTCTTTCTTTTGTGACAATGAGAAAGAATATTTCAAAAAATGAGGAGGTAGAAAAATGAAGAAGTCATTAATTTTATTATTAAGCTTAATGCTGATTGCTTCAGGTTGTGGGAGTGATGAGAGCAGTTCAAATGAAGAAGGAAAAACAATTCAAAATGAGGAATCGCAAAAGGAAGTTGAAGTAAAAAAAGAATTGTCTTATGGTGACACATTTGTATTTGATGAATTTGAAATGGTTATTTCTGATAGTATTGAATGGACAACATTAGATAATCCGTATTCTGAATTAGACGGTGCTGATATCGCATTGATTCCTGTTCATATCAAAAATAATTCTGATGAAACAGGAAATATCAACATGTTTTATATAAAATTATATGGAAGTAAGGGAACAGAGTTGGAAGATGTTGCTTTTTACTTTGATAATATTCTTGGGTATAATGGTGATTTAAGACCTCAAGCGGAAGCGGATGCATATTTAGCTGTGGTTTATGATGGGGATGGTGATTACTATGTTGAATTCGATGATATTTTTAATAAATGTGAAGTTAAATTACCAATTTCAAAATAATGGATTTAATAGAGAGGACAGTTTATATTGATTAAATTCTATAGAATAAACCAATCAAGAAGTAACAGGTTGACATCCTGTTACTTTTTTTATTGCATAAGGATTTATAGAATGAATCTTTTATTAGTAAAGGAAAAAATAAATAAAGATTATTTGTATAATAGTACAAAATCTGTATTTATGATTTTAAATAAGGAGGGAAATGGCATGAAGATATGGAAGTTGATATCAGGGATACTCTCTATGTTTTTGGCGGTAGTTTTAATTTTAGATCCAATAGTACAAATTACTTTAGCAAAGGAGGCAAGTTCACTTCATTATGAAATTAGACAAGAAATCAGTGAAAATAAATTGATGTCTACCATTATTTTGACGTTTGAAGAAACTGAAAAAGAACGAATAGAAAAAGTGACTTTACCAGATGGTAAGGAACAGAGTGATGGATTATCATCAATTAGTTATAGTGTCTGTGAAAATGGAACTTATGAATTCCTTGTGGATTACATAGTGGATAATAGCACAAAGAACGAAAAAATATCGATTGAAGTAACCTCTATCAAGGAAGAATTGACTAATGATGAAGATGTCTATACAACTATTATAAATGACAAGACTAATGTGGAAACAGAGTCAGATTTATTGATGGCGATTCAAAATGTTACCGGAACTAAAAATGATCCGGCTGTGATTACGGTTAGTAAAGATATTATATTGAGTTCTTCTATTTCATATTCAGAGAAATTTATTCTGATTCAAGGTGTAAACCCGGATATTACAATTTCTGTAGAAGATTCATTTATGGCCAATTCCAGTTTGTTTAATGTTGGTGCTTCCTCTGATGAAGGAACTTTGGAGACTCCTACCAGTGGACTTTCTTTGAAAAATATCTCGATTGATCTTAAGGGAAGAGGACGGGCAATTTTTGCGGTAAAAGCAGAAATTAATTTACTGAGTGGTTGTACAATTCAAAATGGTTATTTTGAAAAAGATGGTGGAGGAGCTGTTTATTTGAGTAACCAAGCTAAGGTTAATATGTATTCCGGTGCGATATTAAAGAAAAATAAGGCAACAGGAAATGGAGGGGCTTTATGTATTTGGCCGGATGGTATTTTTAATATGTATGGCGGAACAATTGATGGAAGTTCGGCCAATTATGGTAGTGCGATTTGGAATTCCGGAGGAACTGTATATATTGAGGGGGGTACAATTTCAAATAATTTCGGAAATGACTATGGTGTGATTGGGAATCAAGGTAACAGCACTTGTGTGATTGATTCTCAAAATACTAATGATCCGGTTCGTATCCTTGAGAATAACAGTAGCAATTGGCGAGCCGGCATTTATGGAAATAAAGGGTCAACACTTTTTATTAAAGGAGCTTTATTTCAAAATAATCAGGTTGAACAAAATATACAGGCCGGTGCTGTGACATGGGGAGGTCTTTCTTCTGATAATAAAGGCTCATGTGAAATTGAAAGTTGTACTTTTATTGGAAACTCAAAACCTGCATTTCGTTTACAAGGTCCTACAATTTTTAGTGGAAACAAGACCGATAAAACACAAACAGTTGCAATCACAAGCAATACACCATTGGTGTTCACTAACTCGATACCGGAAGGGTCTGTTTTGGATATTTACTGTATCAGAAATGGTATTTTAGAGGAAGATGTATTAGTAGTACAGGGATCAGATAATTATCATTTGACATCAAATGATTTAGAAAAAATTGATTTTTCTACTGATAGTGAAGGAACATACGCACTTATTTTAGATGAAGAAAATAATCAATTAAAAACGGCAAAAGGAGTCACAATTACTTTCAATAACAATATAGATGGGGAAGAAACTATTATCACGCAGCAAGTGCCTTTTGATAAACAAACGATTCTTCGTACTAATAGTTTTAATCGTGATGGTTATGTATTTGATGGTTGGGATACAAATCGTGATGGAAGCGGAGTGCGTTATCAGAATAGAGCGATGATTACAGTTTCTTCTGATATAACACTTTATGCACAGTGGAGGGAAATCCAAGGTACGAAGGATGATCCATGGGATGTCTCGGCTAAAGGGGAGAATGATTATGTGATTGCTTATCTGGAACAAAACAATGGGGATCATGAAAATCCTACTTATACGCTCACTCTCACCGGAGTAGGTGCTATGATGGACTTAGATGTTACCGGAGTCAACAATGCGAATACCCCTCAAAGTGAATGGAAAACAGATACGAGACCATGGAAAAATTATCTTAATCAAATTACTAAAGTAATAGTTGATGAAGGAGTAACTTATATTGGTAAAAGAAGCTTAAAATGTGCTAAAAATCTTAAGGAGCTTATTTTGCCGGAAAGTTTAGAAGTTATCGGTTATCAAGCATTTCATTATTGCTCAAGCCTTGAAATAATAAATAGTTTAGGTTCCAATATTAATACGATTATGCAATCTGCATTTCAAGGAACTGCAATAGAAACAATTTCTATACCTGGAAATGTTAAAACAATAGGTTCATATGCTTTCTTTGAATGTAAGAATTTGTATTCAGTCGACCTTAAAGATGGGATTGAAAAGATTGAGAATCAGGCATTTGCAATGACTGCAATAAAAAGCATAGAAATCCCTGACTCTGTTTTAAGTATCGATAAAGCAGTATTCTATTCATGTTCGAATCTAGAGAGTGTGGTTTTGCCAAAAACTTTGAATAATATATCAAATCAGTTGTTTCAATTTTCATCATCTTTAAAAAGAATTTTAATACCTAATACAGTAACAAGTATTGGTGAGTATGCATTTCAAAAGACTGGATTATCAGCTGTATTCATACCTGAATCCGTTACTCAGATTGGAAACGCCGCATTTACTCGAATTGAGGAAGTGTCAGGAAGTTTTACTATGTATTTTTCGCAAGAACAACAACTTAAATTACTATCAAATGTTCCGGGTGCTGAAAATTACTCACCTGCTAAAACGATCCTTGCCATTACCAATGGTGGGGTATTCTCTGAACACACAGAGTTTATAAAAGATACACTTGCAATTCCTTTTAAAAACGGTTATCTCTTTGGCGGTTGGTATGAGAATGCATCTTTCAGTGGGGAATCTGTAATAAATCCTAAATCAGGTAAAATCTATTATGCAAAATGGATTGAAAAAAAGAAAACAATTCTTTCTTTCAAAGATGACCTAAATTTGGATAAAATCTATGATGGAAATGCGGTTTTTTTATCGGAAAAGGATTATATTGTAACAGAGGGAGCAGGTAAAGTAAGCTTTATTTACCAAATGAAAAAAGACAATGAATGGGAAAATATTGGGACTGCACCAATTAATGCGGGAGTCTATCAAGTAAAAGCGATTGTTGAGGAAAATGACACGCATCAAAGTGCAGAGACCGATTGGAGAAAGTTTATAATCGGTAAAGCAGATCCAATATATGAAATTCCAACAAATTTAACAATGATAGAAGGGCAAACACTTGCAGAGATAAGTCTTCCGGAAGGATTTGTATGGCAAGAATCGTTAACAACACCAGTGAAAGAAGTTGGAACAAAGACATTCAAAGTTACCTATACACCAAAAGATATTCATAATTATAATGTTATAAGGGGTATTGAAATTACATTAAAGGTCAATCCACGAATAGAAGAATCAAAGGTAACGGAGAACAGCCCTGAAACAGGAGATAATATGAATAGAACAATATGGTTCACATTGATAATTATTTCTTTTTGGCTTCAGGTAGTTTTATTTAAAATTAAGAGATTTTATGGCAGTAAATAAGTAGTATCTTAGTAAGAATGTGGAATTCGATTCTATGTATTTGTGGAAAAAGAATGATTAATTTCTTAATAAGATCTTTTAATAAAAGATTTTCTGATTATGATTGGAAAATCTTTTTTTATTTATCTTGTTTCTCAATTTGAGAAAGTGATATAATGAAAAAAAGAGAGGTGATAGTAGTGGATATACATCCGGACAGTTTAATCATTACTAGTCAGATGAACACTATTATTACGAGTGAGGTTTTTTTGTGTTCTTCTGATTAAATATTATGAAAGGAGAACTTATGGAACAAAAAGATTTCAATTTTGAAGAACTTGCTAGAATCATTGAAGGAAAAAATATTCAGCATCTACGTGAAGTATTTGAGGAACATAATATTGTCGATTTAGCCTTAATGGTTGAAGAATTATCCATCGAAGAAGCTGTATATGTTTTTAGAGTGCTCACAAAAGAGTATTCCGGTGAACTTTTTTCTTATCTTTCCTTAGAACATCAAGAAAGATTGATCGAGATTTTAACAGGATCGGAAATAAAAGGGATTTTGGATAATTTATATACGGATGACCTTGCTGATTTTGTTGAAGAAATGCCGGAAGAAATTGTGACAAAGATTTTAAAGTCTGTTTCTGCTCAACAACGCAAAGAAATCAATATGTTATTGAGTTATAAGGAGAATTCTTGTGGTTCGATTATGACTACTAACTATGTAAAGCTTGATGAAAATTTAACGGTAACTCAAGCAATGGAAGCAATTAAAAAACAACGGGAGATTGCTGAATCGATCTCATATTGTTATATGATCGATCAAAAGAATAAGTTGCATGGGGCAATGTCTATGCGTGATATTTTATTTGCACCGAAAAATTCTTTATTAAAAGATGTCATGGAAGAAGATATTATCTATGTGAAGACGACGGATGATCAAGAAGAGGCGATTCATGAGATGCAAAAGTATGATTTTTCTATGATTCCGGTTGTGGATGAAAGTCAAAAGTTGGTAGGGGTTATTACTTCGGATGATGTTTTGGACGTTTTGGAAGATGAAGCAACAGAAGATATTCATAAGATGGCGGGTATCAATCCGATTGAAGAGCCATATTTAAAAACTAATTCATTTAAAATCGCAATGAGTCGTTTGCCGTGGCTTTTAATTCTAATGCTTTCTGCTACGATTTCAGGAGCAATTCTTACAGCGAATGAAGATATTTTAATGATGTTACCGGCTCTATCTATTTTTGTACCCATGCTTATGGATACAGCCGGAAATGCCGGGTCACAAGCATCTGCTATGGTGATTCGTGGTATTGTTGTTGATAATTTGGGAATGAAAGACTTTTTTAAGATTTTATATAAAGAATTTAGAATTGCTTTGCTTTGCGGAGTGGTTTTGTTTTTGGTTAATATGATTCGAATTATTCTTTTCATGAGTGATATTTCATTCATGATGGCTTTTGTCTCTTCATTAACGATTTTGATTGTTCTCGTATGTGCTAAATTAGTTGGGGGGTTATTACCTATTCTTGCAACTTATTTAAAACTGGATCCTGCTGTTTTGGCTTCACCTTTGATCAACACGATCGTAGATGGTGTGTCATTGACCGTATATTTTGCTTTGGTAAAGCTTTTACTTTTATAGGAGGTTTTGAATATGATAAAAATTGATGAAATTACCTATGAAATGATAGCGGATGTTTTGAATAAAAAAGACTATAAAATGTTACGAGAATACTTTGAAGAATATAATATTGTTGATTTGGCTGAAGTAATCAATGAGGCTCCGATCGATTGGATCGTGGTGATGATGAAAGTTTTGAAAAAGAAAAGTTCTGCGGATTTATTTACATATTTAGATGCAGATGTTCAAGAGAAGCTTATTCAAACATTGACAAGTCCACAGATTCGAGAATTATTGGATAACTTGATGGATGATGACATGGTGGACTTTATTGAAGAAATGCCAAGCAACGTTGCTAAAATAGTTTTAAGCGCTGCTTCAGCCCAGACAAGACAGGATATTAATTTCCTTTTAAGTTTTAAAGAAAATACAGCCGGATCCATTTTGACAACGGAATATGTAGAGTTAAATGAAACTGATACAGTGATGGATGCTATTGATAAAATAAAGGCTCAAGGAAAAGTGGCAGAAACCATTAACCATTGTTACGTTGTTTCTTCTAAACGTCGATTGATCGGTGAGATTGCATTGAAAGAAATTCTTTTTGAGGACAGTGATGCGAAGATTGCAGATCTTATTGACGAAGATGTGGTTTATGTTAAGACAGATGATGACCAAGAAGAAGTTGCAAGAATCATTCAAAAATATGATATTACTGTTGTTCCGGTTGTGAATGACGATCATTGTCTTGTTGGAATTATTACTGTAGATGATATTTTGGATGTTATGGAAGAAGAGGTTACCGAAGATATTCACAAGATGAATGCGGTTGCTCCGATTGAAGGTTCTTACATGGAATCAAGTGTGCTTGAAATTGTTAAGAGTCGCTTGCCGTGGTTATTGATTTTGATGATTTCTGCTACTTTTACCGGTGGAATCATTGCCGGATTCGAAGATGCTTTGGCAGTTTCTCCGATTCTGACAAGCTTTATTCCGATGCTTATGGGAAGTGGCGGAAACGCGGGAAGTCAAGCCAGTACAATGGTAATTCGCGGAATTTCAGTTGATGGATTGGGGATGAAAGATTTTTTTAAAGTCTTCTTTAAAGAATTACAAGTTGCATGCTTTTGCGGAGCTGTTTTATTAATTGTAAATACACTACGAATTCTTATTTTTACTCAAGCCAGATTGCAAGTTGCTTTGATTGTATCGATTACTTTATTTTTTACGATTATAGTTTCAAAGATTGTGGGGGGATTATTGCCACTTTTGACCTTATTGATCAAACAAGATCCGGCGGCGGTTGCTTCCCCTGTTATTACAACGATATCTGATGCGTTGACACTGGTTATTTATTTTAATTTGGCAATAACTCTGTTGCATTAAAACTTGGCAGCATAGATTTGTTTATGATATAATTAATGCTATAAAAACGGAGGTATAGATATGGCAACACCACATAATAGTGCAGAAAAAGGAATGATTGCAAAAACAGTACTCATGCCGGGAGATCCGCTACGTGCTAAATTTATTGCCGAGACATTTTTGGAAAATCCGGTTCAATTTAATACTGTTCGCGGAATGCTCGGATTTACAGGAACATACAAAGGCAGAGAAATTTCAGTAATGGGATCAGGTATGGGAATGCCGAGTATCGGTATTTACAGTTATGAGTTATTCACTCAATATGATGTTGAAAATATTATTCGAATTGGTTCTGCGGGAAGTTACATTAAAGACTTAAAGATTTATGATGTAGTGTTCTGTGACAGTGCATTTTCAGAATCTTCATTCGCAAAAATGGTTGATGGATATGATAAAGATGTAACTTATCCAAGTGAAGTTTTGAAAGAAAAACTTCAGGCTTCTGCTGATGAATTGGGAATTAAACTTCATCATACACGTGTTCATTCAAGTGATGTTTTTTATAATCATTTAGGAGAGGAATACTTGGATCAAGTCCGCGCAAAAGGTTGTGGCTGCGTAGAAATGGAAAGCTTTGCGTTGTTCCATTATGCTAAAATTTTAGGTAAAAATGCAGCTTGTCTTTTGACAATCTCAGATTCATTTGTTGAAGATTCTGTTACT
The DNA here is from genome assembly GCA_949744505.1 of uncultured Erysipelotrichaceae bacterium. Lineage (GTDB taxonomy): Bacteria > Bacillota_I > Bacilli_A > Erysipelotrichales > Erysipelotrichaceae > CATJXY01. The sequence goes on along the minus strand of CATJXY010000022.1, from coordinate 19,413 downwards.
ACAGCTGAAGAAAGACAAACTTCTTTTACAAAAATGATGGAAGTTGCTTTAAATGCAAAATACTAAAAAGAGGGCGAAAGCTCTCTTTTGACATAGTATAGAAATGAGGGTAAAACTATGAACTATTGTGAAAGAATTGAAGAAGAAGTAAAGAAGAAAGATTCTGACATGCCTGTATTTTTGCAGGCTCTGCATGAAGTATTGGGTTCAACTCAAATGATTTTTGATAAACATCCCGAATATGAAAAGATGGGTATTTTAGAGCGATTGATTGAACCGGATCGAATTATTCAATTTAAAGTTCCTTGGGTAGATGATCATGGTGTGACACATGTCAATCGTGGATTTAGAGTTCAATACAACCATGTATTAGGTCCTTATAAAGGGGGATTACGCTTTCATCCATCCGTTAATATGGATACACTTCGTTTTTTGGGATTTGAGCAAGTATTTAAAAATGCTTTGACAACTCTTCCGATGGGGGGCGCAAAAGGAGGAAGTGACTTTGATCCGAAAGGAAAATCTGATATGGAAGTCATGCGATTCTGTCAAAGTTTTATGTTGGAATTGAATCGCTATATTGGACCGGATGAGGATGTTCCGGCCGGAGATATGGGTGTTGGTGGTCGTGAAATCGGCTATTTATATGGAATGTATCTTCGTATTCGTAACTGTGCGGAAAGAGGTGTTTTAACCGGAAAAGGAATCGGTTATGGTGGATCGTTAGCAAGAAAAGAAGCAACAGGATATGGATTGATCTATTTCTTAAATGAAATGTTAGAAGCCCAGCATATTGCAAGAGAAGGAAAAAGAGTTTTAGTTTCCGGTAGTGGAAATGTAGCTATTTATGCTGCTGAAAAAGCAATGCAATGTGGCATGAAGGTTATCGGTATGAGTGATTCTAAAGGATATATTTTAGATGAAGAATTGGATTTAGAAGCGGTCAAAGAAATTAAGGAAAATAGAAGAGGCTCTTTAAAAGAATATCCGACTCTTTGTGGTCATGGACTTTATAAAGAGGGGTCAGTTTATGATGTAGATGTAAAGTGTGATATTGCTTTGCCATGTGGAACACAAAATGAGATTAATGGTGAACGCGCGAAAAGATTAATAAAGAATGGTGTGATTGCCGTTGCAGAAGGAGCGAATATGCCTGATGATAATGAAGCAATTGAAGAATATCTCAAAAATGGAATTCTGTTTGCACCGGGAAAGGCTGCAAATGCCGGAGGAGTGGCTACTTCCGGTCTTGAGATGAGTCAAAACAGTCTGCGTTTAAGTTGGTCTTTTGAGGAAGTTGATCAGCGTCTTCATGATATTATGGTTTCGATTCATAAACAATGTCAAAAGGCAATGGATGAGTATGGACTGGATCGTAAAAATTATGTTGCGGCAGCGAATATCGCGGGAATGCAAAAAGTGATAGATGCTATGATCGCACAAGGAATTTTTTAATAACTGGGCAATCAAACAAGAATAAATTCAAGATGCTCATATCTTAACATTAGATAAAGAGGTGAGCATCTTGAAAACAATTGTTGCAAAGTTTGGTGGAACATCTGTAAGTGATGAAGAAAGCAGAGAGTATGTTTATTATCGATTAAAGGAATTTCTTGATCAAGGGAATAAAGTGGTTGTTGTTGTTTCGGCAATGGGAAGAGCGCCAAGTCCGTATGCGACAGATACTTTATTATCTTTGGCACAGGATATAGATGGACAAGATAAAGATCGCTTAATTTCTCTTGGAGAAACGATTAGTGCGATTGTTCTTGGATCGCTTCTGAAGAAAAAAGGACTAGATGCAGTAATTTTGACGGCAGAACAGTGTGGAATCATTACGGATTCAACTTGGCAAAAGGCAAATGTAATCGGATTGGATCCAACTTATCTTATTGAAATGAATAAGCAACATGATATTGTCATTGTTCCGGGCTTTCAAGGAATGGACCGTGAAAAAAGAGTGACAACTCTTGGAAGAGGCGGAAGTGATTTAACTGCGATGCTAGTGGCCACCGAACTTGGGTTGGATGAAGTTTTCATTTATTCTGATGTAGACGGTGTTTATACAAAGGATCCAAGGAAAAATCCGGACGCAAAAAAATATGCTGTTATTGATTATGATGAACTTCTCGGTTTGATTTATTATGGTGCTAAAGTAATGAATGAAAAAAGTATCTTATGGGCAAAGCAGCATCAAATTAAAGCATGGGTAAAAAGTACATGGAGTACCAGTGTCGGAACACTTATTTGTAATAAAGAGGAACTTAATGGAAAATGTCTTATTTGCAAGTGATGTTCATAATAAAGGGATTTCGTGAAAATTTCTTTTTGTATAATAATATAAATAGTTGATATCATTTGGTTTGACCAATGATTTTAGCTATTTACATACAGGATAATTGTATTTTATAAAATGTTAGTTGATAGAATAACTTGTTGGTTGCATTTATAGGATGTAATAAAACAAGTTTTTTAATATAGTTTTGTAAAGTGTTAAACAATCGTGCGAAATTGCAAAATTTAATTGATAGATTTTTATTTGGCTATTATCTATAATTATGGTAAATAAAGTATAGGAGGGAACAGTTATGAGTTTAGGAAATAGTCTTTTTAATGCAAGAAAAAAGAATGGAATGTCACAAGAAGAAGTGGCGGAAAAATTGGGTGTTAGCAGGCAAACGATTTCAAAATGGGAGCTTGATGAAACACTCCCTGATATACAGCAATCCAAAAGATTATCTAATTTATATCATTTAACTTTGGATGAACTGATCGATTTTGATATGGATGTAAAAGAAATTGAACAGATTATAGAAAAAACAAAGGATGAAGTTGAACAAAAAATCGATTGGACAAATGCATGGGGGAAAAAATATCCGATATTATTGACATATCAAAAAGAGGTTAAGATTGAGCAGTATGCTACTCGGATTCGAGAATTATTGGATAGTTTACAAAAGAGATATGATTATAATGATCTTGATGCTATGTTAGTATTAAAAGATATCTTATATCAGGTATGGAAAAGCAAGAAATAATAAAATATTTTAAAGACAAAAAAACTGATTCATTCTTTGAATCAGTTATTTACTCATATTTTAATATAAATGGAGCAGGTGAGCAGAATCGAACTGCCGTATCAACCTTGGCAAGGTCGTGTTCTACCATTGAACTACACCTGCAAAAAAGAAATGGCGGTCCGTACGGGACTCGAACCCGTGGTCTCCTCCGTGACAGGGAGGCGCGATAACCAACTTCGCTAACGGACCGTAAATTTATATTGCACAGGTAAAGTTTAAGTAAAATGGCGAAGCAGGAGGGATTTGAACCCTCGCGCCAGTTTCCCGACCTATACCCTTAGCAGGGGCACCTCTTCAGCCTCTTGAGTACTGCTTCACTATTGAAGCGCTCCTTACCAATTGCGCTTACATATATTAACATACTCTTTTTGAATTCGCAATAGTTTTTTTGAAAAAAACTGAAAATCTTTTTGATATAGAAAATAAAAGGACTACGATTTTGAATTTCGTAGTCTTATAAACCTAAGCTTACTTTGAGTGCTTGATCAATTTCTTGAAGTAAATCATAATCAAGTGTACATATCCACTGGCCAAGTCTTCTTTTATCAATTGTTCTGATTTGCTCTAATAATACCATTGATGTTTTTTGAAGGAAATCAGTTGATAGAATAACATGTGTCGGAAGCGGAGGTTTTGTCATTCGTGTTGAAACAGGAGCGACAATCAATGTGTTTGAATATCTATTTCCTTTATCATTTTGGATGACAACAACAGGACGAAATCCTCCTTGTTCACTACCGCAGGTTCCATGCAGATCGGCATAATAAATATCACCGCGTTTGATCATACTATTTCATGACAGAAACTTGCATACTTTCGACAACTTCCAACATTTCTGAAGCCGAAAGGTCATTGGAATATACTGTATATTCAACCTGATTGCTTAGAACTGTGAGCTTGTTGTCTTGAACATATCCGATAATACCCAGATTTTCAACTAACTGTCCTTTGATATCTACGATTTTGAATTGATCACTTGCATGTTTTTCTGTTTGAACGATTGTGAATTCTTTTTCTCCTGAAAATTCCATGACATGCTGAGTTTCACCGTTGATGGTAGCGACGGAAGTAGAAACGAGCTTACTGTCGAAAACACTCATTGGATATAAGGGTAAATCAACAACAGAGGAATATACAGGTTCGATAGATGCAACATTTGTTGTCGGAGTAGCAAATGTATCATCAGGGAAATCATTATTGTATTCAATTGATTCAAATTTCATTTGCATGACGATATTTTGATCTTTATCGTATGCGGTTAGATACATTGGTTCTACATCTTTATTGAATTTGATTTCTTGAGAAGTAATGTTTGTTGTAGATGGATAATTAGTGGTTGATTTAAGCAGATATCCATCAGATTCTTTTTTGCATTCATGTTCTTCGTCAATCAATGAATAAAGAGACTGTAAAAGATAAGGTTTTGGACTATTCATTGGCCATTCCCCTTGAAACTTGAATACTTGATTTAATGATGGAGTGATTACGAAGACTCCCTCATTATTTTTTAAAATGATTTGTTGTTGATTCAATGATTTGTCCAGTAAACTGACACGGAAATATTCGTTTTCACCGTCTTTTTTCCAACTTGTGGTAACTGCGTAACTTTTCACGTCTTCTCCGCTAGTTATTTCCATGGTTCCCTGCAGCTGATAGCTTTCCATTCCACTACGAATCTTGTTGACTTTTTTTTCGAATGATGCCGGTTTAAGTACTAATACTAAGGCCAGTACGATTAAGAGAACGCCTGCTCCAATCGCAATTTTCTTTTTCATGAATCCACCTTCCCTTTTCACAATCAAGATATGAGTTTTCATCTTCTTTTATGCATAATAGGGATTAAAAAAAATAGGTTATTATTGGGTGATATGATGAAAAAAGTCAGAAAAGCATGTTTGATCATAACAACAATAGCTTGTTTAAATTATGCAATGGTGGCGATATTCAAGCTGGATTTGTTGAAAAAAACATTTACAAACATTCCGCAAATCAGAGCTATTTTATATTGTTTGATTGCAATAAGCGGATTGATTAATCTTCTATATTTAGGGGATGAAGATGAAATATAAAAAAGCTGACCGAAGCCAGCTTTTTTATTATTATATAATTTAAGAAAGGGAGAGTGTGATATTTCTATCACGACTACAGTATATTAAACTTCAATGGCAGAATTATCAAAAAAATATGTTAAATTGTGTGATTGAAATTCAATATAGTCAAAGAGAAACTGGAATGATATAATAAACTCAATTTTATGGGAGAATTGTTTATGGGAATTACAAATGTAGATGAGAAAATAATCGAAAAATATTTAGGGAAAAATGTGAAAGCTTTCCATGAACCGTTGGGGACAAAGGTTCAGTTTAAACTTGAAAATTTTGAATTTGATTATTCAACTGAAGAAAAAGAATTGACAATTATCAATAAAGGAATTTTCAAGTTTGAGAAAAAGTATCCTGTTGAAATTAGTCGAGAGAGGGTTTTAAATGAAATGTTGGAAGATGTATGTAAGATCTTGTCTCGATATACATTGGATTTTACAATTTCTTTAATTGAAAAGAAAGAACCGATTCATTCCAGATTCTCTTTTGATAAATATAGTTGGTATGATTTTGATTCAGATGCAAGACAATTAATTTCAATGATTCTTTAAAAGATAATAAAAGAAACAAGTAAATAGATGGCAGGAAATTGGAAGGAAATTCCAATTTTTTTCGTATTTAATTAATGAAGGAGAAACGATATGAATTTAGATCAGATAGAGAAAAAAATGAATTTTTTGATTCATCATTATGATACGAGTGATGTTTCAGATTGGATTATTTGTAAACATGAACTACAAAAATGGAAAAAAGAACAAGTTGATTATCAAAAAGAATTGACTGAATTAAAGAAGTATGTAGAGAAGATGAGAAAAGAAACTTTTGATATCATTTTGATGTATGATCCACAGATGATAGTCAAAATTTTGAAGATAGATGGGATAGAATTTGTAAGGAAGAAAAAATCAGGTTTGTGGGAAAAATCAGAAATTGAAAAGGTATTGAGGGAGGTAATCTGTGAATAGAATGTTGGCAATATATAGAAGTAGTAAAGAGCCGGATGAAAAGCTGAAAGAGATGTGTTTTCTTTTACGGTGTATTGCAACGAATTACGGGAATTTTTATTGGGAAAAAGAAGTATTAAAATTTTATTATTATGATAAAGAAAGTGTTCATATTGAAAAACTAATGAATCAATCCTCCTCAGGAATCATTTATGTTAAAGAAAGAAACAATGCCTATTCCGATCGAATTGTAGATGCATTGGAAAAAGAGTATGTTGATAAAAAAATTATTCAGAGTTCCCTTTATAAAATTAATCTTCTTCCATTTGATTTAAAGCAAATATTTATATTTCGCTTTATTTTTGATTATTCAGTTGAAAAAATAAAGGAATACTTATGTCTATCTAATAAACGTTATTATCAAATGATAAAAACTGCAAAAAATCAGATGATTGAACATTGGGGATTTGATTTAAAAGAAGAATAAAAATATTTTTGAATCATTAAAAAAGGATATCAACTATCTAAGTCAATATCCATATTTGTCAATACTAACTTTATTTTAATTCTGATGTACAATGCGGACAGCGTGTTGCATCCAAAGCAATTTCACTTTTACAATAAGGACATATCTTCGTGGTAGGAGTGCTTTCTGTCTGTTGTTCTTTTTTGGTTGGTCGTGATAACCTATTTAATATTTTTACTAATGTAAAGATCACGAATGCCATGATGATAAAATTAATTACAGAAGTAATAAATGCACCATATCCGAGTTCTACACCATTGATTGTTACTGTAAGACTTGTAAAGTCTGCTTGAGCAAAAGATCCAATCAAAGGGGAAATGATATCGTTAACTAAAGAAGTGACGATGCTTTGAAAAGCTCCGCCGATGATAACTCCTACAGCAAGATCCATGACATTGCCACGCAATGCAAATGCTTTAAATTCTTCAAAAAATTTTTTCATAATTGGTCTCCTTGAGGATTATTTTAGCCTATAAAGCATAAAATTTCAATGTATTATACAGATTAATACTCAAAAGAAAGTGCTGAGAAATGATTTGACGATATCCAATCCTCCGATAATTGTTCCTAAGGTACTAAAGAGATTTGCGGCAATAACAACAAGAAGAATATGTGTCACTTTGTTTTTGAAAAAGCCTTTAAATGAAGTAACATCTTCAGATATATTTTCAAAGTCTGAAACTTTAGGCTTACGAATCCAAGCTTCCATTATACCGGCAAACCAACCGGCAGCTAAAAGAGGACTAAGGGATGTGATTGGGGCCATGATAAAAGCTGTAAGTATTGAGAATAGATGACCTTTCACAAGTAATGTTCCCAAGGCGGATAATGTCCCATTCCATAAGATCCATGATTTAATTTGGGAGAGTCCGGTTTCGCTATCCAATGAAAAGGTAGATAAGACAAGAACTACCAGTAAAAACGGAATGAACCATTTTTTTAACTTGTCAAATAAACTTAGTTGCGGAACAGATTCCAATTCTTCAATATCTTGTTCTTTAAATATTTCTTCTTTAACTCCGGGAATATGAGCAGCGCCCAGTATTGCGACAATTCTTTTTCCCGGTGCATTTTTAATTTTATAGGCAAGGACTTGATCGCGTTCATGAACGAGAACATCTGAGACAACAGGGAATTGCTTTGATACCTCACTCAGTGCGGCTTCTAAAGTTTCGGATTGTTTTAAGTTTTCCAAATCCTCTTCGCTTATTTCTTCATCGTCAAATATGGCGCTGATTAAAAGCACGATTAATTTGCATTTTTGCCAAAAAGAGTGTTTTCGCCAGATTCGTGTAAAAGTTGTTTGGATCTTTCTGTCCACGAGGGCGATTTGAGCATCGATTTCTTTTGCACTTTCAATTCCTTGCATCATTTCTTGTCCTGTTGAGACATCCATTTTAGTAGCTATTTTTCTTTGATAAGAGCTTAAAATGATATTGGCTAAAAGATATCCCGCACGATTGGATTTAATAACTTGTAAGATATCTGTATTTTTCCATTTATTCGGTTGTTGCAAAGTTTCATATCGATCTTCATCTAATTCTATACATACACAGTCCGGTTGATAAAGTTCAATGCATTCTTTTACTTCTTCCGCTGATGCTTTTGAAACGTGAGCAGTACCTATAAATATGATTTCTTTGTCATCGATTTGTAAAGTTACCGGTTTATTCATAAATACCTCTTTCTTAATTTTAACAATTATAGCACAGTTTGAATCAAATCAAAATATATGTATAACATGGAAACATTCGTCAAGACTTGAATGGGGAGGGCTATTATGAAAATATTAAAGATGATTGGTCAAATATTTTTGATTTGTTGCTGGTGTTTGATTATAACGATTGGTGTAGTACTAATTCGTAATCGCACTATGATTGTGCCTGAGCAAGAGCCATCAATAAATATAAATGAGAATCAAACTGAACAAATCGTGATTCCTTTAGAAAAGTTGATAGGAAAATATAAAAAGGATTTGGAAAATTATATGGATGATTTAAAGATTGAAACAGTAAATGAATCAACTTTGAAGATCGGATTTGTTTTGAAAGACGGACAAGATCCGAGTGCTAAGATTCCGATGTTGAAAAAAATTTCAACATTAATTGAAGCGGCATCTGGGAAAGAAATTAGTTTTGAAGTTAGTGTAAATATTTTGGATGGGTCGCAGATTGATATATCTGTACATGATTGTACAATTGATTCATTTTCAATCCCGAACTTTCTGATTGAGCCTTTGAATCAGATGATGGCTTCCCAATTGAAAGAAATAATAAAAAGAACGGAGGGAATGGATATTAAAAGTTTTTCACTTGTGGAAAATCAGATAATTTTAATTGGAGAAGTACCGGAAGAAGTACAAAATGTGTGGCTTGAAAATTAAAAAAAAGGCAAAGGTTCTGTGAAAAATTTGTGGTAAGTGGTGGCACAATAAAATCATTATGTTATAATAAATGGAAGTAAGGAGGTCTATTGATGCCTAACACTACTACTCTATCAGGAATCATATCATTTTCGCGAATGGCAGTAGATATACTGATCATGACGCTCATTTTATACTATGCACTTAAGATAGTTCGTAATAATTCACGGACAACACAGATATTTAAAGGAATTGTGACTGTTATATTTGTAAAAGGAATTGCGGATTTCTTTGGCTTTAAAACAGTCAGTTGGATTGCAGACAGTATTGTAAACTGGGGATTTTTAGCAGTCATCATCATCTTTCAACCCGAAATCAGAGGGATGCTGGAAAAACTTGGAAAATCAAGTGTGTTCTCTAAAATATCTACATTGTCAGGCAATGAAAGAGAAGCTTTAGTTGATGAGCTTGTTAAAGCAACAATGATTTTATCTAAGGATCAAACCGGAGCCTTGATTTGTCTTGAACACGGGCAATCTATGAATGATTATATCAAAACCGGTACACAGATGAATTCTGTGGTAACAGCAGAGTTATTGACTGCAATTTTTGTTACGAGTACACCGCTTCATGATGGTGCTGTAATCATTCAAGGAGATCGCTTGGCATGTGCGTCTGCCTATTTTCCACCTACAAATCTTGAATTGCCGTCACGTTATGGGGCAAGACATAGAGCAGCTATTGGAATCAGTGAAATTACAGATTCAATTACGATCGTTGTTTCGGAAGAAACCGGAAATATTTCAGTTGCCGAAGCAGGGAAATTAATGCAAGTAGATACACGTCAATTGCGTGAATACTTACTTCGAGTTGTTTGTAATGAAGAAATTGAAGTAAAAGGCAAGGGCAAAGGGAAGAAAAACGCATTGCTTATCGGGCAACCTAAAGTTGTGATCGAGAAAGAAAAAAATGAACCGGTTGCACCGACTAAAAAGAAGAGTCTTAAGAGCATGCTTGCAATTAAAAAGCAATCGGTTGTGGAGAAAGAAGAGCCTGTTGCAAGCCCGGTAAAAGCCGAAGTCAATGTAGAAAACAGTGTGACTGAACAAGTTTCAACTACACAAGATGTAGTTGAAAATGGTAATGAGGAAATTCAACCGGAGATTCAGTTAGAGGATGAAGTGAAAACTTCTCCTATTGATGAGGTAAAAGAAAAAGAGTTAGATGCCGAAACTGAAATGTCGGTAGAAGAAAGTCCGGAACAAGTAGAAATCGAAATTCCGTATAAAGAGGAAGCTCCGGTAGAAGAAAAAGAAGAAGATAAGTCAATGATTTTCAGTATCTTTAAGAAAAAAGAAGAGCAACGCACAGATACGAATGAAGATATTCTGGCTATGCTTGAAAAGAGTGCTACAAAAGATATTAAGCTTCCAAAGCAAAAGAAAAAAGAAATTTCTCATAGTGAAGTATTTAATCAATTGACAAAAAATAGTGAAGTGGAAAGAGATTATCAGGCTGAAGCAATTGAGCAAGCTAAAAAGGCTGCTCAGCAGAAGAAGGATGAACTGAATAAAACAGTTGAAATTAAAGTGTTGAAAGAACAAATTAATACTTCAAAATTGCAAGAAAATAAGATGAAGGTTGTTCCGCACACAGATATTGCATCAGAAGAATTCAGTGTTCAATTTTTAAATGATTTGCGTCAAGGAAAGCGTCTGAATGTCCCTGATAAAAAGAAAAAATCAGAAGGGAGTGAAGACTGATGGCAAAAAATAACAAAGAAAAAGATTCCGGTAGAAAATTAGAACTTGCTAAGCAGATTACTCGTCAAAGAAAAAGAATGGAAAACACATATAATCGATTTGAAACGGCTGTATTGAGAGTTTTCAGATGGATTAGCTCGTGGTTTGATAAAGTTTTATTTAATCCAAAGTATGGGAAAATTGTGGCTTTAGTTTTGGCATGTTTCCTTTATTCCATGATTAATTTGACTGATAGAGAATCAAATACAACTTCGATGAGTATGTCGCAACAGATTGAAAATATTCCGATTTCAATTAATTATAACTCTGAAAATTATGAAATTGAGGTGGATTATACAACGGTTAAAGCTCAAATTAGTGGAGCTGCCGCAGATATTCTTTCTGTTGTCAGTGCTAAAAATTACAGTGTTAGTGCGGATTTGACCGGTCTGACAGAAGGAACACATACGGTTACATTGACGAAGAATTTCTCAAATCGAGTAACGGCTTATGTAGAACCTTCAAGGATTTCGGTTACAATCAAAAGAAAGAGTACACAGCAATATGATGTGACATATGACTATATTAACCAAGATAAAATGGATGATATTTATATCTTGGATGAACCGGTATTCGACGCAACAAGGGTAAGTATTCGTACTACTCGCGAAAAGCTTGAAAGTATTGCGATGGTAAAAGCGTTGATTGATGTCAGTGGAGTGACAGAAAACTTTGAACAGGATGCAATTTTAGTGGCTTATGATCAATCCGGAAATAAAGTGGATTGTGATATTATCCCCAATGTAATTAAAGCAAATGTAAATGTTTCTTCACCAAATAAAAATGTACCGGTTTCTTTTGAATTAAATGGTGCATTGCCGGAAGGAAAAGCAATTTCTGAGGTGGCTGCGGATCAGGAAGTAGTTAAAATTTATGGAACAGATGCAGTCTTATCAAGAATTGATTCGGTGGCTTGCGTGATTGATGCTCAATCTTTGACATCAGAATCTTCAAGACAAGTTTGTCAGTTGACAATTCCAAGTGGAGTTAAATCGCCAAGTGTTACGAAAGTGAATATGGAAATTAAAGTTGTGGATGCACAGTCAAGAACAATTGAAGGTGTAAATCTTCGTTATGTTAATAACTATAACGGTTATGCGGTTAATATGGAAGATTCGACGATCGCTGTACAAGTGTTTGGATCAGAAGCAAATATATCTCGTATCAGTGCAAGTGATATTTATGTTTACATGGATATGGCAAATGCTGAGTTGGGAGAGAATCAACAACTTCCAATTTATGTTCAACAAGATAACTATTTAGTTCGTTATATCCTGCCAAGTGATACGGTAACAGTAGACGTTTTGGCTGGATCAAACAATGACCCGACTGGAAATTATACAGAAGAGTAAGATAGGAGGAGAGTATGGGAAGATATTTTGGAACAGATGGAATCCGTGGAAAGGCAAATGTAACGTTAAGTGCACAGAGAGCATTTTTGACGGGGCGGTATTTAGGATATATATTTTCCAAAGAGCGTAAGGGAAAAATATTAATAGGAAAAGATACTCGTATCTCTTCATCGATGTATGAAATGGCAGTTGCCGCAGGAGCAACATCACAAGGTGCAGATGTTTATTTTCTTGGAACTTGTCCGACTCCTGCCGTAACTTATCTTGTATTAAAAGAAAAGTTTGATTGCGGTGTCATGATCAGTGCTTCGCATAATCCATATTATGATAATGGAATTAAAGTATTTAACTGCAATGGATTGAAACTTGAGTCTTCAATCGAAGATGAAATTGAAGATTATTTAGATGGAAAGACCGTAATAGAATATGCTACAGAAGATAAAATCGGTACAAATATTGATTTTTCATCGGGATTGGAAGAATATCTTGGTTGGTTATATTCCATGTTTGATTTAGATCTTAACGGAATGAATTTAGCAATCGATTGCGCTAATGGCTCAAGCAGTGTTACCGCAAAGAGATTGTTGGAAAAAATGGGAGCCCATGTAGAGGCAATTCATAATGAGCCAAGTGGCATAAATATTAATGTACACTGTGGATCAACTCATCCTGAGTCTTTACAAGAACTTGTTCGAAATGGAAACTATGATTTAGGGTTAGCTTTTGATGGAGATGCGGATCGATTAATTGCGGTTGATTCACAGGGTAACTTAATGAATGGAGATACTATTTTGTACATTTGCGGTAAGTATCTGGAGTCCAAAAATGAGTTAAATAATCATGTTGTCGTATCTACAGTTATGGCGAATCTTGGTTTCTTTAAAGCTCTAGAAAAATGTGGATTAAAAAGTGTTTCAACACAAGTTGGGGATAAATATGTATATGATTGTATGGTAAAAAATGATTATGTATTAGGTGGGGAACAATCTGGACATATCATCTTTAAAAAGCATGCAACAACCGGGGATGGACTTTTGACAGCGTTGAAGTTGATTGAGGTAATGAAAAATACCGGAAAATCAGCTATAGAGTTATCAGAAGGACTTGTTATCTTCCCACAACTTTTAGTAAACCAAAAGGTAAAAGATAAGACCGTCGTATTAAATGATGAAGAGATTAACCAAGCAATTGACCAAGTGACGAAAGAACTTGGAAGTTCAGGTCGAATTTTAGTTAGACCATCCGGTACGGAGCCTTTGATTCGTGTTATGGTAGAAGCAGAGACAGAAGAAATTTGTCATCATTATGTTTATAAGATTTTAGATTTAATTAAAGAAAAAGGCTATTAATTATGAAAACATATTCCGTTTAGGAATATGTTTTTGTTTACTCTGTTTCGTAGCTATTTCTTGGATTTTAATATTAAATATGATAAGATGATAAAGAAATAATGAGACTCTTTTTTTAGATTTTAGAAAGTAAATGAGGACAATTTATGAAAAAAGTAATTTGTATTGTTGAAGATGAAAAGGACTTAAATGAACTTGTAAAAAGATATTTAGAGAAAGAAGGTTATGAAGCTAGATCTTTTTTGACATTTGAAGATGCCATGGCTCATACTGATGATGAAGATGTTCATTTATGGATTTTGGATATCATGCTTGATGATAAAAGCGGATTTGATCTTATTGAAGAGATTCGTATGAAAAATCCTGTAGTCCCGGTTATTTTTATGTCTGCAAGAGATAAAGAATTTGATCGTATTATCGGATTAGAAAAGGGAAGCGATGATTATATTACAAAACCATTCAGTCCTAAAGAACTTGTTTTGAGGGTAAATAATATAATCAAACGTACTTATCGAGAAGATGTCGGAAAAATTATTGTGGATGGATATGAAATTGATGAAATGCAGAGAATTGTCCATGATAAAGATATTCAGCTTGAATTGACTACAAAGGAATTTGATCTCTTGATGATGTTCATTAAGAATAAAGGAACTGCTTTTTCAAGAGAACAAATTTTAGAGAATGTATGGGATGTCAATTATTTTGGAAGTGACAGAGTTGTAGATGACACGCTGAGAAGACTTAGAAAGAAAATGCCAAATCTGAGTATTCATACGATTTATGGATTTGGATATCGATTAGGATAATGAAAAAATTAAAATTATGGTTGCGTGAATTATCTCTTCTACAGCAACTTTTGACGATTGTATGTGTTGTCATCACTGTTTTCTCAATTTTTTTAATGGTTTTTCTTGCGGATAGTATTAATGAATTTGTTAAGATTCAAATGTTCAGTATTCTTGATAAGATTCAACCGACAATTGCATATGCATATAATGAAGCTCCGATTCAACTTAAAGAATATATGAAACAAGATGATTTGACTTTGACACATATTGTTTTTAAGGATAATCAAATTATTATGCAGAACAATGGTTCGGAAGTATACAAAAATACTTTTTCAATGATCATTCAAGAGGCATCGGGTGCTTTACATGTCAATAAGAAAGGGGTTTATACTGAAGGAAAACAGATTTATTACTATTCTGCTGTTGAACTAAAGGATGGAGCATATTTGCTTTCAATTGTCTCTGATATGTATCGTATTGAATTTAAAAATGCAATTTTAAACAGCGTTGTAAATTATAATATGGTTGTTGTGGGAATGCTGTTTATAATGCTGATGCTATGGATCAGTTCCTTAATTCATCCGCTTAATCAAATACGAGCTTATGTGGTGAAAATAAAAAATGGTGAAGATGCTCAATTGAAGATTAATAGAAAAGATGAAATTGGAGAGGTTGCAGATGTATTGGTTGCCATGCAGAAAGAATTATCTCATCAAAACAAAACAAAAGAAGAGATGATTCAAAATATTTCTCATGATTTAAAAACTCCAATCGCAACAATTAAGTCTTATGGAGAGAGTATTAAGGATGGAATTTACCCATATGATACGCTTGAGAAGAGTGTTGATGTTATTTTAGAAAATGTAGAGCGCTTGGAAAAGAAAGTGCATAGTTTAATTGTATTGAATAAAATGGGATATCTTGTCGATACATTAGAAGAAGGAAATAATTTGGATATGGTGGAAGTCATTGAAAAAGCAATTCTTTCATTAAAAGTTATTCGTCCGGAATTGAAAATGAATACAGATTTGGAATATGAATTTTTCCATGGGGAAGAGGAACCGTGGCGCATCGTTGTGGAAAATATCTTGGATAATGCGATTCGATACGCAAAATCGGAAATTACGATTGAATTAAGAAAAGATAGTTTAGCAATTTCTAATGATGGACCGCTCATGTCTAAGGAGCGTTTAGAAAAAATGTTTAAACCATATGAAAAAGGCTCAGATGGTAAATTTGGACTGGGAATGTCAATTGTGTATAAAGTATGTAATACTTATGGATATCGAGTGGTGGCAGAAAATTTGAATAACGGTGTTGTATTCAGAATTACAAAGAAGTAAAAAAGAAATGTAGCGAAATAAAGAGTTTCAGTAAATGAAACTTATTCGTTACATTTCTTTTTATTTAATTGACATCAATTGTTAAATTAATATAATTAAGATGGAGAGATAAATGCGATGAAGATGAAAAAAAATATACAATTTTGTATAAAGACAGTGCTAGTAGTTTTTATTATTAATTCTTTTTTTGGGTGTGCTTCTATAAAAGACAAAAATGATTTACAAAATTATCGAGATAAAATTGCTGAATTGGAATCGATTAATTCTTTAGATTCAGATAAACTAAGCGAAGTTTTAGAAGCATACAATCAATTACGAGCTATGGGAGAATTAAGTGAAGAAGATTATGAAGAAATGATAGAAATTGCTTCAATACTTAACATGAACGAGTTGGAGTATGAACTTTTAGTTGAATCATATCGTTTATACCCCACTAAAGAAAAGGCTTTTCAAATAGAAGAATATATAATTTTGATAGAAGAAGAGAACTTAGAACCGTTAGATGATTTTTATAAACAAGTAAATGGGAAAGCAGATGAGTATTTAAATGGTTATACACCATTAAAAGAACTTGTTTTTTCTGAGTCATGGACAGATCTTTTTCAATTTGAGGAAGGGATGTTGAATAAAAACACTCTTGTTAAAGTTGGGGATAAAGTTTGGCAGATAAGTCAAAGCAAATTAAAATGTGATGTTTTCTACTATGATGATCATTCCTTTTTATATTTTTCGATATTGGAAAATGGAAATGGACAAATGTTCAGTGGAGATTTTTTAAACAACAAAGTAGATGGGAAATTTAGATTTTATCGTTATAGTGATGAAGATACATGTTATTTGGCTGTAGATGGAACCATAAAAGATAATCTGTTAATTGATGAATTTTCTGTCAAAACCAAGGATGTTACCTATAGCGGAACTTTAGATCAACAAGGACATGTGACAACCTCGCAAAATAAGAAAGTCCCTCACTTGATTTATGCTTATGATAGTACAAATAAAAAATATTTGTATATTGAAAATGCCAAGCAAAATGAATTTGTAATGGATGCTCAGTTTTGGAAGTTTCCGCAAATAGAAATATGGGATTTAAATTAAGGAGGAGGATGTTGTGAAACGAAAGGTTTGTCAGATTGTACTCTCATTTTTATTAATTTTGACAGGGCAAATCATATTTTTTCCTATATCAGCCCAAGAGAATGAAGAAATAAATCAGGATGTCATTGAAGCAACTGAAAAAAGTGTACTCAATGAAGAGATGCCCAATGTAACGATTAAATATGCGGATCAGATTCAATGTGGAGTGCCTACACCGTTTTCAATCGAAGTTTCAGGGGATGGCAGTGAATATCAGTATCGATTATCTGTTGGTCGAATTGACAGTGGATATGAATTAGTGGTTGACCCTTCAAAAGTATCGTATGGGTCTTCCAATGTCATTGAATTTACATTTGTTGCATCTGGAAAATATAAGCTGGACTTCAATGTGCTATATAAAAGAAGTGATGGTAAGTATGGATATACCACAAATACAGTTATTTTAAATATTGAAGACCCGAATTATCCGTCGATTGATCAGTTGGCAAATAATTTGGCAGCACAATGTGAAAGAGAAGGAAATACGACAGAATATGAGAAAGCATTGTGGTTTCATGATTGGTTGATAACAAATTGTTCGTATGATCATAGTTATTTGTATTGCGGTGCTGATTCTGCCTTTGCAAGAGGTATCGGAACTTGTGAGGCTTTTTATGAAGCATATGTAGTATTGTTAAATAAAGTGGGAATACAGACGGCTAGAATTACCGGAAACGGGCATGTTTGGGTAGCTGCTAAAATAGATGGAAAATGGACTCACATAGACCCAACATGGGATGCGGATCAAAAAGAGGGTTCATTTAATCAGCATATGTACTTTGGTTTGCCGGATGAACTGATTCAAATCGCACACAATGAGCATGTGATTAAAGAGGAATACAAAGCAGATTCCTATGATAACAATTATTTTATTCATAGTGGTAAAATTAAGGAGTGGTCGGATCCTTTTGTTGATAAAATACAACAAAAGTTAAACGATGGTGTGACTGATTTTTTATTACCTATTGAAAATAGTTCAATTTTAAGTGCTTATTGGCCAATTATGTATCGTTTAGTGGCATATGATTTATCCCAAAAGACATGGAAAGTTAATAATAAAACGGCACAATTATCTGTAAGATATATGGATAATGGAAATCTACATTTTAAAGTAGATCTTCCGGATTATACTCTCAGATTGAAAGTTCCATCTAAGTTTAGTGATGAAATATGGATAGATGGAGTAAAAGTGAATTCTGTATTAGAAAACGGTCAAAAAGTTATTGAATTGGAAAACGGAAATGCTAAAGTGGCGGTAGCATATTCTTATAATGGCAATAATGTTCCAATTGGAATGATTGTATGGGAACTGACTTTTCAAAACAATAAATATAATGTTAAGGAATTAAAAGGGTTAGAAAATTTATTGAGTTATCATGGCTTTTCAATTCGAATTAAAGATCCGGCAGGAATTCGCTTTAAATCCGGAATAGATGTTGCATTGAAAAAAGCTCTGGTTTCAACTGGGGTAGAAGGTTATAAATTGGTAGAACTCGGAACTATTTCTGTATCTCAAGCAAAAATGGATGCAGGAAATCCATTGACGATAGATAAGAGCTATGTCAGAAAAGGACGTGCCTATTGGATAGAGAACGGGAAGATTAACGATAAGGTTTTTGAAACTGTAGATGGAAGGGATCGATTTACTTCGGTTCTTGTCGGAATCCCTGCATCCGGTTACAATACCTATTTGGTTTTTAGAAGTTATGCTATTTTAAGTAACGGGACTTCGACCATAACAATATATGGACCACTGGTTTCACGCAGTATTTATCATGTTGCCAAACAAGTAAAAGCAACCGGAAGTTTTGAAAAAGGAAGTAGTGGTTATAAATTCATTGAAAATATAATTACTACTGTTGAAAAGAAATGAGGGAGGATTATAAAATGAAAAAGAACAAATATCGATTCATATGTATTTTAATTCCTCTATTTTTTATCACAGGGTGTGCTAAACAGGAGAATAATGAGATTCAATTAGAAGATCGTATTCGTATTTATAATGGAATCGTTCAATATTATGATGAAGGCTGTTGGCGGAATGTTAAGTCTGTTGATGACTTGATGGAAAGTGATCCGTTTGTAATTGCACAAGAAAAAAGAAATGAAATTGAGCTATCAATTTATGAGGAAAATAAAGAAAAATTGGAAGAGATGATTCAAGAATTTGATATGGAGCAAATGTGGAATAATCCTAAATCGGGAATTGTACCGGTGGATAGACCTAAACCAAATGTGAATCAATCACAAAGTAATTCATCCAATGAAAGTCAAGGAGGAAGTAGTGGTGGATCGAATGGTAATAGTGGATCATCGAGTCCATCTTCACCCTCTCCATCCCCTGATCCAACACCTGAACCCCCTGTATCCGAACCTTCAACAGGAGACGGAGAGGATATGGAATGGTCGGATGATATGTTATAAGTGACAAATTGTGATGAAATAAATGATTTCTATTTATTAATATTGATAAAATACCGGAAGCATAATTTCCGGTATTTTTGTTTATACAAAACCCCCAGATAGTCTGGGGTAAAGGGGAGCTTTAGCGATGAAAGTTTAAAATAAAAACTCCTTTTGTTAGAATAAAAATGCGGTCTGGCAACTGCAAGAAGAACAAAAGGAGGA
>CATJXY010000021.1 GCA_949744505.1 uncultured Erysipelotrichaceae bacterium | reverse complement strand
GACCTTGAAAGAGAAAAGTGAACTATTGTGATTAACTATTTGAGATGTAAATAAGCGGTCAAAAAATTAAGTACAGCATTACAATATTGATAACATCAAAAAGGTCAGATAAAAGTATCTGGCCTTTTTAATTAAGTGATTAGAATTTATAAAAGAATTAAAAGTCTTCTTGAACTTCTATTTCAAAAATGAGATCAAGAGAATGAATGATAGATTGTCCACTTATCGGCATATAGCCAATGTAAGAATATCCTTTTTTGGCATATTCATCAATGATTTGTCTATGGGGTAAGTTTTTTTCGAATTCATAATGCCCCGGTCCCTTATCAATATGTACGTATTCATATTTTTTCATAATTAAATTCCTCCTGTTGTTATATAGATAGAATTTAACATAAGCACAGGGAGGAATCAAGTTTTGATTGCATAAGAAAAATACTTGAATAAATATGATTCATTGTGGATAAAAACAGCTTGGTAATAAAAAGTATAGAAGTGTCTTGTTGAATTTTATTCAAATTTAAATAATAAAAAGATTAGATATTGATATTTAACTATTGATTCAATAATTTGAATTAATAAATTGATTAAAAGTCTTCTTCAACTTCTATTTCAAAAATGAGATCAAGAGAATGTAATCCATCATCGCGTGGTATGTAGCCAATATAAGAATATCCATTTTTTGCATATTCATCAATGATTTGTCTATGTGGTAAGTTTTTGTATTCAGGGTACCATGGACCTTTTTCAATATAAACATATTCATATTTTTTCATAATTAAATTCCTCCTGCTATATAGATAGAATTTAACATAAGCACAGGGAGGAATCAAGTTTTGATTGTTTTAAATAATTATCATAAAGATAAATAGGCGTGATTTAAAGGAGGTGAATAATCATGACAGTAAAACAACAAGAGAAAGATATCAATGATTTAATAATAAAAATGGAAAATTTAGGGGATACAGTTTTGAAAATCATTGGATTAACTGAAATCTCGATATTAAAAATTGGATCTTTTTATGGAGATTTATCTAATTTAGCACTTATTTTTAGTGGGGAAGGAGCATTTGCAGGTAATACAAAAAAATCCTTCACCAATATTATGAATGTTGTTTCTACAACGGCTTCAAAAGTAAAGCTTCTTACAAAAGAAATGAATTTGGCCAGTCTTGCTACAAAGACATTTAAAGTTGCACTTCCTGTATTAGGAGTAGCGATGGCCTCTATGGGATTGCTTAGTGTAATTAGCATGATTGATGATTTGTGTAAGAAGGAATCAGAAGCCATAAAGAAAACAAGGGATCATACGCAGGAAATAAAAAATCAAAAAGCTGAATGGGATAAACTACTAGGTAGTTCAAAACAAAATTTTGAATCGTCTTTACAGAATATTACACTAGCAAGAATATTTCAAGAAGAACTTGTAACAATTACAGAAAATAGTGATTTAATTGCAGAGAATCATGGAAGAATCAATTATTTGGTAGATCGATTGAACACTCTATTACCGGATGTTGGGTTGCACTTTAATGAGTTGACGGGAGAAATTGTCAATATGAATGGAGAAACAGTAAATCTATCAGAATCTATAGATAAGCTTATTGAGAAAAGACAAGCACAGTCTTTTCTGAATTTTTATCAGGATCCTTATGATGAAGCTATTGTAAATATTGATGATTTAAGGGATTCGTTGGATAAGACAGAGAAAGATATTAAAGAAAAAGAAGCTACTATGAAAAAATTTTTTGATTTTGTACATGATTCGACTATAAAATATGGAGATAATCCTAAAAAACTTAATGAAATATTACAAGAATATGAAAAGCAAACGGGTTTATCATATGATAGTATTCGGGAGATGCGCAATGAAATTGCTTTACTGAATGAAGGATATGAAGCAGATTTGCAAAAGCTTCGAGAATATGAAAAGATCATTGAAACTTATGAAGGAATTCAAAAGGGAATGGCGTTGGATGATTATGATCAGGTTTATGCACATATAAAAGGATTAGGAGAAATTAAATTATTTGAGGAAGGAAACTTGGAGCAAATTCCTGAACTGATCGATCAGTATAGTAAATTGGGGGAATTGGTCACTGATTTGAATGATAAAATGAAAAATGGAGAGAAGATCGATCAACGACTTTTAAATATTGCTACAAAACAATATGAGGCAGCTAAAGAACAATTGAGTTTGGCAGAAGAAGCGTATGGAGAAGAATTGATTAATCAATATTATGAAAAGGGTCTTGTAAGTGGAGAAGGATATAACAAAGGTATTATGGAAAAGCAAAAGGAATTAGGTGTTGAAATGGTTGGGAAAGGGTTCGAATTAGGAAGTAATATAATCAAAGGGATTAATCAATCTATTCAATCAGAATCAATATTACCTGTTTATATGGATGTAGTTTGCCGATATCATAATGTTGATGGAAAATTACAAGGGCTCTTGATGGGAGCATCCTATGATGATTCTATTGATGAAGGTTCACAATTTACCCCATTTAGTTCAGGTACATCTGGTTTTATGGCCCAGGCAAGAGAAACGATAAGAAGTGTTCAATCTCGAATTGCAAGAAATATCGTAAGCATTCCGGTTATAGAGAATAGAGTCCTTGCATCAGAAGGAAAGAAAGTAGAAGTTCAGCAGAATAATGTCTTTAACGTACCGGTACAAAAGCCAAGTGAT
>CATJXY010000020.1 GCA_949744505.1 uncultured Erysipelotrichaceae bacterium | reverse complement strand
TTAATTTAGATGATGAATGTAAGGTATTGGTTATGGGATTAGAAAAATATAAAAAAATTACTAACCCTATTTAGTTAGTAATTAAATTTTTTATGGAGCGAGTGATGAGAATCGAACTCACGTAGTCAGCTTGGAAGGCTGAAGTTCTACCATTGAACTACACTCGCATTGCTCTATTATTTTAGCATATTTTTTTATTAATGCAATACTTTTGTGTTAAAATAAAAGCGGAAGTGAGGGATTTTATGAAAACATTAAAAATTCTTTTGATACTGTTTATGTTATTTGTTACAGGATGTTTTTCATCAAAGTCTTCTGTTAGTGAAGAAGCAGACGTGAAAGAAGAGTCTTCATTTGTAGAGGAGATTTCGCAACCGCAGATATCAGAAATGAGTTTGTTTATGACTGGGGATGGTTTGCTACATGGTGCGGTTTACAAAGATGCATATAATGGAGAAACCTATGATTTTTCTTATCAGCTTGAAATTCTTAAACCAATCATCGAAAAATATGATTTGGCATATTATAATCAAGAAACGATTTTAGGAGGTGTAGAATTGGAATTATCCGGATACCCAATGTTCAATTCGCCACAGGAATTTGGAAGAGATATGGTTGCATTGGGATTCAATCTTGTTTCTTTGGCAAATAATCATAGTTTAGATCGAAGTGTAAAAGGTATTGAAAACTCTCTTCGATTTTGGCATGAACAAGATGGGGTTGTATTTGCCGGCACATATCTTTCACAAGAAGAAAGAGATGAGATTCCGGTTTATGAGTGCAATGGAATTTCTTATACATTTTTATCTTATACATATGGGTGCAATGGTTTAACAGCACCAGAAGGAATGGAATATTTAGTGAATGTGTATGATGATGAAATGCTTTTGAAAGATGTAAAAATTGCAAGAAAAAAAAGTGATGTTGTCATTGTTGCGATGCATTGGGGAAATGAATATACTCATACTCCGACAGAAGAACAGAAACGATTGGCAAATATGCTTGCAAAAGAAGGGGTGGATATCATTATTGGTAATCATCCGCATGTGATACAACCGATAGAATGGATTGATGATACATTAGTAGTTTATTCATGTGGGAATATGATATCTGCTCAAGATCAGCTACCTCGCAATATCGGATTAATGGTTGGAATAGATATTAAAAAAGTTGACAATCAAGGAGACATTAAAGTTGAATTGAGTAATTTAAGGGCGGATTTGCTTTTTACTTCTTATAATTCACATTGGACTGATTTTAGGCTTTATACATTTGATTTGATAGAGGATACAATTTTAAATAATCATGAGGAAATTTTTGAAGAATATTGGCAAGTTGTTACTTCTTTGGAAAATGAGATTAATCGAGGTGTATAAGATTACTTTGATTAAAGTTTTGTGAAAGCGCAATCATTTTGAAATCATATCTTTAGGGATATGATTTTTCTTTATTTCTATTTAAAAATAATGTAAACTATTAAAGTATGAATAGGAGGTTTATCATGATTGAACTATGTGTTAGTGTGAATCAAAAATCTGATTTAAACCAACTTGTTGAAGCAGGTGCAACAGCTTTTGCGATGGGGATAGAGGATTTTTCGGATCGACATTATAATAAATTTACTATGAATGAATTGATAGAACTTCGAGAAACCTGTCGTCACATAAATGTAAAATTAAATGTTTTTGTAAATCGTATGTTCGAAGAGGAAGAATTGGATAAATTAAAAGGACATTTGATGGCATTGAAAGAATTGAATGTTGATGGTATTTATTTTTCAGATATGGGCGTATTTGCGTTGGCAAAAGAATTAAATATAGAAAATAAATGCATTTATGATCCTGAAACAATGGTTACAAATGGAAAAGATGCGAATAAAATGATTCAACTCGGATGTCAAGGCGTTGTTGCCGCAAAAGAGATTACGTTGGAGGAAATCTTGGATATGGCAAAGGCGTGTGATTGTTTGGAAATTCTTATTCATGGACATCAAACGATGAGTTATTCAAAAAGAAAACTGTTAAGTAATTATTTTCGATATATTAATCAACCGAAAGAGGTTGAAAATAAGTTTGATTTATTTCTGATGGAAAGTACAAGAGATGAAAAAATGCCGATTGTAGAGAATCAATATGGAACATCCATTTTTACACCTTATGTTTTGATGAGCTATTCACAAATTAAAGAGATGATTGATGTAGGAATTCATCGTTTTAGAATTGATGGAATGTTTCAATCTGAAGAAGAATTGGTGGATGCGGTTAAGAATTACAGAAGTGTTATATTGGGAACAAAAAGTCCAGAGTCAGCATGTGAAGACATGAAACAAAAGTATCCTCATCAAAATTATTCGGATGGTTATTATTATAAAAAGACAAATTTAACAAAGGAGTGAATTGATGAACAGAATTGAACTATTAGCTCCTGCGGGAGATCTTGAAAGATTAAAAACGGCGATTCGTTATGGAGCGGATGCAGTTTATTTGGGAGGAAAGCAGTTTTCGTTACGTTCACGTGCCAGTAATTTTGATTTGCAAGAAATCAAAGAAGGGGTTGAATTTGCGAATCAGTACGGTGCTAAAATTCATGTAACAGTAAATATTGTTCCCCACGATGAAGATTTAACGGGATTAGAAGAATATTTAAAACAGCTTGAAGAAATCGGCGTTACAGCAGTGATTGTGGCGTCTGTTACGATTATGGAAATAGCGAAACGAGTTGCTCCAAAATTAGAAGTTCATGTTTCAACACAACAGTCTTCTACTAATTCGGCAGCCGTTTCTTTCTATGAATCATTAGGGGTGAATCGGGTAGTTTTAGCCAGAGAATGCTCCATGGAACAGATTGAAAAGATTGTTAAGAATTCAAATGTTGATATAGAAGCCTTTATTCATGGGGGGATGTGTGTGAATTATTCGGGTAGATGCACATTATCCAATTGGATGACGGGACGTGATGCTAATCGAGGAGGGTGTGCACAATCTTGTCGCTGGAAATATCATGTATATGAAGGTGACGATTTGATCAGTGATCCGGATTGTCTTTTTTCAATGAGTTCAAAAGATCTTTTGGCTGCTGAATATGTATGGAGAATGATCCATGCCGGGATGACATCCTTAAAAATAGAAGGCAGAATGAAATCTGCTTATTATATTGCGACAGTTGTTAAGACATATCGAATGTTGATTGATGAGTGTGTTAAATCACCTAAGGGGTTAAGTAAAGAGTGCATAAACTATTATACCAGAGAGTTTGCAAAAGCAGAAAATCGTCCGACCGGACTTGGATTTTTGGCGGGATTGCCATCAGAAGATACGCATTTATATGGAGTGAATGGTGCCGGTGTAACACACGACTTTCTGGCAATGGTATTGGATTATGACGAATTAAATGGACAAATGAAAATAGAAGTGCGAAATCGTTTTGAAGTGGGTTGTTGTATGGAAGTGTTTGGTCCTGAGGTTAATAATCAGTGCTTTATAGTAGAACACATGATGGATTGTGAAGGAAATGAGGTCATGCTTGCCAATAAACCAACGGAAATTCTTTATTGTAAAGTTCCTTTTAAAGTTCACAAGTATGATATGATCAGACGAGGTAAAGCAGATGAAAATTTTATTTGAGGGATCATTAAGCGTAAAAGCTGTCATTTTGTCCGGTAAGCGAGAAGTGTTCGATGTTTTAATTGATGAAAGAAAAAAAGATAGGGATACGGCATTTATTATTAGGAAAGCCGAAGAAAAAGGAATCTCTGTAAAAAGAATGCCACGAAGCGAAATTGATCTTCTTGCGAGTGGTAAAACACATGGTGGGGTTTTATGTACTGCCTCTGAACGAATTTATGATAAATTAGAAGACTGTTTTCAAGATAAAAATCCTTTTCTTGCAATATTAGAAGGAATTGAAGATCCGTTTAACTTTGCTTATGCATTAAGGACGCTTTATGCTGCAGGGTGCAGTGGAGTCTTGCTAAATGGAAGAAATTGGACTCAACAGGATAATTTAATTGCTAAATCAAGTGCCGGAGCCAGTGAATATATTCGATTGATTGATTGTGAGAATATGGAAAAAACACTACTTGATTGTAAGCAAAAAGGATGTCAGGTATATTGTGCAATGCGTAAAGATGCAGTTGAAATGTACGATGTTGATTATACCGGGCCGTTTGTTCTTGCAATTGGAGGAGAAAAAAGAGGTTTATCAAAGCTTGTGTTAAATCAATCGAATCAAAATATCATGATTCCCTATGCTAATGATTTTAAAAATGCACTGAATGCATCAAGTGCTGTTGCAGCAGTAGCATTTGAAGTGGTGCGCCAAAGGAGGAAATAACATGGATGCATTTTATTTGAAGGAGAATATGGCATTGATCAATTATTCAATGACCTACTACCAATCTGAAAGTGAATTAATTTCAAGCAGACATTTTAAAGCGGTTTTAGCTCAGTATTTGAATAATCTTTCTTCAAAAAGAGAAGATTTGTATCATTACCTTTTAAATAGTAGTAAGTGTAAAGAAGATATTCAACAAGATATGATATTTTGTTTGAAATTACTTATGAATTTTGAAGTGTCAGAAATTGAACATCCTTATTTGGAAAACAGAGATTTGTTTTTGGCGATTATTGAGGATTTTTATCAGTTTTGGCGTAGTATTAATCGATGCTCTTTTATTTATATGCAGAATCGAAAGGATTTTTTACGGGCAAACTTTATCGAGGCAGATAGTCAGTTTAATCAGACGATTTTGAATTTTTATCGAACGATTCAACAAAAAGTACAAGGCAGATTGAACAATGTTTATCGTCAACTTCAACCGGGAACCAATGCATCGATGGCTTTAAGAAAATATAAATTCAATTTGAGTGAAAAATACAATGTACTTTCTTCAATTCCATTCGTCAATATGATTATGTTAAGAACACCTTTGATTCTTCATACTAAAACAAATACGCGTCAAGGAATGTTTACCGAAGTTTTTGAAAATCCGATTGAAGAGCTGAAAGATGAAGAAAATTGGCTATGCTACCCATTAAAGGTGGGAAATCTTCTTTGTTATGTTTATTTCCATCGGGACTTTACATTTAATGTATTGGGATTGGCTAACCTATTTGAGCTGGCATTAGAGGGCGAGTGTAAAAAAAGAAAACCGGATTGTATGGTCTTTTATGGAAATCCAGATGGAAAACAAGATACAGTCTTCTATTATGATAAACAGGATGATTGTTGGGTAGGTAAAGTTTCTTTACAGGAAAAGTTTAGTTATTTTGGATATTTAAAGAAAATGATTTTAACACTTCATAATTTGGCCGCTATGAAAAAGGGATGGCTTCCGATCCACGGCGCAATGGTTAATATTACTTTGAAGGATGGCAGAAAAAAGGGTGTTGTTTTGATGGGAGATTCCGGGGCAGGAAAATCAGAAACTTTGGAAACTTTAAAAAATATGAAAGATGACAACATCAGAAGTCTTGAAGTGATTTTCGATGATATGGGTGCGATGTGCTATGAAAATGGTAAAGTTTGTGCAGTGGGTACTGAAATAGGAGCTTTTGTACGTTTGGATGATTTGGATAAGGCAACGAGTTATCGTGATTTGGATAGAAGCATTTTCTTTAATCCTGAAAAAACGAATGCTCGAGTTGTTGTTCCGGTTTCGACAATTGAACTTGTTTCTGCTAAGCATCCGGTGGATATTTTCTTATATGCGAATAATTACACAGAAGCACATGGTGTTAAGCGTTTTGAAAATATGGAAGATGGAAAGGAAGTCTTTATTCAAGGAAAGCGCTTTGCAATGAGTACAACGCAAGAAAAAGGATATTCATCTACTTTCTTTGCGAATCCTTTTGGACCAATGCAGAAAAAAGAGTCTTGTATGAAATTGATCGATGAATACTTTGATTTATGTCAAAAAGAGGGTGTATTTATTGGTGAAATTTATACAAATCTTTCTTTGGAAGATAAGGAAGATGGCCTTAAAAAAGCGGCAGAAGGGTTATTGGAACTAATCGTAAGGAAATAGAATAGTTAAACTGATTTCTTCATAGAATAAACTTGAAAGAGGGATTTCTATGAAGAAATTTTTATTTGCAAGTGGTCTTATTCTCATTGTGATCGTTTCATCAATTATCGGAAATTATTATTGGAAGTATTCTAAGCTTCCATCAGAAATGAAAAATCCATCTACAACTGAAAAAGAATTAGGAAAACAAATGCATCATGTTACTGTGAAAAAAGAAAAGCTTATTTCGATATATTATCCTAAATTTTTTCATGATCATATAGATTCTTGCATTCATGCGGTTGTAGATGAATTGATTCATGATTTTGAAGATGAAAAAGGAAAACTTTATGTAGATTATTCCAGTTATGATTTAAAAGAAGGCTATTGCAGTGTTTTATTGACAATTGAAAAGAATGGGATAATAACACATAGAGCTTGGGTGTTTGATCTTGAAGAAGATACTGTAATAACGATGCATGATATTTTCTCTTCGGACGTTTTATCAAAATTAGAGGCTTTAATTGAATACGAAAAGAAAGAAGAGAAGCAGGTATTTTCTTCTTTAGATGAAATAGAAAATTATTATCTATATAGAAATGAATTGATTTTATTTTTAGAATCAGAAGAAGAAAATCGAATCACAATCTCTCTTGCTTTACTTGAACCATGGATACAGTCTTCTTTCACTCATCTTTTGATCAATGATATCGATGTTCGTATCATTGATCCGACAAAGCCAATGATTGCATTGACCTATGATGATGGACCCCATCCACAGGTGACGGAGAGAATATTAAATGTTCTAAAAGAAAATAATAGTGTAGCAACATTCTTTGTGTTGGGAAGTCGTATAGCAAATCATCGTTCTTTAATTGAAAGAATGATTGCAGAGGGAAGTGAAATCGGAAATCACACTTTTGGTCATCAAGATATGAGAAAGTTAGATAAGAAACAATTAAATGAGCAAGTTAGTGCCTGGCAAGATGCGTTAAAAGAGGTGGATGCCACTTATCAGATGAAGCTAATCCGTCCCACATATGGAGCAACAAATGATTTTGTTGTAAAAAATACTTCTTATCCACTTATTCTGTGGTCGATTGATACAATGGATTGGTCAAGGAAAAATTGTGATGCAGTTGTTGAAACCGTTTTAAGTCAAGTAAAAGATGGATCTATTATTTTGATGCATGATATGTACGATTCTACAGCGGAGGCAACTGAAATCCTTGTTCCGGAATTAATTAAACGAGGGTATCAATTTGTTACCGTATCTGAGTTATTTGAAGCAAAGGGAATTGAACTTGAAGCAGGACATGTTTACCATGAAGCAAATTAAAACAGGGTCATTTCATTTTTGACCCTGTTATTTATTCCTCATCAAATTTTTTATTCTTCATCTGTTCGATTACATTGGCATATTTTTTTGGCAACTTATATGATTCACCGCCATATGTTTCAATTTTTCTTGTTGCACCACCGAATTTTCCCGGAGGAAGAATGTTTTTAATACTTTTATAACGAATGACTTTTCCGTTTAAAATAAATCCGCTTTTGTTATAGTAAAGTCTATGGTGTGATTTCATTGTTAAAAGCTCCGCAGCTGACATACAAGCTAAAACAAATGCTAATGTCAAGATTACATAATCTTTCATATAAACTCCGACTACTAAACCGATTGCAGCTAAAATACATCCTATACCGTAATAAAGCTGAACCATGCCTGTATTATCAATTTTCATATATCTTTTTTCTGCATCCAATTGCTTTAAATCTTTATTGATCTGTACATGTTCACTGAATCTTTTATATATAATATAAACGCCCAGTACGGCCATGACCAAAGGCCCGAATTGATTAATCATAAATTTTCCTCTTTCTTTTTTATAATTATAACATAGATAGTTAGAAAATGATAAGACATTCTTAAGAAATTTGAAGATGTAAATTGGATACTTCTATGCTAAAATAGAGGAAGAGAGGTGAGTTTATGAAAGTTAATTTTTCCTCAAAAGTACGCGAGAATGTTGTTTCTCTTGTCTTATCTGGGATAATTTTGTTGACATTTTATTTCATCGTCAAAAATTTTAATGTTTTGAGACACTTTTTCTCGTTTTTAAATGGTATCTTATTTCCGTTTATATTGGGGTTTGCAATTGCATTTTTGTTGATGCCTGTAATGAAATTGATTGAAGAAAAGTTGTTGGGAAAAGTAAATTTCTCGTTTTCAATAAAACGAAAAATTTCAGCTTTTTCTTCTGTTATTCTTATGTTTGTCATTATTTATGTACTTCTATCTTTAGTCATACCCCAGATTATTTCCAGTGTTATTACTTTAGCAAATCAACTTCATGATTATATTGAGTTAACGAGTGTATTTGTAGAAGATATGATGATGAAGTATAATTTAGATTCTACATATTTAACCGGTTTATTGGATACATCTGAAGATGTATTACAGCAAGCAATTACTTTAGTAATTAATTATTTACCACAAGTTATTAATAATTCTGTTAAAGTTTTCTCATTCATTATCAATATTTTTGTAAGTATTATTGTTGCGGTTTATATTTTATTGGGAAAAGAAAAATTCGAACATCAATTTAAAAAACTTTTGTATGCACTTTTAAGTACAAAAGCGGTAGAAAGAATTCTTTCGATTGCTACTTTAACCGGGGATATGTTTAACAATTTTATTGTGGGAAAAGCAATTGATTCGTTTATAATTGGAATATTGTGTTTTATCGGTATGAGTTTATTAAAGATGGATTATTCGGTTTTGATCAGTTGTATTATCGGAATTACCAATATCGTTCCATTTTTCGGCCCATTTATCGGAGCGATTCCTTCAGTCTTTATTTTATTTATTGTTGATCCTGTTCAGGCAATTTGGTTTTTAATTTTCATTTTATTGTTACAACAATTTGATGGAAATATTTTGGGACCATTGATTCTTGGAAATTCCACAGGTCTTCCGGGATTTTGGACAATGTTTGCAATCGTTGTGGGTGGTGGCTTATTCGGTATAACCGGTATGTTTTTCGGAGTTCCGTTTTTTGCAGTAATTTATACACTAACTAAAGAATGGATTGATGCAAGGCTCAAAGAAAAACAAATTGAAGTTTGACAGATATAAATTGAAAGCAAGAGAGTGAAAATGTTAGTTTTTCGCTCTTTTATATTTCTTTATAAAAACCTTTTAATTTATATAATTAAAGTTTGGTACTGAATTCTGAGTATGTTCTATTTTATGATTACAGAATTCTGATGAAAATTATATGAAGTAACGAAAAAAACTATTTGTTTATTCATGATAACCGATAACTTAAGCCATTCATTTTAAAACACAGTAAATGCTTATGGAAAAATGCTATGTAGTCGTATTAGTGACGATAGTAAAAAATCCAAGTTGTTATAAACATTAACAATTTGGATTTTTTTATAAAAATAAAAAAGGATCACAAGATCCTAATTTATTAACCGTTTTGCTGAGCTTTCAATGTCTTTAAGGCACGGGCAGAAATACGGAGCTTCTGTGGTTTTCCATCTACCATGACTTTAACTTTTTGTAAGTTAACATTCCATTTACGACGTGTTGCACGAAGTGAATGAGAACGCTTGTTTCCAGACAAAGGCTTTTTACCGGTGATTGCACAAACTTTTGACATACCGTAAACCCCCTTTCGTGTTCATAGCAATTGCTTGTATAGCATACCATAGCGAATATTAAATTGCAAGAATTTTCTTGAAAAACGTAATAAAAAAACTTTTTAATTAACAATATTTATGGTATGATTATGAAGAAGTAATGGAGGGTAGCGAAATGGCTCAAAAACAATTATATGTAGCTTTAGAAATCGCTGACCATGAAATACGATTAATTGTTGGAGAATTCTTTAATACTCGATTTAATATATTGAAGATTGAAAGGGTTCATACCACTGGAATACTCGGGCAGAAAATTGTAAATAAAGAAGCTGTAATTGAGAATATCAGAAAAGCGGTTGCAAATGCTTCAAAGCAGTTAGGCGCAGCTATAGAAAGAGTTCTTCTATGTATTCCTTCTGTCAATTCACAGCGAGTATCAAAACGAGTTTCTGTGGAAATAGATAAGCGTGTTTCTGTCAATGATATTAGTCGGGCAATGAAAACGGCTTCTCAAATTAAGCCACAAGAAGGGCTTGCCCTGATAAATGTAGTTTGTGTAAAATATACATGTAATGGTATTACCACAAGGAGAATGCCATTAAATGAAGAATGTGATGAGTTGATTGTAGATGTTGATTTGCTTTGTGCAGATAGAGTTACAACATTTGATTACGTTTCTTGTGTAGAGAAAGCAGGATTATCTATCTTGGATATTTGTTTAGATTCTTATGCGATCGCAAAGGAAGCGGTATTATTTGAACAAGCTCTGAATCATCCTACAATTTTAATTAATCTTCAAGAGCAATCATCTACTTTATCGTATTTTGCGGATGGAAGACTGGCAAGTAGTATTGCGATGAGTGTAGGTCTTAGAGATTTTATAGCACCACTCTTAGAAAAGACAGCAATTAAACGTGATGAGGCGATGAAATTACTTAAATATAATACTCGCCTAAATATGACAAATTTTGAATCGGCTCCGGTTTATATTTGGGCTGCAGGTGGTAAAACAAAAACACTCAGCGAAAAGGAATTATATGAAACTATCTTCCCTAAAGCAAAAGAATGGATAGATGAAATAAAACGTTTATGTGAACCTATTTTTGAAAAAGATCCGGTCAAATTTGTGCTTTGTGGTGATGGGGGAGAATTACAAGGTATTGATGAGTTAATGAAAAAAGAGCTTCATATGGATGTTTCAATTTATTACCCTGAGACAGTTGGTGGAAGAGATAGTTCTTTGGTAACATGTTTAGGTGCTTTTTATGCATACAAGGATCAGCAAACAATTTTGAACAATAATTTAAGCAGTATTAATATGCAGGAATTTGAAAATACGATAAATATCAAACGTCCTGAAAAGAGAACAGAAGATACAATTACTAAGAAATTGAAAGGCATGCTTTTTGACAAAAAGCAATAGGAGGAATTTATGAGTGATTTACAGTATAATCAGGTAGCAAAAATTAAAGTGTTCGGAATCGGTGGTGCCGGATGTAATGCGGTAGGGCGCATGGTTGAAGATGGAGTACAGGGAGTAGATTTTTATGTTTGTAATACCGATTTGCAAGTGTTGAATGTTTCTCCTGTTGAAAAAAAGATTATTTTAGGAAGAGAGACAACCGGTGGATTGGGTGCCGGTGCAGATCCTGAAGTAGGACGTAAAGCTGCCATGGAAAGTGAAGCAGAAATTAAGGAAGCAATTAGCGGTGCCGATATGGTGTTTATCACTGCCGGATTGGGTGGAGGAACAGGAACGGGTGCTGCGCCTGTCTTTGCTAAGTTAGCTAAAGAGATGGGATGCCTTACAGTAGGAATTGTGACAAAGCCTTTTGATTTTGAAGGAAAGAAGCGTACCACACAGGCTCTTAGCGGTTTGGAAAATTTGAAAGAATATGTTGATAGTTTGATTATTGTTTCTAATAATCAATTATTGAAAGTTATTGGACGAATTCCGTTTGTGGATGCATTTAAAGAGGCAGATAATGTACTTCGTCAAGGCGTGCAGACAATCACAGATTTGATTGCGGTTCCGGCATTAATCAACTTGGATTTTGCGGATGTAAAATCAGTTATGAAAGGACAAGGCTCTGCACTTATCGGTATCGGTATGAGTCAAGGAGATAACAAGGCTCAGGAAGCAGCTCAAAAAGCAATTCAGAGTCCATTACTAGAGGCGCAGATTGCCGGTGCTAAAAATGCAATTGTCAATGTAACCGGTGGTGCCAATATCAGCATTTATGATGCGAATGATGCAATTGAATATATTCGTGAAGCGGCAGGCGGAAATATTGATATTATATTTGGTGTTGCGATTAATGAAAAAATCGGAGAATCCATTATTGTTACAGTTATTGCGACGGGATTTGATTTCCATGAAGAACCGGAAAAAGCTTCACCTTCAATTATTAAAGCTTCTTCAAATGAAGGAGTTGTTAAGGAAAAAGCTGTGGAAACTTCAAATGATGCTGAGGATGGATCCATCCCTGATTTCTTCAGATACAGATAAAAGAATGGAGCTTTTGCTCTATTTTTTTTATGATAATTTTGATATTATATAATTGTTGAGGTGAAAATCATGCGTTTTGGATATTGTGAAGCCCATTCATTTAAAAATCAAGAGTTGATGGAAAGATTGGTTTTATATTGTCGAGATCATTTGATAGATTGTTTATTTATAAGTGGGGATCAGGATGGTATTTTACGCAAAGAGTTGGAACCGAGATTGTTACAAGATCATGTTATATTCATCAATAATAAAGGGAAAGTTGAAATTAACGGAATTAAATGTGAATTAAATGATGCATATCTGATTGTAGAAAATAAAGTTATAATGCCATTATCAGGGTGTTTAAACTCTATTGTAGTTATAGACGGAAATGTTCAATCTCAATATATTTGTATGGAAATTTTGCTTCAAAGAAAAGTAAAAGAAAATGATAGTTTGGATATGGAGATAGATCATCAAATCGATAAGCTTCTGAGAAAAATTAAAGGAAAAAAAGAAAGGAAGTTTAATTAATGGAAGTTCGTTTAGGTAAATATAAGCATTTTAAAGGAAATTTATATCAGGTACTTGCAGTGGCAAAGCATTCGGAAACGTGTGAGGAATATGTAGTATACAAAGCGTTATATGGAAATCAAGAGATATGGATTCGTCCAAAAGAAATGTTTTTTGAAAAAATAGAAAGAGATGGGGTATGGCTATCCCGATTTGAATATATAGGTGAATGATATGGCCGAAATAAATTCAATTCATAACAGTCGTGTAAAAGAATGGTCGAAACTTCTTATCAAGAAGTATAGAGACCAAGCAAAAAAGTTTATTGTAGAAGAAGAACATCTTATTCAAGAAGCACAAAAAGCCCACTGTGTGGACACGATATTATGCTTAGAAGAAAAGAAGGCATTGTTTGAGAATGATGTTGTTATCACTGCTTCTCAAGAAGTGTTGAATAAGTTAAGCAGTCATGTTTCAAATTGTACATGTTTAGCGATTTGTAATAAAAAAGAGAATAAGAAAGAAAGTAATCGGATCCTTCTTTTGGACAATATCCAAGATCCCGGGAATTTGGGGACTATTCTTCGAACAGCTGTTAGTTTCAATTTTCAGCGTATTATCTTGTCTTTGGATTGTTGTGATGTTTATAATGAAAAATGTATCCGTTCTACTCAGGGTGCATTGTTTTTATTGGATATTCGAAGATGTGACTTGAGCAATGAAATCTTAACTTTGAAAAAAGAAGGATATACTGTTGTAGCAACGGCATTAAAAAACAGTCAACCACTTCAACATCTAGAAGCAACGGAAAAAATGGCTTTCATTTTCGGGAATGAAGGACAAGGAGTAAAAAAAGAATTGATTGATTTAGCTGATAAATGTTGCAAAATTGAAATGCATTCTTTTGAAAGCTTAAATGTAGCAGTAGCTTCGGCAATTATCATGTATGAATTTATGGAAAAATAAAAAAATTAGGAAAGAGGGAGTGTAGAAATTTATGGATGCAATGCAAATGTGTCAGAAAGTTATGACGGAAAATAACTGTCGAGCAATGGATGTATCAGTTTTTAAGCAAGGAAAACAAGTGTTTTCTTTTAAAGAAGGAATCAAGAATTCTAAACAAAAAATAGATAAGGAATCAATGTTTTCAATCGGTTCTATCAGTAAGATTTTTGCGACAGTTTCTATTATGATATTAGTCGAAGAGGGGAAATTAAGTTTAGATACTCCGGTTTATAAAATTTTGCCTCAGTTTAAGATGAAAGACAAGAATTATCAAAAAATTACTGTGAAAATGTTACTTAATCATAGCAGTGGTCTTCCTTCAATTGCAAAAATGGGAAAATATACGAATGTTGCCAACAGGCAATTTTTACGAGAAACGATTGAGCTTTATCATGACTTATATCTAAACCATATTCCCGGAAAGATATCTTGTTATTGTAATGATGCTTATAGCTTGGTGGAATTAATTGTAGAACAGATTGCTCAAACGAGTTATGCTAATTTCGTTTATCAAAAAATTTGTATTCCATGTGAATTGGAGGATACGGATTTCCAAGTACACGATATTCGTAAAGAACGTATTGTACTTGCTGAAAATGAATTTGGACATGATTATCCGCAAGAATTTGTAAATGGTATTGCTTCAGGCGGGGTTGTTTCTACTGCTGAAAATATTTCAAAGTTTATGGATAATCTTATTCATGGGAAATTGATTAGTGAGGAAAGCCTTTTGTTAATGGGAAAACTTCAAATGGCGAGTCCTTATGGATTTGATTACAATTCGAATGACCGACACGGTTTAGGATGGGATGAGGTTGAAATTGAACCTTTTTGTAGTTTGAGACAAAAAGCATGGTTAAAAAATGGATCTACTTTTGGATTTAATTCGTCTGTAATTGTACTTTATGATGCTGAAATTGTTGTAACAGTTCTTTTATGTGATGAAAATATTAAGGCTGAAACAATTGCAAAGAAATTAGCATATTTGTATTTAGAAGAACCTCAGTATAAGGGAAGAACTTTGAATCCTGTCGAAATGGCAACTGAAATAACCGGATTATATGGTGGAAATAATAAAATTTACAGAGTAAATAGTTCGGCATCAAAAGATATAGAAATTAAAAATAAAGAAGGATATATTTCATATGTTGATAGTGGACTTTGTCCTTATAAAAATCCGAAGTTCAAGTTTGCTTTATGTGGAAAGAAAACATTTTTACTTGTGGAATATGATGATGAAGCTTTTGAAGGAATTCGTCAACGTAGGATGCTAGCTCAAAAGTTACAAATGAATTATACCGGAAATAATTGGGAAAATTTAAATGGACAAAAATATATCTGTATCCGTGAATCAATTGATTGCAGAATGTTTAAAATTGAACCGATTATTCTTAGTATAGAGATAGAAAAAGGATATTCGGATACGCTTTTATATCCTTATCCATTGCGAATTTTAAATGATCGTATAGCAGTTCCTTTTATTGATGTAATTGGGAATGAGGGAAAAGAAATGGCAACACTTGAAAGAGTGGGGATGGATGCATTACAATTGGGACATCGGGCGTATATTAATTTGAATACAGTAACAAAGCTTACGAATAAAGAAATATATTTCAGAAATCCTGAGATTGAATGGTATCGAATTGAAGATGAAATTGACACATTGAGATTTGACGGTAGAGTCAGATGTGTAATTATCAATGATCAAGAAGATGTGATTTTTGATAGTGATCTTTGTACTCGTCTTCCAGAAAAATCAAAAGGATGTTATATCGGATTTTTAGGTGAAAATGGAGCAAAAGCAACGATTTCAGTTATGGAGGAGCAATAAATGAATTTTTATTTGGATTTACATACACATACACTAGTAAGCGGACATGCATATTCGACTTTGACTGAAAATTGTCATTATGCTAAAAAAATCGGATTGGCTGTCTTGGGAACCAGTGAACATGCACCGTCTATGCCGGGGACATGTCATGAGTATTATTTTTCTAATTTACGTATTTTACCGTCTCATATTGAAGGACAGCGGTTATTAAAAGGCGTAGAGTTGAATATTATGGGACAGGACGGTTCTATTGATTTAGATGATCGAATTTGCGAAGAACTTGATTATTGTATAGCATCCATTCATTCGCCTTGTTTTTATTCAAAAGATGCCAAAGTTAACACAGATGCATATATTAATGCAATGAAAAAATCTTTTGTAAAGATTATCGGTCATCCGGATGATAGTCGTGTTCCGATTGAGTTAGAAAGGTTTGTGTTGTCATGTAAGGAGTATGGTGTTTTACCGGAGATAAATAATTCTTCTATAGCCTCAACATCTTTTCGTGTCGGTGCTTTTGATAATGTATGCATGCTCCTAGAGTTATGTAAAAAATATGAAGTGGATGTCATTTTCGGATCGGATGCACATTATTGTGAGTTGATTGGAAACTTTGAAAATTGTATGAGAGCAGTTCAAAAAGTTGATTTTCCTCTTGAACAAGTAGTAAATACGAATCCATTAAAAATAAAAAAGTACTTTAAAATAGAAGTAGAATAGTCGAAATTTTAAAAAAATCGAATAAATTGCTCAAAAAAAAGAGAAAATAATACTTTTTATGCAATTAAATATGTAAAAATATAAAAAATGTGATATAATTCATGTTATTTGAAAGGATGTGTTGTTTATCATGGCTGATTCGCCGTTACCCAGTATTTTAACTGAGCTTTATTATTTCGATTTGATTGGATGGTTGATGTATGTCTGATTTAAATAGAAATATAATCTTAATTGTCATTCTTGTTATTTTATCTGCTTTTTTTTCCGCTACTGAAACAGCGTTTTCAAGTGTAAATAAAACCAGATTGAAAACTTTAGCGAATAATGGTAATAAGAAAGCAGAAAAAACATTAGAACTTGCGGAAAGCTATGACCGACTACTCTCT
The DNA here is from genome assembly GCA_949744505.1 of uncultured Erysipelotrichaceae bacterium. GTDB lineage: Bacteria > Bacillota_I > Bacilli_A > Erysipelotrichales > Erysipelotrichaceae > CATJXY01. The sequence goes on along the minus strand of CATJXY010000020.1, from coordinate 15,953 downwards.
ACAATTTTAATCGGGAATAATATCGTAAATATCATGTCAGCATCTTTGATGACTGTAATTTTTGTTACTTTTTTTCCAATTTACGGAGCGAGTATTTCAACTGTTGTAATGACATGTATTGTTTTGATTTTCGGTGAGGTTATCCCGAAAAGTATAGCAAAAGAAATGCCGGAAACATTTGCAATGTATGCGACTTCATTTATTTCTGTTTTAATGGTGATCTTTGCTCCGGTTAATGCATTTTTTACATTGTTGAAGAAAATTTTAGTTAAAATATTCAAATTTGAAAATGATGATTCAATGACTCAGGAAGAGTTATTGACCATTGTAGAAGAAGCAGAACAGGAAGGAGATCTTGAAGAACATGAGAGTGATCTTATCTGTGCGGCTATTGAATTTAATGATTTAGATGTTCGTGATGTCCTTACACCACGTGTTGATGTGGTTGCAATTGATATAAAAATGCCATTAGATACAATTGAGTCTATTTTCAAGGAAAGTGGGTATTCTCGTTTACCTGTCTATGAAAATACAATTGATAATATTGTGGGAGTGATTCATGAAAAAGATTTTTTCCATTTATATTATACCAAAAAAGGGACATTAAAAAGTATCGTTGCAAGTGTTGTCTATACGAATCCACATTTCAAGATTTCAAGCTTGTTAAGACAGCTTCAAAGCTCTAAAACGCATATGGCGGTAGTAATTGATGAATATGGCGGAACAGCGGGTATCATTACATTAGAAGATATATTGGAAGAGTTGGTTGGTGAAATATGGGATGAACATGATGAGGTTGTAGAACATTTCCATAAAATAGATGAAAAAACATATGAAATTTCCTGTGATACGGACTTGGATGATATGTTTGAATTTTTGAATATTGAAACAAAAGAGGAATACGATATCATTTCTGTAGGTGGATGGGTAATCCATCAACTTGATAAAATGCCGACAGTCGGAGATACTTTTGATTTTATGGGTTTCCGGTTTACTGTCAGCAAAACCGGCATAAGGAAAGTAAATGAAATTAAAGTTGAAAGACTTGAAGTTATAGAAGAAAATTAAGAAGTGCGTAGCACTTCTTTTTCATATGGTTTAATGTAAATCTTTAATTTGTTCGATACTTATGATATGATTTGTTTGTAAATTTTTGAAATAATTAGGGCGAGGAATAGAACTATGATATCACGTTATACAAGAAAAGAAATGGCTTCTGTTTGGATGGATGAAAATCGATTTAAGGCATGGTTGAAAGTAGAAATCTTAGCAACAGAAGCATGGTGCGAATTAGGAATAATTCCAAAAGAAGACGTTGAAAAAATTAAGAAGAATGCAAAATTTGATGTGGATAGAATTCTCGAAATTGAACAAGAAACAAAACATGATGTAGTTGCATTTACCAGATGTGTTTCGGAATCTTTGAATGAAGAAAAAAAATGGATTCATTATGGATTAACCAGTACCGATGTTGTCGATACCGCATATGGTTATTTATATAAGCAGGCAAATGAAGTACTGAGAAAAGATTTACAGGCTTATATGGCAGTTTTGAAGGAAAAAGCGCTTCAATATAAAGCAACACCTTGTATCGGAAGGACACATGGTGTTCATGCCGATATAACATGCTTTGGATTGAAATTTGCATTATGGTATGAAGAAATGAATCGTCACATGGAACGATTCGAATTAGCATGTAAACAAATTGAGGTAGGGAAGATTTCAGGTGCGGTCGGTACTTTTGCCAATACCCCACCGGAAGTTCAAGATTATGTTTGTACTCATTTAGGAATCCATTCCAGTGAAATTTCAACGCAAACTTTGCAAAGAGATCGGCATGCATTTTATATATCTACGCTTGCATTGATTGCATCTTCCATTGAGAAAATGGGAATTGAAATTCGTCACTTACAAAGAACAGAAGTACGAGAAGTTGAGGAAGCGTTCGCAAAAGGTCAAAAAGGTTCCAGTGCAATGCCACATAAAAGAAATCCGATTTCTTCAGAGAATATGGCAGGTTGTGCTCGTGTTATGAGAGGATATATGATTACGGCGTTTGAAGATATTCCTTTATGGCATGAAAGGGATATTTCACATAGCTCTGCCGAAAGAATTATTATGCCGGATGCTACAACCTTGTTAGATTATATGCTGAATAGATATATGAGAATTTTGAAGAATCTTACAGTTTTTGAAGATAACATGCTTCAAAATATTAATTTGACGAATGGCGTTATCTTTTCACAACGTGTTATGACTGCTTTGATTGAAAAAAAAGGTTTTTCAAGAGAAGAAGCCTATGATTTAATTCAGCCACTTGCAATGGATGCTTGGACAAATAAGAAGTCATTTTGGAATCTTCTTCATGAGAATGAAGTTGTTATACAAAATTTATCAGAAGATTGCCTGAAAGAATGTTTTTCACTCGAATTTCATTTGAAGAATGTTGAAACGATTTATAAAAGAATTGGAATTTTATGATTTGTTAAAAAGGGAATATAAATAAATTTTATTCTGATGAAAAAACGAATATTTTTTCGATTACCTAAATTTTACATTGAACTTATATCCAAAATATGATATAAATTTATGTGTGAAAAAAATAACAATTGTGAAAAGAGGAGAATTATGGGATTATTTAAACATGAAGCTAGGCAATTTAAATTTGATGTTTTGCGAGAAACTGCAATCCATGCCTATGATGATACAATTACAGAGAATTTTGAAGTAGAATTAAGTAGAAAATTAATTCCCGGTAATACAGCAAATTTCCGCTGTTGTGTATATAAAGAAAGAGAAATTATTCGTCAGCGAGCTAGATTAGCTTTGGGGAAGATGGCGGCCGAAGTACCTTACAATCCTCGTCAAGTTGTACAAGTAATTGATGCGGCTTGTGATGGTTGCTCAATTAAGAAGATTCGGATTACCGATAATTGCCGTAAGTGTATGGCTAAAAACTGTATGGCTGCTTGCCGTTTTGGTGCAATTTCTATGGGAGCTGATCGAGCTGTTATTGACTATAACAAATGTAAGGAATGTGGAAGCTGTGCCAGAAGTTGTAGCTATAATGCAATTGTAGAAACAAATCGTCCGTGCCGTCAAGCTTGCCCGGTAGATGCAATCCAAATTGGGGACAATAATATTGCTTATATCATGGAAGATAAATGTATTAATTGTGGTTCTTGTCAAACTGTCTGTCCGTTTGGAGCAATAGAGGATATCAGTTGGATCGTTCCGGTAACAAGAATGATAAAATCCGATGAAAAGGTAATGGCAATTGTTGCGCCCTCAATTCAAGGTCAATTTGAGTCTGCAAGTTTACCACAAATATTTCAAACCATTAAGAATTTGGGATTTGATAATGTCTTTGAAGCTGCATTGGGAGCAGATGCTGTTGCAATGGGAGAACATCGTGAACTAGAAGAAAAGAAAGCAGCAGGAATCCCGATGACAACTTCATGTTGCCCGGGATTTGTGAATATGATTCGTCTTCATTTTCCTGAAATATATGAGAAAAATATGTCATCAATGGTTTCACCTATGGTCTTGACAGCTCGTTGGATTAAACACCAGTATCCGGATCATAAGATTGTGTTCATCGGACCATGTGTTGCTAAAAAACAAGAGGCAATGGAAGATGTTGCAAAATCGGATGTTGATTATGTTTTGACATTTGAAGAATTAGCAGCCATGATGGTTGCAAGGCATATGTATCCTGAAGAAGTAACACCCACTGATTTTGCACAGCCGAGTGTATTTGGTAGGAATTTTGCGCAAGGCGGTGGAGTCAGTAAAGCAGTTCAACAGGCTTCCATTGAAGAGGGTTGTGGTGCAGATTTTGTTGCAAAGTATGCAGATGGTGGAAAAGAATGCAAGCAATGTTTAACGATGCTTAAGTTCGGAAAATTAGATGCAGATATATTAGAAGGAATGGCATGTAAAGGTGGATGCATCGGAGGTCCTGCGATGATTGAGGATGTACTAGTAACTAAGGGAAGAATGACAAAGGAAAATCTGACAAATAAAAAGAATATTACTGGGGTACTTCAAGAATATAATTTTGAAGGAATCAATCCACATCGACATGACTAATTGTGCTTTAAGAGCTTTTCTGATAAAAAAGAAAGGCTTTTTTTATTGTTGAAATCACATAATGAATGGGAATGTAACATAAAATAAATCGAGGTGAGATTTTGAAATTTAACAAGAATTTAAAAAGAATAGAACTTCAAACGATTCGCTCTTTCAATAACTCTTTATTTCATGATAATTCAACAATTGATTGCTCGATTGGAGATCCTCCTTATGATACAAATCCTTTGATTAAACAAGAAGCTGTTGAATCAATTCTTGGTTCAGACAGTCATTATTGTGATGCACGGGGTTTTAGGGATTTAAGAGAAAAAATTCATAATCAAAATCCAATGTATTTACCGGAGGAAATTTTAATAACAGCGGGAGCTAGTGAAGCGTTAGCATCTACACTCATGGCTCTTATCGAACCAAATGATGTTGTTATATTAGTAAAACCGATATTTCCTCTTTATATCACATTACTTCAATTATTAGGGGCAAAAATTATCGAGTTGGAAACATTAGATACAGCATGGCAGATACAACCTGAAAATTTGATGAGTTATGTGGGAAATCAAATTAAAGCAATAATTATCAATACTCCTAATAACCCAACAGGCATTATTTATAATCAACAGAGTATTGATGCTATCACTGAATTTGTTCAAGCAAATGATTGTTGGTGTATTGTTGATGAGGTTTATAAAGATTACTCATTTCGTCCTTTTATTTCGCTAACGCGATCAGCAAAGATTAGTCATAGATTAATTACAATTCGAAGTTTTTCAAAAAGTTATTTTATGTGTGGATATCGTCTTGGATATATCATGGCCAAAAATAACATTATTAATGAGATATTAAAAGTTCACCAAAGTGTGATGACCTCACTTCCTTTGTTCATTCAAAAAGCTGGATTCAAGGCATTGGATTTATCAACGTCAATTCAAAAAGAAAAAATTAAAAGAAAAAGAACACTTGTATATGAAGAATTAATTAAGTCTAACGTAGAAGTTGTTTTAAGTGATGGTGGGTTTTATTTGTTTTTTAAAATAAAGGGGATTACGGATAATAGTCGCTTTTTTTGCGAGAAATGTGCTGAACATGCAAAAGTAATCATGACACCCGGATATTTCTTTCATCAAGAAGGGTTTGTTCGCATTAGTGTTTTAGCTGAAGAAGCAGTTTTAAAAGAAGCGATGAGAAGAATTAAAAAGTATTTAAAAGAGATTTGGAATACGGAGCAAAGCGAAAATCAAGAAGAGAATGCTGGGGATAAATGAACTAAATGATTTTAACAATTTTATACCGGGAAAATGAATGACGATATTTCCTAATTTTACTAATATCAAGTTCACTAAGGCAAAGCATAGTGGAGCCCATGCAAACGAAGATTTTGTTAATGCATAATGAAGGCAGAATATAGAATTATCTAAAGTTAAAGCACACCCTAAAAGAATAGCTTCAAAAAAACTAATTACTTGATTATGATCTAAATCAGAAGAATCCGGATTATTAAGTATGGAAATTAATCCGGTTTCTTTTTTATTTAATGTTTCTTTAAGTGAGGTGACAAATAAAAGAAAGAATAATGAAAAAGTTAATTTATTAATAATTGTTTCGTTTAACATTAATGTTAAAGAGTTGGCAAACATCATTATGATTGTTCCGATTATAAAAGGAACTGAAGACATCACTATTAATTTATCCCATGAGATCTTGATTTTTTTCAATCCAAAACAAAAACCACTTAAAAATCCATCTAAAGAGATGAGTATTGCAACAAAAATAAGCTGAAACATAATATCCCTCCTAATTTATAATAAAGGAATCAGTTGAAATGAATTAATCATTAGCCTATTAATAAATAAAAAACAAGATTCGTTACTTCCTTGTCAATCTTGTCCTTTTAATTTATTTCGTGTATAATATTTCAGATGAATTGGAGTGAGAAAAATGAAAGATTTTTATCATCGTTATGCATTACCTTTTATTATTATGATTGTATCCAGTCTTTTGGTAAGATTGATTAGAACGTATATTCATGGTGCGTTTAGTACAGAACTGGTGGCAATCGTAATCGCGTTATGTCTTTTCTGTTTTGGACTCAGTTTAAATATCAAAAAAAGAAGTCGTTATGAAAGTTGGTTGAAAAAAGTATTGCTTTCATTTGTACTCTTGTTTTTTGTTTGTTGGGATTTAGGATATGTAGTTTTTCCGGCAATCAAATCCATTTTTGATTTCTTCGGCATTAATGGATTTGTGGTTTATATGGTCTATATTTACTGTGGTTGGGCATTTTTTGATTAGGAGGAATTGTAATGAAGATTGGTTTTATTTCACTTGGGTGTTGTAAGAATTTAGTCGATAGTGAACAAATAATGGGACTTTTAAAAGCAAGTGGCCATCAAATTATACCTGATGCAAAACAAGCAGAAGCAATTATTATCAATACGTGTGGTTTTATCACTTCAGCCAAAGAAGAAGCGATTAATACTATCTTGGAAATGGCTGAATATAAAGAACATAATTGTAAAAAACTAATTGTTACAGGGTGCCTTCCTCAGCGATATAAAGAGGAATTGATTAAAGAAATCCCTGAAGTAGATCGTTTTATCAGCATTGATGAATATTCTCATATCGGTGAAATACTGAGTGAAGTACTTCAAGAAAAAGTGAAGAGTGTTTATGGAAAAGAGGATCGAGTTTTATCTTCTTATCCATGGATGGCTTATCTGAAAATTGCAGATGGCTGTGATAATCGTTGTTCTTATTGTGCTATTCCGTTGATTAGAGGACCTTATCGCAGTGTGGAAATGATGGATCTTATCAAGCAAGCCGAATTGCTTGCAAAAAGAGGAGTTAAAGAGCTTATTTTGATTGCTCAAGATACGACTCGTTATGGGACGGATAATTATGGGAAAAGGCGACTTCTTGATTTGTTAAAGGAGCTTAATAAAATCAAGGGATTTCATTGGATTCGGGTTCTATATATGTATCCCGATGAAATTGACGACGAACTTGTTATGGGAATGAAAGATTTAGAGAAAGTGCTTCCTTACTTTGATATTCCGGTTCAGCATGGAAATGATAAAATGCTCACATTGATGAATAGAAGAGGCTCTAAAGAAAGTATTTTACGAACAATTTCATTGATCAGAGAACATTATGAAATGCCTGTTTTACGTACAACAATGATTGTTGGATTTCCTCATGAAACAGAAGAAGATTTTAATGAATTGTTAGAATTTGTAAAAGAAACTAAATGGGATCGATTGGGCGCATTCACCTATTCTTTAGAAGAAGGAACAAAAGGATATGATATGGATGAGCAAATTGATGAAGAGGTAAAAGAGAAGCGTTTAGAAATTTTAATGACACTTCAAGAAAAAATTGCTCAAGAAAACAGTGAAAAACTTATCGGACAAACTCTTGAAGTTCTTGTAGAAAAGCATGATAGTTTAACACATCAATATAAAGGAAGAAGTATTTTTAGTGCTCCTGATGGTGTTGATGGAGAAGTGATTTTTAATAGTAAAGAGAGTATTTCTTGTGGAAGTTTTGTTATGGTAAAAATTACGGCTGCAATCAGTCATGATTTGATAGGAGAACTTGTTAGCGTTTAGGAATGCATCCTTGATTTTCAAAAGAGAGTACTTATTAAAAAAGAATCTAAATGTATGAATAGTTGATTAATAAGAGGTTGAATCTAATTTTGAAAAAGAATACAGGGATATTTTTGTAGAGTTCTAAAGTTTATTATACAAAAGAAATAGTTGTTAAAGCATTTGCTCAAAGGGCTCTTTGAGCTTTTCTTAATAAAAAAGTTCTCAAATGAGAACTTTAAATTGAATCTGGCGGAGCACATGCGATTCGAACGCACGGAAGCTTTCACTTCGCCACCTTTCCAAGATGGTGCCTTAAACCACTCGGCCAATGCTCCGTTAATCAGTACTGGATTATTATACATAAACGGCGAATATTTGTCAAAGCTTTAGGAGGAATTATGATTGAAAAAATTGATATAGCTATTTTGGAATTTATTCAACAATTTCAATGTCCATTTCTTGACTTTATGATGAATGTTTTTTCGTTAATAGGAGAGATGGCATTCATTTGGATAATATTTACAACGATATATGCTGTAGTAAATAAGCAATGGAAACCTGTTATTATTTTATTAGTTTCATTACTTATTAATCATACAATTTGTACAGTTTTTTTCAAAAATATTGTAAAAAGGATCAGACCTTTTAAATATACCTCTACATTGATTTCTCATGCATGGGATGCTCCAAATGGATATTCATTTCCTTCCGGTCATTCCAGTTCTTCTTTTTGTGCGGCAACTGTTTTATCGGGAATATGCAAATCAAATAGAGTTTTCTGGTATATTTTGGCATCTTGTGTGGCTTTTTCCAGAATATATTTGAATGTCCATTATCCAAGTGATGTATTATGTGGGGCTATTTTCGGAATTATGATTGGAAAAATAATATCATACTATTTTAATAAAAAAGCTAAGGAAGTCAATTAAAGTGAAATCCTTAGCTTTTTGTTAGTTATTGAAGAAAGAGTACAGCAAGTATTACGATTCCCAGTATAACACGATAAATTCCAAATATTTTGAATGTATGTGTCCGTACGTAATTCATTAAGAATCGGATTGCGAATAAACTTATTATAAAGGATATTAACGTTCCAACTAATAAGATCATAATGGAAAAAGCATCGAATATAAACTTTGCTTTAATTAATTTTAATAAACTTGCACCTGCCATGACAGGTATTGCAAGAAAGAAACTGAATTCGGATGAAACAGCACGTGTACATCCTAAAAGTAATCCCCCTAAGATAGTGGCTCCGCTTCTAGATGTTCCGGGAATTAATGCGAGCATTTGGAAACATCCGATAAGAAAGGCTGTTTTAAATGATAATTGATTTAAAGAACGAGTATTTTTAATTCCTTTCTTTTCATCGATAAAGAAGAATAAAACACCGTAGAAAATTAAGGTGATTGCAATAACGAGTGGACCGTGAAGATAAGCATCAATGATGTCATCCAAAAGAATTCCGGCAATTCCGGCGGGAATAATTCCGACAAGAACTTTTGCCCAAAGCGTCCATACTTCTTTTGATTCTTTTTTATCTGCTTTAAAAGGCCACAGTTTGTTAAAGAATAAAACAATAACAGCTAAAATAGATCCAAATTGAATGACGACCAAAAACAAGTTAAAGAATGCCTCGTTACTAACTTCATCTTGAAATACGAATAAAGGACAGAATTGATTTAAAAGTAACATATGTCCTGTTGAGCTAATCGGAAGCCATTCACTAATTCCTTGTACAATACCATATAATATGGTTTTTAATATTTCTAACATAAAAATCTCCTTACAACTTATTTTATTGAATTAAATCAAATATAATTCCAATTTAAGCCAAACTGGCTTCTGTAAAATTATAGAGACAGGATAATTGATTGTCAATATGAATTCAAAGGTCTATAAATTATTTTGTTTCGCTAAAATTTGTTGTTTCAATTTATTATATGAAGCTGTATATTCATAATTTGTTTGATTTTCACGGTAATCAAAACCAAAACTTCCTTGGCTGATAGTAATAATAGGAGGCATTTGGATTCGTTTAAAAACAGAAAGATTTAGTTGTCTGAGAACCCATTCGATATCTTTGATAAATTCTTGTGGTTCTTTATCTAATCCATAATATTTAATCCATTGTCCTATTTCTGTATCATAAATGCTTTGATCAAGATACTTGGATAAAATTTCTTCGATACGATATCCGGGATATTCTGTCAGCTGTGATATGAGCCAATCGTGATAGAACCACTTCATAGGATCTTTTTGAGCTTCTTTTAATTCTGCGCTGGGTGGCATTTCCCAGATTACTTCATTGTTGTGTATTTCTGGAATTAGATTAGAAGGGATAATTTCGTCGCCAAATCGGGTATTGATTTGGGATGCAAGTTCAAATAATTGTACTTTTGTACAATCTCCTAATGGAGAGAGACAACCAATCGTATCTCCGTAAAGGGTACAATATCCTAGTGCAATTTCTACTTTATTTCCATTATTACATATGACGGCATTTTCAATTTGTGCAAAGGTAGAAAGAAGATGACCACGAACGCGTGCCTGAATATTTTCATAAACCAAAGTTGAAATTTTATCATCTGAATAACCATAGAGATTGCAGGTATTGATTGTACCATCCACGATTTGTTCGATATTACCATTGATAATAGGAATATTTAATTTATCAGCAAGGATTTTAGCATTGTTTTTTGTTGTATTACTATTATATTTAGTAGCTAGATTATAGCCGATAACTCTTTGAGAACCCAAAGCAATTGTTAAGAGGGCAGCATTGATACTGCTGTCAAGACCACCGGAAAGTCCTATGATCCATTTCATTTTTTTATTAAATTGTTGCTCATCGAATTCTTTTATAGCATGGATCAAACAATTAAGTAATTTATTATTGTTTTCTTTTTGCTGATGAATTGTCTTTTTTTTGAAATCCATGATTTTAAAATCTTCTTCAAAATCATCACGACAGCTCAAAAGTAAATCTCCATGTTTATCATATACAGAGCTTTCTCCATCAAACATTAAGACATTTTTTCCATTATTCTGCATTCCTACGGCATTGACATAGATAAAAGGACAAAATAAATCACCACATGATTTTGCTTGAAATTTTATCCGCTCTTGCCTTAAGTGTTCTTTAGAAAGATTCCATGGTGATGCAGATATATTAATTATATAATCACAACCTGATTCTGTAAGAAGTGCAGTAGGGTTAATGCTGTTGTATTCTTGAGACCACATATCTTCACAAATTTCTAATCCTATTAAATAGCAAGATCCGTTTTTGTTGAAAATGAAAGGATCGACCATTTGTTTGCTATCAGGATGATCCATAAGCTGTTGTACAACTTCAATGGAGGAAAGAAAATATCGTGAATCATCAAAGATACGATAATCCGGATTTAATGTTTTGACTTCGATGCCGGGTTTTAACAGAATTGAGCTTCTTTTATGATTACACCATTCTCTGTTATAGGCAAAAAAGGCACAGTTTAATCTGGATTTCCTTCCATCACGACCATTCAGATCTAAGCGACTGTCTATATTTCCCCAAATAATGCCAATGCCGTCAGATAATTCTTTAATTTTGTCATTAAAGCTGAGAAGATAATCACAAAAGGATTCATCATACCATCTGTCTGCAAGCATATAACCACTTATGCACATTTCTGGGAAAATGATGATATCAGCATTTTTGTTTTTTGCTTGTTTTACCATTTCTTTCAATTTTTCAAAATTAACAGAGGGTTTTCCCGGAATAACTTTCATTTGTGCTAATGCTATTTTTAATGGTTCTTTTTCAATACTTTCTGAATACAGTCCATTATCTTTGATATATTTAATCACAGAAGGTGAGAGCCATGTATTTATTTCTTTTATTGGTGCTTGATAAAAGTTTTTTCTGATGAGTGTGGAAGAGATAGAATCATAAAATTCATTGTTATTCTCGGCAATGATAATTCGGTCTGAGAATTTTTGGAAAAAATCACGTTGAAGTATTTCGTTTAAATTAAAAAGTTCATTTTTTTTATTTGTACGATTTAAAACAATCAAATGAAATTTCTCTAAGATTTCGTTCGATTTATACCAACGATCAAATTGAGAGAGTTTATCAGCACCAAGAAGAAAATAGATTTCCCAGTCTTTTGCGTTTTCTTGTATTTGTGTTAATGTTTGAAGAGTTCTAGGTTGCTTTGGACTGTCAACTTCGAGTTTGCATAACTTAATTGATTCGTCTTGAACATCTTGAATCATTTTGTCAATCATGTCACAGCGCATTTTAGAGGGTATTTTATTCGATTTTATATATTTATCTCCGGTTGGAAGAAATAAGCTGATAATTTTATCATCATTATTTTCTATTGCTTTTTTAGCACATTGAATAGCATTGAGATGTGCTAAGGTACAAGGATTAAATGTTCCTCCGTATACAATTATTTTATTCATGCAAATCCTCCTGAGAAAATTGATTTAACATTTTCATTTTTAAATCATACATTTTTTCACTTAAGTTAACATAATGAGTATGAGGATTACAAAAACGCTTTTCTTCATTCCATACAGTTTTTAAATTATCAAGAGTTCTTTGGCGGATTGTAATATCGTCAGGTAATTTAATGCTTAATTTTCCATTTTTGACAACTTGCTTGTGTAATGGCTCGATTCTCCATCCTTTCTCAATTGAGTATCGTTTCCATGGTTTATTTTGATCAACAAGTTTAGTGGAATAATCAACAATTTCATCTGCTAAAGCGATTACATCAATTTTGCCGATATTGTTTTGATCATAGACTCGATATAGTTTTTTATATCCCGGATTAGTGATTTTTTCAGTATTTTCCGAAACTTTTATTCGAGGAATAAATTCACCATTATCCTCAATTGCTGCAAGTTTATATACTCCTCCGAAAACAGGTTCTGATTTTGAAGTAATCAAACGTTCTCCGATACCAAAACTATCTATGCATGCCCCTTGCTCAAGTAAAGATTGAATAAGAAATTCATCGATACTATTTGAAACAACGATTTTACAGTCTTGCATTTCGTTTTTATCTAAAACCTCTCTTATTTTCTTTGAAAAATAAGCCAGATCTCCGGAATCAATACGAACACCTTTTAATCTGTATCCTTTAACTTCAAGTATTTCTTTGGCTACCCGGATCGCATTAGGAAGTCCACTTTTTAAAATACTGTAAGTATCAATGAGAAGAGTACAATCATTTGGATAAATTTCAGCGTATGCTTTGAAAGCTTCATATTCCGAATCAAAAACTTGAATCCAACTATGAGCCATTGTACCTACGGCAGGAACATTGAATAATTGATCGGCACTCACTGTTGCAGTGGCATTGACTCCCCCGATAAAAGCAGCTCTCGCACCATAGATGGCAGCATCGTAACCCTGTGCTCTTCGAGCACCAAATTCCATTATTGTTCGTCCTTTTGCTGCTCTGACAATTCGATTAGCTTTAGTCGCAATCAAAGATTGATGATTAATAGTTAATAGAAGCATCGTTTCTATTAATTGAGCTTCCAATATCGGAGCTACAACTGTAACAATTGGAGTATATGGATAGACGATCGTTCCTTCTTCTACCGCATAGATATCTCCCGTGAACTTAAAATTTCGACAATATTCGATGAATTGAGGATCAAATATTTTTTTATTTTCCAAATAACGAATATCTTCTTCATCAAAGTGCATATTTTCAATATATTCTAAAAATTGTTTTAATCCGGCGGCAATAACAAAACCACCTTGATCCGGATTTTGGCGGTAGAACATATCAAAGACAACTTTTGTTTCTCTTTTTCCTTTTAATAAGTACCCATTTGCCATGGTTAATTCATAGAAATCCATCAGCATTGTAAGATTTCTTTCAGCATTAATAGACCGATTCATTTGCATGTATATAATTCCATTGTCATGCTTTATAAAGCACAATTCCTTTCTTTATTTTATCATGGGAAAATTTTATCACGAAAAGATAAAGATTTCATCTTTAAATTATTATGAACAAAGAATTATAAATAATTATTAAATTAGAATTTAAAAAATATTTACTAAAATAGGGTAAATCTTATATAATTTTAAATGAGGAAAATGATATGATCAGGATAGCTATTGTTGAAGATGAAAAAAAAGAAAGAGAGCAATTACAAAAATTTATCCAAAGATTTTCAAATGAAAATAAATTTGAAATTAAGACAGAAGAATTTTCAGATGGGATTCAGTTAATTCAAGAATATGATAGAAATTTTGATGTGTTATTTCTTGACATTGAAATGGAGAAATTAAATGGAATAGATACAGCTCGAAAAATCAGAGAGAAAGATAAAGAAGTTATTATTTTATTTATAACTAATTTATTTCAATATGCAATTGAAGGATATGAAGTGGAAGCTATGGATTTCGTGATAAAACCGGTTAATTATTTGACGTTTTCTGCACGAATGGATAAAGTGATGAAAAAGCTTGAACAAAAGGTATGTCATTTGATTCCATTTCAAGTTAAAAAAGAAATAATAATGCTTAACGCACATGACATTATTTTAGTAGAAACAAATAATAAAAAAACGATCATCAAGCTTAATAATGAATCTGTGAATTGTAGCGAATCAATGCAAGAAGTACAAAAAAAATTAGAGGTTTATGGTTTTTATCGTTGTCATAGTGGTTTTCTTATAAATATGAATTATGTGGTCAGATTGAATGGTGAAACAGTAATGGTGCAACAGTATGAAGTTCCTGTTTCTAAACATCGTAAAAAGGATTTTTATCAAGCTATCGCAGCTTATCAAGGGATGATTTTATGAAAGATTTAATAAGTTATTCTAATACTTTTTCTACTGGAATCGGAGCAGTTATTGAAGCGCTTGTCTTTTTTTGGTTTTGTAATCCTTTAGAATATACATACAAAAATAAATATAAAAATATTTTTTTCCATATTCTTGTTATACTAGGATTTGTTATTCTCTATTATCAGCAATATTCGTTTATTTTTCAATTTCCAATTATGTTTTTATTGATGATGTTTTACATCATGTACATAAAAGAAACAAATGTGAAAAATGCAATTTTTTTGAGTGGAGTATATTGTCTTTTACAAGATATTGCGCATTTGTTCAGTTATGATATTGCGAGAAGATGGTTGATGGGATTGCTTTTTGGGCTTGAAGCCGGAGGAAGGGATGATTATTTTAATTTGATTCTATATACATTTTTTTTGATTTTGTTTAGTGGAATGCTAAAGAAAAACATTTATCGTAATAATCGCTCACAATTGAAGATGAAAGAAATCTTGGTTTCATTTACTTCGGTTATTCCTTTTGCTTATATGAGAACAATTCAGTTTTCTATGTTTGATAAAAATGAAGCAGTTGATTATTCGCTTTGGATAGTGTTGATTTTTTTAGCATTGTTATCACTCTTTCAGATTTTGAGTAATGAAAAATTTTTATATGAGCATATTGATAGAAGTGAAATTGAAAAAATGAATATTTTGTTGGAGCAACAAAAAGAACGCTACCAAATAAAAAAAGAATCTATTGATGCAATTAACCGAAATTATCATGATTTAAAACATATTTTACTTGCATTAGAGACAATGAATGATACAGGTGAAATTCAAGAGTATACGGAACAGTTAAAAAAAGATATAGTCCCTTATGAAAGGATCCAAAGAACGGGGAATGAAGTAATTGATATACAATTGAGTGAAAAAATGTCAATCTGTAACAAAAATAATATTCGTGTAACGCCATATATCGATGGTCGATGTGTGAATTTTATTAATCCATTAGATCTCAGTATCATTTTTGGAAATGCATTTGATAATGCAATCGAAGCTACTGTAAAAATAAATGATTTTGAGAAAAAGGAAATTTATATAAAAATTGCTGAAAAAAATGAGATGGTAATTTTACGTTTTGAGAATTACATGGATGTAAAAATAGAGGATATTCGGAATTTAGAAACTTCAAAAGAAAACAAGGTTTGTCATGGATTTGGCATCAAAAATATACGAGAAATTGTTTCAAAATATCAAGGAATTGTTAATATTGATATCCAAGATTCAAAGTTTTGTTTGACAATATTAATTCCTAAGCAAAGAGATATTACTACCAAAAGAAAAAATAAAAGAAAAAAAGAGTTGACAAAAGGGAAGAAGAAGTGTTAATATAAACAAGCTAACCTCAAAAGAGGGAAGCGACTTGATCTTTGAGAACTAAATAGAAACAAAATCACAACGTCAATGAGAAGAAAGA
>CATJXY010000019.1 GCA_949744505.1 uncultured Erysipelotrichaceae bacterium | reverse complement strand
GGCTTTTTATAAGTTCAACTTTATTATAATAAATCATTTTAATTAAAGAACAATTTTTCATTTCCACATTTTTTTCATCTCAAATATTTCATGCAAATGATCAAATACCCCATCACTTTTTGTTTGATCCAAACCAAAGCGGTTATCTTTTCTTGCCAAAACCATGATTCCCGCATTTTTCCCCGCTTCAATTCCAATCGGGGAATCTTCAATCACTAAGCAGTCTTCCTTATTTAATTTAAAATACTCACAACAAAAATTATAAATCTCCGGATCCGGTTTACTTTTAGTAAAGTCATCACAACTTACGATCAAGTCAAAATAATCGAGTATTCCTCCTCCCTCTAAAATATCGACAACATATGATTTTGCACTACTGGAAGCACATGCAATTTTAATGCCTTTTTCTTTCAAAAGAATTAAGGTTTCTTTTACATCTTCAAAAATTGCATCCGAAAAACGAATTTCTTTCAACTTTTCTTCTTTATATTTATAAAGATCTGCTTTGAATTTCTCAATGCTTATTTCTAACTTCTCATTTTGCAATAACATTCCCCATGGGTCTTGACTTTTATGTGTTCCGATCATAATCTTAGGAAGTTTCTCAATAAGATGTTCTAAATGATGCTGTCGCAAATATTCCCCTTCAAATTTCAAATGAATAGGTTCGGAATCTACGATTACTCCATCACAATCAAAAAATACCGCTTTGATCATTTTAGTACCGATAACTTCCCATTTTTTGATGAAACTCAGGATCACTCGGAACATTACAATTAATTCCCAACTCTTCAGAAATCACTTTAGTCAAAACTTGAAGTGGCACAATATATTCCATTGTCGATAAATCTTCATCATTTATAAACGGATAAACAAAACAGCGAGGATCATTTGCATAGGATTCATCGGAAGTAATCATAAACATATGCTTGCTTCTTTCTTCTGTGAAATATCGCATCATATTTTTCATTCGATTAAAATATTGACCCGGATATCCTAAGTAAATCATCGTATCATCTTCATAAATCGAATGATAAATTCCATGCATAAATTCTTCCATTTGATATCCTGTAACAGAACAACGAACTCCTTCTAAGATTTTCAGACTTCCTTCATAGACTGCACCAAGACATGGTTCATACCCAACCAGAACTAACCTCTTACAAGTTTTCAATTCCTCTAAATTATTAAGAACCCATAGTTTTGATTTTTCTGCAAGATCATTGATTGAATGGGCGAGCTTATATAATCGTTCAATTACTTC
Organism: uncultured Erysipelotrichaceae bacterium; assembly: GCA_949744505.1. Lineage (GTDB taxonomy): Bacteria > Bacillota_I > Bacilli_A > Erysipelotrichales > Erysipelotrichaceae > CATJXY01. Next base: position 7,330 of record CATJXY010000019.1, on the reverse strand, counting down.
TTCTGACTTTTCTTCTGAGATTCTTCCCTGCCTCAATGCCACTTCACATGCAAACATTACCAAAGTTGCAATAGAGCCTTGAAACCCCTTTGTTTTCGGTCCACAATCTTCCTCACCGATATTTAGCGGAAGGAGGACATCGGCACTCTCTTTGATTGGTGCATCCAAATCACTTGTACAAGCAATCGTAGCCAATTGATTTAATCTTGCTTTGTCTAAAGCCATGATGGTAGAGGTGCTCTTTCCTGCTTGGCTGATTCCAAGTACAAGTGTATTTTTTTCAACAATTGCACATTCATCTTTAAAGGTAAGCGGATAGGATGCCGAAACAGGAATCCCCAACAACTTTTCCATCAACTTTTTGGCAGATAAAACAGAGTGATATGATGTTCCCGATCCCAATATAATCATTCTTTCTACCGGTTTGGATACAAAATAATCTACAGCTTCTTTCATTGTTTCTTTGCGCTCTTCAATTACTTGATGAACAGTTTGTTCTGATTCTAAAATATAGTCAAACATATCTTTCATGATCTTATTCCCCTTTCTCATGCTGTTCTTATTTATAAGCATTCAATAAAAGCCTTGCTTAAAGTTCATAAAACAAGGCCTGTTTTCTAATCGTTTCTAATTTCTTTCGTATAAGTACCATCATCGTTATATTTTAACATCAAATCCTGAGTAATCGTGTATTTATCTCCGACATAATAATGGAAGGTCAATTCAAAAGGACTGTCATTAACATTCCACATAATAGTTTGTTTCAATAAAGGAAGATGGCTTGTCCCGATGATTTTAGCTTGTTCCTCAGTTGGTAGTGTTGCACAAAATTCCGTATATCCGTAAGATCTTCTAATTCCCATTCTGCTAACGTATTCATTAAACGAATTCGGTATTTGTGTGATATCAATCGTTTTCATGATCATCTGTGAAACATACGTATACGAAATACATACTAAATCATCATTTCCATAACGTGTGCAAACAAAGAAATGCATAAATTCTTCATCTGCAATCTTTAAAATTTTAGCAACTTCCGGATTATCTTTTCCTTTTATAACCGCATAACGAAGAACTTCCGTTCGCGGAATTAATCCGGAATCACGGATCAGTGATGTCACGCTATTTGATTTAAACATGGATTTATGAATTCGTGTCTTGTATCCTCCGGAAGCAAATGTTCCCTTACCGGGAATTCGTTTGATATAACCTCTTGCGGAAAGTTCATTCATCGCTTTAGTTACCGTCATATGACTGGCAGAAAATTGACGACAAATTTCATCTTCAAAAACAAGCGGTTCTCCTTCCGCTATTGTCCCTTTTTCAATCATTTTTTCAAAATAATTAATTATTTCTACATACTTCGGCAATTTCGGCATAGCAGATCCTCTCTGATTCTATTTTACTCTACACTTACATTTTAAGCAAGAAAAACTCGCTCACACGAGTTTTTCTTAACCTTTCTACTTCTTTTCGGCATCTGTTAAATTTCCGTGTCTTTGACTCGGATAATGAGAAGAGACATAGCGTTTCTTGATCGGAGAAACTTTTGTATCAATTCCAACATCTTCGCAAATCAAAGCAGAAAGAACTTGGAATGGAATTACATAAATGATTGGGGAAAGGTTATCCGTCGTTTTTACCGAGAATTTCAAATCACGATCTGTAATTTCCAATCCTTCCTCGCTTGTCACAGTAAATACATGCTCTGTAAATGCATCTTTATAATAAGGAATTAACTCCTGCAAACGAGCAAATTCTTCTTTTCCTTCTGAACCGATCAAGAAAATGTAATTGTCTTTGTTGTAAGCACGCATCGGTCCATGCATCTGTTCTTCCATTTCATAGCCTGTACAAGGTCTTGAATAGGTCTCGAAGAATTTCAAACGAGCTTCAAGTGCAGTTGGGAAATTTACACCGTAACCGGCAATTGAAGATTTTTCCATTTTCAAAAATTCTTCTTTATTTCGATCATACCAAGCAATCGATTCATCGACCACTTTATTTAAATTTTCTGCCAAGTCATAAGCATCTTGATCTAATTTCTTATATTCTTCTTCACTGATCATCTTTTTTGCACGAGCAATCTCAATTGCTTGAATATAAAATTGGAAAATTGTTTCTGTATATCCACGTGTTTCCGGTCCAATCTCTTCTTCTTCACAAACCAAATGGCAGTAAGCGTCTGAGAACTCTTCCAGTACACTGTTTAATTGCTCTGTCACACCGATTGTGAAATAACCTTCATCATGGGCTTTCTTTACCGCCGTGCAAGTTGAAATACTGTCTCCATGTTGGGAAAATCCCATCACACAAATTTCTTCTTTCTTAAATGCACCTGAAGGGTTGATTGCTTCATGATATGTGAACACTGTTGGTTCACAAGCAACTCCTTCTACATGCAATAAGTCCACAAAAATATTACGAATAACTAAGGAAACATGATGTGATGTTCCCGATCCTAAAAAGTATACCTTTTTAAAATCATGTTCAACAAATGCTTTCACAAAATCATTCATATAATCATTTCTTGTATTATATGCATTTTTTAATACTCTCTGGGTATCTTTTACATGCCCAATCATCGATAGTTTTTCGTGTTCCATCTAATGGCACCCTCCTTTACACATCCAATAGCTCAACAAAAGTATATCATAGAAAACAAATAAATCAACACTAAATATATATTTTTTATTGAATTATTTTTGATTTCGGACGAACATTAGACAAAAACAGACAAATTCTGTGTTTATTCACCAAAACAATTACTAACCAAAACCAAAAATTGGCAAACAAAAATATATATTTAATATTGACTAATATAGATTAATATGTTATCTTTAATTGCAAGTCTGATAGCTCAAATGGATTTTTACTTTAAAGAAAGGGAGGGTGATATCCTATGAATCAGATTATCCTTGCTTCTCACAGTAAACTTGCAGCTGGGATGAATGAAACAATTAAATTCTTTACCGGAAATCAAGTTGAAGTTTTGGAGCAAACGATGCAAGACAATAACTTTGAAAATCAAGTTTCTGAAATGTTGAAAAAACATGAGGATAAAAATTGTGTCGTCTTTACTGATTTATATGGTGGATCTGTCAATCAAATCTTTTCAAGAAAACTTAAGGAACACTCATTTCATTTAGTAACAGGAATGAACTTACCGGTAATCTTGGAGTGTATGTTTGCTCAAGAAGATATTGACGAAACATTTATCCGCCAAGCTGTCAATTCAGCAAAAGAACAATTCTGTTATATGAACGATGTATTACAAGCTCTAACAGAAGATGATGAAGAGGATTAGAAAGAGAGAAAAATTATGATTCAATTAGTTCGAGTAGATGGTCGCTTAATTCATGGAATGGTTGCAGTAACCTGGTGCGGCATGTACAACCCTCAAATCTTAGCTGTAGTTAATGATGCAGCTGCAAACGACGAATTTCACGCAATGACATTGAAACTCGCAAAGCCGGGTTCTGTTGAAAAATGTTTTGTTTGGACAAAAGAAAAGGCAATCGATCGCATCAACAGCGGTAAGTATGACAATAAAAAAATGTTTATTACCGTTGCGACAGTTGAAGATGCCTATGCTTTAGCCAAAGCATGCCCGGCAATTAAAAACATTAATATCGGTCCGGAAGTCGATGGTGGTGATGGTAGAGTTACTACCGGAAAAGTCGAAATCAGTGACGGTGTTTGGATCAATGAAGCGAAATTCAATCTTCTTAAAGAACTTCACGAAGATGGAAAAGAAGTGTTTGCACAAATCACCACAGTTATGGCAAAAGTAGAATGGCATGATATTGAAGCAAAATTTAAATAAAAACAAAAATAATTAGAAAAGGAGAAATTTATGATTTTACAGGCATTACTAGTTAGTTTAGTTGCCGCCTATGGTCGTTTGGAACAAGGTTGGATGGGACAACAAATGATCGCAAGACCAATTTGGCTTTGCCCTCTTGTCGGTTTGTTGTTGGGAAATCTTCAACAAGGAATTATCATTGGCGGATCTTTGGAATTGATTTGGGCCGGTGTTGTTCAAGTCGGAGCTACACCTACTGAAGTTGTTACAGGTTCTACGGTTGCTTGCGGATTGGCGATCATCAATAATTTATCTGTTGCAGAAGCGATTACAATCGCTATTCCGGTTGGTTTGCTTGCTACATTGATCGGTCAGATCAACAATACAATTACAATTACAGTATGGTCTCCAATGGCTAATACTGCTGCCGAAAACGGAAATACAAAGGCAATCTGGTGGCTTGGTTTAGCCGGTTGTGCTACACAAGCTCTCATGTATGGTATTGCCGTATTCTTGGCTGTTGCTGCGGGTTCTGCCGCTGTTAATGCAGTCATTGATGCAATCCCTCAGGTCGTTCGTGATGGATTATCCAACGCAAGTGCTATCTTACCGGCAGTCGGTATCGGTATTTTAATGCAATATTCATTCGATAAAAAATTCGTTGGATTCTTCTTAGTTGGTTTCTTACTACCGACTTACTTAGGATTCGGAAGTGTTGCTGTTGCCCTTGCAGGTGTAGCGGTTGCCTTAATTTACTTCTTCTTAAAACCAAATGAAGTGGAGGATGACTAATCATGGAAAAAGTATCATTAACTAAAAAAGAATTAAACTCAGTATTCTGGCGTTCTTATCAAGCACTTGGATGCTATTCCTATGATAAACAACAAGGTATCCCATATCTTCGTGCTATGGTTCCTGCTCTTGAAAGACTCTATCCTGAACATGATGAATTCATCGCAGCATTAAAGCGTCATAACACCATGTTCAATACAACTTGTGCATTTGTTCCTTTCTGTTTAGGAATCTCTTGTGCAATGGAAGAAGAATATGCAAATGATACAACAGGTCAATTCAATCCGGACAGTATCGGAGCGGTCAAAATTGCTTTGATGGGTCCTTTGGCCGGTATCGGTGATAGCTTCTTCTGGGGAACATTCCGTTTGATTGCTTGCGGTGTCGGTGCTCCACTTGCAGCCGAAGGAAATATTCTAGGTGTAATCTTATACTTACTATTGAATTTGATTCCATCAACCTTAACAAGATGGTATGGATTCAAACTCGGATATAACGGTGGAAGACAATTCTTGGCACGCATCCAAGCGGACGGAACTTTAGCTAAATTGACAGAATCTGCTAAAGTATTAGCTATGATCGTCATCGGTGGTATGGTGCCGCAAATCGTTAAATTCCCAATTTCATTCACACTTGAATTGGGTGGAGGAACCTTCGTTCTTGCAGATGTTCTAAATGGAATTATGCCAAACTTATTACCGCTTCTCCTATCCATCTATGTATATAGATTGATCATGAAGGGTACAAAAGTCAATTACATCATTTTCGGATTACTAGGTGCAGGAATTCTGCTTACATTACTAGGAATTATGTAACTTACAAAAGGGTGGAAATGTTTGTTTCCACCCTCTTTTTTTAACAGGAGGTCAACGATGAAATACTTTTGGATACTCTTACTTATCCTACTATTCACGATCTTTGCAGAATTTATCAGAAAAAGAGCTTTACAAAAAAACTTAAATTCAATATATGATGCCGCTTATAAACAAAATGATGAAGAATTGTTCAATCTGTTAATTGAATCTCCTCAAGCAAAAATGTTAATGTCCGATGCATCAAGACTCTTGATTAAATTGAATTATTATATTACGATTAATCAGGATGAAAAAATCATCAAAACAGTTAATAAGCTTCGTTCAATGCGTTTGGACAAAAATAGTAGAAAATCTTTTTATTCTTCTGCCATCGGAACTTATTGCGAAAAACAATGGGATGACGCCGTTTCTTTATGCGAAGAGCTACAAGAAAAAGCACAAAATTCCAAGGATCAAGATTTAATTTTATTATATTTGGATTGTCGGCTTTTAGTTGATATTTATATCCATAAAGATATATCAAAAGCCTCTGCTTTAGAAGAAATCATCAATTCAAAAATCGATGATCATTCAAAAGTCATCTATATGATTCGCCTCGCACGATTATATGATTTAAATCATCAAAAAGAGTCCTGTCATAAATGGTTAAAAAAGGCACAAAGTATCGCAAAAGGACCGGCTAGAAAAAAAGTTGATTCCCTATTAAAGAAAGGATGGAATTAAGTATGAAAGCAGTTTTTTTTGATATGGACGGTGTATTGATTGATTCAGAAACCTATTCTCATGAAGTCATCGATGAATTTTTAAGATTGGACAATTGTCCGATTCCACCGGAAAGATTTTACATGTTGATCGGTTCACATAAATCTTTGGATACATGGGAAAAGATCGTTGAAGGATACGAATTAAATGAACCCCTAGAGCAATTTAAACAAAGAATGCAGGCTTATACAGGACCCCGTCGTTGGAACTTTGATTTCAACAAGCGAATTTTCCCGGAAGTCAAACAAGTTTTAATTCATTTAAAAGAAAAGGGAGTTTTCTTAGCCTGTGCTTCGAGCAGTAATTTAAAATATATTCATGATGTATTAAACAGCCAAGATCTAACTCAGTATTTTGACTGCATTGTCAGCTGTGATGATTTTACCAAAAGTAAACCGGATCCGGAGATTTATCTTCATTGCTTAAAACAATCCGGATTGGCTAAAGAAGATTGTATGATCGTAGAAGATTCCCCGCTTGGCATAGAAGCTGCAAAAAGATCCGGAATCAAAGTCGCGGCAAGAGTTGATCATCACTTCGGTTTAGATCAATCACAAGCCGATTATTGGATCGAAGATTTAACGGAATTATATCAATTCTTGGACAACTGAATGGATAAGTAGCATAAAAGTATCACAAAATAAAGCAATATGAGAAAAGTGGACAAAGAGAAAAAATACTCTAGTCTACTTTTTTCTATATCAGAATAAAATTAGGAAAGTAAAACATGAGAATATCAACAGATAATCCGATTAGGGAGTCTTTAGATGAATAGGTTAAAGAAAATTTATTTATCAATTTTGAGAGAAAATAATACACTTTCTCTTATTTCTAAATCAAGAATGACTTTTAATTTTATTTTATCCTTATAATTAAAGTTTATTTACAAGAATATATACGACAAGACTTTTATTCTACTAATAATATGATAGAATAAGGATGAAAGGATAGATAGCCTGTTCTATAAATATTACCAAATTTCTAAGCATAATCAGTAAAAGTAATTTAAATTAATGTTTGCTATCTAATAGGTATAAACCAATGGATCAAGAAGAAAACTATCCCAGATTTATAATCGCTTGATTATCTGTATTTTCTCAATAATTAAAAAGTAATTATGTGATATCAATTGAATCTATATATTATAATATTCGTT
>CATJXY010000018.1 GCA_949744505.1 uncultured Erysipelotrichaceae bacterium | reverse complement strand
GTAAAACTTTTTCCATTTATCATCTCTTCGCAATACTTTAATTCATGATCTATTGAGTACAAAATTGTATGAATCAAAATCTCATTTTTACTGGAAAAATAATCATATAATGTTCCTTTCCCGATATTGGAGGCTTCGGCAATTTCCGAAGCCTTTAATTCATTCATTCTTCTTCCTTGACGCAGAAGTTTTATTACTCCATTAAAAATACCTATTTCCTTATCACTATATTTCTTCATCTAATTCTTCCTCGATTACTTTCATTGGTTTCTTATGCATAAGTGAATACAATACAGGAATAATGATTAATGTTAAAATTGTTGCATAAGAAAGTCCGCCAATGACAACAATTCCCATTCCTTGCATCATTTCCGATCCACTACCAATCCCCAATGCCATTGTAATTAATGCCAATATCGTTGTCATGGCAGTCATCAAAATTGGTCTTAAACGCATTGTTCCACTCTTTAACAATGCTTCTTTCACGCTATATCCTTCTGTTCTTAACTGATTTGTTGTATCAATAAAGACTATTCCATTATTAACAACGATACCACTCAAAATCAAAAATCCAAGCATTGCAATAATACTTAAGTCCTGTCCACATAAAACTAATGCCAAAATTCCACCGGTAAAGGCAAGCGGAATTGTAAACATAACAATAAATGGTGAAAGTAAACTTTGAAATTGTGCAACCATAATCATATAAATGAAGGCAATTGCTAAAGCTATCATCTTAACCAATTCCCACATTGTATCCATTATCGATTCATTTTCCCCATCCATTTCTAAGATAATTCCATCAGGAAGCTTTAAATCAACAATTCTCTTATTGACTTCACGGGCAACAAGAGCCACATTATTTCCCTCAGAAATCGTAGCATTTACAGTTACATAGCGCCTTTGATTAGAACGATTAATAGAAGACATTCCGGCATCATCATTAAATGTCGCAATATCTGATAAACGTACATCCCCATTATCTGTTTCGATCATATATTCAGATAAATCATTTACATTAATTTTTTCCTCCGCCGTAACAATTACAATTGGATAACTCTTGTTGTCTAGACTTATAGTTGTACTGTTTGTTTGTGTTGTTAATTTTCCCGCTAAATCCATATAAACTTGCGCCACTGTAAGACCATGTTCCATTGCACTATTTTTATTTACAACGATACGCAACTCTTTCGCAAGCTCCGCTTGTCCGTCTTCCACTTGAGCAATTCCCTCTATTTTTTCTAACTCTTTTCCAAGCATAATCGCACTATCTCGTAGTACATCCAAATCGTCCCCATATAGCTTAATAGAAATACCACTGCTTCCTAATGCTGAAAGATCCATGTTAGAAGTGGAAATTTCATAATTAAAGCCTTCCATTTTACTTAGATTATTATGAATATCATTCACTATTTGTTTTTGATTTGCATTTTCTTCTTCAACAATATAAATAGTTTGTGAAGAATTGGAAGACATGGAGCTCATCATAAGTCCGGTTGAAGAAGTTGTTCCTACTGTTTCAATGCCATCGATATCCAAAATCGAATTCATTACTTGATTATAGACTTCTTGTTTTTGTTTTTCATTCAAATCTTGTTCTTCATCAAAACTGACTGAAAGAGAAATTTGACCAGAATCCATAGATGGAATCAAGGACATTCCCATCTGAGTCACTTGGAAACAAGAAAATCCAAAAATCATAATGGTTAAAGCCAAAACAATAAATCGATGTGATAAAGACCATTCCAAAATAGTTTGATATAGATTTGTGAATCGATCAAATAATGGATGTTTGATTTCTTTTTGCTTTTTTAACAATTTACTACAAAGCATTGGAACAACTGTCAAAGCAACTATCAAAGAAGCAAGAAGCGAATAAGCAATTGTAAGCCCCATATCTGTAAATAATTGCTTTGCAAGGCCTGTTGCAAAAACAATTGGTAAGAAAACACATACGGTAGTCAATGTTGATGCAATAATAGATCCTGAAACTTGTTTTGCTCCTTGTATCGAAGCTTTAATAACGCCTTCACCTTCAGCTCTTCTTCGATATATATTTTCAAGAACAACAATGGAATTATCCACTAGCATACCAATACCCAAAGCTAGTCCACTAAGTGAAATGATATTTAAAGAAATATTCGAAAAATACATCAATACAATCGCAAATAATAATGAAATCGGAATACTTAAACTAATAACCAAAGTTGGCTTAAAATCCTTTAAAAACAATAGTAAGACCAAAATAGCTAAAGCTCCACCTTGAAGGAAATTCATCAAAACAGAGTCTACAACCATATCAATATAAACTCCTTGATCAAAAAGAGTACTGATATGAAGTCCCGGATACTTTTCTTCTAATTCATTAAAAGTATTGTTAATTGTTTTGCATACTGTTGCAGTAGAAGAAGTAGACGACTTTTGAAAAGATAGAATAACACCATCATTACCATTTACTTTTGTATAAAGCTCATCACTGTTATCTATAATTTCAATACTACATATATCTTTTAAATAGATTTCACCTATACCTTCAATATTACATAACAAAAGATTGCTGATTTCATCTAATGAAGAAAATTCATCACCAACTTTTAAAAGAATACTCTCATCATTGGAAGCAATTGTTCCTGCGGGCATAGAAAAATTCTCCGCCGTCAATATATTTGAAATCATAGAAGGTGTTAAAATTCCTGAAATATCAGCTGCTTTGAGAGCCTCATCTCGAGCCTCCTCGACCTTTTTTAAACCCTCCTCCAATTGTTTTTTAGTACTTTCTAATGTAGTCTTGGTAGAAGATAAAGTTGTTGATGCTGAACCAAACTCTATTACCGCAGTTAATTTCCCTTCTTCTATCTGTTTTTGTAGTGAATCAATATCTGTCGTATCTATTCCGGCAAGCTCTAAAGCTGCCTTCGTTTCATCTACAACTGCTTGGGCCGTTTGAATTTGAATATCTAAATTATTTAATCCGGTAATTGCATCATCAACACGTCGAACAGATTCATCAAGCGGTATAATCATTGCATTAAAAAAATCTATTATTGAAGTTTCTTCCGCAATATTAAATTGAGTTCGAATTGCACTATCCAACATTGGTTTTATCATTTCATATGGAAGCCCATCTGGCACATCTATACCGAAAATTTCTTTAATTGTCTGAGCATTTAATTTATCATGATCTTGCTCGATTTCATTATAAAAAGAAACGATTTTCTTTAATGGTTCTGACTTTTCTTTGATAAGATCGATTAATTGATCGTTTGGAGTATTTTCGTCTAATCCCATTTCATTTTTTATTGTAGTAAGAACCATTTGAAAAGCCATTTTCTCAGCATTATATTGTGTCAACTGATTCTGTGAAGAAATCATAGTTGAAGCGACTTGCTGTAGCTGAACCGAGGTTCCAACAAGTGATGAAATTGTCTCGGATTTTGTTGAATCAAGTGCTGATTGCCCACTGTTGATTTTATCTAACGCATCATTCACTTCATCCAATCCTTTTCTGATTTCTCTTTCTTGATCCGCTATCGTACGATTTACTGAAGCTATTAAACGATAATTAAAATCATCAACTTTACTCGGATCAATCGTAATCTGAATCGTTTCTTTTAGCAAGCCCGAAGCGCTTACCTCTGCAACTCCGGAAATTTTTTCCAATTGCATTGTAAGTTCATCATTGACAAAATCACTTAAATTTCCTAAATCTTTACCTTCATAATCTACCGAAGCCATCATAATAGGAAGCATATTCGGATTCATTTTCATCATAATCGGTGTACTTGCTTTTTCATCTAAAGATCCTTTTATTTGTTCAATGGAAGAACTAATCTCAACCATGGTTGAATCCATATTGGTATCTTCACTGTATTCAAGAATAATCAGAGAAAGATTATCACTCGATACAGATGAAATATTAACAAGATTCTCCGTTGTTCCCAATGCACTTTCTAACACACTAGTAACATTAGATTCAACTTTTTGAGCACTTGCTCCGATATCTGTTGTATAAATGATAATATATGGGAGTTCCATCTCAGGAAGCAAATCTGTTGTAGAATTTGTAAAAGAAATAACACCCAATAAAATTACCATGATAACCCCGACAACCACAGTAAATGGTTTTTTTACACTAAATCTCGACATATTTATATTCTCCTTCTCCGACCGACTAGTCGGTCACATGTGTAAGTTTATCCATTTTCAAAGATTCAGTCAAGAAAAATAATTCTTGATTTTTTATTTTCAACAAAAGAATAGAGAATGTCTAACATTCTCTATCTTGTATATTTTCTATATCCTGTTTTAAAGTCAACTTCATTTTTGATTGTTCTTCCATTACGATAATTTTCTAAGTTCTCAATCGCAATTTCAACAAATTTTTTATTAGTAATATCTAAATTCAAATTCCCGGAACAATGAGGTGTCACTACAATGTTTTCAATATCCCAAATACGATGATTTTCAGGAAGTGGTTCTACCTCGAAAACATCTAAACAAGCACCGGCAATCTCTTTGTTTATAACAGCATCACACAGATCTTCTGTATTAATTGCTGTCCCTCTTCCCACATTAATCAAAAACGCTGTTTCTTTCATTTGCTCAAATTGCTTTCTTGACATAATTCCAGTTGTATCAGCACTATTTGGAAGCGATAAAGCAACAACATCAGCTCGTAATAATAACTGATCTAGAGACTTTAGATCATAACATTCATCCAAGCACTCTGGGATATAATCCAAGTGACGTTTAATTCCAATGACCGTTGCCCCCATAGCTTTACATCTTTTTGCATATTCTAAACCAATATCTCCCGCTCCTACAACAAGCACAGTAGCACCATATAAACTATTTATAGGTTGCACTCTTTTCCATAAATGCTTCTCTTGATGACGGATATAGTGATGCAAATTACGCATCATCATAAGTGTTGTACCAATCATATATTCGGAAATTCCAATACCATAAGTACCTGAAGCATTGGCAACAATACATCCTTTAGGAAGTATTTCTTCTTTCATATCATCAGAACCGGCACGACTAAGTTGTAAAAAACGAAGATTTTTGCATTCTTTAAGTAATTCCAAAGGAGGATTTCCAATTAGAATTTCAATATTCTCCAAGTCTTCCTTTGTTACTTCATTTCTTTTTTTATACTTTACTTCGTAAACAGATTCATCAACTTTGTCTTTAAAATAATCATCAACATTAGCAATATTTAACACTTTAATTTTCTTCATCTTTTAATCCTCATATGGATTCAAAGAAACATTCTCATTCATACGCATTGCAAATTCTGCTAGAAGTTCAATACAATCATTAATGTCACGCAATGATCCTACTTCATCGTGACAATGCATATAGCGAAGAGGAATAGAAACAAGTGCTGTAGGTACACCCTTATTTGAGAAATGTATTTTATCAGCATCAGTTCCGGTTCTTCCAACAGCTGCCTCAATTTGTACATTCATATTTAATGAAGAAGCTGCCTCTTTTAAAATCTCATTCATTTTTTTATTAACGATAGTACTATTACATAACACCGGTCCTCTTCCAATTTTAACATCCCCTGTTTCCGCTGGATCTGTGCCAGCATAGTCTGTTGCAAAAGTTACATCAACCGCAATTGCACAAGTCGGTTCAATACGACTGCTTGCCCAATAAGCACCTCGCATACTGGTTTCTTCTCCGCAGCTAGTCGTGCTATATAAACCAATTTGGCATCCTTTTTCTTTAGCTCTACGTAATGCTTCTAAAACAATGAATGCACCGATACGGTTATCCATAGCTCTTGCAGTAATGCAATCATTAAGTAGCTCCCTTACATCTTCATCAATAGTCATTGTATCTCCTAATTCTACGACATTCATTGCCTCTTCTTTACTAGATGCACCAATATCGATAGTTAAATCTGAAGCACTTAACTCTTTATTCTTAATTAACGAAGAATTGCATAAAACAGCACCATAAAGAATACCTTTTTTTGTATAGATACGTACTTTATGACCCAAATACATCGAGGTTCGAATACCACCAACAGAAGCCACTTTCAACATTCCATTTTCTAAAATATGAGTTACCATTAACCCGATTTCATCAATATGTCCTGAAAACATAATTTTAATTGGTGAACTAGGATTAATTACATGAGTAACATCCCCGGTTTCATCTGTCATAACTCTATCAGCCACATCTTTCATAAATTCTATACATTTTTTTTGAAGTGGAACTTCATTTCCGGAAACACTTCCGGTTTGTAACATTTCATATAAAAACTCTTTTTTCATTTGCTTAATCTCCTCTTTATATTATATTTTAACCCTAATTTCAAAAAAAGTATATGCATTCCATAAAAAAGAACTTCACAATGAAGTTCCTTAATCCAATAATTTAACCGTTTGAATCGCAATACAACCTGGTCCGCCTTGAGTAATAAAAGAAGGTGTAAGCTCATAAAACTTTATATGTACTTCCGGTAAAACCTCTTTTATTTTATTAGCGGCATTTTTAGCTAATTCTAATGTACCGGCATGAGAAATAGATATCTCTAAATTATCAAAGCGATCATATACCTTCGAAATATGATTTGTAATTTGATTAATTGCCTGCATAAAAGTTCTTTTAACTGCAAATTTTTCTAATGTACGACCATCATCTGATAAAATAATAACCGGAATCAAATGAAGCAAACCTCCCATTTTTGCGGCAATAGCGGAAATTCTTCCACCTCTTTTCAAATAATCAAAATCACTTGGAATCAAAAAAGAAATAGAGCTATCAATCATCTCTTGTATTTTGTTTAATATTTCTTCTTTGGATTTCTTTTCATTATTCAATTTAGCAGCCAATTCTACAATTGCCCGATGAGGTCCACATAATGTCTTTGAATTGAGTACTGTTATATTTTCATTCTCTTCTACCATTGATTTTGCACTAACGCAACTTTGATAAGTTCCTGAGAGTCCGTCTGCCATACAAATATGAATACAGCCTTCCTCTTTGCAAGAATTATATAATTCCTCGATTTCCCCTATTGGTGGTTGGGAAGAAGAAGGAAAATTTCCTTGCTCAATCATCTTTATAAATTCATCTGATTGGATTTCACTCATCTCACGATAAGTTTTTCCATTGATTGTTACACATAATGGGATAATTTCGATCCCCTTTTCTTTTCCCTCTTCGACTGTGAATAATGAAGAAGTTTCTGATATTATTTTCATAAGTGCCTCCAAGCATATTATCTAGTATTCAATATTAGATTATAGTATGAATTAATTAATGTCAATAATTACTTATAAATTCAAATAAATTTTCATAAATATTTATATTACTTTTTTTACATAACAATTTTTTTATTGAGAAAACTTAATTTATATTTCATATCAAATAATCTATGAAAACTATTTCATTTTCTCTATCTATTTTTCACACATTCTGAAAAATTAATCAATATTTAATTGTTTTTTCTTATATCTTGCTATAAAATGATGAATGTTATGAAATGAATATCATTTCGCAGGAGGAAACCAAATGATCAGTTCAAACCTAATTATTCCAAAAGATTATCAATCAAAACTTTCAACATTAGAAACTCAAAAAGCTATTAAACTTATCAAAGACACATTCGAAAGAAAACTAGCCGAAAATCTAAATTTAACACGTGTTTCTGCCCCACTTTTCGTCGCAAGTGAAAGTGGCTTGAATGATAATCTTAACGGTGTTGAACGTCCTATTCAGTTTGATATCAAAGAATTAAATCAATCATATGAAATCGTTCATTCTTTAGCTAAATGGAAACGTCAAGCATTAAAAGATTATGATTTTAAAGAAGGATACGGCCTTTATACTGATATGAATGCTATTAGACGTGATGAAGATCTCGACCATCTTCATTCTGTTTATGTAGATCAATGGGACTGGGAAAAAATTATTACTCGTAAAGAGCGCAATATACACATACTTCAAGATACTGTAAAAAAAATTATCAAAGCATTAAAGGAAACCGAAGATGTTCTCATTTCCCAATATCCGCAGTTCAAATCCATGATTGATGAGAATGTTACCTTTATTACTTCTCAAGAATTAGAAGATCTTTATCCTAATTTAAGTTCAAAACAACGTGAAAATGAATACTGTAAACTTCATCATACAATTTTCATTTCTCAAATAGGAGATCTATTGAAGAGTGGTAAAAAGCATGATGGACGTGCTCCTGATTATGATGATTGGAAATTAAATGGAGATATTTTAGTGTATAATCCTATTTTAGATCAAGCTGTAGAAATTTCCTCTATGGGCATACGTGTTGATGAAAACTCACTTCAGGAACAGCTTGAAAAGTCCGGATGTCTAAATCGAAAAAATTTACCGTTTCACTCCAGTCTTTTAAATGGAGAACTACCACTTACCATGGGTGGTGGAATCGGACAAAGTCGCCTTTGTATGCTATTGCTCCAAAAGGCTCACATAGGTGAAGTGCAAGCTTCATCATGGAGCAACGAAATGATAGAAGTTTTAAAAGCAGCAAACATCCATTTATTGTAAACTATTTCTAAATTAAAAGGTACAGAAAATAAAATCTGTACCTTTTTCACAAAAAAAAATAAGAAGAATTCTTCTTATTTTGAACGGCGTGCTTTTCTAGCAGCTTCCGATTTAAGTTTACGACGGACGCCTGGTTTTACATAAAACTCTCTTTTGCGAGCCTCAGCAAGGGTACCGTTGCGAGAAACCTGACGTTTAAAACGACGCAATGCATCATCTAAAACTTCATTCTCTTTTACTACAACTCTTGGCATACTAAACCTCCCTTCTGATGCAAGCACATATATTATAACAAAATCAAATGAAATTACAAGAATTTAATGTGAAAAAATGAAAATTATTTCATTTTTTTCCATCTTATTTCTCTTTTGCCTCATAGTTGAATTTGTTTGCTTTAATGAATTCAATAAAAACTTTGATTATATCTCTATTTTCTTATCAATACCTCATCAGTTTTACTATCATGATTCAAAACTTCACAACCGTCTTTAGTAACCAACACTAAATCTTCAATTCTGACTCCATATTTTCCCTCAATGTAAATTCCCGGTTCAATTGAAAAACACATTCCTTCTTCTATCAGTGTATTGTTAACAGCACTGACATCAAATGGTTCATGTACCTCTAAACCAATACCATGTCCTAAACGATGAATGAAATATTCTCCATATCCTGCATCTTCAATCACTTTTCGTGCAGCACGATCCACATCAGAAAACTTTGCCCCTGGTTTTATAGCAGCAATTCCGGCTAAATTAGCCTGTAGTACAGTATCATAAATTTCCTGAATTGGATTTTTATTGACAAAAAAGGTACGTGTCATATCCGAACAATATCCCTCATAAACACACCCCATATCAACAATCACACTCATTCCCTCCTCTAATATTTTATCAGATGGAACAGCATGAGGATCAGCACAATTTTCTTGATAAGCAACAATCGTTTCGAAACTCGGATCACTATCAGCAATCTCTTTAAATAAAAGCCGAATTTCACTTTCAAGTTGCTTTTCACTTTTTCCAAGTTGAATTAATTCTCGAACTTTTGCCATGACTTTATCATTATTCGAAGAGGCAATGCGCATTTTTTCTTTTTCTTCTTCTGACTTGATTGATCGTAAGCTATCTACAAGTGTAGCCGTAGTAAATGATGTATGGCTTGTTTCTTGCATTAACTCAAGTAAAAAATGAGATGGCCACATTTTATCAATTGCAACATGTTTACCATTACATTTTTCCGCAAGCATACAAATGGCATTATCCGTATCACTAATACGAACTAAATCGAAATATTCATTCAAATTACATGGAATCAACTTATTCAAATATAAGCACGGTTTACAATTTTTTTCCACAATTAAGGCAATCAGCCTCTCTCCTGAATGAAAACGTTGATTAATAAAATAATCGATTGCTTTTGAATCACTAATTAGGCAGATATCAATCTTCTCTTTCCTCATCCGCATTTGCAGCTGTTCAATTCTATTCATTTTCATTCACCTCTTCTATTTTATTCTTTCATAAAGCGGAACATCTGAGTAAAACAACTGATATGCTTTATCAAATTCTTCAAAATCACCCGAATTAACCCATGTTCCACAAATTCTATTATTCTCATCTACAAATAAATAAAGAGGCACAGATGAAATATAAATATCATTTAAACTAGTAGAATCGTTCTTATCGTATGCAATTTTAATTTTGTCTTTAACTTGGCTGTAATATTCAAAAATATCTTGTGTATCCGTACTCTTAAACACGAATACAAATTCAGTATCAGTATACTTTTCACAAAGACGCTTATAATTTTCAATATCTTTAGTCTGTTTTTCCTTTTCTTCATCTGCAAAAACAATGATATATACCGTCTTCTTATTTATGAAATAACTCGTTTCAATTTTTTCTTTATTTAAAGTCTTAATCGTATCCATATAAAATGAATTTCCTAAATTCCCATAGAAATCAATCTCTTCTCCATGAAAAACATCTTCAATTAATGAAATCGTTTCTTCTTCAAAATGTGCTTTTACATCCTTATAAGTGAGAATGAAGTCATTCTGTGATGATATTCCGTCTTTTATCATTTCATAAATCTTCTTTGGACCAAAAGCGCATTCAATAGCTTTTCTCATTTCATTTACTGTCGTATCTCCCTGATGAAACCAGCTCACTTTTCCAAATTCATCCTGAAAAACTAAGCTAGGAAGATATTCAAGTCCCAATCCTTCCACTAATGTAATAACCTGGCTTTCTCTTGGCACAACTATTAATTCATCTGGAATCTCTTTATTGATATCTTCGTAAAATTCACGAACACTTTCACTATCACCATTGATAAAAATCTGAATAAATATTACATCTTCGTTTTCATTCATGATTTCTTCCATTACTTCTTTAGATACATTTTTACAATGACTGCAATAAGAAGCAGCAAACTCATAAATTACTCTCTTATTCTTTAAATCAGCAACATTTACTCGATTCCCATTGATATCAGTTAACGATACCTCCGGTATTTCTCTTCCGGCAAATGAAAGAATTTTTTCCTCACTGTAGTTTGTATCATAAACTTGATCATACAGATCAATCGCTTCTTTTGTATAGCTATTATAAATATCATCATAGGATGTCAATAAAGAATAAACAGGCATTGTATTCTCGGTTTGTTGCATACTTGACTGAACATGTTCCTCGCTACTTTGTTCTGTTTTCCTATCAAATTTACAGCCATACATCAATATACATAGTACAAAAAGAATAAGTAAATATTTCTTCATAATTTCCTCCAATTTTTTATTGATCTTTAAATTCAAGATCTAAAATATGAAAAAATGAAATGGAACGATACGGTTCTATTTCCATAACTCTTTTTTCTAAATTTAACATTTGTTTTTGCCAATTTTCTTCAGAATGGCATGTTTGATTTTGTTGTAAATCATAAAAAGCTCTAAATCCTCTTGTACGAGCTATAGATAACGAATCTACCCAGTGAATTAAACTTTCATCTTCATAATACTGAATTGTGCCAAACTGCTGAGCATTTGAATTTTTTCCATCCAACAATTCATTAGCATGACCAAAGTTATTCAATAAAACCGCCATTTGCATGACTCTACCAGGACGATTATGTTTAATGATTGATATTCTTCCATCCTTTTTTAAATGTTTCGCAAGACATTGAACTGTCTTTTTTTGATTTGCCACATATTCCAGAACATTATGACATATTATCAAATCAAATTTTTCATCTAAAGTTTCCAAGATACTTTCATCACCCTGAATAAATTTCAAATTACGGGAATCATACGTTCCCTTTAATTTTTCAATATTTGGATCCATTGCAACAACCTGATTTGATTGAGAAAGAAATCCCGCAAGATATCCTTCACCACATCCAAAATCTAGTATTTTCTTATCTTTTATCTCATAAAATTCCTCAAAAAGAAATTCTTTCAGCATCCTATCCCATATAGGAACATCTACCAAAACTCTCTTTTTCTCTTTCAAAATAAGATATTGCTCTACTTTTTTTAAAATATACAAATCATCTTGAGAAAGTTTTTCCTCATTACTTTTCAATTGAATCCAATTCAAATTTTCCGTACATCCCAATACGTTAAATAAATAGATAAACTTTGAATCAATTTTAAGCTCATTTTCATAATTTACTTCACACTGAAGTTGTTCTTGCAATTCATAAACGATACTCTCTATATCGCTCGCTGAGTATGAAAACAAATATAAACAAATCGACCTTACTTCTCCCTCATCTCTCCATAAAACAATATCATGATTTTTCACATTGGTTCTCCTTATTTAGTTTCTTTTCCTTTTTTAGAGAAATATATAAATCCGACAATTCCAAACACAAATATAAATAAAGAAATAAATTGAGATGTTGAGAAGACTCCGACACTACCACGAATCAAGTCTCCTCTCACATATTCAAGCAAATATCTACCAATACTATAGAATATTAAGTAAATTGAAAAAACCTGCCCCTTAAACTTACATTTCTTATAACAATAAAGAAGTATCAAGAAGTGAAGCAAATTTGCCACACAATATAATAATTGTGATGGAAAAAGCGGCACATTATTAGGTGCTAATACGCTTTCTTTAAATACAATTGCATACCATGCATGTGTTTCAAAACCATAACAACAACCAGCCAAAAAGCAACCAATTCGTCCAAATGCTTGTGTTAGAGCTGCATATGGAATAATCAAATCAAGGTAAGTTAAAAGATCGATTTTCTTTATACGACAATAAATTAATGCACCGACAAAAGCTCCGATTATAGAACCATAAACCACAAATCCATTACCAAAATCAAGCAAAATTGCCGGATTCGCAAGAACCTTATCCCAAATCGTAATCCAATACAAAAGCTTTGCCCCTAAAAGTCCCGAAAAAATAGCAACTAATACCAAAGAAAGAATCGGGGCAGAAGAGATTCCTTCTTTTTTTGCTTTTCTTTCAGCTAAAGATTCTGCAATCAAGAGTCCTAATGCAATCATCAGACCATAACCATTTATATGTAAACTTCCTATTGAAAATAAAATAGGTTTCATAAATTCCTCTTTTCTAACTGCCGAAGCAGATTTATTTATAATTATACATCATTTCACATAAAATGAAACAAAAAAGGAACAACAACTTTGTTATCCCCTTTTGAATTGTCTTATTTATGTTTCCAATTATAATATTCTTCATCCTTCAAAATTGATATTTGATCTTCTTTAAGTTTTGGTTCAACTTCATAAAACTTCTCGTTTTTGAATAAACTCTTAAATGTATCTTCATCTAACGTATAATTTGCATTTTTACCAAATACTTTTATTCTTTCATCTTTTAATGCGAAATAAACAGTCATCCCATTTGAAAATTGAACGATTGTAGTATTTGACTTTAAAAGAAATATTGCTTCTTCAAATGAATTAATTTCGCGCATTTTCAATTTCCTTAATCATATTTCCGTTGAACATAGTTACCTACGATTCGCTCTGTTTTTGCCATTGTAATAAATGCTTTCGGATCAATCTCACGAGTCACATGAAGAACTTCATTTACTTCAAATTGATTAACAGTAATCAATAATAAACATTTTGGCGTTTTTGAGTAACCTCCTTCTCCCCAAAACTTTGTTACACCATGATCCATAATATGAAAAATACCCTCTGCAATTTCATCCGGTTTCGTCGTAATAATATACAATGTATCATATTTGTAACGTGTATGATAATGAGAAACCACTTGTGTATTAACAAATTGAAATATAATCGAATAGAATGCTGTATCCCAACCAAAAGATAATCCAGCCAATATCAAGATAATAGCATTGATTGCAAACGTAATCCCCCATGATGGTTGATTGGATTTAGTAGAGAGATATATTGATACAAAATCCAATCCTCCGGATGAAGCTCCTACACGGAGTGCTAACGATATTGAAAATCCAGTAATAAATCCTCCAAATACAACTAGAAGAAGAATATCATCTGTTATCGTAATGAGTGGAATAATGTTTGTAAAAAACGATACCAGTACATAATGTAAAATCGAGTAAAGCGCAAATCTTTTTCCGACTACTTTGAATACAAGAATTGTTGGACCAACATTTAATAATAAATATAAAAGACCAAAAGAGACTTGAATATTTAGATTTTTATCCAACAATCTTACAATTAATGTACTTATTCCCGCAAAGCCACCGGGATATAGGTTTCCTTTTGTAACAAATGCTTGATATCCAAAAGAATAAAATAATGCAGATAACGTAACAATTAAGATCATTTTTACATCTTTTTTTAAAAATTCTTCTTTATTAAAATAATTTTTCAATCTATCCATGTTTTCTTCTCCATTTAAATGCAAATTATTTTTCTTCCCTATTTTAACATTTTTCAGATAGACTTCAAATCTTTTTTAAAACTCTTTTACTTTTTATAATTTCAATCCATCAAGTGAGCTCTTCTTAAAGTAAGAATAATAGCCGGAATAAGAATAAGCTGTAAAACAATTCCCGGAATCGCTTGCGTTATCGCTCCGGCAACAAACATTTCAAACCCAAAAGGAATAGAATTCATGCCTGCCATAACACATCGAACAATTCCCCAAACACCCCTTCCAATTATCATCGCCGAAATCAGCGATGCAAAAATATTAATTTTTGTTTTAGAAAGCTTATTATATAGGAATCCGGCAACAAAGCCATAAGCAGCTAATTCAAAAGCCATCGCAATCCCAGCAGGCATTGGTGGCATCGAAAATAGCAAATGTCTTAAAAGTGGTGATGCAAATCCTACTATACCACCATAAATAGGCCCACAAACAAATCCACAAATTAAAACAGGAAAATGCATAGGACAAAGCATCGATCCAATCTGTGGAATTTGACCTGTTAAAAACGGAAGAATAAGAGCAAGTGCTAAAAAAAGCGCCGCCAAAGTCATTTGCTTAACATTTTTCATACAAAATCCTCCTTCAAAAGCAAACAAAAAGTATCCGAACACTTCTGTATTCAAATACCTTCATGGTTTCATTCACTAAATTAATCTTCGCTTATCAGCTTCATGCTGAACATATTTATAGAATACAAGATTAAAAGAAAATTGTCAATCTAAATATACTTTCAATTGTTCCATCGTTTCATCTATCAACTTACCGATTGAATCAATCGTAACACCGACTATAATGTTATTGCACCGATTAATTGGTATCAAAATCTTTATTGCATCACTTTTTCCAACTGCAATGGCCATTTTTTCGCTTATCTCTCCTAAAAGAGAATCTGCAACAACAATTCCGATTGGACCGATAATTATATCTGCTTTTTTACACGCAACGATGACCGGATTTTCACCTGTTGCTCCCTGATCTGCCCCTGCTTTCAACATAGATGCAGTAGCATTACCATTTGTTCCGATTGCAGTAAT
This sequence comes from uncultured Erysipelotrichaceae bacterium, assembly GCA_949744505.1. Classification (GTDB taxonomy): domain Bacteria; phylum Bacillota_I; class Bacilli_A; order Erysipelotrichales; family Erysipelotrichaceae; genus CATJXY01. The sequence goes on along the minus strand of CATJXY010000018.1, from coordinate 52,790 downwards.
AAATATATTCTCAAAAGTTTCCTTTAACGTTTCAATGATTTGTTTACCGATTTTTCCACCTTGTCCGTCTATAACTAATATTTGTTTTTTTCTCATACCAAAAGCCTTTCTCTTCATTATTTTAACACTTCTTGCTTCAACTTTCCATATCCTGTGATATAATAATCATAAGGAGTAATAATTATGAAAATTTGTGTATTTGGATCATTAAACATTGACCAGACTTATTATGTTGATCATATCAATCTACCAAAAGAAACAGCGAGTTGTAATTCTCTTAAAATCAGTTGTGGCGGAAAAGGAATGAATCAAGCTATTGCCATTCGTAAAGCCAATTTTCCTGTATATATGGCAGGATGCATCGGAACAAATGCTGATTTACTTCTTGAAAGCTTAAAAGATAATGATGTTAATATTCAATTTCTTAAAAAAGTAAATTGCCCAAACGGACATGCAATCATTCAAGTAGATAATAATGGGCAAAACAGTATCCTCGTTTATCCCGGTAGTAACGAACAAATTACCGATTCTCAGATTGAAGAAACCATAAATTCTTTAGATAAAGGAGATTTGCTTGTATTACAAAACGAGATAAGTAAGCTTGATAAAATTATAGAACTTGCTTATCAAAAAAATATCAAAATTGCTTTTAACCCCTCTCCTATTAAAGAGAATTTAAAAGATCTTCCTTTAAATAAAGTAGATTTCTTTTTTATTAATGAAGTAGAAGGAAAAGCATTATGTGGAAACGATGATCCACAAAAAATTCTTACTTCTATGAAAAAACTCTATCCTCATGCAACCATCGTTCTTACTCTTGGTGAAAACGGTTCTGTTGCATCTTACGGAAACGAGCAATTCGAGCAAAAAGCATTTACTGTTGATCATGTTGTGGATACAGTCGGTGCCGGAGATACTTTCATGGGATATTATTTAGCCACTTATGCAAAAGGCAGTTCAATTTCAGATTGTTTAAAAACAGCAACTGCTGCATCTGCATTAAGCATACAAAAAGAAGGCGCTTCTTCTAGTGTCCCTTCTTACGATGAAGTCATTCATTTTTTAAAATTAAAATAATTTATAAATTATTCTTAGTATAAAACAGGCATAAACCCTGTTTTATTTTTTTACTTATGTAAAAAAGCTGATTATATAATCAGCTCTCTTCCTCACTTTCTTGTTCATCTTCCGGAAGTTCCGTTTCCGGTTGAACTTGGTCATTCATCATTGATTCCAAAATATCCAAGTTTTGATACATGATTGACAAATAATCAGCACCGGATTCTTTCTCTGATGCAGATAAAGATGAAACATTGCTTAAATTCACTTCTACCAATCCCAATTCGTCTCTTAATCTTTCATATAAAGCTCGTGCTTCTTCATCTAAATTCGGTTCATAAGCGATGTATTTTACTTCATCTTCCATAATCTTATTAATGATTACTTCTAATTGAGCATCTGTTGGCAAAACACCATACTTACTCATAATAACTGGATATACCTGAATTCCATAAGATTGCCAATTACCAAAGCACGAAGACATAGATACAAATTTAATCTCTTTTTTCTCAGAAACAAGCCTGCGGGATAAATCCTCAAATTCACTATCCAATAAAATCAAATCAGCTTGAAGAGCATCATATCGTTCTTTAAAATAAGCTTCATTCTCCGGACTTTTTTCAACAAGCCATTCCATGATTTCTTTTGCCATAGAGATCATTGAAACCGGATTCATCCATAACGCAAGATCCATTTCATTAACATCAACAGAAGCAAATGCATCCGGTTTATAATAAGAGCTTTCAATGAAACTCTCTTGTCCATCTTGAACTACCCGAGTATAGCGTTGAAAACGAGAAAATGCATTATTAATAGAAAGATCTAAAAAATCAATTTCCATTTTTTCAATGGAATCGTTATACAAAGTCAAATACGGTTCAAGTTGTCCCAAATAAATGAAAACTCCTGCATCTTCAAGTTCTTCCAAATAATTACTGTTCATCTGAGCAACCTGAATTGAATCTTCGCTTTGTATTGAAACTGTTTCAATCTTCTGACCGGTTATTCTGTCTAAAATATAGCCAATTGGATAAACAGTATAGCAAACTTTTGTTTTAACACTTTGACATGCACTCATTCCTGTAAGCATTAGCAAGCACAGAATACAACAAATAATTTTTCTTTTCATACTAACCTCACATTCCGTAACTATTATAGCATACCGTTGAGGTTTTTTTGTAGTATTTGTTGCGAGTTTTCATGAAATTGTTGTAATAGCCAATCTTTCTCTTCAATTAGATTTGATCCGTCACGAAATTGATTATATGAATTTTTGTACAAATCATTATAAGAATGAATTCGTTTTTTATTTGAATTTTCATGATTTAATCGAAATCGATAAAATTGTCGTTTAACAATTGATAAATCTTTCATCGATTTAATAAGATTGAACCAAATAAACATCATAACGACAAAACCTGCTGCATCATTCATTGTCTTACTAAATAAAAGAAATATCAAATTAACAAATGATAGGCTGTATGTTATTTTCTCACTGATACTATATGGAAAAAATAAATGAATGATTTCATTTATGATCCTTCCCCCATCTAAAGGATAAATGGGTAAAAGATTCATGATTAACATTCCCTTATTTATGTTTAGAAGCCAACTTTGCATAGATGGTGAAATAACTCCCAAATTAAGTAAAAAAGCAAAAATAAACGGATTTATCAAATGTGTCATAGGTCCAGCTATTAGAACAATTAATTCTTTAAAGCTTGAATAAAATCCAAGATTCTGAATATTGGCTTGCATCCCAAATGGATATATTGTTATTGCTTCGACTTTCATTTTTAAAAGAGTCGCTGCGATACAATGGCACATTTCATGAAAAGAAATAATCATAAACAGAAAAAAACAACTTTTAAACATACCACTACCAATCATAATAACAAAATAAACTAAAGTCAGAATCGGAATTTTAATTTCCCAATGCCAACGCTTCTTCATAAGTAATCTTGTTACTATTCAGATGGAATTGCAAAAATATGGCTTCTTCATAAGTTCCTAACACCGTTCCCTTTAAAATACGATCATTTTCATGGCATTGGATTTCTTGCAATGCCCCATAAGTTGCAATTACACCATTATCTTGCTTTATCATCACAATTTTACCACTTTCTTGCTCATCACAATAAATAACGATTCCATCTGCTATCGATATAGCTCTATTACTGTCTGAAAAGAAATAATCATCTTGATATGGAGAATAGCTGATTATCTCACTAACTGCTTTTGAATCTCCTCTAAACCACCCTTCAAATGGAAGCCATCCTACAAATTTATCTAAATTCCATTCGTTTATTTTACTTTGAACAGTATTAACCAAGCGTTCATTATCAATAAAATGTTTCTGTTCATTAATCAAATACCCAACATAACATCCACCAACAATCAAAGAAAAAATTGTGATAAAATACAAAAAATTAAAAAAAGAGAGTTTTTTATCCTTTTGATTAACTCTTGAATAAAATCCTTTTCTTTCCTGAATCCTCTCTCTTACTTCATCTATATCTTTCATATTACACCTTCTTTCAGTGTACTAATATGCTTAATTTTCCGATTTCATGCAAAAAACAGGGATTTAATTCCCTGTTTGATTCCAACTATAATCACTAAATACTTTTCTTAAATCACCTAATTGATAGTTTTCCGGATATAATAGAACATAATATCCATTTACTAAAGCATTCATTTCCAATTCTTCACCATCTCTCGAAACAGTCATCTTACCACTTTGAGAGGTTGTATCCAAATAATCTTTTATGGTACTATCTGAATCATCGAAGCGATATAAGTAAAGAGTAGAGCCGTTATGTAAAAATGTTGACCCCTCTACTGCATCAAATCCACTCACATCTACAGACTGAATGCTATCAAACGTATAATCATTTGAAGTCAAATAATCTAAATAGTCTTGTACAGAATTAATAGAAGTTTCCATCTGTGATGATGAGTTTTGCATCGTATCCGATGAAGATTGAGATGAATCTTCTGTTTTAGATGAAGATTGTTCTGATGAAGAATTGTTTCTAAACATGGAACAACCGCTTAAACTTAGAACCATGAATAAGCAACAACACATTTTTAATAATTTCATAATTTCTTGCCTCCTAGAAATAGGATTGACATAAAATCCAAAATTATACATCCTTTGAAAAAACATGAACTAATTGCAAAAAGCTTTGAATCAACATCAATACCACCAATACTACGGAACCACATGAAAGTACTTTTCCAATCGTACTCAGTCTTTGCACCGCTTGTGCAGTGGATAAAGCTTTATATGCATAAATTCCTAAAAACATAACACCACTACACAGTAATACATAACAAAAAGAAAAAATAAGAACAGCTCTTTTTGCCATCTTAATTATTGAATTTTTATCATTTTCGAATATAAAACACAAAAGTAAAGCCAACCACCCTATTTCATAACATGAAAAAGATGAAAAGAAAGCTTTTATAGAAGACCAAAATGATAAATCACTGTTTAACAAGTATTCTAAAAATCTTCCAAAAAATGTATTTGTAGAGTCTTTTAATTCAATTAAAGAAAAAAGATCAAGCCCGGAATCAAAATGTATCAAATTGATTCCGAGCACATAATTTCGAAAACATAGTACAATTAAACAACACAATAGCATAATTTCAATCATGACAACTCTTTTTTCATATGTATCAAATAAGATATCAAATTTTTTGATCATAATTGTATCAGCCAATCCTCCCCTTTAATTTCTTCATGCCTAGATAAACCCGGATAATCTCTCTGTCTTAAAGTTTCATATGTGACAATGGCTACACAATTAGATAAATTTAAACTACGCGCATTTGCTATCATCGGAAGTCTCATGCATCGTTCAAGATGATTTCTTAAAATTTCTTTTGGAATTCCGGTACTCTCTTTGCCGAAAATTAAATATTGGTTTTCACAAGAAACTGCTAAATCAAACTCTGAAGGCGGCCTTTTTCCATACCTTGTAACAAAAAACATCTCTCCTTCATTCTTAGAAATAAAATCATCCCAATTTTCATACTCATGAATTTCAATTTCTTTCCTATAATCCATTCCAGCTCTTCTCAAATGTTTTTCATCTAACACAAATCCATAGGGTTTGATAAGATGTAAGACACAATTCGCAGCCATGCAAGTGCGCATAATATTACCAGTATTTTGTGGAATTTCCGGTTCATACAATACTATATGTATTTTAGTCATAATAAGCAATACCCTTTCTTTTAAAATAATAAACACCTGTTGTAAATAAACCAAACAACAAAACAAACGTAATAACAATTCTCATAACAAGATCATAAAAGAACTGAAGTGGTACCATCATGATCAAAATATCGGTTCTCGGATCTAAAAGCCATAAATCATTTGTAAAGAAGATTTCATGAAAATTCCGCCAAAAACTGTCAAAATCGATTAATGCGAATAACAAGAAAAAAAGCAAAACAAACACAAATGAAATTGCAGCAATCTTAAATGTTTCCCAAAATACAATTGTGTTCCATTTTTTAATTACAATAAGCAAACCAATCATAGCCACTTCTAATAGTAAAAAAACATTTTTGAACCTCATAGCATTCAAATATAAGTTTTTCACATCAGCCATATGGTCTTTTTCTCTCTCGTTGAATACCTCTGTATGAATACCATTTATAGTTGCATTAACAAGCATATCGGACCGTTCATCCCTTGTATAATCCAACAAAACAGTAGTTGCGTTTAATAACTCTTCCTGACTCATCCCAATGGTTGATGCAGTATTCAGTTTTTCATACTCCTTTTCATAAAAATTCACATTAAAGCAATTAAAATCAATACTAATCAAAAGTAAACCGACAATAAATAAAAGATGGTTGATACTCATTAAGTATTTTATTACTTTATTCACACTCTCCACTCCTTAAATATTCCAATAATTTTTCTAATGCAAGTGCACGATGAGAAACTTGGTTTTTAATCTCAGGTTTCATATTTCCGAACGTTGTATGAAATGGTTCATAATAAAAAATCGGATCATATCCAAAACCACCTTCACCGATAATTTCGGTTGAAACTTTCCCTTCAACAATTCCTTCAAAAACTTTAGTTTCTTGATCACAAGACGCTAATGAAATTGCACACACAAATCGACATGCTCTATTTTCTTTATCTTCCATTGCCTCTATCAATGCTTTATTCTTTATTTCATAAGGAGTATCATACCCCATAAAACGAGCAGAATGAACTCCCGGTTGCTTATTTAATGCATCAATCTCCAATCCGGAATCATCAGCAATTGTTGTAATCTTTAAAAGCTTACATATTGTTTCTGACTTAATCCTCGAATTTTCTGCAAAAGTCGTTCCGTTTTCATCAATTTCTATTTTCGCATCTATATCCAAAAGACTCTTTACTTTATATCCTTCCGGTTCAAGAATTGCTTTAAATTCTTCTACTTTATGGGCATTTGATGTAGCAATCAATATCTCTTTCATAAACAATCCTCCGATAAATATTGTAGCAAATTTATAGTAAAAAAAATAGTCTTTCGACTATTTTTGTAAAGCTGCTTTAGATACATTTACGATTTCAGTAAAAGATTTTGGATCATGAATTGCAATTTCTGAAAGCATCTTTCTATTCATTGTGATATTAGCAAGCTTTAAACCATGCATAAATGTTGAATAAGTCATATCATTCATTCTGCATGCAGCATTGATACGAGCAATCCACAATTTACGCATATTTCTCTTAAGTTGTTTTCTATCTCTGTATGCATAACGCAAACTACGCATTACTTGCTCATGTGCTGTACGGTAAAGCAAATGCTTTGAACCGAAATATCCTTTAGCCAGTTTTAATGTCTTTTTTCTTCTGGCTCTTGAAACTGTTCCACCTTTAACTCTTGGCATTGTCTATTCCTCCTTCAATTATCCTTGCAGCAACTGACTGATTCTCTTAACGTCAGACTTATGAACTAATGCTGCTTTTCTAAGCTGTACTTTCTGTTTATGTGTTTTATTTGCTGCAAAGTGAGAAATATATGCATGTCCTCTTTTCAGCTGCCCACTACCTGTAACTTTAACACGTTTTGCTAAAGCCTTCTTTGTTTTCATTTTTGGCATAAATTTTTCCTCCTAGTCCTAACTATTTTTTCTTCGGTGTCAAAACAACTGACATTGTATTGCCTTCCATTACCGGTTGTTTTTCAACAATGGCTACATCCGCAATCTGCTCAATAAATTGATTCATGACTTTACGTCCTACCTCAACACGGGTCATCATACGACCACGAAAGCGCATATCTACTTTTACTTTCATTCCGTCTTCAGCCCATTTTCTAGCTTGACGAAGCTTTGTTTCAAAATCATGTGTATCAATAACAGGAGATAAACGTAAAGGTTTTACTTCAGTAACATGTTGATTCTTTTTTGCTTCTTTTGCTTTTTTCTGAGCTTCAAAACGATATCTTCCGTAATCCAGTATTTTACATACAGGCGGTTGAGCATTTGGAGCTACACAGAGTAAATCCATATCATAATCATATGCTTTCTCCATTGCTTCTCTTCTCATCATGATTCCTAGCTGTTCGCCTTGCGGTCCAATAACCAGAACCTCTTTAAAGCGGATGTTTTCATTGACTAATTCATCAGTCATTCTCTTTTTGTTAATAAATGACACCTCCAACCATATAAAAGCAGGGACCATAGAAATCCCTGCTTAAAAGTTTTCATTTAACTTTATGTAGCTTATGACCCAAGTCTTACAGACATCAGGTGAGAAGGGATCTTCTACTTTCCACAATCTTTTTATGCTTTAATAGTATACCATTGCTCTATTTCCATGTCAAGCAACTTTTTCTATCTTATTGCTTATTTCCACATTCAGGACAATATGAATTGGATTCACTGATTAAACTTCCACAAAATCGACAACGCACTTTGGTCTCTTCCCTTCTTCTAGGTGCACCGGCAATGATGTAATCCGAGTTAAATCCATTTCTGAATTGAAGTGTTGTTCCACAATTTTTACATACTGCAAAATATCTCTTATCCCAACTCAAAAAAGGAATCGGAATAAAAAACAAAGAAAAACACTGATAAGTTTTGATAAATTCAAAACGATCATTTTGACATATCGGACAAACAATTCTTCTGTTAACCTCTACTGTTTGACGCATTCCTTTTGTTCCAAATATAATAAACATTTTATCACCAAATAAATTATACCAATTCTTATAATAAATTTCTACGAATTTTGTTTCATCATTTGAACTTTTAATTTTTGAATAATTTTCTTTTCTAATCGTGATATATAAGATTGCGAAATTCCCAACTTATCAGCAATATCTTTTTGAGTATACTCCTCTTGATTAATACCATATCTCATTTCTAAAATCATTCTTTCCGTTTCTTTCAGATGCTCCATCGCCTGATATAGTTCTTTTTTATCTTCTTTCATTCGGAATTGTTCAACAACAATATCCCCTTCCGTTCCAATAATATCCGATAAAAGAAGTTCATTTCCATCATAATCAACATTTAAAGGTTCATCAAACGAAACTTCAACTTTTCTTCTGCTCTTTTTTCTCAAAAACATTAAAATTTCATTTTCAATACATCGAGACGCATAAGTAACAAGTTTTATATTCTTATCCATTTGAAAAGTATTGACTGCTTTAATTAATCCAATTGTACCAATTGATATTAAATCCTCCATAAAGATTGGATTTGTTTCATACCTCTTGGCAATATAAACAACAAGTCTTAAATTATGTTCAATCAGTTTATTCCTTGCCTCACTTGAGCCATTTTGAAGTTCCAATAATGCTTTCTCTTCTTCCTCCTTGGAAAGAGGATGAGGTAATATCTCATTTCCCTGTATAAAAAAGATTGAATTGCAATTCCCCTGTAATCGAAAAAAATTCAATATCTTCAACCATAATTTTTTCATATTTCCTCCAGTTACACATTGTAAATATTTAATAAGCAATCAACATCATAAAGTTGATCAGATAAAATAATCCAAACCTTTTGAAATTTTCCTTTCTCAACACTCAATTCACCACAATACGCCTTCTGCTTCCAAATAGAATGAATAGAGCCCAGCTGAATATAACTTGCTTCAACATTCTTAAAATATTCAAAAAAGCGTTTATTCAATACTATGATTGGTGTGTTTAAATTAGTACTTTTATTTCCGGTATCCAAGTATCCGATCATATCTATCAGATATTTATCTGTTCTTATCTGAACATTATACATGTATTCATTACGATACAGGACAGATCTTTTTTCGCATATAAACAATGCATCAATAGCTAATAAAAATATAAAAACGAAGATCCAAGAAATATTATCTGATGGTACATAAAATATTCCCGAGACTATGTGTCCATCAATAAATATCTTTGTGAATAAAATCAAGAAATATCGAGATAAAGAATATGCCAGTACAAATCGAAATTTTTTTTGAAATAATAAGAAAAAGAAAAACATTTCAATAAAACACCAAATCCAATTCATCCATGTAAACAACACAAATTCTTCTAAAATAGTTAAAAATGTTGACATTAGCAAAAATTTCTTAATTGAAATTTTCCACTTTAATACAAAAGAAGCGATACATGAAGATGAAAAAATTAAAATTACTGATAACAGAAATGAAGACTCAATATAACAATCAATGGCGCTCCCCTCCTTTGTTAAAACCAGTATAAAAAAAATCGGCAGTGAAACCTGTCGATTCTTTTATGAAATACAGAAATTACATTTCAACATTATGATAGTAGTTTTGGACATCATCGCATTCGTCTAAAAGTTCCAAAAGACGATTAAATTTTTTCATTTGTTCCTCGTCTAATTGAACAGTATCCTGTGCAAGCATTGTATTTTCTAATACATCATATTTGCAATCTGGGATAATACTATCAATGGCATCTTTTGCTTTATAAAGATCAGAAGGAATAACAGTTACAGTCATTGCTCCATCTTCACATTCAATATCTACAACTTCAACATCATTTTCAATTAATGTCTCAAGCATTTTATCTTCATCATCAAATGTAAAGCTCAACAATCCAACATTGTCATACATATAAGAGACACTACCCGGTTTACCAAGCTTAGAACCACTTTTGTTACAACAAATATTAACTTCACTGATAGCTCTATTTACGTTGTCTGTTAGAAGATCAATGATAAATGTAGATGATCCCGGTCCGTATCCTTCATAACGATTGGCAATATAGCTTTCATTATTGCTGCCTTTTGCTTTTTCAATTGCTCTTTTAATAACATCAGCAGGTACATTATTTGCTTTAGCTTGTTCTATTTTCTTCTTTAATCCAAGGTTCATATCCGGATCAGGAACACCTGCTTTTGCAGCTACATAAATTTCCTTTCCATAACGTGAATACAACTTAGATTTCATCGCTGCTGTCTTTGCCATTGAAGCAGCACGCACTTCATGTGCACGACCCATAATTAAAACCACCTTTCAAAAATTCCTTTATTATTATAGCAAACACATAAAAAAAAATAAACTCTAACTTTTCATTTTATAATTTAAAATTCATATTCAGTATAAGAAAAACAGGAAATTTTTGTATTTCCTGTTCACTTTCTTATTTTGTAGATTGTCTAGGAGTAAATAAATAACTCAACTCAATCTCACTTCCCTGAGCATTTTCCTCTTCTTCTGCAAGCATTTTAGTCATCACACGCATTGCCACAGCGCCTAAATCATATGACGGAATAGCGAAACTGGAAATCTGTGGTCGAGCCATTGTATTGTATTTCGTATCTAAAACACAAACAATTTCCATTTCTTCCGGAACTTTGATTTCATGCTCTTTTGATGCGTTAGAAATCGCAATTGCTTGTGAATCTCGATTGGCAATCATTACTTCATGACGATGATCATTCAAATAGTGCTTACAAAAATCGAATGAAGTACGATAAGAAGCATCAATTTTGATATAATTATCAAATTTTAACCCTTTTGCTTCATACGCTTCTTTTGCCCCTAATTCCATTTGTTCACTGATATATTTATGCTTTCTATCTTGTAAAATCGCAACATCTTTAATACCCGTTTCCAAATATTTCGTTACAAGTTCACAAATTGCCGCTTTTATATCAATAAATACAGAAGAAACATTTGATCCAGACATTCTATTGCCGATAACAACAATAGGCATATTATAATTCGTCAAGGCCGCTAACTCATCTTGTTCTAATCTGTCATTGTAAATGATAACACCATCAACTCTGGATTTAATGATATTTTCAATAATTTCATTGATTTCACTAATCCCTTCTGTTGTAGTATGAATCATGATGTTATATTTATAAATCTTCGCAACATCCAATAAACCATTAATGATCTGTCCGGTATAAGTATAACTCGCTTCTGGAATAACCAACGCAATTGTTGTAGTTTTTTGTAATGCTAATCCTTGAGCTATGGCATTCGGCTTATATCCCATTTTTTTTATAGCTGCTTCAACTTTTTCCTTCGTTGCACCTTTAACGACCTCGGAGCCATTGATTACACGAGAAACTGTCGCAAGAGAAACATCTGCTTCTTTCGCAACATCATAGATCGTAACTCTTTTCATCATCAATCCTCCTTAACTTTTATCCGTATGATCTTCACTATCCTTTTTTAGCAACTCTTTTATGGCAATCTTTGCCTTATTTGCTGCATTTTTGGTTGTTACTTTTGCTTTTTCCAGATTTTCCTTAACTTCTGGATTTGCTGCTGCAAATTCTTCAAAAGCTGTTACAGCTTTCTTTGCAACTTCTCCTGTCTTATCTTTTGCTTTACTTATTCCCTCTTGTACTTGAGGATTAGCTACAAATTCATCAAACGAACCTTTGACAGCGCTTACACCCTTAGAGGCTTTTTCTTTAACTTCTTCAAACTTCTTATTCAGCTCTTCATTTTGCTTTAAATTATCTACTTCTTTATTAATTTTTCCACTTAATTTTTCAAGTTTGGACATTGTAGAATCCCACATTTCATTTACTTTAGGATCATTTTTTAAATCTTTTGCAAACTTAACAGTTTCTTCCGAAACCACTTTAGCTTTTTCTTTGATTAAAGTAATTGATTCTTTTACTTTTTCATTTTCTTGAACACTGTTGAGGAATCCTTTTAACTGCAATAACAATTCATTTAAGTACTCAATTGCCTTTTGAGTTGCTTCTTGAACTTTTGCTTTTGCATCATCATTTTTTGACTCATTTTGTACTGTTTGAAGTTCATTGATCTTCTCTTCGATATCGTCAATTACTTTGTTGATATTTTCATTATTCTTTTCCATTATCAGTACCCTCCTTGGATTCATTCTCTTTTACATTTTCTGATTCGTCTTTCTTAAAAAAACTTGAAACCTGAGTCTTGATTGCATCTGCATGCTGCTTTCCGGCAGCTATTGCATTTTTTGCAGCTTCTTTAGATGCATCATGTACTTCATCTACAGTGTGAGAAATTTTAACCATTGTATTCAATGGATCACGAAATTGTTGAACATCACGATCTAATTCTATCAATGTTCTGTTAACAGAGTCCATTCCCATGTTCAACTTATTCATAAAAGTCATTAGTTTTCCTATAAGAACAAGCAAGAAAATTAATACAAAAACCCCTACAATTGGTAAAAGTTTTACACATACATTATAAAGTGCAATCAATAATTCATCAGTCATATTTATCACCTCGATTCTATTTTACCATGAAAATTTGAATATTGAAACAATTTTCATTTATTTTTGGTAACGCTTAACTAACGCACTCAATCCATAAATATCTTTACTCGACATAAACAAATAAACTGCCGGGGCTTCTTTTGCAAGTTCTTTTGCACCTATCTCATTCTCTTCTAAAATTCGCGACCCCGATATTCTCTGTTGAAGATAGCGAATATCAATGTCAATGCCCTCTTCTTTATCATCAATACTTGTAAAATCACATAAAAAGACTTCATCCGCTAACGAAAGTGCCTGAGCAAATTCATCGGCAAAATAATATACTCTGGAAACTCGATGAGGTTTAAATATCGCAATAAGTTTATGATTTGGATATTTTATTTTAGCTGCTTCAATTGTTACTCTAACCTCTGTCGGATGATGTGCATAATCATCAATAAAAATATTTTCTTTAAATTCTTCAATCACAAAACGTCTTTTTGCACCTGAATAATGAGAAAGACCTTCCTCTATTTGAATTGCAGTCAAGCCTCTATTTAATCCTACAGCAATTACCGCAAGTGAATTTAGTAACAAATGATGTCCGACAAATGGAAGTTCAAAATGTCCAACATTTCGCTTATTAAACAAGACATCAAAACTCATACCATTTTGATTTTCGTTTATGTTAATAGCTTGTACATCGTTGCTTTCTTTTACCCCATAAAACAAATGAGGTTTATCAATTTTCAAGGCTCGGCATTTCTCATCATCACCACATAAAAAGATCATTTTAGTAACTTGTCTTGCAAATTCCTCATAAGCCAAACTGTAATCTTCATCACTTTTATAATAATCAACATGATCAATTTCTACATTAGTAATAATTGCATAATCAGGATGATATGCAAGAAAATGACGCCTATATTCACATGCTTCAATCACAAGATTATGTGCACCTTTTTCAATATGCCCTGTTCCATCGCCAATCAAGTAGCCGGTCGGTTCATAAGATTTCATCATATCAGATAAGAGTGTTGTTGTCGTTGTCTTACCATGACTTCCCGCCACAGCAAATGAAGTATAATTTTTCATGAATTCTCCTAAAAATTCATGATAACGAAAACACTTCACCGTCGTATTATTTCTGGCTTCAATAACCTCAGGAAAATCCTCTAAGAAAGCATTTCCTATAATAACAGTTGAATGATTCGGAATTTGATGAGCATCAAAAGGAAGGATTTTTATTTTTCTTTCTATCAAAACCTCTTCCGTAAAAAAATGTTTTTCTAAATCAGAGCCCATTACTTCATATCCTAAATCATGAAGAATACATGCTAAAGCACTCATTCCGGTTCCTTTGATTCCAATAAAATAAATCACGATGTTCCTCCTCACTTATTCTTCATCATCAAATAAGCTTAAATTCTTTGATAATAATACTTTTTTATCTCCCTGAAGATCTTTAACTTCCGTTACGGAAACAATTTCTTCACTCGAATCAACTGTATCCGTTTCTAGCATATTTGAAAGCGGAATATTTACAATCGGATCATCCTTGATTGAATCATCTTGAATATCCTCAAATGTTTTTTCAACTTTACTCTTAACTTCTTCTACTTTCTCTTCTTTCAAATTACCATTTATCGGACTTAAAACAATCCCTGTCGGTGTGGATGAAGAAGTATATGTTTTTTTCTGTGTATGAGATGGTGTCTGCACTTTTTTCTCATCTGTAACCCCATATATAGGTGAAATGACAGGATTGAATTCATAATCTGGTTTATTTGTAACAGGAGTAGTTTTCTTTACTTTTGTATTATTTGACGGAATTGGTTCAACCTTCATCTTATTAAGCATACTCTGATCTTTTTTTTCAGATACGGGCGCTGTATTTACAACAGATGTTTTCTCTTTTCCGTCATCTAGCACTCTGGCTTCTCGTTTTTCTACCACTTTTGTTTCTTTGATTTCTACTGGTTTTTCTTTTACTTCTTCTTTTGGATCTTCAATGGTTTCTTCTTCGAAGATAAATGACATAATTTTCTTTATCATAATTTTTCCTCCTTATTCAATCTCGCTTTCAGTAATCTCACTAATTTGTGTTACTTCACTGATAGGAATCTGAATTTCTTCTTCACTGCTTTCTTCTGTTTGAGAGTCATCCTTAGAAGATCCAGGTATAATATCTTCTACCAACCCACTCTCTGGAATCATTTCTTTAATAATTTCTACTTTCTGTTTTTCATATGTTTCATCATTTTGAACACCAAAATCTCTTAAGATAGAATCTACTTCTATTTCAGTCGTTCGTGCAATAAGCAACATCTGCTCAGTCAATTGTACAATCGATCCTAAGGGACAGCGTGACAAAAAAGTAAAATAATTCGATTCTAAGACAATCAAATAACTGTTCCTAGATAAATCATAAACGGATACTGAATAATCCATCATATTCTCAGATGAATTCAAACATTGCCCTGTTGATTCATACACAAGTTTTTTGGAACGACTGTAAACAGGAAGTATTTTTGTATCTGCATCCAGATAGTACTCATTCTTGATAACGGATGAAACATTTAAGTTCATCACAAATTCATCATCATTTAACACAAAAACATTACTTATTTCAGTCGATTCTCTTCGCCCAATAGAGGGTTGAATATAATAGCTATAATACTGTTTTACATGACTTTTTGTTGTAGCTATTTCGGTATTTGATGCTTTTTGCAATACCTCGTCCATCATCACTGACATTGTTTCATCAAAAGTGCATCCGCTTAAAAGAATTACAATGAATATAAGACAGATGAACTTGATTTTTTTCATTCCCTCACCTCCAGTTGTTTTTTAGAAAAAATAACACGATATATCGGTTGATTCAGAGCCATAAATTTAGCCTCATATTCACTAATTGCATCTTCATCATGAATATTTCTTCTAAAATCCACGCTTATATCTTGCATAAACCAATTGTTTTTCGAAAATTCTACTAAAGAAAACTCAAATAAATCTTTATTATCTGTTTTCATAACAATTGTACCATCTTTACTGAGTATCTTTTCATATTTCTTAAGAAAATTACTATGCGAAAGTCTTCTTTTATGATTTCCTTTTTTTGGCCACGGATCAGAAAAGTTCAAATGAAGTACATTAACCTCTTCCTCATCAAACCATTGATCAATATTCTGTGCATCCAATGCAATAAATAACATATTTTTATTTTCCAAAGAAACTGCTTTTTTAACAGCGACAGCGGCTACACTTCGATTTTTTTCAATCCCAATCCAGCCGTCTTGTTCGAATATATCAGCCATTTTACACCAATAGTCACCTTTACCGCTACCAATTTCAACATGTAAACTCTCGCAATTTAATTTATGTCTCCATTGCCCCTTCATTTCATTTGGATTTTCTATAACAATTTCTCTATGTTCTTTTAAAAACGGTTCTGCCCATTGCTTTTTTCTCATTCTCATTGCTAACTACCTCTTTTAGTAATGAAGATATCATCATAACTATACTACACATTTTACCATAAAATTGCTTATAAAGCTTAAACTTTTTATGAAATAAACAAAAAAGCACACTCTATATCTTCTTTTTTACCCATTATATGTAAAAAAGAAGAGGAAAATACAGAACCCTATAGAGAATAATAAACTCTACAGGGTTCCTTTACTATTATTTTATTCGCCGGATACAGCAATATTGCTAAGTTTTAATGATGGAGAACCGATTCCATTATACGAAAATTCCAAATCGTTACCTACTGCTTCAATCTGATTCATCATCTCCATATAATTTGCTGCAATCGTAATTAAATTTACCGGATACTCAATCTTCCCATCTTTTACAAAATACCCGGAAGCCAATAAAGAAAAATCAGTTGTAAGAGGATTCAATCCTGCATGAAGGCCACTAATTTCTGTGATAATCAAACCTTTACTCATTCCTTCTACCATCTCATCATAACCTGTATCTTGAGGTTGAATATATAAGTTGGTAGGATGAATGGAAATATTCGAAATATAAGAGGATTTAAATCCGTTTCCTGTAGAATTTACTCCGTCTTTCAACGCAGAAGTTCTACTATAAAGCGCTTGTTTAAAAATACCCTTTTCAACAAGTACTTTTGTCTGACACGGAGTTCCTTCATCATCAAATCCAAATGAACTATATCCGTCTTTCAAAAGCGGATCATCAATCACTGTAATGTTATCAGCAAAAACTTTTTGTCCTTTTTTCCCTTTCAAGACAGATAGATCTTTTTGAATATTTTCAGCATTAAACATTCCCGACAAAGATCCTAATAAAGAAGAAGAAACTTTATTTTTCAAAATAACCGGATATTGCCCGGAAATCAAGCGTTTCGGTGAAAGTTTTGAAATCACCTCTTCAGTCACTTCATTAACAAACTTTTCTTTATTTAACTTAGCTAAATCAAAACAAACTTCAATCTTAAATGCTGAAACTACACCATTTTCATCTTTGGCCTCACATCCGACAACTGCAACAACAAAATTTATCCGTCTTTTTAGATCTACTCCCAAAGTATTTTTGATGATACATTCATTTTCGCTCATTTCAAAAGAGCAATTAGAAACGGAAATGATACGTGAATCTCTTTCTTTAACTTCCCGTTCAATATCCATCATAAGTTGCTTCATTTCATCCAGATCAATTTCATTTAATTCAGGATGATAAGTTTGAACTTCATGAACCGGCTGAGGTTTTGCGAATTCAACAATATCTTCACTCTCATTAATGGATGCATTTTCTTTACATCTTTGCACACATGCCTCAAATGCTTCATTTGAAAGATCTTCGCTATATGAAATACCACATTTACCACCAAATAAAGCACGTATACTATAACCATGATTTATCGAGGAACTATAACTATCCATATCTTGCTCATAAATCTCAAAAGAAGTCATTTTAGATGAAGAATAATATACTTCCGCTTCAGTCGCACCTTCCCTTTTTGCTATTTCTAAAAGCTTATTTAAATTCATTCGAGTTTTCCTCCTTTTCCCCCAACGGTCATGCTGCTGACACGAATTGTCGGCTGTCCTACATCAGCGGGAATTGAACCACTAGAACTACCACACATTCCTTGTGCTCTCAACAAGTTATTCGCAACCATATCAATTTTTAACAGAGTATCTGCTCCATTACCAATCAAAGTGGCTCCCTTAACAGGTTCTGTAATTTTTCCATTCTCAATCAAATACGCCTCACGACAACTAAAATTAAACTCACCGGTTGAAGGATTCACCGATCCCCCACCAAGTTGTTTTGCATAAAGTCCTTTTTTCGTTGATTGAATAATCTCTTCAAATGTATTCTTTCCATTGACTAAAAAAGTATTTGTCATACGTGATGTCGGCTCGAATGTATAGTCCTGTCGTCTGGCACTTCCTGTCGGTTCACAATTCATTCTTCTGGCATTTAAACGATCTACCATATAAGATTTTAAAATACCATTTTCAATCAATACATTTCGTTTACACGGATTTCCTTCATCATCAACATTTCCACTTCCCCATCCGTTTACAATCGTTCCATCATCCACCGCCGTAACACAATCACTGGCAATTTTTTCTCCTAATTTGCCACAGAAAACAGAATTTCCTTTCGCAACACTTGTTGCTTCTAATGAATGGCCACATGCTTCATGGAAAATAACACCACCAAACCCATTATCAATAACTACGGTCATTTCTCCACTTGGACAATCCTTTGCATGAAGCATTGTAATAGCACTTTCACAAGTTTCTCGAGCTAGTTCCTCAATATTCATATCATCATAAAACTCAAATCCTTGATGTGCTCCCGGGTTTCTTCCGGCATCCTGACGAAGTTCTCCTTCTTGAGCAACTGCCATTAAGTACAAACGTGTTCTTTCACGATGATCTTTTACCATTTTTCCATCCGTATTATAAATTGTAACATCCTGAACTTCGTCTGAATAACGATTTTGTACGGTTTTAATACAATCATCGTATTCTCTCATCGCTTTATCAGCACGTTTCAAAAGTGCAATCTTATCTTTTACTGCAACTTGTTTTAATGGCTTTAAAATTGGATGTTTTGTTTCAATCAATTCTTCATGAAATTCTTTCACTTCTATTCTCTCATCACTGCTAATAGACTTCGAAAGATTTCCAACCATTTCCATCAAGCTTTCTTCATCCAATTCATTGCTGCTACAATAAACACTTTTTAATCCTTGATAAATACGTACCCCAACACCAACCGTCTCACCACTGTTCGCTTTCTCAAGCTTACCATTTAAACATTCATAACTACTTGTAAACTTTCTTTCAGCATAGATTTCTGCAAAATCTCCACCTGTAGAAATCGCTTTTTGAAGTAGTCTATATGCACATTCTTTTGTTAACATAGAATCTCCTTTCCTATTCAATAATCTATTCTATTCCACATTCAAATTATTTTCAATACACTGTCTATTATCCAAAAATCATTTTTATTCTAAATAATCCGAATGCCTCCATCTTTTCGAATCTTACACACCATCAAACAATCCTTTCCGAATATTGATTCCATCAATTTCTTGAATTCATCCAATAAATCAGATGGTACAAAAGCTAAAATTGTTCCGGCAAATCCTCCGCCATGAATACGATAAGCTCCACTGTCTTTTAAAACGTGAGATGCCATGGCTAAAGCCAAAGCACATGCCTGTTCATCAAAGCGACTTACAGAATAAACATTTTGAAGATATTCAAAAGAACTATGCCCTGATTCTTTAATAATTTTAAGAAACAATTTTATATCATGATTTAGTAATGCGTTTTCACATTCCGTAACTCTTTTATTTTCATTGAAAACATGGACTGCTCGTAATACAGCTCGATCGCTTGTTTCTTTTCTCAATTGAGCAATTGAGGAATAAAAAACATCTTCATCAACTTGTCGAAGCACTTCTTTTTTAAAAAATTGACATACAGATTGTATTTCCGATACGACACCACTGTAATCGTCAGTGAGATCTTGATGTGAAGCTTTCGTATCCACAAGAACTAATGAAAACGCATTTGAAATAAACTTAGATGGCAATTCCTTGACAAGTGGGTTTCCTTTTTCCTTGAAATCTAATTCAACTAATCCTCCCAAACTACACGCAAGCTGATCCATCAAACCACTCGGTTTATTAAAATAATCATTCTCTGCAATTTGTGCAATCTGCGCAATTTCTATAGCACTTACTTTTCCTTCATTAAATAAGCTAGACAAAATTGTCCCCATTAATACTTCAAAACAAGCCGAACTAGAACACCCCGATCCAACCGGAACTTCACTGTCAATTAATGCATTAAACCCTCCAACTGAGTAATTTCTCTTCTTAAATTCACAAACAATTCCTTGTACCAAGCTTTCGGAAGAACGATCATTCTTTACAGTCAAATCATTCAAATCTAAAGAAAAAGAGTTAAATCCTTTAGATTGAATACGAATAATCGGCTCATCATTAAGTGAAACTACTGCAAGTGCATCACGATTGATTCCTGCGGTAATTACTTTTCCCAACTGATGATCCGTATGATTTCCGATAATCTCACTTCTTCCCGGTGCACTGAAACAATAAATTTCTCTCTCTTGATCGACCGTTTCAAACTCTTTAAGCAAATTCATTAATCTTGTCTTTTCAATTTCCAATCGATTTTTTTCACAACATAACATTAATAATTTTTCATCAAATTCACCTTGATTAAGCTTATCTAGTATTTCATTTCTTTTCATATTATTTTCCTTTTACATTCCTTAAATAAATTGTATCACATTTTCATTTTTGTGTCTTATATTCATTCTTATTTTAAAAAAATACTGCATTTCTGCAGTATTTAGAATTCGATTTTTATATTTTTGATTTTAAACCATTGATCTATTTGATAAAGATATGCCAAATATTGTGGTCCCATCATTAATTGCCCATACCAAGGTGTTTGGATAGATTGACCTCTTTCTTCAATCAATTGATTTAACTTATCCATATCATAGAAGTATTTTAATGCACTACTCTCTTCATGAATAGATTTCAACAGCTTCTCTCTGACAAGTTCCGTATATTTCGGATGATATGTTTTTGGAAAGGGATTTTTCTTACGTTGTGCTACCTCACTTGGCAATAAATCCTCGTAAACTTCTCTTAATAATCCCTTTTCTTTTCCGTTATAGAACTTATAATCCCATGGAACATTCCATAAATAATCAAACAAGTCTAAGTCTGCAAAAGGAACTCGTACTTCAATCCCAGCTGCTTCTGACATCGAGTTTTGTCTTTTAACCAAAGTCTGCATAAATTGATGAACCGTCATATGAGTAATTTTCTTAATTTCATTCTCTTCTTTTGTACTAAATGGATCAAGATTGACCTCTGAGAGAGTCTCGTGTACTACATCATTTAAATATCCCTCAAAATCCATTTTCTTCATGCGTTCATTAAGGCAATAATTACGTTCATTTAATGATTTGATCCATCCAAATCCTCCTTTTCCCACTAAATCTTCTCGATAAAACCATGGATAACCACCAAAGAATTCATCACTACATTCCCCGGATAAAATCCAATTTTCTTTCTTTTTCGCTTTTCTACAAAGCCATAACATAGCCGAATCAATATCTGCCATGCCCGGTCCTTGATGTGCCAACATAGAAGGAAGAAGCAATTCGGCCAACTCTTCTTGATTGCATACAAAGCATTCATGATTCATATGATATTTTTCTTTCATCATTTCAATATAATCATGATCTTGTGTTGTCTGATAACTATATCCTTTAAAGTAATCCGAATTTCCTTCATATTCTAAAGAGTATGTGGATAAATCGTCTCTTTTTGTTGCCACAACTGCACATAAAATACTACTATCTATTCCACCCGACAAAAAGCTAGCACAATGCCCTTCTTCAATGTTGTTATCAATAGATTTGTTTAGAAGTTCTTTAACATCTTTTTTTACTTCCTCAAAAGATTTCTTCTCATGCACATTATTTGGTCGATAATAACATTCTTGTACTGTTTTATTTCGATCGATATGAAGCACAAAACCCATTTTTAGTTCCTGAATCCCTTTGAAGAATGTATTTCCTTCTTTACATGAAGGAGCTAAAGAAAATAAATCCATCATAGAATTACGATCAACTATGGCTCCCACATGGGCGGTTAAATAATCTAAAGAAGTAGAAAAGTACCATGGACCTGAAACTGTACTTGTATAATAAATTGTCTTCATTCCTAATGGATCTCGATATATAGAAACTTTATCACGAATCTGTGTAATAATGATGAACGCTCCCTTGATATGGTGAATAAAGTCTTGTCCATAACAATCAATCATTTTTTGAATAAGATCTAAATTACGAAGTCCACAATTCTCGTCATTTTTTGCAAGTGCATTTCCAATAAGTGCAATATTCATACATTCTCCATGGATTTGAATACTCTTTGTTTCAGCTCCATACCAAGCAATATTTTCTTCATTTGAAATTGATGATTTAAAATCTGTTTCTCGAATTTTTCTAGAATAATCAACTATCATCTTAAATTCACTCATAAAAATACCTCCCAATTTACTATATGTAAAATAAGAGGCATTTGACACGATTTTGCCGTATAATTAAAACATTTCTATTTTTAAAATAGTATAGGCTTTTTCTTCTCTTTCTTTTATTAAATCCAAATATTTTCTGCATCGTAACATCTGCTTTTTTAAAATTCGGATATCTGTTTTCGTTTCAAAACAAGTTCCATCTTTAAAAAGAATCAAAGATGATTTATTTTTAATTATTACTTTATTAACAAATTGATAATGAATGAAAATACATGCTTCATTTGTATCAGCATGTGTTGGAAAAAAAAGATTTATTTTTTCAGTGCGAAAAGGAATTATCGCTTTTTGAACAAAACCGGATATATCACGATAGTGTCTTTTTCCACTTTCAATATCCTGACCATACAAATTTAATCCTGTCTTTAAAAACTCATAGGGATTCAATAATGATGTTATTTTTTTACCTTGCTGTAAATAAATGTTACATCCTTTAATTCTTGGCTCAATTAGGTTGATACTTTCAAGTAGATATTTTTCCATTTTCTCTTACTCATGCAGAAATTATCCTACAATGTCTCCTTTCTTTTTTAAAAGAAAGGCAGTTTTCACTGCCTAATTTTTATAACTACATACAAACCAATTTCTTTTACCTTTTTTAATAATTGTCAACTCTTCATTAAATGCATCCTTTTTATCCACAACAAACTCCAAATCCTGAACTTTGTGACCATTTACTTGAATGGATCCTTGTGCAATCCATTCTCTTGCTTCTCGCTTACTTTTAGCGATATTTGCTTCTACCAAAACATCCACCAAACTCGTATTCGATGTAATCATTGCACTTGGCGCATCATGTAGTGCTTCTTTCATCTCATCAAAGGCTAATGTTGTGATATCTCCTTTAAAAAGTGTTTCAGTAATTCGTTTTGCACTTTCAAGTCCTGCTTCTCCATGTACCAAAAGTGTTAACTCTTCAGCTAATGCTCTTTGAGCTTCTCTTAAATGTGGAGCTTCTTCTTTAGATTTAATCAGTGCCTGTATTTCCTCTACACTTCTGCAAGATAAACGCTTTAATAAAGACTCGATATCTTCATCAGAAACATTTACCCAGAATTGATAAAATTGATATGCACTTGTTTTATTTGGATCAAGCCAAATATTTCCGCCTTCACTCTTTCCAAACTTGGATCCGTCACTTTTCGTGATAAGCGGAGAAGTTACACCATAAACTTTTGCTTTATCTCCACAAATTTTACGAATTAAATCTGTTCCTGATACAAGATTTCCCCACTGATCACTTCCACCGATTTGCATTTCACAATTATAGTTTTGATATAAGTGCAAGAAATCTGCCGCTTGAAGTATTGTATAAGTAAATTCTGTGAAACTGATTCCTGATTGAAGACGACTTGCAATAATATCTTTTGAAATCATATAACTGACATTAAAATGTTTTCCATAATCTCTTAAGAAATCCAAAATATTTATTTTTCCGAGCCAGTTATAATTATTTTCTAAGATTGCACAGTTTTCCTTTGTTTCATCAAAATCCAAAAAATGAGATAGTTGAGAGCGAATGCATTCAACATTATGAGCCACCTCATCCAAAGAAATCATCTTTCTTTCTGTTGTAGGACGTGGATCACCTATCATTCCCGTTGCTCCACCACATAAAGCAATCGGTTTATGTCCTGCCAATTGATATCTTCTAAGCAATAAAATTTGTTGCAAATGCCCGATGTGTAAAGAATCTGCAGTTGGATCAAAACCACAGTATACTGTCATCGGATTTTGTATTCTTTCTTTTAGCCCTTCTTCATCTGTCACATCTTTTACTAATCCGCGCCATTTCAATTCTTCAAAAAAATTCATATTTCTTCCTCCTAATTTATAAAAAAAGCATCCTTATTCAAGGACGCTTGTTTAAAACGTGGTACCACCTTAGTTTACATTCAACTTTCAGAATGTCTCATTCCTTTTTAACGCAAAGAATACGTCTTATCTTTTCAATAAGAAGCTCTGAGGTGTATTTCTTAGCAACAACTGATAAGTTCCAGCAACCCTTATCTCTCTATAAGCTATTTATCTAAGCTCTTTTCTCTTCAACGCACAGTTATTATAACTGACAGAAAATCGAAAGTCAACTAGCTTTTCTTATCAAACTTACTACTACATCGCGGACATTTGATTTCTATCTTTCCCTTTCCTCTGGGCACTCGTACGATTTGACCACAATTCGGACATCGAAAATAGCGGTAATTCTGATCCTTTAAATTTTTAACAATTAAGTCCATCTCATTATTCAATGGCTTCATCATTTCTTTAAATTTATAGTTTTCCTTTTGTCGATTCCAAATCTGTTTTGACATAGCACGATAAAAAGCCCATCCAAGTAAAACAATCGCTAATGACTTAAAGAAAATAGAATTGAAAATTGCCCCAATTATAGCCACTACTAAAATACAACGTAATAGAAAACGATTTAAATCATCTGTACCATATCTTCTAGCCATAAAACTTCTTAACTTAGCTAAAATCTTTTTCATTTTGTCGTACTCCCAAAGCCACCATTTCGCAATTCACTTACTTCATCATCTTCACAGATACCAAAAGGAACAAAAATTCCTTGAGCGAACCCTTCTCCTTTTTTTACAGTACAAATTTTATTTTCATTGCTGTCATTTGTTACTTTGATAAAAATATGTCCTTCATTATCAGAGTAAGCATAGTCACTGTCAATAATCCCTGTTGTATTATTCAGTTGTAGACGATACTTAAATCCAAGACCACTTCTCGGAAAAATCATCAAGACCCATCCGTTTTGTATTTCACATCGCATCCCGGTTGGAATTTTTATCGTTTCTTTCGGTTTTAGTTCAAAATCAAAAGGTGCATAAAAATCATATCCCGCAGATCCCACTGTAGCCCTTTTAGGGCATCTTAAATCTTCATACATTTTTCTTAGTTGTTCCTCTTGAACGGATTCATCAAACCCTTCACAAAATTGTTCAAAAGAAACTCGACTGAATTTCGATATCTTTTCCATAATCATCACTCCATTACAAGTATAACATTTCAACTATTACTTGAAAATAAACATCACTTCTTTTTTGTTTAAAAATTAAAACTTGTCACAAGATAATATCGAGGTATAAGCTATGCAATTAACAGATTCCTATAAAGAAAATAAAAAAATGATTCATGATTCACTTCAAATCGATCAAAATTTTGATATAATCGAACGAAATTTATTAATCGGAAATCATCAAGCCAGTTACTATTTTGTAGATGGACTTTGTAAAGATGAAGTTATGGAAAAAATATTAGAGTTTTTCATCAACACAAAAGAAAAAGACTTTGTTGAGTGGAAAGACCCCTATGAATTTATTCAAGCACGTGTTCCCTATATTGAATCTAATGTAGAAAAAGATTTTGATCAAAGTATCACTACAATTTTGAGCGGAGCTCTAGGACTTTTGATTGAAGGATACAATGCAATGATATTTTTAGACATTCGCGAGTATCCGACAAGAGGTATAGAGGAACCGGATGATGACCGAGTATTAAGAGGATCTCATGATGGATTTAATGAAACTCTTATTTTTAATACAGCTCTGATAAGAAGAAGATTGCGAGATCCATCTCTAACAATGGAATATCATCAAGTAGGAAAACAATCTTGTTCAGATGTTGTGCTTTGTTATATGAAAGAAAAAGTAGACACCGCATTTTTAAAAGAATTAAGAAATAAATTAAACAAAATGACAATTGACAACCTGACAATGTCACAAGAAAGCCTTGCAGAATGTCTTCTTTCAAAACAATTATACAATCCTCTACCAAGGATTCGTTATAGCGAAAGACCAGATAGTACCACCGCAAGTATCGTTGAAGGAAGTATTGCCATCCTTATCGACAATTCCCCTTCAGTCATGATTTTGCCCACAAGTTTTTTTGATTTTCTGCAGGAAACCAACGACTTTTATTTTCCTCCATTATTAGGGACTTATTTAAGGATGATTCGTTTAGTTATTTTTGTGTTAACTTTATTTTTGACACCTCTATGGTATCTTTTTGTCAAAAATCCCGATCTGTTACCAAACTCTTTAACCTTCCTACTTCCCGAAACATATGGACCTATTCCAATTTTACTACAACTTCTCATCATTGAATTTGTTGTCGATGGATTAAAATTAGCATCTTTAAACACACCCAGTGCTTTAAGCAATTCATTCAGTATCTTAGGAGCTATTATTTTAGGAGATTTTGCCGTAAAAGCAAGCTTATTTGTTCCACAAGTCGTTTTATATATGAGTTTTGTTGCTATTACAACATTTACTCAACCAAGTATTGAATTGGGTTATGCATTTAAATTCTTTAGAATTATGCTATTAATTCTTACCGGAATTCTCAATATCTGGGGATTTCTTTTGGGATTGATCCTAATATTAGTCATGTTATTTACGACCAAAACATTAAACCACAGATGCTATCTCTATCCACTTTTTCCATTTGATAAAACTGCTTGTTCCAGATTATTTTTAAGACGTTCCATTAATAAACATAACTCTTAAAACAAATTTTTCAAATGATTAATATAATCGTATGGTCGATACCGTGCGATTTTCACTTTTTTATTCGACAATTGAATCTTGACTTCATTTTCTTCCCTTAAATCTAGTGAATACTGATCCCAACAAAGTACCGCTCCCTCATAATTAGAAGAATGAAAAATAATTTCTGTCTCCGGATGTAAAATCAAAGCTGATCCTAATGAACGATATTCTCGATGATGAATCCCCGTTATTTCACATAACTCTAAAAGTTCCAACTCATTCTGTATAACTGCTCCATTTAAAGAACGATTATATGCAGTGGATCCTAATTGTGTACAAACACATAGTCCTGTTCCTCTAAATCTTTCTAATTTAGATTTATTTATATAGACATCAATTAATTGTGTCTTATGAACATTCTCCACTCTCACTTCATTTAAACCATACATTATCTTATCTGAAAGTTGGCACTTTAACATTCTATATTCTTGAATAGTTGGATTTTTGTAAAATATATCATTATAAAATTGCTCCAATTCATCACTTTGATAATCCGTAAAAAAGCCTAAAGTTCCGGTATGAATGCCGATGAAACAAAGTTCAGAAAGCTTATCTAAATAACTATGAACCGCATGTAAAAAAGTCCCATCTCCTCCAATCACAAAAATAAAATCCGGAGTTTCTTTATCAAAAACCCATCTTTCCTTTTCCATTCTTAGTTGAATATTTTTTTCTATTTCTTTTGAAAATTCATCATTTCTTGAAATTGTACAATATTTTTTCATCTTCTAACCCTTTTCATTAATGCTTCAATCATTTTATCACAATCTCCTTCATAATTTGTCATTCCAAATAGCACATTTGGTTTGATATTCCCATGATAATCACTTCCCGCTGTTTCAAGACAATTTAATTGCATACAAAGTTCATGAAAGAATTGTACTTGTTCTTGTTTATGATAAGAACAATATACTTCAAATCCATCCGCTCCCATTTCATACAATTCTATGGCAGCAGTTCGATTGCATCCAATATTAACAAAAGGATGAGCGATGATTGCAACTCCTTTTGTTTCATGAATGAGTTGAATTATCTCTTGCGCATTTGGAATTTTTTTAGGAAGGTAAAATAGCTTTCCAATTGCTAAATAATCCCAATAATAATTCGCAATCGGACTTCCCGCCTTTTCTCCTATTTGGTATGGAATTAATTCCTCATGTTTAAAATCATTTAATAAATGCTCAGTAATAGCAACGTGTGTAACAGGTTTTCCTTTTGAATAATCAATAATTTTTTGTTTATCCATGTGAATATGATAATAGGATTCCATCATTGAAATCAATGTATCACTACATCGGTTTAATTCTGATGTATAATTAGTTTCAATTTGTTTAAACCGTTCATCAGAAAGATCACACCCATATCCTAATATATGAATGACTTCAGATTTAAAGAAGCAATCAATTTCAATTCCGGAGATACAAGAAATATCATTTTGCTTTAATAAAAGCTTTGATCCTTCAATTGCATCATGATCGCATACTGCGATAAAATCAATATTATTCTCTTTTGCCTTTTCTATTATTGATTCAATTGTTTCATATGAATCATAACTATATTCACTATGTATGTGCAAATCTGCTCGCATGTTCCATCTCCTATTCTTTTCGGATATTATACAACACAATCCGATCATAAAGAACTATTATTAAAAAAAGTGAATGCTTTTTCACTCACTTTCTTTGCTAATTTCATTTAAAATAGATTCAATTCTATTTCCTTTTTCTAATGAATCATCCAAAATAAAAATCAACTCAGGAACCTTTCTTGTCGTAAGACGCTTAGCCAATTCACTACGAATATGACCTTTTGCCTTATTCAATACATTGAGACCTGCATCGTTTCTCTCTTTTTTTCCAAGAAACGAAATGTAAACCTTTGCATAAGAAAGATCATTTGTAACATCTACATCAGTAATCGTAACAAATCCCAATTTCGGATCTTTTACAGAATTTTGAATGATATCCGTCACTTCTTTCAAAATAGAACTATTTATGCGTTTAATTTTAACTGAACTCATTTACTTTTCCTCTATTCAACTGGAACTACTTGTTCAGTATGTGCTTCAATGATATCTCCTTCTTTGATATCATTAAAATTCTCAATCGTTAAACCACACTCATATCCGCTCTGTACTTCTTTTGCATCATTTTGGAATCTCTTTAAGCTTCCCAAATTACCGCTGTAAATTACAATTCCGTCACGAATAAGTCGAACACCACATTCACGAACAAGTTTTCCATCCGTAACCATACAACCGGCAATCGTTCCAACTTTTGAAACCTTAAATGTTTGACGAACAACTGCTTGCCCTAGAATTACTTCTTCATAAACCGGAGCAAGCATTCCCTTCATGGCCAATTCCATTTCTTCTACAGCTTTATAGATAATGTTATGAAGTTTAATTTGAACCCCTTCTTCTTCAGCTTTTTTTCTTACATTCGCATCCGGTCGAACATTAAATCCGTAAATAACAGCATGAGAAGCAGATGCAAGCATGATATCTGATTCACTGATGGCTCCCGCAGTACTACGAATAACATTCACTCTCACACCATCTACATCAATTCTTTCCAAACTTGAC
Source organism: uncultured Erysipelotrichaceae bacterium (assembly GCA_949744505.1). Classification (GTDB taxonomy): domain Bacteria; phylum Bacillota_I; class Bacilli_A; order Erysipelotrichales; family Erysipelotrichaceae; genus CATJXY01. The sequence continues at coordinate 23,262 of CATJXY010000018.1, read as the reverse complement.
TTAACTGCTTCTGCTGATCCTTGTACATCAGCTTTAACAATAACATTAATTTCTTGAAGTCCGCCTTCTTCAATTTGTTTTGATAAATCTTCCAAACTCATGGCACTTGTTGATTTACGTTCTGACTCAATTTTACTTTGAGCACGGCGTTCTGCAACTTCTCTTGCTTGTCTTTCATTTGCAAATGCTTTGAAATTATCTCCGGCAATCGGAACATCATTTAAACCAATAATTTCAACCGGAGTAGATGGTTTAGCCTCTTTAATTTCTCTTCCCATATCATCTGTCATCTTACGAACACGTCCAAAACATGCCCCGACGACGACAGGATCTCCTGATCGTAATGTTCCATTTTCAACAAGTAGTGTTGCAACCGGTCCTCTACCTTTATCTAACTTAGCTTCAATAACAGTTCCGGTAGCAGAATGCTTTGGATTTGCCTTTAATTCCAATACTTCAGAAACAACTAAAACTGTATCTAAAATATCCTGTACACCCAATCCGGTTTTAGCAGCGCATTTTACAAAAATTGTATCTCCGCCCCACTCTTCCGGTAATAACCCCAAATCAGCCAGTTCATTCATGACTCGATCCGGATTAACATCTGGTTTATCCATCTTATTTAACGCAATGATAATTGGCACTTCTGCCGCACGAGCATGGTCAATTGCCTCTCTTGTTTGCGGCATGACTCCATCATCTGCTGCTACTACAATAATACAAACATCCGTAACCTTTGCTCCACGAGCACGCATTGCAGTAAATGCTTCATGCCCCGGAGTATCAAGAAATGTAACTTTTTTTCCTTGTACACTAACTTGATAAGCACCGATATGTTGAGTGATTCCACCGAATTCGCCGGAAACAACATGACTCTTTCTGATTGTATCCAAAAGTGTTGTTTTACCATGGTCGACATGTCCCATAATTGTAACAATCGGCGGTCTTTCTTCAAGATTGGAATCATCTTCATCTACTTCTGTATCTTCCAATGAATTTTCATCAATAATCGCTTCTTTTGTATACTCAATTCCATATTCCATGCAAACCAATTCAATCAATTCATCTTCCATGGTACTGTTGATCGTAACCATTTTCCCTAACATAAACAAAAGTTTTATGATATCACTGGCATTACGATTCATTTTTTGAGCCAATTCACCTACTGTAATTCCATCTTGATACGTAATTAACTTTACCTTTTCTTCTCTTGGTTTAAAAGTATTCTGAGGTTTTGAACTTCCTCTTTTATTTTTGTTCTTATTCTTATTATTCTGCTGTTTTGCCATTAAATTACCTCCTTGTTTCTTTTAAGTATCTGCTTCGCAATTCCTTCATCGGTAATTGTCACATATGGCGAATTTGCTTTACCGAGCGCAAGAGACAACTCTTCTCTGCTATTTACATATACAAGTTCAATCTCATAAAATGCACATTTATCTTGAATTTTCTTTTTGGCATTTTCACCGCAATCTTCTGCAAGAACACAGCATTTTGCCTTTTTATTTCGAATCGAAAGGCTTGCTCTTTCTCCGGTTTCAATCTTTCTGATACGTGCAGCAAGACCTAAATATCCTTTAATTTTGCTATCCAAGAATAACCTTCTCTATTTCTGCATAAACATCATCATTAACTGTGCATTCCAATGATTTATCTAAACATTTTTTCTTTTTTGCAAGAGCAAGTGCATCCATACTCTTTTTGAGATATGCCCCTCGTCCATTAGCTTTTCCGCTAATATCTACTTTAACATCTCCATCAGGAGTCTTTACAATTCTCAGCAGTTCCTTTTTAGGCAATTGTTCTTGTGTCGCCACACATTTTCTCAAAGGTATTTTTTTCATACCATCCCTCCAAACTAGTCTTGATCATAGTATGAATCGTATTCATCGAAATCAATATCATCCTCAATCCATGAATTTGCCTCTTCTAATTCTTCATTCAACGCAATTTCTTCTAATTCCTGTTCAGAATAAATTGGGCGTAATTCATAATCTTTATCTTTTTTCAAAATCTTATTAGATAAACGGCGTTCTTCATCTTTAACGACATTCTTTCTCTTCTTAGGAGCTTCTTTCTTTTCCTGTGGTTTTGATGTATCTGCCAAACGCTCAAACCGAGAAACATACTCCGTAACAGGTTTTCTTTCTTTTACGATAGGTTTAACTGGCTTCTGCTGTACTTCAACCGGTTCAATTTCATCCGGTTCGTTCTCTACAGATTCCTCTTCTTGCATAGCATCAATGATTGGTTCTTCCGACAATTCTTTATCTTCTACAGCCTCTTCAACAGAAATAGGATTTTCAGTGATTTCTTCTACTTCTTCTTCCATTGCTTCTTGCATTTTTAGAAGTTCTTCAGCTTCTTTAGCTCTTCTTTCCCTTTCCTGTTCAGCAGCAAATTCAATCATTTTACTCTTCCAATCAATACCGGCCTCTTCAATTTCTGTACGAGTCTTAATATCAATTTTTGTTCCCGTTAACTTTACTGCCAAACGAGCATTTTTACCTTTTTTACCAATTGCTAAACTTAATTGATTATCCTCAACGATAACAAGTAAAGTACGCTTATCTTCTCCAGGTAAAACAGCTAAAATTTTAGCAGGAGCTAAAGCATTTTTGATTAGTTCTTGGGTATTATCGCTCCATTCAAAGATATCAATTTTTTCACCTTTAAGTTCTTCAATAACAACCTGAACTCTACTTCCTCTAGGACCGATACAGCTTCCAATCGGATCAACATCAGGATTATGAGAATAAACTGCCATTTTAGTGCGCTCTCCGGCCTCACGAGCTAAAGCCTTAATTTCAATGATTCCATCATAGATTTCAGGAACTTCACGTTCAAATAAACGTTTAACAAGTTTTTCACTTGCCCTTGAAACTAGCACTTGGGCCCCCTTTGTTTCTTTATTCACTTGAGTGATAACAACGCGAATATTTTGTCCTTCACGTAATACCTCATTTGGAATTTGCTGATTAGCAGGCATCATCGCAACTGTTTTTCCCAAATTAACCAATACAAATCTTTCTTCTACAGATTGTACAAACCCATTCACCATTTCATCTAATTTATCAATATATTCATCATATACTGCTTGTTTTTGAGCTTCTCTTACTTTCTGTTTCAAAACATTTTTAGCTAAAACAGCCGCATTTCTACCGAACTCTGCAATATTAACCTGCTCATCAATTAAATCACCTAATTGTGCATCCGGATTCTGCAATCTTGCTTCTTCTAAAGTAACTTCTAATTCATCATCTTCCAACTCTTCTACAACTGTACGCTGTTGGAAAACGCGAGGCAATCCTTTATCATCAATTTCTACACGAACTAATAAATCAGCAATATCTTTATGTTTACGATATGCTTTTGCCAAAGCTTCTTCCAAGGCCGAAACGAGAATTTCCTTGGTGATACTTCCATCATCTTCAATAGCATTCATAGCACTTAGAAAATCTTTATCTTTATTTTCTTGTTTTTTTGCTTCTTTTCTCATAATATTCTCTCCTTAATTAAAACTTTACAGCTAATCGAATCATTTCGATTTCATCTTCATTTATTGAAACTTTACGTTTGATTGACTTATCTGCATATTCAACAATCAATGTATTTTCATTGCACTCTAACAAATCTCCCGTTACTTCATTCATACTTTTAATTGCATGCTTAAGTTTAATATAAACATGTTTACCACATGCATGAAGTATATCTTTATGAGTACGCAAAATTCTTTCCGCACCGGGGCTACATACTTCCAAAAAGTACTCAAATGGAATCATGTCCTCATGCTCATCCAATAAAAGAGAGATTTTTTCAGATATTTCTTGACAAGTATCAATATCCATTTCTCCATCTTCATGCATGATTGCAATTTGTAGAATTTTACTTTTGCCACTCTTGTGCCAATCGCAATCATATAATTCTACTTTGGCAGCTGATAAGATTGGTTCAATCATTTTTTTGATTTCTTCGATTTGATTCATATCTTCTCCTTAATCAACATCAAGGAGTGGTCTTTTAACCACTCCTTGTTTCTATGCTTATAATACCATATTTACAGATAATTACAAGTATCAAATCATTTTTTTTATCCTGATCTTAAATATTATGCTTTTTTTCGATGATAGATAAAACCAAATATTGTTGCTCCTGCAAAAAAGACTGAAGCTGCTAGAAATGGTAAAAATGACGCAATATCATAAATCATGCCTGCGAACAAAGATCCTGCCACATTCCCTAAACTTTTTGTGGCATTGATTAGTCCTGTTACAAGCCCAATTTCACTATTCTCTCTGCCTTCATAAGACAATGTCTGAATGATTGGTTGATAGATTGCATTAACTGTATAAAAGCACAAATTAAACCCAAGGAATAATACAAGATTTCCTGTTAATAAAATACCTACTCCAGAACTAACTGAACAAAGCAATAATACAACTGTTAAAGATAACCGAACTCGTGTTTTTGAAACAATCCACATATTAATTGTAAAATTAGCAATTAACCCCACGATACCGATAATAGATTTCAAAATTCCATTATAAATCGGTATAAAATTCATCTGATCTTTTAAATAATAATTAAATGCATTATCATAGCATGTACTACCAAAACTACTGAATATGACAACCATAATAAATATTAGCATAGTTGAATTAAGCAAAGTTCTTGCGTTAACAAAAGAGGCAAATGGATTAATTTTTTTGAAAAGTTGTCCTTTTTGTATTTCGACTCTTTTATCCAAACTTTCATCCATTATGAATCCTACTAAAATTCCAATCAGAATCATACCACATCCTTGAACCGTAAAAGCTGTTTTAAATGAAATGGATCCCAATACCCCACCTAGCAAATAACCAACCGCTAAAAATACAGACTGAATTGCGATAAAAATACTCATTTTTTTACCACGTTCTTCTGCTGTACATAAGTCTGCCACATAAGCTAATGGCGCAATACTTGTACCCGATGCAAATACACCGGCAAAAGATCTAGATAATAGCACCGTTGCTTCAGAATTACAATATCCCAATGTAAATTGGGCAATTCCATATCCAATACAAGAAATTACCAATACTTTAATTCTTCCTTTTGAATCACTCATTTCTCCCCAAAAAGGTGACGTTAAAAAGCTGAAAAAACACATTGCCGAAAAAGATGTACCGAAAATTCGCGATGGTAAATTCATTTCCGAAAAAAGTGTTGGTGTAACCGGATGGTGAATATTCATTAATATTGCAAGAATTGCAGCAATAACTAACATTCCTAAAATTGATTTCTTTTTCATTTTTTCCTCTCTCCCCTTGATTTTTCTATTGACTTCGATATAATACAACTTAAAGTTAACTTGAAGTCAAGCAAAAGGAGAAAAAAATGTATACTATTAAAGAAACAAGCCAAATGTTAAATATTCCTGCAAGTACATTGCGATATTACGAAGATGAAAAGATTCTTCCTCCACTTAAACGATCTTCCGGAAATCAAAGGCTTTTCGACGAAGAAGATATAATGTTACTGAAAGTAGTTCAATGTTTAAAGAAAACAAAAATGCCAATCAACGAAATTAGAGAATTCATTGAATTATATCAACAAGGTTCCGCTACAATTCCTCAAAGAAAAGAACTTTTTAATAAACATCGAATCAGAATACAAGAACAAATTCAATCACTTGAAGACACTTTAGTAGTTTTAGACAGAAAAATGACCACTTTAAATCAGAAATAAAACTTTTATAGTATCCTAATTAAATTCATTGTATTATTATATCTGAATAAACAAAAAAAGAAATTGGATTTTCCAATTTCTTTTTATTTAATTAATCTTGAGTTTTCTTTTTAAAGATTCTCTTCTCACCTTTTTCAGCTTTACGAGATTCTTTCTTTGCCTTCTGAGCTTCATCCCAACCTTCCGGTTTTTCAAGAAGATCTCGTCTTGAAACATTTACTCTGCCTTTTTCATCGATTTCCGTTACGATGACCTTAACTATATCCCCCAACTTTACTACATCTTCTGGCTTTTCAACACGTTCATAAGCCATTTTGGAAACATGAAGCAATCCATCTGTTCCCGGGAACAATTCAACAAAAGCACCGAACTTTTCCATGCGGACAACTTTAGCATCATAAATTTCTCCAACTTTTGCTTCACGAACAATGTTTTCAATCATTGCTTGAGCTTTATCAATACTTTCTTGTTCTGTATGATAGATTACAACTCTTCCGAAATCATCAATATCAATCTTAACTTGATTACATTCTTCAATGATTTGATTGATCATCTTTCCACCTGTTCCGATAACTTCTCTGATCTTATCTACCGGAATTTGCATTGTAGCCATCTTTGGTGCATATTTACTTACGGTTGGACGTGGTGTATCAATTGTAGCCAACATATTTTCAAGAATCTCTGCTCTTCCCTTTTTAGCTTGAGCTAAAGCTTCTTCCAAAATTTCTCTCTTAATTCCTTCAATCTTAATATCCATCTGAAGTGCGGTAATTCCCTTTGGTGTTCCGGCAACTTTAAAGTCCATATCACCAAAATGATCCTCCATACCTTGAATGTCGGTCAAAACGGTATAATGATCGCCCCATGTTACTAATCCCATTGCAACACCAGATACAGGAGCTTTAATTGGGACACCGGCAGCCATTAAACTCATTGTACCAGCACAAATACTTGCTTGAGAACTTGAACCATTTGATTCACATACTTCAGCAACCGTACGGATACAATATGGAAATTCTTCTTCACTCGGTAATACTTGAAGCAATGCTCTTTCTCCGAGTGCTCCATGTCCGATTTCACGACGTCCCGGATTTCCCATTCTTCCTGTTTCACCTACAGAATATGGTGGAAAATTATAATGATGCATAAAACGTTTTTCTTCAACTTGCGTTAAATCATCAATAATTTGGTTATCGCCTAAAGCACCTAAAGTTGTAATTGACATAACTTGTGTTTCTCCACGTGTAAACATAGCAGAACCATGGACACGAGGAAGTAAATCAACCTGTGAATTCAATGGACGAAGTTCATCTACTTTTCTTCCATCCGGTCTGATTTTTTCAACAGAAATCAAACGACGAACTTCCATTGCCACAATTTCATTACAATATTCACGAGCTTGTTTAACTGCTTTATCTTTAGCTTTCTCACTTTCGTATTCTTTTACTTCAAAACGAGCAGCCATCTCATCTGTAATCTCATCAATCTTACCATAACGTTCCAATTTTTCATGAATACGAACAGCTTCTTCTAAACGTTCTTTAGCAACTTCATCGATTTCGGCCTTAATGCTTGGATCAATTTCATAAAGAACAACTTCCATCTTTTCTTTTCCTACTTTAGCCATGATTTCTTCTTCGAATGCACAAAGCTTTTTAATTGCCTCATGACCAAACATCAAAGCATCTAGCATATCTTCTTCGGAAACTTCTTTTGCACCGGCCTCAACCATATTGATAGCATCTTTTGTTCCTGCAACTGTCAAGTTGATATCGCTCTGTTCCATTTCTGCTACTGATGGATTAATTTTAAATTCACCGTTGACACGCCCCACAATAACCCCTGCAATAGGACCGTTAAATGGAATATTGGAAACACATAAAGCACAAGAAGCTCCTAGCATTGCAGCCATTTCACTTGAGCAATCCGGATCAACAGACCAAACTGTATTGACAACTTGAACTTCATTTCTAAATCCTTCTGCAAAAAGCGGACGAATCGGACGGTCAATCAAGCGTGCTGTCAAAGTAGCATGTTCACTTGGTCTTCCCTCTCTACGTAAAAATCCTCCCGGAATTTTACCGACTGAATATAACTTTTCCTCATAACTTACTGTTAATGGGAAAAAATCTGTATCCTTTGCAACATTGCTTGCACAAGCAGTTGATAGAACAACAGTATCTTCATAACGTACAACAACAGAACCACCTGCCTGTTTAGCAATTTCTCCAGTTTCAACTGTTAGATTTCTTCCATAGAAATCTAAACTAAATATTTCTTTAGCCATTAATTCACCTCATTTACAATCTTAATAATTTTATCATACTTTTAAAAAAATAGATATACTTATTTCAAAGAAAAAAGGAAACCCTTTTCAAGTTTCCTACATATTTCGTTTAATTACCAATGAACAGATTTCTCCGGCAAGCTTTGGATCTTCATTACATACAATATATTTATAATTTCCAATCAAATTCATTTCTTTTTCAGCTTTACTTAAACGGCGCTGAACAATTTCTTCCGGTTCTGTCTTTCTTCCCCGTATTCTTCTTTCCAATTCTTCCATTGAAGGCGGTACAATAAAAATGGTAATAGCATCCGGACATTTCTCACACACTTGTTTACACCCTTCTACTTCAATTTCCAGCAAAACATTTTTACCTTGATTACGAAGTCTTTCCACTTCTTTTAATGGTGTGCCATAAAAATTACCGACAAATTCTGCATACTCTAATAATTCTCCATTTTCAATAGCCTGTGCAAAACGTTCACGGTCTACAAAATAATAATTTACTCCCTCAATCTCTCCCGGCCTTTGTGAACGTGTTGTCATAGAAACAGAATAACTTAAATTTAATTCAGAATCTTGAATAAACTCTTTCAATACTGTTCCTTTTCCTACTCCACTAGGACCGCTTAAAACTATTAATAACCCCTTCTTCATTACCGCATCCTCCGTTTTTACTATCATACATTTAATGAAAGTCGTTGTCAATTATGATATAATAAAAATGAGGTGGTTTTATGGCATTAGATGGTATTTTGCTAAGTAAGATCGTATGCGAATTACAAGATTTTATTCCGGCAAAAATTAATAAAGTTTATGCAATTTCAAATACAGAGATTTTATTTCAATTGCGTTCTCAAGGAAAAAAACAAAATTTAATGATTTCATGTCATTCTTTATATAATCGCTTGAATATAACTCAAAGAAGTTATCCTACTCCCGAAGATCCGGGACATTTTATCATGTTGCTTAGGAAACATCTTGAAGGAGGAATTATTACCGAACTTAAGCAAGAAGGTTTAGATCGCTATTGTGTTATGACTGTCAACTTACGAAACGAAATTGGAGATAAAGTTTTTCGTAAAGTTTATATTGAACTCATGGGAAAATATGCAAATGTGATTCTAGTAGATGAAAACAACAAAATATTAGATGCTTTGAAACGAATTCCTCCTTTTGAAAACAATAGACGTACAATTTTAAGCGGAGCTCAATTTAAACCGGCAGAAAGCCAAGAAGGAAAGAAAAATCCATTTATCACTGATGAAATCGACCCAAATGTTCCTCTTCATCAGCAATTTGAAGGATTTTCCCCTCTTCTATCCAAAGAAATTGATTATCGCATGAAGCATAATCAAAGTTTTAGTGAAATCATGGATGAAATCAAGCATTCTACTAAACTTTATTTATGTAATGTCAATCAAGAAGTTCAATTTCATTGTATTCCTCTCTATCAATTTGAAACAAATTATAAAGAATACGGAATTCATGAAGGATTAGATGTCTTGTATTATCACAAAGAAGAAAAAGATCGAATCAAACAACAGACGGGTGATTTATTCAAATTCGTTCGCAAACAACTTAAACATAATCGAAATAAAATAATCAAATTAAAAGAAGCTTTAGATGAAGCATTGGATTGTGAAAAATGGCGAGAATATGGCGATCTTTTATATGCATATAGCTATCAAATCGAAAAAGGAACGAAAGAGTTTAAATGCACCTCTTTTGATGGTGAAAATGAAATATCGATTCCTCTTGACCCAAAGTTAGATGGGAAACAAAACGCAAAAAAGGCTTTCCAAAAATACAACAAAGGAAAAAAAGGACAAGAACATATTTTAAAACAAATTGAAATTTGTGAGAATGAAATCACTTATTTTGAAGCTCTCGAGCAACAACTCGAATTGGCAGACTTCACAGATGCCAAAGAAATTCGTGAAGAACTTGTCACGAACGGATATATGAAGCCACAATATTCTAAAATACGAAGAAAGAAAAAACCGGATGCAATTAAGGTCAATTCGCTTACTTTGGATAACGGACTCAATATTATTTGGGGAAAAAATAACTTACAAAATGATCAGGTCACTTTTAAATTATCTTCAAAACAAGATATGTGGTTCCATGCCAAAGATTATCATGGAGCTCATGTTGTTGTTTCCGGGAATGATTTAGATGAGGAAACGATCCGCTTGGCAGCAAACATCGCTGCACTTTATTCCAAAGGAAGAATGTCTAGCAGCGTTCCAATTAACTACTGCCCTATTAAAAATTTAAAAAAAGTTCCCGGAGCAAAAAGTGGGTTTGTAACAATGAATTCTTATAAAACGATTTATATCGATCCGGATGAAACAATTTTGGATTATTTAGAAGAAAAGACAGAAAAGATGCGTTGATCAAACAACGCATCTTTTATAGTTTTCCCACTGAATCAATAACATATTGAGCAAACCATTCACGATCTAAATCAAATGCTACTGTCACGTTTTTTTCACGGCCATATATTCCATCATAATCAATTACTGTGCAACCTCGACTGTATTCCCCACTTGTTTCAACATCACCATATAGTTTTCTTGTGACAAATTTTTCCGGGTGAAGTAACAGTGCTACTGCACAAGGATCATGCATATGGACTCCCTCTTCATAATTTGGATCATCATTTAAGAAATTAACTGTTGTTGAAAGATTAAAGAAATCCAACAAATCAGCTAAGATTGGTCCAATCCCATTATTTAAAGCACGGATCGCATTAATATCCTTTTTTAAAAGACGAGCTTTCATTGTGACATCTAAGCCACTCATGAATAAATCAACTCCACTTTTAAATACAATCTTTGCAGCTTCAGGATCTACATAGATATTAAACTCAGAAAGCGGTGTTGTATTACCACCAAAACAAGCTCCTCCCATAAAAGAAATACAATCAATTTTTTCTTTCACATCCGGATGAGCAATCAACAAAGCAGCCGTATTCGTCATAGGACCGGTAACAATCAATGTTGTTTTTTCTTCAGAACACATAATTGTTTGATACATAAATTCGATCGGATTCTTTTCAAGAGGCTTAAATTTGATTTCCCCTAGATCAGCTCCATCCAAACCAGTTTCTCCATGAACTTCCGGAGAACAAACAAGTGGCTGACATAACGGCTTGCCCAATCCTTTTACAACAGGAATCGATGTTATGTTCAAATAACTCAAAAGTTTTAATGTATTCGTTGTTGTCTTTTCAATAGTTTGATTTCCTGCACTCGTAACAATTCCAACTATCTCCATTTCTTCGCTGGCAAGAGCCAATAATATAGCAACAACATCATCATGACCCGGATCACAATCAAAAATAATTCTTCTTTTACTCATAATAAACTCCTTTTTATTACTTTTATTTTATCATATCCATCCTTGTTTTCATATAAAAAACTCAAGTTTACACTTGAGTTTTTCTTATTTAGCATTTTCAGTCAAAAACTGTTTAATTGCTTCTTTAGCCTCAGGTTTTGAAGGTTTACATTGATCGACAGTAGACTCTCCATTAACTAAAGCTTCTGCCATACCTGAACATCCGGCAAAACCACAACCACCACAGTTATAACCAGGAAGCATTCCTGTAACTGTTTCAACACGTGTATCTGCCTCAACGTAAAACACTTTACCGGCAATTCCCAACACAGCTCCAAGAAGTGCACCGACGACTAACATCATAATTATTGCATTAATCATATTTTTTCTCCTTTAGATAAATCATAAATCGGATGATTCTCGCAAGAAGTAATCTTGCAGCCTTCACAATCCGCTTTTAAATTCTCGCAACCTTTCGGCACAGGTGTTTTATGGTTCAAATAATATCCTACTCCATATAAACAACCTAAACCGACTATATATAGAAAAGGTGCTAATTCTTTCATTTTATACAAGTCCAGCCAATCCCGTAAAGGCAATAGCCATAAGTGCAGCTACAACCAATGTGATTGGATTTCCTTTATAACTTTCTGGTGTATTTGCAAATTCCAAACGTTCACGAATTGTTGCCATAATGCAAAGTGTTAATGTAAATCCTGCCGGTACCGCTACTGAGTAAACAAGCATCTCAGCAAAATTATATCCGTTCGCAATATTTTGTTGTGCTACATAAAGAACTGCACAGTTTGTTGTAATCAAAGGAAGATAGATTCCCAATGATTTATACAAACTTGGAGAATTTTTCTTGATAAACATTTCAACAAATTGAACAAATGCCGCAATAACAAGAATGAATGTAATCAAGTCCATGTACTCTAATTCAAGTGGTACAAGAACCAAATAATATAATCCATAAGTTAGAATTGAAGCTCCAACGATAACAAAGATAACAGCAAGACCCATTCCTACAGCAGAGCTGACTTTCTTGGATACTCCTAAGAAAGGACACATACCAAAGAATTTTGACAAAATGATGTTATCAATGATACATGCTGTCAAAAACAGCGAAAATAAATTTCCTAACATTATTTAGCCTCCTTTTTCTGCAATTTTGCAGCTTTTGAGTTTTTGTAAACTGTCAAGGCGGCAGCCAAAACTGCGAATGTCAAGAATCCGCCTGTCGGAGTCGTAAACATTGAAATTGTAAATGATTCAGGAATAATTCTCAAAGAGAAAATCATTTCATTTGTCATTGGATTTGCAAAAGACAAGATACCTGATCCTAAAATCTGTCTGATTACAGACATAACAATCAAAGCTAAAGTATACCCAAGTCCCATTCCAATTCCATCTAAAGCAGAATCAAAAATTCCATTTTTTGAAGCAAAAGCTTCAGCACGACCCAAAATAATACAATTAACAACAATCAAATCAATATAAACACCGATTGCAGAATAAATGCTATCAAAATAAGCTTGAAGCAACATTCCGGTAATCTTTACTAAAGTTGCAATAACAACGATATAAACCGGGATACGAATCTCATCCGGTGTAATTTTTCTGATTGCAGAAATAATAATATTTGATGCAGTCAAAACAACAATAACACTAAGTCCCATACCAATTGCATTATTCAAAGACGTTGTAATTGCCAAAGTTGAACAAAGTCCCAAATACAATCCAAATACAGGATTTTCTCTTATAAATCCAGCAAAAAAGTTTTCTTTTCTATTCATCTTCAGATTCCTCCTACTGTTCCAATGCAGCCTGTACTGCAGCAGCTACGGATTTACCTGTGTAAGTAGCTCCGGCGCTTACATCAATAGAAGATTCCATTGTAGCTCCTACATACTTAGCAAGATAATCTTCTGTTGTAGCAGAATCACCAATACCCTCTGTATCATTGAATTCAGTACAAACAACACTGACAATTTCTTTATTTTCATTTACAGTTACTTCGAAAATACTTGTTCCATGGAATCCATAAGAAGAAACTGTGTAAACTGTTCCATTTTCTGTTTGTTCAGACCCTTCAACCGTTGCATTGCAACCTGAATAGTCATCATTAATAACAAACTTAGGCCCCTCATTTGCTACTGGCGTTTCCTCTTCAGAAGACTCTTCACTTGAATTTTCTTCTTCATCTAAAGGTTCACTTTCACCATTACCACTTAAAACAGCTTGAACGGCAGCCGCTATGGATTTACTTGTATAAGTAGCACCTGCACATGCATCCAATGTAGAATCCAATGTTGCATTGTTAAACGAAGCAAGGTAATCTTCAGCAATAGCAATATCACCTACTCCAACAGTATCCTTAAATTCTATATTGGCAACTTTTACAATTTCACCATTACCATTTACTGTGATTTCAAATACATTCACACCTTCAAATCCTTTTGCTGAAACAGTATAAACTGTATTTCCATCCACTTCTTCTGAATTTTCAACAACAGCATTGTTACTTGAATAATCCTCAGATAAACTAATCTGAGCTACTTTTACTTCTGGTTCTTTCACTTCTACTTCAACCCCTGCCAAATCACCGTAAACTGTTTTAGCAGCATTGATTCCGTTTATAATTGCGCGACTTGATAATGTAGCGCCTGACAATGTATCAATTTCATCATCAATTGTTTTTCCAACAATTGTATTTTTAAATTCATCATCAGAAACTCGTGATCCTAACCCATTTGTCTCTTCATTTACAATAACTTTATAACCGACATAATTGCCATTGTCATCAATACCAAGCATAAATTCAAGTGGCGATCCGGTATTATATCCGGCATTCTTCATTTCGAATATATACCCTTTATTCTCAGCACGATGAACAGCTAAAATGATCCCTGATTCATCCTTAAATTCAACTTCTGTAAAAGTTGCATCTGGGAAGATTTCCAATAAAGCACCCTGACTTGCAGCAGCTTTTTTCTTTTCAATAATTGGAGCTGTCACATTATTAACAGCTGCCAAAGCTCCACCGGCAATTGCAGAAACTATACCGAGGAAAATTGCTAATTTAACTATTTTATTCATATCTTTCCTCCTAGTTACCTGATGCTAAAGCAGCACTTGCGGCAGCTAAAGCTGAATTACTTGAATACGTTGCTCCGGCACAAACATCAATTTCAGATCCTAATGTTGCCCCATTGAACTTACTTGTAAAACTTTCTTGTGTAATGGCATCACCGATACCCGGAGTATCATTGAATGCTGTTACTTCAAAACTTGTAATTGCACCATTTTCTACAGTAATCTTAAATTCATTTTCACCATCAAATCCCTTGCTTGCAAGAGTGAAAGTTCCATTTTCTTCGCTGATTACCTTGACGTTAGATGTATCTACATTTGCCAACGCATTTTCACCATAGCTTGCATCAACAATAATCTTTGTATTGACATTTACATAATTTGCATCAGATGCTTTCATAGAGAATCCGGCAATTGCTCCCACAACCAAACAAATAATTGCTGTAATAACTACGTTTCTTTGAAGCTTTTTAATATTTTTGATCTGATTTCCATCACACCATTTTTCGATAGCCGGTGTCAACATATTCATCAACAGAATTGAGAATAATACACCCTCAGGCAAACTTGCCTTTACACGAATAAGAACGGTTAATAAACCTGCTCCCATCGCAAAAATGACACGTCCTGAAGAACTGGTTGGATTTGTAACCGGATCAGTCAACATAAAGACAGCCCCGAATAAAACACCACCTGTCAAAACACTAAACAACGGATACCACAATCCTTGTCCATTCATCAAACCTACTAACAAAGAAAGAACAAAAACTGTAGATACATAAATTGTAGGAACTTTCCAATCAATAACCTTACGCCATGCCAAAACGATTCCAACAACAATAAGCAAAACAGAACATGTTTCACCAATAGCACCTTGATATAAACCAAGTGCCATATTTGTTAAACCACCGAAATCATTTAAGAATGCAGAAGCATTAGCACCATTCATCAACCATCCATAACTTGAAATTGTTGATGTTGGAGTTGCTCCAGAAACGACATCTGCGACAACCGCTGAACCGAAACTGATTGCAATAATTGCACGACCTACGCCAGCAGGATTAAAAATATTTTGTCCAAATCCACCAAAAACCAATTTACCGAAATAAATTGCCATTACAGAAGCAACTGCTAAAGCAAAATAGCTTACATTCGGACGAACTGTCAAAGCAATAATAATTCCGGTCACCCATGGATATGAACTAAATAAATGCTCTACAACGTCTTTTTTTAATACAACACACCAAATAATTTCTGTTCCTACTGTTGCAATAAGACAAACCAATAAAGCAAAAATACAATGAAGCAACGCAGTTGTTCCGTTAATTTTCAAATTAATCAAACAACCTGCTGCAAAGATAACTAACAACCCAATCGTTAATTCCATCATAATAGAGCTTGTACTTTGCTCATTACGATAGTTTGGGGATGGTTTAAAAGTAAATTTCATCTCAATTCTCCCCTTTCCTATTTCTTTTTAAGAGCCATAGCACGTTTTGCTCTTCTTACACCTTCCGTTACGGCAATCTTTGAAGGACAAATATATGTACACATACCACATTCAATACAATCCATAACGTTCAATTTTTCAATCAATTCCATATTCTTTGCTTTTTCAGCATTGTTAATACGAACCGGTTGTAATCCTGCCGGACAGTGATCTGAACAACGTCCACAGCGAAGACAAGCAACTTCTTTTACCGGGACATTTTCCAAAACTGTCAATGCATTACTGTACGGAGTGATAACAAACTGATCATTAGGAATAGTTCTTCCCATCATCGGTCCTCCGGCAATCAAAAGAACATCTTCTTTTGTATATCCTCCGCATGCAGCAATAATATCACAAGTTCTTACACCTACCGGAACACGAACAGTACATGGTTCCTTAATAGCATCACCGGAAACTGTGACAAACTTTTCTGTGATTCCTCTACCTGTTACAAGTGCTTGACCAAAAGCAATTGCTGTTGTTGCATTATTTACAACAACACCTACTTCTCCCGGAAGACGGTCATATCTTTTCTTTGTAACTTCATAAACCAATGTTCTTTCCCATCCCATTGGATAAACATCCGGAACTTCTTTGACATTAACATTTTTTTCATCTTTTAAGAACTGATTCATTTCTTCAATGAATGCCTTTTTTGTTTCTTTAATACAAATAACGGCCTCCGGTGCTTCACACATCTTCAACATTGCCTTAACACCACGAAGCATATCTTCTTTGTACTCTGAAACATACTTGTAATCAGCAGTAATATACGGTTCACACTCTACTGCATTGATAATCAAGAGTTTAACATCTTTAGCAAATTTATACTTTACATAGCTCGGGAATCCGGCTCCACCACAACCTACAATTCCAGCATTCATCATATAATCGCATAATTCTTCTCTTGTTGCGGTTGTATAATCAATCGGTTCAAAAGCTTGCTCCGTTTCATATAAACCATCGTTTTCGATAACCAAATGCTCTACCGGCTTTAATCCAGCATGCATGAAAGTTTCTTTTCCCTTAACAGTACCGGAAACAGATGAAAATAAAGGAACAATAAAATTATCCTTACGTCTGGCAACAACAGTACCTACTTTAACTTTATCGCCTTCGTTGACAAGTACTTCACCTGCAACCGCATTACCATTTACCAAAGGAATATAAACCAAATTTCCGGCATCGATTTTTTTAACATCGACATGATCTGTCAATTCTTTATGACCGTTAACATGCTTGCGCATCGGTCCTGTTAATAATGACATAATTTACCCTTTCCTTTCTGATTTTCCCTATGCTTGATAACGCATAAAAACTGAATAATAGCCACTTTTTCTTGAAATTTGGGCAATTATTCACAATACGTTGTAATTATAACATGCTTTATCTCACATTCCAACAAAAAATAATTTGTGAAAAAAACAACTTAATAAATGATTTATATCTCTTTTCATTAGGTTCATGCTATAATGAATAAGATTCATTTTGTGATCATGAAGAATTTAACAAAGAAAGGAAAGTTCCCCTTATGAAAAAGTTAATCATATTTTTATTATGTGTTATGTGTGGAGGATGTACCATAAATCCCCCATCCTCTTTAGATCAACCAAAAGACTTGACTCGATATACAAATCAAACTTATGGGTCTGAGTATTTTGATACAGCGGTTGTCATGCAAACTTATGCAGAAGATAAAAGTCAGGCAGATGAGTTATTTGAAAAAGTATGTGAAAAAATGAAATACTATACAATTTTATTTGATAAATATAACAATTATGAAAATATAAATAATGTTAAAACAATTAATGACAATGCCGGAATAAATCCTGTTGAAGTAGATCAAGAATTAATCGAATTATTGTTATTAGCAAAAGAATATTCAGAAATGAGTGATGGCTCATTTGACATTACAATCGGTAATCTACTAAATATTTGGCACGAATATCGAGAAGAAGGCTTACTAAAAAATTATGGGGGTCAATTAGGAGCAGTACCAACCCAAGAAGAACTTGAAAATGCCGCACAGTATCGTGGCTTTGAGCATATTATTATCGATGAAAAGGCATCGACTGTTTATATTGACGATCCAAACATCTCAATTGATGTAGGGGGTATCGCAAAAGGTTTCGCTGCTCAAAAAATCAGTGACTATTTAGAGGAAATCTACCCTTATGCCATTTTACTTAGCGTTGGCGAAAGTAACATTCAGCTTATTCATAGTAAGCCTGATGGTTCTTCATGGAAAGTCGGTGTCAGAAATCCGGAAGATGCCAGCGATCAAAACGGAATTACCATACTTGAAACATTTAACACATCTACCATTGTAACAAGCGGAGATTATCAGCGCTATTATGTAGGAGAAGATCAAGAAATTTATCATCATATTATCGATCCGACTACTTATTATCCTGCTAAAGATGTTCGTTCTGTTGCGATTACTTGCAATGATGGCGGAGTTGGTGATATCTTATCTACTGCGCTTATGATCATGGGGGCAGAAAAAGGTTTAGAATTTATTGCAGAATATAACAAGACTCATGATCCAATCAGTGCTTTATGGGTGTACGATGAAAACAACCACCCTGATTTAGAGGGTGAAATTCTTAAAGGATTTTATGTAATTAGATCAAAATAAATAAAAAATAGGAGTTTCGATTTACTCCTTTTTTTATAACCTTTTTCATGATGAATAATAAAACTTTTTATAAATACTTTATTTCTTAAAAATCAAAAATTTACTGAAAATATAATTTACAATAACAACAATGACATTGGCAACCAATTTAGCAATCATATCTTGGATATGAATTATATTTACCATTACCCCCATTGCAACAAGATCAATTCCTAAAGACAAGATACGTGCTGATAAAAATAAAACCAGTTCCTTTCCTAAAATAGCCATTTCCCATGACTTGGATTCAAATACAAACAATTTATTGGTAATAAATGCAAAGACAACAGATAAAATCCAAGCAAGGACAACACTAACATACAAATCCACCTGTAATATTGTAAAAAATTTATAAGAAATAAGATTGACAATAGTAGTTAAAACTCCAAAAAACAAATAACTGATTGCTTCTTTATACCGATTTATTAATTCTTTTATCATAATTTATTCTAATTCCTTTTTTCTCTTTTTATTATAGCATAGAATACTCTTACATGCACACACTAAAAATGAGGTGAAAATATGGAACCAACAACAGAAACAATATGCCAAGATTTAAACGAATTATTACAAGGATGTCATATGGGAGCAGATGTTTTTCAACAATATCTCGCATCGACAAAAGATCCAATGCTAAAGCAAATTTTAATTGACTCACTCGATGTATTTAAAAAACATGAAATTGAATTGACACAAAGAATTAATGAGCGAAATGCTGATGCAACGGACTCTATTCCTATGATGGCTGCAGTAGGAAGTTTCTTTGAAAAAATGAAAGCTATCATGGCCGATGATGACAAAAAAATATTAGACGAATGTGTTAGAGCACTTGGTATGGGAATTAATGCATGCCAAACATTCAAAGAAAAACACGATTATTTAGAAGAGACCTTATTAAATGCTGTAAATGAATTGGAAAAAGATTATAAACATCTTTATGCAGAACTTACTTCTTTAAAATTAAACTAAGTAAAAGGACGAATATTCGTCCTTTTATTTTGTTCCGGTCGGATTATCAATCAGTGTAGCCGCTTTAAATTCATGTCGATGTCCATCATTAATAGATGTCAGTCCAGTCAAATAATGAATGTGATGAGAACCGGTTTCGTCTGCTTCCGTCGTCATCCCTCTAAATTCGTGTAAATGTCCATCATAACTATCTGTCCAAAAGCGAACCGCATGAACATGGTTTCCATTTCTCGTCTTGATTGGTCTGGATGTCATAGTTGCAAAGCGATGTGAGTGATTTCGTATTCCAGCAGAAGTTGCAGATGCGACAGAACCGGTAATCTCATGAACATGATTTACTTCTGTAATCGCCCGTAAGTTCTCTCTTTCCTGATCTTCACCAGATAAAATTTCATTTCTGTAATTCATAGTTAATCTCCTTTCTCATGACCATTTTATGAAAAAAAGAAAACTAACTTTGGACATGCTCCTAAAGAATTAACCTTTTGTTAGTTCTTCAAAACTACAGTTACATACTGTGTACAGTAATCTCGGATCCATTTCAATTTGTGCCCCAATTCTCCCTGCGCTAAAAATGATTGTTTCAAAATTTAAGGCAGTTTGATCGATGATAACATCATAATTTTTCTTCATTCCAATCGGACTGCATCCCCCTCTTACATATCCTGTCGTATTAAGCAAATCCTTTAAAGGAAGTAACTCAATTGATTTTTCATGCACATACTTTGCTGCTAATTTTAAATCTATTTCTTTATTTACAGGTAAAACAAATACATAAATTTTCTTTTTTAAAGAAAGTGTTACAATCGTTTTAAATACTCTGTTCTCATCTAAATTACAACGTTTTGCAACTTGGATTCCATCCAGAAATTCATCACAATCATAATAATGTATACGATATGTAATCTTTTTTGCATCTAAAGTTCTCATTGCATTGGTTTTATTTTCTTTTATCATAACTTTTCCCTCCAATAAGAAAATGCAATCTATATAAGACTGCACTAATCATTATTTTTTCATCTGAATTAAAGCATCCATTGCCAAAACATATCCAAATTCCCCTAAACCACACATTTGAGCAACACATGCCGGAGCAGTTTTAGAAATACGTCTAAATTCTTCTCGTGCATGGACATTTGAAAGATGAACTTCAATTGTAGGGATACATTCAACCGACTTTATTGCATCATGAATAGCATAAGAAGTATGTGTATAAGCACCGGGATTAATAATGATTCCATCAAATTGTTCAAAATAAGCCCGTTGAATAAAATCAATGATTTCCCCTTCATGATTACTTTGCAATACTTCAACTTCCACATTCCTTTTACAAGCTTCTTCTTTGATCATTTCTTTGATTTCATCATAAGTTCTTTTACCGTAAACCCCTTTTTCTCTTATTCCGGTCATATTAATATTGGGACCATTAACAATCATAATTTTCATTTTTATTTCCTCTTATCAAACAACTTTCTTCTTTCTGTTGACTGAATGAATAATCGCTTCATTTCTTCTACATTTTCATTTTGCAAAATTCTTTCAAAATACTCTAATTCTCTTTGAAAATCTTGTATTTCTTTTACTAGATTCTCTTTATTTGAAATAAATAATTCACTCCATAAGTTCTCATTGATTTTAGCAATTCTTGTTAAATCCCTAAAACTATCACCCGTATAATCAACCAGATGTGTATTATCATTGGTATTCATTAATGTTACCGCAATGACATGGGTAAGTTGCGAAACAAAACCAATCATTTCATCATGCTTTTGTACAGATAAAACTGAAATATTGGTAAAACCTAAGATTTTTGCCAATTCTTTCATCATTTCTATCCTTTCTAATGTATTTTTATCCGTGGGTGTAATTATAAAGTTTGCTTTCTCAAATATCGTTGGATCTGCGTACTTTACCCCACTTACCTCTTTTCCAGCCATCGGATGAGAGGCAATAAACTCTACATCCTTTCGCAATATCTCCTGTGTAGCATCCACTATTTTTCCTTTTACACCACAAACATCACTGATTGTAATCCCGGATTTAAAATATTGTTGATTTTCTTCGATCCACGATTTTAAAAGTGTTGGATATAAACAGATAAAAATAAAATCAGCTTCTTGAATCAATCGTTTTTCAGAAATATCTCCCTTATCTATAATTTTATTTTCTAAAGCATACTGAATAGATTCTTCATTGATATCTAATGCAGAAACAGAATATCCGGCATTTTTCAAAGCTTTAGCATAACTTCCGCCAATCAATCCTAATCCTACGATAAGAAAATTTGTATCTTTTGTAATCATAAGTACTCCTCAATAGGAACATTCAAACTTTTTAAATCATCCCAAAATTTTGGATAAGATTTTGAAACAGCCTGTGCCTCTTCTATTGTAACAGAATCATTTGATTTTGTCGCACAAATTGCACAACTCATAACAATTCGATGATCATTATGGCCTTTTATATTTTCCTTCGGTGTGAGAATTTCACTTTTTTCAATCGTAATCGTATCTTCTGTACTTGTTATCTTGACACCAAATTTTCTGAGTTCCTCTTCCATCGCCGCGATGCGATCACTTTCCTTGATTCTGAGTCTTTGTGCATGAATAATTTGTGTTTTTCCTTGAGCAAAAGCTGCTAAGACCATTAAAATCGGACCTAAATCAGGACAATCTTGCAAGTCTAATGTACATCCTTGTAAACTTGAAGGTGTACTGATAAGCCCTTCATCTGTAAATTCAATCTTTCCTCCCATTTGAAGAATCTGATTCACAATTACCTTATCTCCTTGAAGTGAATCTTCTCTCAATCCCTTTAACCACACCTCTGAATTGATTTGCCCCAATACCGCAAAAAATGCTGCCTGACTGTAATCTGCTTCCACAGTCACATCCGTACATGTAAAATGCTGCCTTCCTGGAATAATCAAGGTATTCTCGTCAAGATAGTTTGCATAAACTTTAAATTTTTTCATCATATCTAAAGTCAAATTAACATAAGACCTTGATTCAAAGGGTGGTAAGATATGAAGGATACTATCTTCTTCAAGAAGCGGCAAGCTTAATAATAACCCAGTAATAAACTGAGAACTGATATTTCCATCAATTGTATATTCTT
Organism: uncultured Erysipelotrichaceae bacterium; assembly: GCA_949744505.1. Lineage (GTDB taxonomy): Bacteria > Bacillota_I > Bacilli_A > Erysipelotrichales > Erysipelotrichaceae > CATJXY01. The sequence continues at coordinate 555 of CATJXY010000018.1, read as the reverse complement.
GACCTGTTAAAGAACCTTCAATTGTTAAAGACTGATTTTCTTGAATAAATTTAAGTCCCTGTTCTTCAAATATTTTTTTATAAACACTTTGAGGTCTTTCCATCAATCTCTCGCTTCCGGAAAATATTACCTTTTGATTCGTTAACGAAAAGATTGGAATACAAAATCGTAAAGTTGATCCGGATTCTCGGCAATTCACCACATGATTTGAAAAACCATTAAAATCACCGATCCCTTCAATGATGACTTCATCCTCAAAACAAAAAACTTTTGCCCCTAATTCTTTAACCGCTTCTATTGTCGCCTCAATATCACTCGAAAAGTTTAAATTTCGAATATGAGAAATTCCTTTACTCAAAGAAGCACAAAGTATAGCTCTATGACCTAACGATTTACTGCTTGGAATTTCAATGGGACCTCTTTTATTCTCAATCGGTGTTATTTGAACTTTCATGCCATTTCCCTACCGATTACTTCCGCAATCTTTCTCCCTTTCTCTATCAATGTCTTAAACTTCTCCGGCTTCAAACTCTGTGCCCCATCACTCCATGCTTC
>CATJXY010000017.1 GCA_949744505.1 uncultured Erysipelotrichaceae bacterium | reverse complement strand
TCATCACTATAATTATTTTTTTCATAAGTTCCCCTCTTTTCTTAATCGTATTATACCATGAATACTGCATCCAACAAATCTATTTCATGTTATTTACAATTCAGAGAAATGGAATAGTCTTTATATACTCTTTAACAAGTTTATCTTTTATCTCAATTAAAATTTATATCCACTTATTTTTTTGTATAAACCTCTTCTACAGACATTGGCTCTGCCTGACCATAACAAATTCTAACTTTGGTCGTATCTGTTAACCCTTCTAAATTAAGAACTTCAACACCTATCGGAAAAACCATGAGTAAATATCCACCATCTAACTCTTCTTTTGGATGAATTCCCATGAAATATCCACTATCCGGACTGCCATAAACTTCTCGTGTCTGACGTTCGTTGTCATTAAGACCATCTTCATCAAGAAATATAACATTTCCTTCCGAATTGACATATTCCCCGGCAATTGAAGAAAAGTTTGCAGCCATAATTTCGCTATGATTCAATCCTAATTTCTCTAATAAAGCTTCAGAATCTATCAAATCAATAATTTTTTCATCTTCCAATCCATACTCATTCCTGTATTTTTCCAAATCTTCTAAAGATAAATTTTCAAAACAGATATAATACTTTTCGTCATTTTCTACAATGTAAAAATCAGTATCATCAGAAACTATTCTTTCCCAATCTTTCCATGCAGAAAAATAGTTTCCTTGCGAACTATACACATTTTCAGACAAACGAACTAACTTCCCATAATATAGATATGGGACTCCAAATTTACTTTCCGGAGTTGCTCTCAATTCCTCATACGAATTATCCGGTAAAGTAATGCCATTTTGATATTTAAAACCAATATAATCATGATTTTCTCCGATGAATAAATCCACACCACTTGGCGAATACATATTTAAACTTGAAAATAATTCTTCGACATGTTCATCTACTTCCAAATCAACTTCACTTTTATCTGAAAAATCCAATTCTTTTTGTAAAATATCCGATAAATCTATTGATTGGCTAGAGGAGTCTTTCGCACTATCAGTCGCTATGGAACAACCTGTCAGTAAAATCATAAGACTTAAACTAATTATTATTTTTCTCATAAATTCCCCTCTTTTCTTTATTCTATTATACCATAATAAAAAAACATATACCCAAAATCTCAAGGAATATGTTTTGTTAATATTGATTTACCAGATCATTTGCGCCATCATCAGCATCAGTGGTAATGAAATCAAAGAAAGAAGTGTTGACAAACTAACAATTTCCGCTCCATAATCTGTATCCCTGTTGACAATCTGTGCAAACATCGGAAGCAATGCCCCAACCGGAGCACTAGCGGCAATAAAGATAATCATCTTGATTTGTGCAAACTGTACAGGAAGAAACTTAAATATAACTAATAACAATATCGGGGCAAGAATCAAACGATAGAATGAAACCAAATAAATTCTCTTATCTGTGAAAATTTCTTGAAGGCGACACCGTCCTAAATAAGACCCCAACACAATCATTGCCAAAGGAGTATTCATGCTCCCCATCATAGAAATTGATTCCATAACCGGGGCAAATGGTTTGATTGGCGAAATAAATATTACAAGTCCGATAACAACAGACCAAATACAAGGATTTGTGATTAGTCGTTTAACAGAAGCCATATTTCTATCTCCTGACATCACAACAATTCCATACGTCCAACCAAACAGATAGAAGCAGACAATATATACAGACAAATAGAAAACAGATTCAATTCCAAGCAATCCTGTTACTAGAGGGATCCCCATAAAACCGGCATTAGAGAAAACAATTGAAAATTTCTCTTCCTTTTTTTCTTTCTTATAAAGTAAATTCGCAAGTAAAATGAAAAAGAAATAAGTACATACACTAATGACAAAAGCCACTCCCAGATTAACAAGCTTCTCACCGGAAAATTCTTGATTAAACGAGGTTATCAAAGTACAGGGTGTTGCTACCATCAATAAAAGATTGGATAATACCGCTGTTGAGGCATCGGTTATGATTTTTTTCTTATATAAGATATATCCTACACTTATCATGATGAACATTTTGATAATCTGATAAAAAACTGTAATTCCTGCTTCCATAAAATAAACTCTCCCTTTTAAGCCTTTCATATTTTACAGTGTCTGCTTTAAAAGTACAACAATTATGTGAAAACTTAAATTAAAACAGGAATCTTTTCAGACTCCTGTTCGTTCAATTAATTCATAATTCTTATTTCTTGAAGATAGATTTCAATGCATCAATCATTGCATTTGAATCCAATGTTGCTCCGGAAATTGCATCGACTTCAACACTCTGTCCTGTAATTACTTCGTTGAAGAATGCTTCAAGCTGTGCATCTTCCATAAACATGTTATCTCTTCCTGAAACAATTTCCATGTTTGTAATCTTACCACCGGCAACATCAACTTTCAATGTAAATTCTCCGTGGTTACCTTTGATCAACTGTTCATAGCTTCCATCAGCTTTACCTGCAATATCATATTCATCCTGTTTCAAATGAATTGGAGAAGCTACTGTTGATCTACCACCAAATGCCGTATCTGCTGCGGCACGACCTGTCGCAATTGCTTCAGCCAAGAACATACCGTTTTGATACAAGTTAGAAACATAAGAGCCAAGTTCTCCTGCTTCATACAAATTCTCGATAACTTCGCCATTCCATTTTACAACTTGGGCTTTTACATTACGTTCAGCACCACCTGTTGTCGCAACCAATGTCGGAGTAATTCCTACTGCATAGAATGGAGCTGTATCAATCGGACTCATTGTTTCCGGATTTCTTCCATAATCAGTATCTTTTCCGGAAGCAGCCATGCTGTTGTAACGATCGATTGTCGCTTTAAGTTCAGCCGGATCACGACCAATCTTTTCTGCCAACTCTTCAATTGTATCTGCCTTTACGATCCATCCCTTTTCAACTTCCGCACTGTTATCATCAGACCAAACATAACCTTCTGTTGTAATTGGCCAGCTTAACCATTTTGTAACGATTGCTCCTGCTGTTCTTGTCTTTTCATCAAAAATCAAGTCAACCGGCAAAGCACGATCATGAGCCAAGTCTACATAATGACCGAATTCTTTATATTTCATGTGCTGACGATGATAAGCCCCTGATTCGTTGTAGAATCTCTGATTATCCTTCGCAACTTCAATCCAAGATGTACCTGCCATTGAGAAATTACGCATGAATGTTGCTTCATGTTCAGGAACTTTAATACCTAACCAATAACCACCTGACTGTGTTTGGTTCTTCATATGCCACATCTTAGCCCCGGCACTCATCAAAGGCTCAAATGCATCTCCTGTGTTACCCGGTGTACCCCCTGTATAAACCATATCCATACCATGGAAATCACGCTGCATCTGTAAATTATTTTCATATCCGCCACATGCAAGAACGACACCTTTATTTGATTTGATTGTGAATTCTTTACCTGTTGAATCAACAGCTACGATTCCCAATACTTTTCCTGTTTCATCTTGAATCAAAGATTTGAATGCTGTTTCGAAACAAAGTTCGACATTTGCACGCTCTCTTACAGCCAAATCAAATCCACGCCATACTCCACCATATTCAAATGTTGTACCGACTTTTCTGACATGAGCAGAACATCCGCTGAAACTTGCTCCATCAAGATCCGGGAATTCCGTTACAAGTGAACCCCAGTTAATTGGTCCACCACCAACATATCCAAGCTCATAATCTACTTTTTCTACTGTACCTTGAATCCATTCTGCCTGTTCTGCGAACTCTTTTACCAAGAAATCCGTATATTCTTCTTTGATTGGGTTCGGATTGCTGCAAGCAATCAAATAACGCTTAAATGTTTCCAAATCATCCGGATTTGGAACGATAACTGTTTGTCCTGATGCAATTGAGTTACCACCGGCATTTGCTTCTGACAATTTCTCCAAAACACAAACTTTTGCTTCAGGATCAATGTCATTTGCCTCAAGTGCGGCAGCCTCTCCGGCAAGTCCGTATCCGACGATTAAGAAATCGACTTCTTTGTCAAATGATAGATTGCTCTGACTAGGCTGATTATTATCATTTGCTGAATCATTTGCACAAGCAGCTAATAAACCGGAAGTTGCTAATCCGGCAGCAGCTAATGCACTCCCTTTAAGAAATTCACGACGTGAAACTTGTTTAGCCATATACGCCCTCCTTTTTGTGATTTTCTGAACATATTATACTTGTGATTTTTCAGTCAATCAATTCAAGCTTTTTTTCAATTAATAAAATATTTTTATCACAAATATGCTATAATTGCTTTAAGAGGTAATATGGTCATGAATACTGCTCAAATTAACTGCTTCTTGGAAGTCGCAAAAAGTCTCAGTTACATTCAAGCTGCTGAGTCTCTTTTTACAACTCAGCCCGCTGTCAGCTATCAAATCAACTCATTAGAAAAGGAATTAGGGATCAAACTTTTTAATCGTAATAATCGCTCTGTCATCTTAACTCCGGCTGGAGAATTGCTTTACAAAGAGTTGTCATCACTTTCAGAAAATCTACAAAATATCATTCAAAGGGCAAAAATACTCCATGATATGGATAATCGTTCCGTTATTACACTTTTGATTCGTAGATTAGCGGATTATACAATTGTATCCAATACGATTAAATGTTACACCCAAGAACACCCTTCTATTCAAATTGAGATCCTCTCACAAAAGGATTTCAGTACAAAAGACTTACTTCGCTCAAATGAAATCCAACTGGCGTTTTGTTATGAATTTGAAATACAAGATGATCCGGAATTTGCTTTTATGCCTTTAACAGAGGGCGGATACTATGTCTTCGTTAGTAAAACACATCGCTTAGCTGCCTACAAATCACTCACATGGGAGGATTTAAGCGGAGAAAATTTACTTTTTGCCAACACAGAACTGCAAAAGAATAAGTATATTACCAATTTTGCCAAATTGAATCAAATGAATATTCATGTATTTCCACCTTATCGTACCTTTGACAGTATGTTTTTGAATGTTGAATCCGGAATCGGAGTAACCATTTTACCATGCAGTAAAAAGAAAAAATTCTCCGGCTTAGTAAAAATACCGCTACTTGATCTCCCGGATATGCCAATCGGTTTAGCGTGGATGCCGGAAAGAAAAAATAAAACGGTACAAGATTTTATTCAGAATGCCAAATTATGTGCTAAATAATTGAATTAACAGACTTCGGTCTGTTTTTCTTTTAAAAAGAAAGCACGAATTTTACTACTGAAAAAAGAAATAAACGATCCTAAACAGAAAGCATGAATAAGACTGCTTAGCCCTATCGTTGCATGGAAGATAAATCCAATCAAAAGTGCTAAAAGATCTTGAGCAATTCGAAAAGGCATATACGGGATAGATGGAAAATGCTTTGTCACAACAAATGCCATCGAATCCCATGGTGAAGCTCCCATTTGTGCGGCAAGATAAAAAGCACACCCAAAAGAAGTAATCAATACACCGACTATCATAGCTAAAATCGTTGCATTAAAGGAAAGCATATTTAACAATTGAGCACATAAGGGACTGAAAAAATCAGCACAATACCCAACCAACACCATATTACCGATTGTCCCTAACCCAATTTGACTGCGGTCAAAAAGAAGAGGAATCATAAATAAAATACAATTAATTATTAATTGAATCGTACCAAACGAAATCCCCGTAAAATTGGAAAACCCTAAATTCATCGTACTAAACGGATCATTTCCCATTTGTGCATAAAGAGAAAAGGCAATTCCCACACCGATCATTAAATTTCCCCCAAGCATCAACAAAAAACGTATTCCAGTATTTTTATTCATTTTTATCACCGCTTATAAGGGTAGCAGAAATATTCATAAATATCAAATTCATTCTCAACAATTTTATTGATCGCTTAAAAGTACATCCTTTTTTCATTTGTGAATAAAAAGATTAACTGGATTTTTAAAATGATTTCGCCTATAATATACAGGTTTTGGAGGGTTATATATGAATGAAACTAAATCTGATAAATTAGGTACTATGCCTATTAATAAGTTACTTTTATCCATGAGTCTTCCGGCTGTTTTCTCTATGTTGATACAAGCTTTGTATAACATTGTTGACAGTATTTATGTGGCCAAACTCGGACAAGATGCTCTTTTTTCAATCGGATTGGTATTTCCGATGCAAATGCTAAATCTGGCAATTGGACTGGGATGTGGTGTCGGAACCAATGCCATGGTCGCCCGTCGTTTAGGTCAAAAACGTCAAGATCACGCAAATCAAACAGCGACTACCGGATTGATTTTATCCGTGATTCACTCACTTTTGATTCTTGTTCTCGGTGTTCTTGCTGCTAAACCGTTTTTAAATCTATTCACTCAAGATGCTGAAATCATTGAAATGGGGGCTTCCTATTTGATGATCGTCATGGGTTTTGGCCTAGGTCAACAAGTTCAAATTATCTGTGAAAGAATTTTACAAGCAACAGGAAATATGATTCTTCCGATGTTTTCCTTGCTCATTTCTGCCGGTATCAATATCATCCTTGATCCAATTATGATTTTTGGATATTTAGGGTGCCCGGCAATGGGTGTAGCAGGGGCCGCTATTGCGACGGTTATCGGACAATGGGTCGGAATGTTCTTTATCTTATTCGCCCTATTGAAGAAAGATCACGATATCAAAATTACTTTAAAAGGATTCAAGTTTGAAACTATCGTCGTAAAGAAAATCTATCAAATTGGTATTCCGACAATGATCATGAATGCTATCGGCTCTATCACAACCACTTGCATGAACGGGATTTTAGTAAGTTTCAGTGATGTAGCAGTCAATGCATTAAACATTTATTTCAAACTACAGAGCTTTGTATTTATGCCTGTACTCGGAATGAATCAAGGTGCAATGCCGATTCTTTCTTACAATTTCGGTGCTAAAAACAAAGAACGCTATACCGACACCTTAAAACTCATGCTAAAAGTCGCAGTACTGATTATGTTGTCAGGAACTTTAATTTTCAGCTTCTTCCCAAATTTGATCTTGGGCTTATTCAATCCTACTTCGGAATTATTAGAAATCGGTACACTTGCTTTACGAGTCATCAGTTTCCACTTCATCTTTGCCGCTGTCGGATTAGTTATTACCGTCTTATTTCAGTCTTTGGGATATGGAACCATCAGTATGTTCATGTCCTTATTCCGCCAATTGTTCTTCTTGATTCCATTCGCTTATTTATTTGCTAAAATTGGAGGCTTGAACCAAGTTTGGTGGGCTTATGCTTGCGCTGAAGCAATCGTCATGATTATTTTCACACCGATTGCACTAAAAACGGTTAAGAAAAAATTTAAATAATTAAAAGTCGTATCAATTGAATTAATTTAATTCTCGATACGACTTTTTTTATTTTATTGACGTGTGAAATTTGTTAAAATCTGTTGAGTTTTAATACCACAAGTATTTTCACCTAATAATAATTCTCTTGTAGCATTATTGGTTTGTGCTGCTGTAACTTCATCTTCACTCATTTCATCTGTAATTTCCATCTGTGGATACATCTGATCAATAATTGCTTTATACTCTTCATTGCTAACCTTATCTTCAATAACTTCATCTAAGAAATCAGCCCCAATGAATTCAGACGGATATGCATAAGCTCCTTTAGTTGTATAAATAGCACAGGACGCATAAGCTCCACCCATATGAAGCATATATGGTTGTGTTATAACCATTTGACTTGGAACAATTTTATATACAACTTGTTGAGATAAAACTTGTCTGATATATGCAATTTTCTGTTCCTCTGTTTCCTGTTTTGCCCATACCATCGCTGTTGTCGGCAAGGTCGGATAATATACTTCAAAGATATGCAATAATTCAGTTGGATCTTCATCTAAATCTTTTTCTGTAAACATTTCAACTTTTCCCGTAATCTGAATTCCGTAAGAGGTAAAATATGTCATCCCTTTTGCTTCTTCACTCTCACGTAGCTGTCTTGTCCAATAAAGAGATACATTCGGATTAATTGCGAAATCCAATGTTTTTTCAGTTCCCACTTCGCTTAAACCATATAAATTAAAATTTGCCGGATCTAAAACATACTCAACAGATGAAACTGTTGGAATGTTATTAACAGATGTTGCAATTTGATACATCTCACGATTATTTCCGTTATTTCCGGATAAATACTCTAGTACTGTATCCTGTTTTACTCGATCGCTTTGATCCATAAACCCGAAAGTAAGTCCTTTCCCTTGTGAGGTTGCAGAAGCAACTTCATCTGTGGTTACTTTAATATATCCGTTCTCTTCCGGATTTTTCACCCATCCTTCTTTCATCAATGCTTCTTCATCGACAACGCTACAATTTTGTTCTGTCGCTGATTGACAACCTACCAATAAAAATGCCACTAATAGAATTAATAATTTTTTCATTTTGACCTCCACTTAGTAGATGATATCTACTATTGTTATAAAATATATTACCACATTAGTGGATGGTGTCAACAAATAAATAATTATTTATTTAGAATTCTGGTATTTTCGCGAATTTTTTCGACCATTCTTGTAAAGTCTGCAATTTCTTCTTCACTCAAACAAGACATAGCTTCCTTTTGCCAAAGCGCAACAGTATCAATTAAATTACAAATAATCTCTTTTCCTTCTTCAGTCAAGGACAAACAATAATTACGCATATCTTTTTGATCTTTCATCCGAAAAATAATTCCTTCTTTTTCACATTTTCTGATTATTTTAGCCACACTGCTTTTATCCATTTTTAAAGCTTTGACAACTGTATCTTGATTACAAAGATCATTCGTATAAATTACTGCACAAATATCATATGCCTCATTACTGAGATGTCGGTGAGTTAAATGATCACGAGTATACTTCCATCCATTTCTACATATCGCAGTTAATTCATGAACTAATATCATATTCCTATCCTCTTCCATTCCATTTTATGTTATCCTAGCATTACCATTTTTGGCAAGAATCGGTTTCTCTTATTTTACCATTATAAATTAAAAAAGTACAAACCGAACAATTCTCAGTCTGTACTTTTTTATCCTTGAGCTTTCAAAATCAATTTCAATTTTTTCTGACAATCCTCTTTTGTCGGCTCTTTTTCAACCTCATTTTTTACTAAAGATTTGTTTACACGTTCAATCATAAGCTGCAAAATAAATTCCATTTCATACAACTCCTATTCTGTAATAAACAGTATACTTCTGTTATGTGAATTTTATATGAAGTTATCACACATTTTTGTTATCAAGATAAAATTTCTCAACGGCATTACTGAGTAACGACTTTTTTCCTTTAGCGAAATAAAAATAAAGGATCACACTTGTAAGAAGTCCTCCGATAAAACAGACAATCATGTCTGTCATCGTATCATAAACACCACTTGTGAAATGATTAATTGCATCAATCTTCAAGAAAATCAAACATGCAAATTCAAAGCATTCCCACAAAAAAGCTGCCATCATGTTCATTCCGTTAATGAATAAGAAAATAATCGGAAATTCTTTTTTTTCATAATGAATTTCTTTTCTAAGCACTGCATAAACCATCATCATGGCTGCACAAATCAATACTCCGGACATAGAATGAAGAACTTTATCAAATCCGGTTATTCCATATCCACCCCATAAATTCCCGACAATCATCGCAACATAGCAGAAACAACCTTCTACAAAGTTAATATCTTCATTACTTTTCCATCCAATAACCTTCAATCCCAAAGGTAGTGCAAATGGGGTCACACAAGCAAGCGCAAGATACCCTAACTTTTGAGTATTCCCATTCGTAATTAATTGAATGAGTGTATAAATTGCAGATACAGCATAAACCACTGCTAACACTTTATTCTTTTTCGATTTCATAATTCCTCCAAATCTTGCATGAAGCAAGTTTATCAATCAATTGCATTTTCTTCAATAACTTTTTTAATATTTATATATTCTTCTAACTGTTTTGGTGTATATATTTTTTCATATATCGCCCTAACTCTGTCTATAATTTCTTTTTGATCCAATGCAACAGCTAAAGGAATCATCAAGATATGATATTCCACAAAATACAAAGTAACGATAAACGAAGTTACTACGGCAGAAGAATGCTTATAGAATTCAATTCTTTTTCTTGCCGTTTCACTTTTCTCTGCTTCTGATTCAATAAAAATTGCATCCCATTCTCTATATTCTTCTTTCAGTTCTCTTAGAAACTGTGTTCCGAGTCCGTTTTTACGATACGTTGATAATATGGCAAAGTAATCTAAAAGAATACATTTCTTTGATTCATACAAAATAAGTATCGCATATCCTTTTAAGACATTTTCTTCAAAGTAACCAAGCCAATTATACTCTTCTCTTTCAAGAATTGATAACGGTTTAAGCTCATTTTCAGGAAAATCAAAAACCATTTCATTCTTATAAAGAACTTCCAATTCTTTTTTACTAAGCTTCCGAATCATTTTCCACCTAGTATGCTTTTAAACATTTTTCAATCAGATCCCAATAGGCTTCGACATCGACTGCTGTTGCCACATATACATTTTCTTTTTGTTTTAAATTTCCGGTTATATCACAATTTGTTCGACCATAGCTCTGTCCTTCATTGTGATCGACACTCACAAACATTTTCTTAAATGTTACAAGGCTCGAGTCCAATAAAGAAGCAACTGTCAATGGATCATGCAAAGGGCCTCCCGGTAAACCAAAAAATTCTTTTTGTGTTTTATTAAAAAATTTCATTAATCCACAGAACAAATCAGAAGCTCGATTATGAACTTTTTCCATTCTTTCAACAACACTCGGTAAAACCATACATTGTCTTGTCACATCTAAACCAACCATGTAAACCGGACATCCGCAATTAAAACAAATTGCGGCAGCTTCGGCATCTGCTAAAATATTAAATTCCGCAGCCGGTGAAATATTTCCGGCTCCCATCGAACCTCCCATAAGAACAATTTTCTCAATATGTTCCACAATCTTAGGTTCCAATCGAATTGCTAAGGCAAGATTTGTCATGGCTCCTGTTGTGATTACTGTCACTGCTTCATGCTTCAAAAGTTCTTCACATAAAAAGTTTACCGCATGCTTCTTCTCTGCCTTTTGTGGATAGGTTGGAAAATCCACTCCGTCTAACCCACTTTCTCCATGGATTTCAGGACAAATCAATGCATTTCTTAATAACGGACGATCACATCCTTTATATACAGGAACTTTTAATCCTAAATATTGAATCACATTCAATGCATTATTCGTTGTTTTTTCAACCGTTTGATTCCCGGCTTCTGTGCAAATTCCTAAAATTTCAATATCTTTTCTACTCCCAGCTAACATGATCGCAATAGCGTCATCATGTCCCGGATCACAATCTAAAATTATTTTCATATTTTTCCTCCTATTAATTTTGTAAATCTATTTTTCTATTCTTGATTCCTTGAATCAGCCTTAAAGTAAGTTTCCATGAGAATCTTCCCAAAAAATATAAGATAACTCCGAAGAGTATTGAATAAGGTAAAAACCACGGTGCACTCATTTGATATGTTCCAATCTGCATACCTACCCATGGAAGATCAATTCCGGCTAAGTAAGCAGAAAATTTTATCAATCCCGCAATCGGAACCAAAGCACCACATAAAATAAGTGATCCGGCTAATACACTTGTGATCGGTAAGACAAACAACCAAATAGATCCTGCCACACTGTAAAATGCAATTAACGAACCTACTTTCTTTAAACTAAAAGATGAATCTTTAATTAACGCTTCTTGAAGATACGCTCTTGCCAACTCCTTTGGATCACCCAATCGCTTCTTTATCTCTTCCTCACTTTTTCCTTCCATCTCCATTTCTTGTATTTCACTCTCTATTTCCAAGAGAATATCCACACGTTCTGAAATAGGCATTGGTTTTAAAATCTTTTCAACCTTTTCAAGATAGCTTTCAAAATTCTTTTCCATCTGGTTTCACCCCTTTGATTTCTGCAATCGCTTCCTGTAGATTTTCCCATTCTTCATCCATCTTTTTTAACACTTCTTTTCCTTGTTCAGTAATTCGGTAATATTTTCGTGGTGGTAATCCCTCTGCACTATCTTTCCAATAAGCATCACAATTTCCCTCTTTTACCAATCTTCTAAGCAAAGGATATAAAGTACTCTCTTTCGCAGATAAAATCGGCCACTGTTCCAATTCATTGATTAATTCATACCCATAACATTCTTTTTGATGAATTCGTAATAAGATACAATACTCTAAGGTTCCTCTTTTAATTTGCGATTTCCATTCTTCTATATTCACACCATCACCTCAGCGATATATATCGTACTGCACAGTATATATTTTGTCAAGATAAGAAACAAAATTTATGCATATAAGATCCTAGTAAGAAGAAATAAATCTTTTTACGAAATACGAGAAAAAAGATTTATTTGATATGTTGTATTCTGATTGATATTTGCTATAATATGATTGAAATTTAATAGGAGTTGTGGATCTCGTTAAAATACCAAGCTTAATAGAAGTTACGGAACTTGTAAAAATACCGAACAGAATAGGAGTTGTGGATCTCGTTAAAATACCAAATTTAATTAGATAATGCATTGTTATGCATTATTATGAAGCACAATGATTCATTGTGCTTTTCAACATTTAGGAGGAAAATAATGAAAAAATGGGTTTCAGTAAATGAGTCTTATTTATCGATATTACGTAGTATTGAACCGAGAATACCCTTTACGAATTATGGAGATAATAGATTTAAACCATTTTTTAGCCCACTATTTGAACTTGATAGTTTATGTTATGTGACACAAGTTTCATCACCAAAAAGACGTCATGTTACAATGAAAAGTCAGAAGGATTTTAAAAAAATATTTGATAAAAGTGGAAAGCTGATTTGTGTCATTAATCTAAATTATATGTTTCCTGCACCAACTTGTATATTAAAAGAAGTTAATTATGGAAACATTCAAAACTTTAGAACTTTTAAGAATGATTATGAAAAATCACAATACATAAGGTTACTTAGATTCGAATTATCGGCAATAAACAACATGAACCTTACAAAGGATGCAAAATATATTTATGAATTAAAATATAATAAACCATACGATGTAATATCAAAAAGATGTTTTGATTTTAAAGTGTTAGAAATTGTTGCAAATGACTATTTATTACATCTAAACAAAAAGGAACCTATGATTGCATGATGCATCTTTAACTCTTCTTTATTAATCGCATATCAATTTCGCTGATTCACATTGAGTGTGCTATAATAAATAAAAAATTAAGGAGAAACTTATGGAAAAAACGATTGAATATATTCAAAAAGAAATCAGTAAAAAAAGACTCTATAACACCGTGAAAGAAGTTTCTAATTTTCATCGTATTCAAGCATCCACCGGTTTTAGAGAAGCCGCACAATTCGTATGTAAGAAAATCAATAACCTAGGTATTCATGCGGAAATTCATTCTTATGAAGCCAATGAAAATCAATGGTATCTCCAACAAAAAATGTTCCAAGAATGGGATTGTAAGGAGGCTACTTTAGATTTAGTTCATGAAAAAATCAGATTAGCGGATTTCAATGAAGAAGCGATTTCCATTATTCAAAAAAGTTATCCATGTGATTATCGAAATACATCAATTGATGTTGTATTAGTAGAAGGACACGATTCCCAATATTTGGATTCACTAAATCTGAAAGGAAAGATTGCATTTATTCATACTATGCCGAATGAATACATGGAGGATGTTATCAAACAAAGGGGTGCCCTTGGATTTATCACTGATTTTATGAGAGAAGTTCCGGGTATTCGTTCACGCAACGATGCGTATGATACCTTGAACTATACTTCTTTTTGGTGGACTCATGAAGAAGACGAACCGAAAACTTTTGGATTTGTCCTTTCTCCACGAATGGGAGATATGTTAAAAAATTTATGTTTAAAATATGAAAATGAACATCAAAAGGATTCTTCTAAACCACGTTATCCACAAGTCCATGCTTACATCCATTCTTCCCTATATCCGGGAAAAATGGAAGTAGTGGAAGCTGTTCTTCCCGGAAAGACAGAAGAAGAAATCATGATGAGTGCCCACTTATGCCATCCTCGCTCCAGTGCCAACGATAATGCATCCGGTGTTGCCGGAAGTATTGAGGCATTGCGTGTATTAAAATCACTCCAAGATCAAGGTATCCTTGAATTGGAAAAAACGATTCGTTTGATCTTAATTCCGGAATTTACCGGAACATTCTGTTACTTATCCTCTCTTGATCACTATGATCATATCAAAGGTGCTATCAATATGGATATGATCGGTGGTAAACAAGATGGATTCTATGGTCCAATCACGATTACAAAAACGCATCGAGGTCTAAAAAGTCCAATCAATTCCATTGCATCAAGAGTACTTAAAACATGCAGACAACAAGTCCCTGCTTTGTTTGGTGGAAAAGTTCCATTAGTTAACAGTATCTTATCTGAATATTCAGGTGGAAGTGACCATACCGTCTTCTCGGATATGACAATCGGTATTCCATGTATCATGCTTGGACAATGGCCGGATAAATATTACCACACTTCTTCGGATACTTTAGAATGTGTTGATCCAAATGTATTGACATTTAGTACAAGTGTTGCTGCCCTCTATGTTTACGCATTAAGTAATTTTAATCAAGAGATGTTCCGAGAATCACTATTCGATCACATTCAATTAATGAATGAAGATTTGGAGAGTATTGCATTAAACGATACGGAGTTCGCTTATGCCAGAATGGTTGAAACTGTCAAATACTATATTGAATCCATCGACAATTTCAAAACTTTAGGAAACATTGAATTCTCACATGAAAAAGAACAAATTCAAAAATTAGGAAATAATCTAATTGAAATGTTGCATGTACAGAAGAAAGAAATGAAAAAATTAACTGGTCATCCTGCAATCCCTGTGAGAAAATTTGTTGGACCTATTGATAAGTTATCTAATTACGCTTCCTTAAAACCAGGTAACAAAGAAGCCTTAAAAGAATATAATAAAGTTGCCGCTCCTTATGGATTTGGAAGTATGATGATGGAAGAGGTCGTGCTCCGCTACATGAACGGAAAAAGATCGATTGATGAAATCTATCAAGAAATTATCTTAGAATCAGGAAAAGCAGACATTCACTTGATTGAATCCTACTGTACATTACTTGAAAAATTAGATTTAATTGAACTTCATTAATGTAGAAATACCTTGCATTTGCAAGGTATTTTTTTTAATCCTTTATTCATTTCTTAGCAATGTATTTTTGAAACCGACTTTTCGGCTTTTCCGGTATTGTATACATCAGTTTATTATTTTTCAAAAGAGGATTAAGATACATTCGAGTCATATAAGTTAAATTATTATATCCAATCTATTCGGAAATTTCTTTTTTGTTCTTGCAATAGAACAAAATTCCAGTATCTTTCTACTGACTTGGTCAGTATTCTCTGGTCCCGATTTCAACATGGATATCTCATTTAAAGGGATTATTGTTTTGAAAATATCTCCTTCTATAAACTGAGGCTTTTTTCCTGAATATAACTTCGTAAATTTATAAGTATTTCGCATACCCGAACGCAATCCATCGATTCTTGTAGAAAACTGTCGTATTTGCATAAAAATAATCAGGGTCGGTATAATACATCCATCTAAAATTGCTTCATCTTGTGTATATAATACAAATGGATATAAATGAAATCCATGCCATATAGATTCAAAGTCTATTTTTCCAATCGTCTTTTCACTTCTTGAAAAATTTCTTCTATTTTCAAATCTCCTATAATATATCTTTCAATTCCATAAGCTTATGAATAACATAGGTCGGATGATATTCATCCGGAATGGGAAGTTTATTCCAATTAAGCCAGCATGTATCCAATCCGTTTTTCATTCCCCCTAATACATCCGTAGCCAACGTGTCCCCAATCATCAACATCGTACTCTTATCTTTATTTTCCATTTGTTCAAATAAGCGATTGTAAAATTCCGGCATCGGCTTTGAAAATCCCACTTCTTCCGAACATAACACAAAAGAAACATACGGCATTAAATGGGCACGTTCTACTTTATTGATTGCCGCAATTTTAGGACCATTTGTCGCAATTACGATTTCATACTCTTTATAAAGCTCTTTCAGTAGTTTTCCGGCATTTTCCATTTCTACAATATTAACACCCATCATCTCACAATAAATCTCATTTAACTCCACAGCATTTTCGGAAGATAAAGCTATTCCTTCTATTTCAAAAAACTGAATGAAACGGTTTGATCTCAAATATCGTATTCTGTCTTCACGTGTTTTAACTGATTCGGGAAGCTTCATCCTTCCACTTTCCCATGCATGCCAGTAATCTGCATCAAACTTTGCCCATCGAAAAAACTGTTCATCACTAAATTTACAGTGTAGTTTTTCAAGAACCTTTTCAAACGCATATCGAATTGATTCCATATTATTGGTCAGCGTATCGTCTAAATCAAAAATCAAAGTCTTATATTTATTCATATTTCTCAACTCCAGTGGACTTATTATACCAGTTTTTATGAGTTAATGTGTATTTCTTTTATGATTATTCTTTTGAAGTAAAAAAACCTCCTCTGATTTTCATCAAAAGAGGTTTAAATATAAATCCAAAAAGTTTTCTAATTAAAGTGCATTTTCTGCAGCTGCTTCTCCGGCAACTAAACCAGATGCATAACAGAATCCAAGTGCAGAACCCCCTTGGAAGTATGGAACACTCCACAAATCCGCATCTGCTCCGGCAACAAACAATCCCGGAATAACTGAATTATCACTTCTAAGAGCAGCACAATTTCCATCACACTTGATACCACCTAATGTCAACCAAGCACCGACATTAAATTCAATCATGTAGAATGGACCATTCTTAACCGGAACAAGATAATCTGCTGGTGTATACATATACTCATCAATTCCTGTATCACATGCATGATTATATGCTTCTATACTTTCTTTTAATTTTGGTGCGTTGAAATGTTCGGCTAATTCTTCCAATGTATCGGCTTTAAATGCCCAACCTTCTTTTACAGCTGTTTCAAAATCATCATAGATATTAGTTAAAACAACACCTTCAAATCCCGCCAATAAAGCAGGTCCCATGTTTGCTTTAGCACCTTCACCCAAGAAATCCATAACCGGAGTAGAGGCAATACGATCCATTTCATCTTGATCGACAACTGTATAATAAACACTTTCACGAAGTGCTTGTTCACCACTATACATAGTAGCTTCGCACATACGTTGTTCATTCATGAATCTTTCACCATTCTTATCCAATAAGATCAACCCAAAGTTTGGAAGATAGAAGTTTACATTTGTATTTCTTCCCGGAGCCCATGAGAATGTAGGTCTTGCCTTAAAGTTAGCAGCACCCATTTCATTCATAGAAATACTGAAATTTTTACCCATTTGCGCACCGGCAGCCTGTGTTAATTGAATTCCTGCACCATCGTTGTAAATATTTCCCTGTGGAACCAATTGTGCACCACCATAGTACTGAGCCACCATTTCTTTGTTCTGTAAGAATCCACCAGTACATACAACAACAGATTTTGCCTTAATCAACAAAGTACCGTTTTCATCTTTAGCTAAAACTCCGCATACTCCATCATTTTCTGTAACTAAGTTTGTTACCTCTGTACTCCAATGACATTCAATATTTTCACGGCTGTTGACAATGTTCTCTAAGAAAGGAATACGATCTGTTCCCTCTGCCAAATAAACATGTCCCCCACGGCTCAAATAATCATCTTTTGCTGGATTCATAGAGAATGGATAAAACAATGGCATTCCGGAATTAATAACGATATCGATAGCACGGCCACTCTTTTCAATCAAACTGCGAACTATTTTTGCATTACATTGATAGTTTGTTCCTGCCATGATTCTTTCAAATGCTTCTTGTTTTGTAAGGTGGTCTTCATATTTCATCTGTTCACTTGATTCAATATGCCAAGCACCGGTTGTATTAACATTGTTTGTCATACCAAAACCACTTGCACGATCCAGCGCAATTACTTTTGCCCCTTTATCTGCTGCCCCTGCTGCGGCAATAATACCGGCAACACCGATACCTACAACTACAACGTCTGTTTCTAAAGTTGTATCTGCCGCTGCATCCGCTAATGCTACAGATGTATAGGCTTTAACTTCTTCTTGGTTATTTTGTGAAGAATCATTTGAATCCTGTGAGGATGTGTTGTTATTTGTACAACCTTGCAAAAGCCCACCAAGAGCGAATGCTGCTGCACCTGTTGCAGTTCCTTTTAGGAAACTGCGTCGAGAAATTTTCTTTTCCATAGTGTCCCTCCGTTACTGAGTCTAAACCTCTTGTTAAAAAAATAACATCTACACCTACTGCAAAGTCAACACAAAAAAAGGAGTTTTTACTCCTCAATTTCTAACCAACAATGATCAAACCGTTGTGTTTCGCTTTCTCCTCGCAAAGAAACAATTCTTTGAAGCATAAACATTTCCCCCACTTTTAAATTATTGGCTTTGGCAAAATCCATCATTTCCTCTAACTCTTTTTTATTCACACTTAAATCCGGGGTCACTCTAATCATACGATGTATGGATAAAGCAGGTGGATAATAGGAAACCCCTTTTTCTTTGAGCCATTTCAAGCTTTCCAAATAACGTACATCAATTCCCAATCCCCACTGAGTCAATACATTTTCACATTCATTTACAATATCTTTTGTTTGTATGATCAAATTTGAATCCGCAAATGGAATACGGATCCCCATTTCTTCTGATGGAAGATAATACTCCTGATTCTCATTTACACCCGGTTGCCACAATGCAAATCGTACAAATTCCGGTCTTTCTTCAATTGACATCTCATTCTCTTTGGATATTTTCAATATTGCTTTTTTTCGTTCTTGTAAAAACTGAAGTATTTTCTGTTTTCTCAATATTTCTTCTTGCAAATCACTTTCAAAATCTTCAATTCTTTGAGCACTCTCTTTCGGATCTGATGCTTTCAACAAAGAAGTTGTATCTTCCAAAGAAAATCCACATTGTCGATAATTACGACAATCCAACAAGGCAGAAACATCAGAAAGATCATAACTTCTATATTTCCCTTTTCTGCCATTTGATGGCGATAGAATCCCTTCTTTTTCATAAAAACGAATACCACTGCTAGAAAGTCCGGTCATTTTTGATACTTCAC
Source organism: uncultured Erysipelotrichaceae bacterium (assembly GCA_949744505.1). Lineage (GTDB taxonomy): Bacteria > Bacillota_I > Bacilli_A > Erysipelotrichales > Erysipelotrichaceae > CATJXY01. The sequence continues at coordinate 92,852 of CATJXY010000017.1, read as the reverse complement.
CAATCTTAAATTCCACGCTTATCCCTCCAAAAAGATTACACCTACTACAAAGTTTTAACAAATTTATCACAAGTAATTTATTTTATTATGCCATTTCTTTCCTCTATCTTCAAGAAAAAATCTTCTACACCTGTAATTTGTAAAGGATAGAACTCATGAAACTTCATGAATAAACTAATTACTATTCTACTTCGATATTAATCCTATCGTTTTTTATAGAACATATTATGAAATCCCATTATAAATATCTGTCAAAATACAACACACCCTCAAACTTTTATTCCCGTATTACGGGAATATTTATTCTTATATTATATAATGTTTCTTAAATATTCTTGTATTTCTAACGACAATGCATAAGATTGTTCAATAATATTTTTTGTCATGCCTCTCTTATCTTTAAAATCTATATTGTTTTCTATGACAACCTCTAAAACAGAATATTTAGGCATATCGTTTATATTTTTATTCCATTTGCTCTCTTTCAATAAATCCCAAACCTTTTTTTGAATATCTGCTGTTCTGGCACATAACCATAATTCAAATTGCATTTTCTCATGATTTAGAATCAATGCAAATTTTAGATTTTTGCTTTTTATATAATCATTTATGAAATAAAAATAAGTGTAATCTAAATAACCAAAACCTATGTTACTTGTAGAATAATCTTTAGAAAAGTTTCTCTTTAACTCAGCCACATATTTGGTCAAAGTAATATATGCAGTCTGTATATAACCATGGCTTAATTGCTCTTTATAAATCTCTATACTTTTTTGAATATCATTTCTCATTTTATCATCTCCGCAAATTCTAATTATATGTTACTCTTTAAGTAAAAATTAAATCTTCTGTACTCATCATAAAAGCACAGAAGATTCCACTTTTTATTTTGCATTTTTAGGAAGGTATAAGACATTTCCGATTTTCCCATCTACACGGGATAATTCCGGATCATTCAAATCAACTATGGATGCAGAGTAAACTTCCTCGAAGTTACTGAAAGGTACACGCATATGTGCATCGGTATGATTTACAATGTTACGAGCACATTCCAATACTTCCTTATCAAATCCTTTAGGCCACTCCAATCCGTGGTGGAAGCGGAAAATTCGATCATATTGATCATCATATTCCTGAAGATGTTCTAATGCCGCCACTAATTGACTGGCTGTTCCATCTGACCAAAGTCCGGACTTTCTTCCGACTGCATCTCCATAAATCATGATTCGATCTTCTTTCATCAAAAACATAGAACATCCCGGTGTATGTCCCGGAATCTCCACTACTTCCAATGTGGTTCCACCAAGATCAATGATATCTCCATCATGATAAGGAATCAACTTACCGGTAAACTTTGGAGCTAAATCTTCTACTTTAATATCATCCTTTCCGGTTAATCTTTTGATGGATGCAATACGATCTTTTGGCTCAACATTTTGAAACAAATGAAAATCATCTTCATTTAAGTAAGCCTCATCCCACCAACCGACACCGAAAGTATGATCTCCATGGGCATGGGTCAAATAAACCGTAATCGGTTTATCTGTTAACTTTTCTACATATTCTCTCAAATTACCGATACCCAATCCCGTATCGAGAAGAACAGCCCGATCTTCTCCTTCAATCAATAATGTATAGACATTGTAGTCTTCGATTTTAGTTACATTATGCGTAACTCTTTCATGTGTAAAATGATTCATATTCTCTTCCTTTCTGTTTTCTTAACTTAATTGTATCTTCTTTCAAAATACTTGTCACACTATTTTCTTTAATTTCATTTCCAGAATTTGAAATTAATTTATTCTACTATAAACCGATATGTAATCCCTTCTCTGAAACTGCCGAACTTTTGAAGATCCTCTTCATTTTTAATATGCGCCACGACATTCACTCGTTTATCGCAAATTGCATCTTTCATAACAACTTGTAATTCACCGCTATATCGCAAATAATTCTCATTATCAATTGTAATATCACCTTTTTTTCGTTCTATACAATGATTCGGTGCAATCTCTTTAGCAAATTCTGCCATTTCCCTGCTGGAACGACTCCGCAAGAACTTATCATTTGAATCATATCGAAATACATGACTACCACATACTATCTGCTTTTCTTCCTCACTACAAGAGTCATAAAGTTCAACAGGAATATCTACTATCTTTTTATTTATGACAGAATCTATTTGTTTAAATTTGCTTTCGCTCAACCATTCGTCCGCAAATAAAATTCCTTGTGCACGATAGGTATTCATCAAATCCAATAAAATATTCTCAAATGCCATTTTACGATGTTCCTCAATTGTCGGTAACCCTAAATGTAATGGTCCCCGCGGATGATCAAAAGAGGGAACACAATAATAAACAGGGACTCCTTTTTCTTCAAACATTTTGCTTTGGCTCAACGCAAAATCCCGATCAAGTCCCGATTCATCACGAACATAGAAATTATGACATGCTTTGATAGTAATATTCGGATCTAATTCATGAAAGAAATCCAAGTGCTCATCAATCTGTGATTGGCGAACCATCGAGGCATTTATGATAAAGCCCTTAGGTTTTAATTGATGGTATAACTCACTTATCTGATTGAAATCATAACCGCAATCCAAACGGAAATAATCAATCTCACATTTTTTTAAATCTTCCATCATTCCTTGATTTTCTAAAAGCTCTTTTATAAAATTACCACCAATATCCGCAATACAACTCATTTTTAAATCTTGTACAATTTTGGCAATCTCCATTAAAAAAGTTCCTTGCTCCTCTAATGTCAATTCCGGTAAATGAATGGATGTAAAAACTTGATTGACATGATATCTTTTCGCAAGTGAAAGATATTTTTTTATTTTCTCTCTTGTTTCATCCTTTAACTCCTGTGGATAAATCGAAATAGCACATTGCATCATATCACCCCTTAATTTCAGTTTAATAGAAAAAAACGAATCATACAAGAAAAAAATCTTCCAAGTAATATAAAATTTACTTGAAAGATTTTTATTTTTGATCTTGCAATTATTTCTTCCCTAAATCTTTATTTTTTTCAGTTGCCGCAATAATCGCCTGCATACCTGCATAACGCAATCTATTTTCTTCCAAAGCCTGGACTCCACATACAGTGCTTCCTCCTGGGGAACAGACTTCATCCATTAAAACAGATGGATGCTTTTTGGTTTTTAAAACCATTTCCGCAGAACCCAACATTGTTTGTGCGGCATAAAGTAATGCTTTTTCTTTAGGAATTCCAACACGAACTCCCCCTTCTGCCAATGCATCTAAAAACATATACATGTAAGCCGGTCCACATCCACTGATCGAACTGGCACCATCCATCAGCTTTTCATCAATTTCATCAAAAATTCCTGCCCCTTGCATATCCTTTAAAAAATCTTGACAATCCGAATCCTTTACCCATTCATTCTTTGTATACAAAATTAATCCTTTTCCGATCGCAACAGGTGTATTTGGCATAATCCGAATAATCGGGATTTCACTACCGCAAATTGTTTCAATCTTTGATAAACTAATTCCTGCTGCCATACTGATAAGAATCGGTTTTCTTTCTTTTAAAATAGGCACAAGCTCCTTCAGCACTGTTTCGATTTGTTGCGGTTTCACTCCTAAAAAAATGCGATCACATTTTTGAGCAACTTCCTCATTTTCTCCCACCATGCAATTATAGATTTGTGCTAAAGCTTCTGCTTTAGAACGAGTGCGGTTTGCTAAAAGAATATCTTTTGTTGTTAAGCTTAATGCCTCAATTAACGCTTTGGCCATGTTACCACAACCGATTACACCATATTTCATGTTGTTCTCCTATCGTATTTGTCCATTTCCATAAATCATATATTTATACGTACACAGTTCATTCAACCCCATCGGTCCTCGCGCATGTAGTTTTTGTGTTGAAATACCGATTTCACAACCCAATCCAAATTCGCCTCCATCCGTAAAACGAGTGGATGCATTCACATAAACAGCAGCACTGTCTACTTGTTGTAAAAACATTTGAATAGCTTCTTCGTTTTGACTGATAATAACTTCACTGTGTCCACTTGAGTGAAGTGAAATATGTCGAATTGCTTCTTCCGTATTTTTAACACATTGAACTGCTAAAATATAATCTAAAAACTCCGTATCATAATCTTGCTCAGAAGCTAATTTCCCTTGCAACAGACTATAACCTTTTTCATCGGATCGAAATTCTACCGGAATAAGTCCTTTTGCAATTCGATCCTCAACTAATCTTTTCTTTAGCTTTACAAGAAAAGGCTCAGCAATCCATTCATCTACGAGTAAGACCTCTAATGCATTGCATACACTTGGACGACTCATCTTTCCATTTTCTATGATGTTTACAGCCATCTCTAAATCTGCACTTTTTTCCACATATGCATGGCATATCCCTGTTCCCGTCTCTACACAAGGAACTGTTGCATTTTGAACACAGCTTTGAATCAACCCTGCTCCTCCACGAGGAATCAAAAGATCAATAAAACCTTTTGCCTTCATCAACTGAACTGCACTTTCTCGAGATGGATCTTGAATTAAATGAATGGCATCTTCACTGACTCCTGCTTTCTTTAGCCCTTTTTTCAACGCTCGAACAATTGCCTGTGCACTTAAAAACGCGTCTTTTCCACTTCTTAAAATACATACATTTCCACTCTTTAAAGCCAGTGCTGCCACATCACTGGTTACGTTCGGTCTGCTTTCATAAATTACCGCAATCACTCCTAAAGGAACACGAACCTTTTGAATCAACAATCCATCTTCTCTTTTCGTCTCATTTAAGATTTTCCCAACCGGGTCATCCAAAAAGACCACATCCAAAATTCCTTTTGCCATAGCCTCTATCCGTTCTTGATTCAAGCGCAGACGATCTAACATGACATCACTCAGTTTCCCTTTTGCATTCTCTAAGTCCTGTTCATTCGCTTGTAAAATGAGTTGACTGTCCGTTAATAAAGATTCGGCCATCAAATTTAAAGCCTTATTTTTCTTCTCAGTACTCAAATTCCCTATTTCTTTTTTTGCATTTTTTGCCTTTTCTAACATTTCTCTCATTTTATTTCACCGTAAATCTTGTCCCAATCTGTTTTCCATCAAAAATATCATATAAACAAAGAGGTTTACTTCCATTTGTAATAATCATATCAATGCCATTATCCATACATAATTTGGCCGCATTTAACTTTGTTATCATACCTCCTGTTCCAAGTTCACTTCCTTTCCCTCCGGCAATTTCATATAAAGCATCATTTACTTCATGAATTTCCGGAATCAAAGAGGCATTCTTGTCCTTATGCGGATCACTTGTATACAATCCGTCAATATCAGAAAGCAAAATCAAAAGATCTGCTTCAATACTCTTTGCCACAATGGCAGATAAAGTATCATTATCCCCAATTACAATTTCATCTGTCGCAACCGTATCATTTTCATTGATAATCGGAAGAACTTGCAAATTTAGAAGACGATGTAAAGTATTACAGAAATTCTGATAGCGCTGTGTATCCTTGACATCCTCGTTGGTAATTAAAAGTTGGGCTACGGTATAATTATATTCACTGAAAATCTTATCATAAATATACATTAACTCACACTGCCCCACTGCTGCACACGCTTGCTTGGTCGGAATATCTTTAGGACGGGTGGATAATTTGAGCTTTCCAACTCCCATTCCAATTGCCCCACTTGAAACCAAGATGATTTCATGCCCGGCATTTTTAATATCACTGATAATTTTACACAACTCTTCTACACGGCGAATATTCAAATTTCCGGTAGAGTAAGTCAGGGTACTTGTCCCTATTTTAATAATACAACGCATAAGTTCTTCCTCTCATTTAACTGTAATCATTATACATAGTAGATTCAAAAAAAGAAAGAATATAATCATTACTTTTCCTTGAAAAACTATGAAAACTTCTTACTATTATTAGAGTTACATGTGCGAAACTCAGGATATACAAAATGCTTTGTTATTTCTATAAAAAAATTACAAGCTTTAGATTCGACTATCAAAGATCATTGTTTTGATATTCTCAATACTTTCTACGATTTTGGCTTTTAAAGCGAGTTCCTTATATCAATATTTTAACTTAATTACATTTACTAAATAATCTAGTAATATCCAAACAATAGTAGCATAATACATTTCATAATTCTTTATAAGTTCAATAATACTTAAAATTATTTTATCACTATAGTAATTGACATTAAAATTCCATTTTCTATAAAAAAATTAATTATATTGTGAGGAATAATTATCACTTTAAAGCTTTCCGATATCGGCAATAAACAATAAAAAAACAAACTTCATTTCATTCATTTATTGCCGATAATGTGTTATACTAATAAAATCAGAGGAGGTACTATTATGCGATATCTTTCCGTTGCAGAAATAGCGAAACTTTGGAATGTATCAGAGCGAAGTGTTAGAAACTATTGCGCGCAAGGTAGGGTAGAAGGTGCCTTTCTTACTGGAAAAACATGGAACATCCCTGAAAATGCTGAAAAACCATTTCATAAATCTCATCAAAATGAAAAATCCAGAACATTATTAAATGTATTAAGAGAAGAAAAGTTAAGCAATCTCCATGGTGGTATTTATCATAAAACACAAATTGATTTGACTTATAACTCAAATCATATCGAAGGTAGTCGTTTGACACATGATCAAACTCGATATATATTTGAGACAAATACAGTCGGAATAGAAAATGAACCTCTTAATGTAGATGACATTATAGAAACATCCAATCACTTTTGTTGCATCGATATGATTATTGAAAATGCAAATGCTATGTTAAGCGAAAAGTTCATCAAAGAACTTCACTTTGTATTAAAAAATGGTACTGTAGATTCAAGAAAAGGATGGTTTGCTGTAGGGGATTATAAAAAACTTCCAAATGAAGTAGGTGGAATGGCTACTACACTTCCCAAAGAAGTTACTAAAGAAATGAAAATGTTACTGTCTGAATATAATGCAAAAAAAGAAAAGACATTAGAGGATATTTTGGATTTTCATGTTAAATTTGAAAGAATACATCCTTTTCAAGATGGGAATGGTCGTGTCGGAAGATTGATTATGTTTAAAGAATGTTTGAAACACAAGATTGTACCTTTTATTATTGAAGATCAGTTCAAAATGTTTTATTATCGCGGACTTAAAGAATGGAAACACGAAAAGGGATTTCTTATGGACACTTGCTTAGCAGCACAAGATAAATACAAGACCTATTTAGATTATTTTAGAATCATATATTAATTTGCATCTTTAATCTATAATGGCTTAAAAACAACACTGCTTTAAATAATCAATTAAAAATTAGATTTATCATGTTATAATGCTTCATCACTATTTGTGATAAATACTATCGTGTTACCAGAATATTATGATAAAGAAAGTTAAAATCAACTAGAAGTATTATATTTTACGATTAGTAATTCTACCTGAATATAATTAATGAAAAGCATCATCGTTGATACAAAGGAATAAAAATAGTAAAATGGAAATACATCAAAATAGTTCGGAGGATTTAAAATGGAACAAATGAGAATTGATCTGCATATGCACAGTGATGCCAGTATTGATGGTGAGTTTACCGGAACACAACTTGTAGAAATGTGCCATGAGGCAAATATAAATATCATGGCAATATCCGATCATAATTCGATAAAAAGTGTACAGGCTGCAAAAAAAAGAGCTGTTGAACTTAAAATGTCCTATATTGAAGCAGTTGAGTTGGATTGTACATATCAAGGATTGAATTTTCATGTTGTTGGATATGGAATTGATTCTACAAATCCTGCATTTGAACAACTTGAGCACACCATGCGCCAACAAGAACTCGCTCTTTCTGCGAAAAAACTTGCCTTAGTAAATCAATTGGGATTTAACTTGAGCAAAGCACAAATGGATGCTGTTGCTCCACATGGAATTTATGCCGGAGAAATGTTTTGCGAAGTATTATTGGCAGATCCTCGTTATCAAGATCATGAATTGTTAAAACCATATCGTGAAGGGGGTACACGTTATGAGGGAGCTCTTGTCAATTTCCATTGGGATTATTTTGCACAAGGAAAACCTTGTTACTTAGAGGTGAAACTTCCATCTCTTCAAGAAATTCTTACTTTAATTCATGAGAGTGGCGGACTTGCCGTCTTAGCTCATCCCGGTAATAATTTAAAAAATCGATTTGAATTATTTGATGATATGGTAAAAGAAGGCATTCAAGGAGTTGAATGTTATTCAAGCTACCATACCCCGGAAGTAACTGAATATTTCCGTAACAAAGCAAAGGAATATAACTTGCTCATCACATGCGGAAGTGACTTTCACGGTAAAACCAAACCTCATGTTCAATTAGGAGGGCATGGCTGCATAGAAACAAATGAAATTGTCGAACAACTAAAACAACGCAATATCATTTAATAAAAAAGGTTATAACAAAATAGAGCATTTACTTTCTATTAAGTTATAACCTTTTATTTTTGCTATACCCTTATTTTCTTAAAACCAAAAAAGAACTGATCTTTTAGACCAGTTCATCTTTTATTTAAGCAGTAGTTTTTCCGCCTTCAAGAACTTCTTTTGGAAGAGATTCTTCCTCTTTCAAGTTTCTAATACGGATTTCTTCACGAATCTCGTTTGCACGTTCCATGATCTTACGAGTTGATTCACGATCAAATCCAGAACCTGTTCCGGCAGGAATCAATTTACCGATAATAACATTTTCTTTCAAACCAACTAAACCATCAATCTTACCTTTGATGCTTGCATCAGTAAGTACTTTAGTTGTTTCTTGGAAAGATGCCGCAGACAAGAAGCTATCTGTTTCAACAGATGATTTAGAGATACCAAGCAAAGTTGGTCCGAATACAGCTGCCTGTTTTCCTGCAAGCAATGCATGCATGTTTACTTCTGTAATTGCATTCAAGCTTAACTGCTGTCCTGCACTTAGCCCCGTCTCGCCACCATCGATAACGATAACTTTTCTCAACATCTGACGAATCATAACTTCGATGTGCTTATCAGAAATATCAATACCTTGAGAAGCGTAAACTTTCTTAACTTCCTTCAAGATATACTTTTGTACTTCAAGAACACCGGCAACTTCCAATAGTTCTTTCGGATTTGACTGTCCTTCTGTCAACTTGTCACCTGCTGTAACATGACTTCCGACCTTCAACCAAGAACGAATTGTCTGTGACAAGTCTGCCTTATGTTCAATGCTTTCTTTTTCGTTTGTTACAACGATCTTTGTACCCATATGGTTCTCTAATTCACTGATTTCTGTGATTTCTCCATCAATCTTAGAAAGTAGAGCTGCATGTTTTGGACAACGTGCTTCGAACAATTCTTCAACACGAGGAAGACCCTGCGTAATATCTCCGCTATCGCCTCCGGCAACACCACCGGTATGGAAAGTACGCATGGTTAACTGAGTACCCGGTTCACCGATTGACTGAGCAGCCATAATACCGATTGATTCACCGTTTTCAACAAGTTTTCCTGTTGCCATGTTACGACCATAGCACTTACGACATACTCCTTGTTGGCATTCACATGTAAATGTATTACGGATATAAGCCTTTGTTACACCGGCATTGACAACTTTTTCAGCCATCTGCTCATCCATATAAGTATCCGCTTCATACAAAACTTCATTTGTATTCGGATCTACAATATCACGAGTGATATATCTTCCGACCAAACGATCCGCCAATCCTTCAATTTCAGTATTGTTCTTACGATCGATAATTGCTTCAACTTCGTATTCACGATCTGTTCCGCAATCATCTTCATATACAACAACATCCTGAGCCACATCGACAAGACGTCTTGTCAAATATCCGGATTCCGCAGTCTTTAACGCAGTATCTGTCAATCCCTTACGTACACCGTGAGTACCGATAAAGAACTCAGACACACTCATTCCTTCACGGAATGAAGAATAAATAGGAACCTCAATAATGCTAGGTTGATAATCTCCACCTGATTTTACTTGGGCAGGACGAGCCATCAAACCACGCATACCGGCAAGCTGTGTAAAGTGAGATTTGTTTCCTCGAGCACCTGATACGGCCATCATATTGATTGGATTTTTACGAGCCATACTATTCATGACATCATCTCCAACCTGATCTTTAATATCATTCCACAATTTTGAGAAATGTTTTTCCCATTCAGGCAAAGTCAATTTACCACGTTTAAGAAGTTTCTGTAAAATTGCAGCCTGTTGACGACCATAATCAACATATTTCTGTTTATTTGGCGCAACATTGATATCAGATAATGATACGGTCATACCGGCAATCGTCGAATATTCAAATCCCATATCTTTGATTTTATCCAAAATTGTACTTGATCCCGGAGTTTTATACCGTTCAAATACTTCCGCAATAACTTTTCCAAGTTGCTTTTTACCTAATTCTTTGCTTAAAGGCATTGCCGCAACTGCTTCTTTGATATTGCATCCCATCTTAACAAAAGAGCTATCCGGAGTTCTCTTCAAATTCTTATCAGAGACTTCGTTCAAATATGGGAAATCACTCGGGAACATTTCATTAAAGATAACCTTTCCCGGTGTTGTGATCAAATACATCTTATTCTGTTCTTCTGTAAAGCAATCCTTTTTCAAAGCAGATCCCTTCAAGGCAATACGTGTATGAAGGTGAATCATCTTGCTTTGATAAGCCATATGAACCTCATTAACATCTTTAAATACATGTCCTTCATTATCACCAAAACGTTTCCACATTTTAGCGGCTTCATGATCACCTAACTTATCTAAAAGCTCAGCTTTATCATAGAATTCTTGTGCGGTTTCTTCCATATTCAAATAGAAGTTACCGATAACCATATCCTGTCCCGGAGTAACGATTGGTTTACCATCCTTAGGACCTAAGATGTTATTACTTGCAAGCATCAATACTTCTGCCTCAGCTCGAGCCTCCGGAGAAAGCGGAAGATGCACAGCCATCTGGTCACCATCAAAGTCAGCGTTAAATCCGGTACATACTAACGGATGCAAACGAATTGCACGACCTTCTACAAGTTTCGGTTTAAATGCCTGAATACCTAATCTATGCAATGTCGGGGCACGGTTCAAGAAAACCGGATGGTTATCAATAACCTGTTCCACAACATCCCATACACGAGGATCTTGTCTATCAATCAGCTTTTCAGCTGTCTTTGGATTTCCGGCAATTCCTTGGTTTACGATCTCATTGATGACAAACGGCTTATAAAGCTGAATTGCCATTTCACGAGGAAGACCACATTGATACATTTTCAAATCCGGTCCTACCGCAATAACAGAACGTCCTGAGAAATCGACACGCTTACCTAACAAGTTCTGTCTGAAACGTCCTTGTTTACCCTTTAAGCTATGGCTCAAAGACTTCAAGGCACGACCCCCTGCTCCGGTAATCGGTTTAGAACGACGACCGTTATCAATCAAAGCATCGACAGATTCTTGAAGCATACGCTTCTCGTTCTGTACGATAATTGCCGGAGTTCCCAACTCCAACAATTTTTTCAAACGATTGTTACGTGTGATAACACGACGATACAAATCATTCAAATCTGATGTTGCAAAACGACCCCCGTCCAACTGCAACATCGGTCTTAAATCAGGTGGAATAACAGGCAAAACATTCATTACCATCCATTCCGGACGATTATCAGAATTCAAGAATGCATCAATTGTTTCTAAACGCTTGATTAATTTCTTACGCTTATCTCCTTTTGAGCCTTCCAACTCTGCCATAACTTGATTATGTTCTTTCTCTAAATCCACTTTTTCAAGCAAAGTTCTAACAGCTTCGGCACCGGTTTGAGCAACAAAGCTTCCCGGGCCATAGATTGCTGTATACTCACGATACTGTCTTTCAGATAAAATTTGTTTTTCTTCCAAATCCGTATCAAGTGGATCGGTAACAACCCAAGATACGAAATAAACAACTTCTTCCAAAGCTTTCGGTGGAATGTTCAACAACAAACTCATTCTTGATGGGATACCGCGAAGATACCAAATATGAGCTACAGGAGCAGCCAATTCGATATGTCCCATTCTCTCACGACGAACACTGCTCTTTGTGATTTCAACACCACATCGATCGCAGATAACGCCTTTATAACGTACTTTTTTATATTTTCCGCAATAGCATTCCCAGTCTTTGGTTGGACCGAAAATGCGTTCGCAGAATAAGCCGTCACGCTCTGGCTTTTGAGAACGATAGTTGATCGTTTCAGGTTTTTTCACTTCTCCGTAGGACCATTGTCTAATTCTTTCAGGAGACGCCAGTCCCAGCTGAATCGCAGAAAAATTATTCACACTCATCTTACGACCTCCTACATTTCATCATAATCATCAATACCGGCAACAGCAGCTTCCGGAAGATCATCAATTGATTCTTCTTCCTCTGCATGATCACCTAAATTCAATTCGGATTCATCCACAACGACTTCAGCGTTGGCTACCATTTCGACACCGCCATCATCACTGTCAATTTTATCCATATCTACTTCAACACCATTTTCATCAAGCATCTTCACATCAATTGCCAAAGCCTGTAGCTCATGCTTCAAGACTCTGAATGATTCCGGAATTCCCGGTTCAGGAAGTTCCTTACCCTTGATAATGGCTTCATATGTCTTTGTACGTCCGTTGATATCATCAGACTTAACAGTCAAGATTTCCTGAAGTGTATGAGCTGCACCATATGCTTCAAGCGCCCAAACTTCCATTTCTCCAAATCTCTGACCACCATTCTGTGCTTTACCACCCAACGGCTGTTGTGTTACAAGGCTGTATGGACCGGTTGCACGAGCATGCAACTTATCATCAACCATGTGTGCCAACTTAATCATATACATGACACCGACAGAAATTCTTTCATCGTATGGTTCACCGGTTTTACCGTCATACAAGATCGTTTTTCCATCTTCACTCATTTGTGCTTCATCCATAATCGCACGAAGCTCTTCATTACTGATACCATCGAATACCGGTGTCGCAAACTTCACTCCCAATTTCTTAGCAGCAAATCCCAAATGAATCTCAAGTACCTGACCGATATTCATACGAGAAGGTACACCGAATGGATTCAACATGATATCTACCGGTGTTCCATCCGGCATATATGGCATATCTTCAACCGGCAAGATCTTAGAAATAACACCTTTATTTCCATGTCTTCCAGCCATCTTATCTCCTTCGGAAATCTTACGTTTCTGAACGATATATACTTTTACAACTTCATTTACTCCCGGTGGTAGATCATGTCCTTCAGAACGTTTAAATATACGAACTGAATGAACAATTCCGGCACCACCATGAGGTACTTTCAAGGAATTATCTCTTACTTCTCTTGATTTCTCACCGAAAATCGCAAGCAACAATTTTTCTTCCGGAGAAATTTCACTTTGACCCTTCGGTGTGACTTTACCGACAAGAATATCTCCTTCTTTAACTTCAGCACCGATCATGACGATACCACGACCATCCAAATTACGGCATGAAGCTTCGGAAACATTCGGAATATCACGAGTGATTTCTTCCGGTCCAAGCTTTGTCTCACGGCATTCGATTTCATATTCTTCGATATGAATAGAAGTATAAACGTCTTCTTTGACCATTCTTTCACTCATAATGATCGCATCTTCGTAGTTGTATCCATGCCATGTCATAAAGGCAATCGTTACATTCTGACCAAGTGCCAATTCACCATGATCCATAGAAGGCCCATCTGCCAAAATATCTCCACGTTCAACACGTTCTCCATGTTTAACGATAGGACGTTGATTCAAACAAGTTCCACTGTTTCCTTTTTGGAACTTAACCAAGTTATAAACTTTTTCATTGCCACCATCTTCCGCAACAATGATTTTCTGTGCATCCACATATTGAACGATACCATCTCCTGTCGCAACACAAGCAACACCGGCGTCACGCGCAATACGATGCTCAATCCCTGTTCCGACATAAGGACTTGTCGGACGAAGTAGCGGCACAGCCTGACGCTGCATGTTTGCACCCATCAAAGCACGGGTACAGTCATCGTTTTCCAAGAACGGAATACATGCTGTCGCAACGGAAACGATCTGTTTCGGGCTAACGTCCGCCAATTCAACTTGATCACGATGAACCAAAACCGTTTCTCCCGCTTTACGGGCAACAACTTCTTCATTGACCAAGCGACCGTCTTTAACTTCGTTCGCCTGAGCAATAATATAATCGTTTTCTTCATCCGCACTCAAATAGATTGCTTCTTCTGTTACGATACCGCCTTCTTTTACAAGACGATACGGTGTTTGTATAAATCCGTATTCATTAATACGTGCATAAGTTGTCAAATTTGAAATCAAACCGATGTTCGGTCCTTCAGGTGTTTCAATCGGACAGATACGACCATAGTGCGAGTTATGTACGTCACGCACTTCAAATCCTGCTCTCTCACGAGTCAATCCACCCGGTCCTAACGCAGAAATACGGCGTTTATTTGTAAGCTCAGCCAATGGATTCTGTTGATCCATGAACTGAGATAATTGTGAACTAGAGAAAAACTCTTTAATTGCAGCAGTTAAAGGACGAATGTTTGTCAATTGTTTTGGTGTTAATGAACCGATTTCATTGATAGACATTCTTTCCTTTACAACTCTTTCCATACGGGAAAGACCGATTCTGAATTGATTTTGTACCAATTCACCGACAGTACGGATACGACGATTACCAAGCATATCGATATCATCTTCACTTCCGACACCATCCATCAAATTCAATGTATAACCATAACAAGCATACATATCACTCATCGTGATCGTTCTCATTTGATTAATTGGATCTGTTGCGATAACACGAACCGGATTTGCACAATCCGCTGTTGTAGAAACATTGATAACCTGAACAGCACTTCCGACAAGCCAAGCAGTCAATTTTTCGCCGCTCTTAACACGGTTCATCACTGTATTCTCTTCACTTGAAGTCAATTTTGTACCATCAACATCCGGAATATAACGAGCACATACCAACTCATCATCCACTGTAACATCATTTCCGTTTTCATCTGTCAAACGACCCAAAACATACAATCTCTGACCATAATTCAAAACTGAAGAAACATTGCTTCCATCTAATTGAACCGCTTTTGCAATGATTTGGGCATAAACTTTAACTTCTTTAACTTCTTTCGCAAGATTTTCAACATCCTCTTTTGTCAAGACAGTTCCTGTTTCAAATGTATTAAATGAACATTCTACATCATTTGCCAAGATACGTCCGACAAGAGCTTCGCTCCAATCCGTAGACATCATCGCTGTTGTCGGATGAGAGAATGCGTGATTGAAAGGGAATGCTTCCATATGAGAACCCTTGCTAAGTTCTTCTTTTAACACATTTCTTTCAACTTTTGTAATGAATGTTCCCTTCGGATAGAGTACCTTTCCATCTGCTCCACGAACATCCTCCGCTGTATAATTTCCTTCCATTCGTTCAAAAAGTCCAAGCTTTTTATTTACTTTATAACGTCCTGCCTTATTCAGATCATAACGTCTATGATCAAAGAACTTAGCATTCATCAAAGTAATAGAACCATCTAAAGTAGGCACTTCATCAGAACGTTGGTTTTCATACATGACCAAAAGAGCTTCATTCGAAGTTCTTACTTTATCTGCTGCCAAAGTATTACAGATTTCTTCATAATTTCCGAAGAACGCCGTATACATAAGCATATAAAGATTCAAGAACTCACGCTCTTCATTTTCTACAATTACATCTTCATTAACCGGAAGACCGAGTGATTTCAAGAACGTTTTAAAACTATCCGTCGCAAATCCATCCTCATTCTTCTCAAGATTCAAAGACATCCCTACAGCTTTAAATAAGATTGTAGATAAAATCTTACGCTTTCTGTCCACTGACATATTCATCAGTCTTCCAAGCGCACTCTTCTTAGCATCAGTCATAAATTCCAACCAGGTTCCACGACTTGGAATCAATTCAGAATTATAACTGACCTTTCCTGTCTTCTCCTCTGTTACGATTTCATAATAAGCACCCGGAGAACGAACGATCTGAGATACGATAACACGCTCCGCACCATTGATGATAAAAGTTCCTGTTTCAGTCATCAATGGGAATTCTCCCAAGAATACTTCTTCTGTTTTGTTTAGAACTTCCCCGGTAGCATTATCTACCATTTCAAGCTCCATTTTCGCTCTAAGCGGCGCAGTGTAGTTTGCCTCACGATACTTGCACTCACTTACCGAATATTTTGGCGTACCGAATTCATAACTGATAAATTTCAGATTGATGTTTCCACCATAGTTTTGGATAGGATAAATATCCTCAAACACCTCTTTTAACCCTTCCTTGCAAAGCCACTCATACGAAGCTGTCTGTACCTCTACAAGATCAGGCAGATCCAGAGTACCACTTACTTTGGAATAATCGCGGCGCTGAGCTTTTTTACCTAACTGAACAATACGGTAACCTTGATTTGTTTCCATGAACGCCATCCTTTCTACAAGTGCCAATAACGCACAAAAAGGCGCTATTAACCCTATTATTTATATTAATATGCAGTTTATTATACTATCAAAATTCAGTCATTTTGTCAATCGTTTTTAGTCGCTTTCAATATATAATAGCCTTTTTCTTTATCAATCACATCACAATTACCGAAAACCGATGCAATTTTCGCCTGTGCGCTCTTTGCCCCCTGTTGCTTTCTGATCACAACATATAGGCACCCCGCTTTGTTCAAATGCATATAACTTTCATCAAACATCGCATAGATTACATCTTTTCCGGCACGAATCGGCGGATTGGTAATAATCGTATCAAATTTCTCATTCACATCCGAAAATCGATTCGAAACTCTTACATCGCAATCTGTCTGATTGTTTTTACAATTAATTTTCGCCAACTCAACGGCACGAGAATTGATATCGCACATGATCACCCTACTTTGCGGAAAGTGATGTTTCACAATGACCCCCACCGGACCATATCCACATCCAAGATCCAATATCGAGTCTCCAACACCCTCTTTTACCACATTACTCAATAAAACCCATGTACCGAAATCGACTTCATTTTTACAAAAAACCCCATTATCTGTCGTAAATAGGTAATTAAAGCTCGAAAACCGGAAAGAAAATTCCTTCCGGTTTTGTGGTAATTGACGATTGTCTGTAAAATAATGACTCATCAGACCGCCTCCTATTTCGAGCACCATTAATGGTGAATTTTAGTTTCGTTTAATGCTTATTTAATTTCAACAGCAGCACCAGCAGCCATCAATTTTTCTTTGATTTCTTCAGCTTCTTCTGGTTTGATGTTTTCCTTAATTGGAGATGGGCACTTGTCTACCAATCCCTTAGCTTCTACAAGACCTAAACCTGTGATTTCACGTACAGCCTTGATAACAGCAACTTTAGTAGCTCCAACATCTTTTAAGATTACAGATACTTCTGTAGGTCCTGTAGCAGCAGCCTCAGCAGGTGCAGCAGCAACAGCAACAGGAGCAGCAGCTGTAACACCGAATTCTTCTTCGATTGCCTTTACAAGTTCGTTCAATTCTAAGATTGTCATCTCTTTAAGAGAATCGATAATTTCTTGATTTGTTAATTTAGCCATTTTAATTTTCCTCCTAAATGTTCTTAAGCAGCAGCTTCCTCAGCCGGTGCATTTTCGTTTCCTTCATTTCCTTTGTCTGCAATTGCTTTAACAGCACAAGCAAATGAACGGGTAGGTGATTGCAAGCAGCTTAGCAACATAGAAAGCATACCTTCCTTGTTTGGCAAACTTGCAAGCTCTTTAAGCGTATTGACATCGACCACTTTGCCTTCGACAACTCCGCCTTTAAGAACCAACTTCTCGTGTGTCTTAGCAAACTTAGCCAACACACGGCTTGGAGCTACTGCGTCTTCGCTGAATGCGATCGCATTAGGTCCGCTCAGACTTTCTGATAGTCCGTCAAATCCAGCAGCTTCAGCAGCACGTACTGCAAGTGAATTCTTGTAAACTTTGAATTCAACTCCTTCAGCACGAAGGTTTCTTCTAAGCTCTGTAACTTCGGCAACAGTAAGTCCACGATACTCGACAACAACAGCAGAATCACTGTGATTAAACTTTTCCGTAATCTCAGATACAACTTGCTGTTTCTGTTCCAAAATCGTTTGATTCATGTCTTACTCCTCCATTTTTTCTATGTCACAATATACCTTTATAAAAACCCGCACAAAGACAGCACGGGTTTGAAAGTTCTTAAATTCTCTTTCTCTACCTCGGTAACATGATTAAGCACAAAGCCGTTACTGTCTATGGTATATTGAGTACAACTACATTTTAACAGCGTTTCGCTGTTTGTCAAGATAATCAGCTAATTAGTCAGCCAGAATCTTGATTCCAGGACCCATTGCTGAAGAAACAACTACATTTTTCATATATGTTCCCTTAACAGCAGCCGGTCTGGCACGAAGGATCACATCATACAATGCTTTGAAGTTTTCAGCAAGTTGTTCTTCTGTAAATGACACCTTACCGATCAATACATTGATATTTCCTTCTTTGTCTACACGGTAAGTAACCTTACCTTTTTTAACTTCATTCACAGCATTTGCAACATTCATTGTTACAGTTCCTGTCTTTGGGTTTGGCATTAATCCTTTAGGACCCAAGATACGTCCCAATTTACCAAGTTCTCCCATCATATCCGGTGTGGCAATGATAACATCAAAGTCAAACCAACCTTTTTTGATTTCTTCTAGGATTTCCTTTCCGCCGACATAATCAGCTCCGGCATCCTTAGCTTCCTGTTCTTTAGCTCCCTGAGTAACAACCAAAACCTTTTGAGTTTTACCTGTTCCGTTTGGCAATACCATCGCACCACGGATCTGCTGATCAGCATGACGAGGGTCTACATTCAAATTGAATGAAGCTTGTACAGAAGCATCAAATTTTACAAAACTTGTTTCCTTAACCAGTTTTACTGCCTCTTCAACTGAGTAAGCTGTGCTGCTGTCAACTTTCTTAGCAGCCTCTAAATACTTTTTACCTTTTTTAGCCATATCTTACTTACTCCTATTCCATTCCTTCTACCTTAATGCCCATATTACGTGCAGTTCCGGCAACGATTCTCATTGCGGCTTCTACATCGTTAGCATTTAAGTCCGGCATCTTATATTCAGCGATTTTACGGCAGTCTTCGTTGGATAAAGTACCGACGATCTGTGTCTTTGCAGATGCAGATCCTTTAGAAACTTTAGCTGCTTTCTTGATTAAATCAGCAGCTGGTGTTGTTTTCAAGACAAAATCAAAACTCTTGTCTTCATATGCAGTAATAATTACTGGCACAACATCGCCCGCACGATCCTTTGTAGCATCATTAAATGCTGTACAGAATTGTGGCATGTTGATTCCGGCTCCTGCTAGTGCCGGTCCCGGTCTTGCTCCTCCAGCCGGGAATTGGAGCTTTACTACTTTCGCAACTTTTTTGCTCACTAGAAATTCCTCCTTACTTTGTGATTGCTAGTGCTGTGGTTCATGAATGTTGCGACATTCTCCCACGCATTAAAAAACCTGCTATTTTCATAGCCACTATATCTTACCGTTTTCTTCACCTTATGTCAATCCTATTTTTAATTTATTGAAATAAAATTGCTTCTTATTAAGAACTTAATTAAATCAACTAACAATTATCTATATCTTTAAACAATTAAATATAATGATATCTTTTCCGATTGCAAATCATAAATACCATTGAAATAAAAACAGAAAGAATTTCGGCAAGGGTAATTGCCAACCAAATTCCATCTATTCCCCAAATTAACGGAAGAATAAGAACACACCCACTACCAAATACCAAGGTTCGTAAAGTGGAAATCGTTGCAGAAGCCACACCATTATTTAATGCTGTAAAAAATGCCGATGCAAAAATATTGAATCCACAGATCAGAAATGAAATCGAATATAACTTTAAACCATGCAAAGTCAAATCAAATAAAGATCCTTCATATCGGACAAATAAATATACCAGTGGCTTTGAAAGCGCAATCGCAAAAATCATCATCGCCACACCGGTTATAAAATGAAGCACCATACTTTTGCAAAATACATTTTTAAGCTCTGCTTCATTATTTGCTCCATAATTATAACTAATAATCGGAGCACTTCCGGAAGCATATCCAAGAAAAATGGCTGTAAATATAAATGCAATATACGCAATCACCCCATACGCTACGACCCCATCTTCACCGATAAAATACATAAGTTGATAATTATAAAGCATAGTAACAATTGAAGCCGCAATGTTGCTCAACAGTTCGGAAGATCCATTTGTAAATGTTTTTAACAATACTTTTCCATAAAAGGATGTTTTCGAAAATTGTAAAAGACTATCGTTTTTTCTTATGAAATATAATACAGGAACGACTCCTCCCACAATTTGTCCGATAGCGGTTGCAATAGCCGCACCGGCTAATCCCCATTTAAACGCAACAACAAATAAGGCATCAAGAAGAATATTGACAACCCCCGAAAACACAGTAATCCCTAAACCCAATTTCGGTTTTTCTGCCACAACAAAAAATAATTGAAAAACATACTGCAACATAAAAAAAGGAAGACTGGCGAGCAAGATCCGAGCATAGATGACACATTCTTCAATCATTGCTCCTCTTGCCCCAAGAAAGATTGATATTTCCCTAATAAATAATTGAGAAAAAGTCGCAAACACAACACCAAATAAAAAGGTTGTAATAACAAGCATCGTAAAATATCGATTTGCTAAATCTTGCTTTTTTCTCCCAGTGTTTTCCCGATAATTGCCGATCCACCGCTACCGATCATAAATCCGATTGCACCAAGCATCATGAGTAACGGAAAAATCAGATTCAGTGCCGCAAAAGACGTTTTCCCCACAAAATTAGAAACAAACAAACCATCCACAATACTATAGACAGATGTAAAAATCATTGTGATGATCGTCGGAAGTACAAATCGAATAAGTTTTCCATAAGTAAAATGATCTGAAAGTTGAATTCTCATAAACGATACCTTTCTCTTTCAAAATTCAATTTATCAAAGGAATCTGTTAGTCTCTTGCAGAAATTCTCCAATTCATCAGATAATATCCCGGCATTTTTCAATTGACCAAATGCCTCTTCTTCCGCTCTGTAAAAAGAATCCAATACCTGTCTGGCATATTTTTTCCCTGATTCGGTCAAATAGATATTCATCTCTCTACGCTGTCCAGAAATTATTTCCATTCTTACATAGCCTTCATTTTCAAGTTCTTTTACAATTGTATTAAGTGTTGTTTTAGGAATCAACCATTCTTCATAAATCTGTTTCTGAGAATGAGGCTTCCCATCATCCAGTGCATATAATACCCATACGGTATTTCCTTTAACACCCGCTTTTCGCAATATACTTTCATATAACTCATCAATTTTATTAATCGAGATCATAATACGACGAATACTTTCACGTTCATTAATCATACTAACCCTCCTTAAAATCCCATTTCGGATTTTAATTATAATTCCGATTCGTATTTCTGTCAATAAAAACTTCTCTTTGTTGACAGAGACTAGAATAATAAAAATAGCAGGATTCAATCCTGCTAAATCAAGTTATATTTCACCTAAATTTTTCTATAATTCTGCAATATTAATTATGGTTTCCACCATGATGCTTCATTCCACCCTGACAATTTGACTTATGCGTTTCTGTTTGATGATGCATTTCTTCAACACTCATGTGATGACAGTCCTCTATGGTAATCGTGCTATCATACTGAAGCAATTCTTGATAAGCAGTGTATTTTCCTAATGAAAGATCCTCTTTATGAGCTTCCTCCACACAATGTAAATCTGAATGGATACTATTGTATGGGTAATCTAAAACGGAGGATAAACTTTCAATAGTGAGACATAATTCCGCTTCTTTATGACTGCTACCCGAAGCAATCGTAAAATTATAAACACTATCTTGATCGAGATACTCTTTCATCTTTTCACTTTTGGCAATACAAGTAATTGCATCTTTATAATTCATCCCTTTTAAAGAAACATCAGATAATATCACTTCCCCATCCTCATTATATGCTTTTGCCTCTATCACCCAATCCAAGCGATTTAAAACAAGCTCTAACGAAGGGTTGACATCAACACTTACATAAGAGAACGGCGCCATCAAAAAAGAATACGAACCAATCCCAACTACAAATATCAAACTGACAAACGCCACAATCAAATTCTTTCGATGATTGAAACGATTTTGTCCGTTCTTTTTGAGACGAATCTCATTCAGATAATCTTTTGTCTTTAATTTCAGCTCCGGCTTACACTTGACATCATCAAATGTCTCCTGGATTTTATTTGACAAATTCATTCCAATTCACCTCCAAGCATTTCTTTAAGTAAATCTCTGCCTCGTTTTAATAGTGAGTAAATCGTATTTTCTTTCTTATTTAAAAGACTGCTGATTTCCAAAGCGGTGTATCCTTCATAGTAATGAAGATAAATAGCATCTTTGTATTTCGGTGGCAAAGACAAAACGGCACTCAAAACTTCTTGATGCTGATCCGATAAATCAGAAAAATCGGCAATCATTTCCAATGGCACAGTTCTTTTCTTGAAAAAACTCTTCAAATAATCTTTACATGAATTTACCGTAACTGTAACAAACCACGCTTTTTCATGTTCCTCATTCGCAAACTCTTTTTCATACAAAAGATACTTTAAAAATACAGTTTGGAAGATGTCCTCTGTATCTGCATTATTTTTCAGATGAACCAAGCAAATCCGACGTACCATATCCGAATATCGTTCAATCGCAAGATCTACCTCTTCTTCGCTGCGCATTGTATCACCTCATTTTCTACTTATCAATTCTACTACAATTAATGATGTTTGTGATGCTGATTATGATGTTTACCATGACATTCATTATAATTTCTACATTCAGCATTATAATGTTGTGTACTTCCGCACACATCACAACGTTGTTCATGGTAATTCTCACATACTGTACCAGGATGTTCTGTACTTCCGCATATGTTACAACGAACTACATCATAATCGCTTTGTTCATCATAATTCATGCATACATGCTCACAGGGTCTTGTACTTCCACATACATCGCAATATATATGATGCTCTCTTACAATTGTATTGGCTCCTTTCCCCACTAACAACATTGACATCGCTAAAGCAACTAATTTTTTCATCTTTCTTTCCTCCTATGTATAACCTTTTTGCTATGTTTCATATAGTATACGATTCAAGCTAGCAAATCCTTGCAAAAAAATTTAACAATATTACCCCACGGAATTAACACTCCCTTAACATTTTAAAAAAACTTTTATTCAAAAGGAAAATAGCAAAAAGAACGTATAAATTATAGTAGAGGACTCTATTATCCTTTAATTCAAACAAAAATATAAAGCAAGGGGTGTGAAAAAATGAAAGAAAACAAGTTAGAAACAATTTCAAATTTATTTGAAGGGTACGAAATCCGAAGTGTTTGGGATAGTGAAAAGGAAGAATATTATTTTAGTGTGGTAGATGTAATATCTGTTTTAACAGAGAGTAATAATCCAAGAAATTATTGGAACATGTTAAAGAAAAGAATGACTGAAGAAGAAAAAAGCGAGTTGTCCACAAAATGTGTACAACTCAAAATGAAATCAAAAAAAGATGGAAAAAGTTATTTTACCGATACGTTAGATACTAAGGGAATATTAAGACTTATAGAATCAGTCCCCTCTTTTAAAGCTGAGCCTTTCAAAATGTGGCTTGCAAATCTAGGAAGTGAAAGAATTGACGAAGTGTTTGACCCGGAGATTGCCATTAAAAGAGCAATCAACTATTATCGCCACAGAGGATATTCTGATAAATGGATTGAAGTCAGATTAAAAGGCATTCTTGATAGAAATAAATTAACGGATATTTGGAAAGAAGGTGGCATTTCAAAAGACTATGAATATGGGATACTTACTAACGAAATATATAAAGAATGGTCCGGTATGAAAGCAAACGAATATAAGTCATATAAAGGCATTCGAAAAGAATCATTAAGAGATAATATGTCAGATATTGAAATTGCACTTACAGACCTAAGTGAAATAGCTACTCGTGAACTTGCAAAGGAACACAAACCTTATGGATTAGAACAAAATAAACAAGTTGCCAAAATGGGCGGTCATGCAGCTAAAGTCGCAAGAGATGATATTGAAAAAAATTTGGGCAAATCAGTGATCAGTAACGAGAATGAACTCAACTATCAATATATAGATGAAAATAAAATAGAAAATAAATGATTCCGTAAAAAAAGGGTATATGCTTCAATTGCATTATAACCCTCGCTTTTTATGCCATTGCTTCTTTTTTCACTGTATGTGTCTTAAGCATATGTCTATGTACCCATATCCATAAAATCCCTTGAATAACTAAGGTAATAGACCAACTGATTGGGAAGCATACATAAATCGACTCCAAAGTGCCTACTTGCGGGAAAACTGTCCAAATCCACATTAAACGGATTCCACAGATTCCAAAAAGCATTAACACTGTCGGCAAAGTTGAATACCCCATCCCTCTCATTGAAGCTACAAAGACATCAAAAGTGCCATTCAATACAAGCCACAAAGCAACATATTTCAAACGAATCATCCCGGTTTGAATAACCGCTGCCTCGTTCGTATAAAAACCTAAGAAAACATTCCCAAAAACACAAACAAAAATCCCCATAAAGGCCGCAGATGCAGCTGTCAACCCTAAAGTAATCCACATAATTTTGGCGATCGAATCAAGTTTCCCCGCTCCTAGATTCTGACTGGTAAAGGTTACCGTAGCTTGAGTAAAGGCCATTGTTCCAATATAAACAAAGTTTTCAATATTGGATGCCGCACTGTTCGCTGCCACAATCGTTGAAGAATC
The DNA here is from genome assembly GCA_949744505.1 of uncultured Erysipelotrichaceae bacterium. Lineage (GTDB taxonomy): Bacteria > Bacillota_I > Bacilli_A > Erysipelotrichales > Erysipelotrichaceae > CATJXY01. The sequence goes on along the minus strand of CATJXY010000017.1, from coordinate 67,898 downwards.
AAACGAGTTAATACTTGACTGAATAACAACATTACTTAAAGAAAAGACCATTCCTTGTATTCCCGCCGGAAGTCCAATGCGAATTACTTCAATCATCGTCGGCATATCTATTTTGAGTTTATTTATCTGTAACCGTGTTTCATCCGTATCTTTTATCAATGCATCACACACAAGTACCGCAGAGACACCTTGAGAAATCACTGTCGCTATCGCAACCCCTGCAACACTCATTTTCAATACTACAACAAAGAAAAGATTCAAAACCACATTCAAAACGCCACTGATCATCAAAAAATAAAGCGGTCTTTTTGTATCGCCTTTTGCACGCAAAATAGATGCTCCAAAGTTATACACCAAAAGAAAAATAGAACCACCGAAATAAATACGCATGTATAGTTTGCTTAAATCAATAATATCGGAAGGTGTTGAAATCATGGATAAAAGATTTCCGGAGAACAATAAACCAAACAATGTCAAAAAAACTCCTCCTACAAGGCCCATGCAAAGCGATGTATGAACTGCTTTCTCAATTCTTTCCGGATCTTTCAATCCAATCAAACGTGCAACAATTACATTTGTTCCCATAGATAAGCCATTAAACATTGCCGTAATCAAAAATACGATTGAACCTGTTGCCCCTACTGCCGCCAATGCCGCTTCCCCCGCAAACTTTCCGACAACAACAGTATCTGCCGCATTAAATAAAATTTGCAGAAAATTCGTAAACATCAACGGAACAGAAAAAATAAATATATTTTTCAGCAACGGTCCATGAACCATATCAATACTGTAATTTTGAGCTTTACTTGACATATCTTCAACTCCTTCAAAATATCTATGCACCATTATACAAGAAGAAATTACAAAAATCTATCTGTATTGCTTTATTTTTCATTAAACAAAACAAATTTTCATTTTGATTTTCACTATTATTTTCATAAATATCTCAATCAAAAATAAAAAAATTTTTTAATATTATTTACTGAAAAAGCATCCATTCACCGATATCATTATGAATTTAACATTACCACCTAATTCTCATTTCATCTACCTGAGCTAGAATTCTACACGCCCCGAATGATCCAATAAATTAAAACGCCCTTGAAACCCGATACTATAATTTCAATAGGCGTTTTCTGGTAAATAAACGAATAGATAATTTTAACTGAATGAAATTGAACAATTCCTTACAATCTATTCTTAAATTCTTCAAGAATCTTTAGACTGGAACTCGTTCCGATTCTCTCAGCTCCGGCTTCAATCATCTTTTTGCATGTTTCCCAATCACGAATTCCTCCTGCAGCTTTAACTTTCACTTCTTCACCAACAACCTTTTTCATCAATGCCACATCCTCAACAGTGGCTCCACCTTCTCCAAATCCGGTTGAGGTTTTAATAAAATCAGGCTTAACTTCCTTAGCAATCTCCGCACATCTTTGTATTTCTTCTTTTGTCAGATAACAATTTTCAAAAATAACTTTGATTAACACATTGGCCTCTTTACATACCTGTACCAAAGCTTCCATCTCTTGTCGAATATAATCAAAGTCATGCTCCTTTACCTTTCCGACATTGATAACATAATCTATTTCATCTGCACCGTCTGCGATTGCATTTTTTGTTTCTTCTACTTTTGATTCAATTGTCATTTGCCCCAAAGGGAAAGCAATAGCTGCTCCCACATGAACATTTGTACCCGCTAAAAGTTTTTTACACAACTTTACCGGATAAGAGTTTATCGCCACCATAGCGGTTCCAATACGCTTTGCTTCATCACATAATTTAATAAAATCCTCTTCAGTAGCATACGCTTTTAAAAAGGTATGGTCAAATAATCCCGCCAAGCTTTTCTCATTTAATTCATTTACTTTCATAAGTTTCTCCTTATTCCCTTCTTTCTATTTAATTTCATTATATATAAATTAAAATATAGATTCAAGATTTTGCTTGTGCCTTTTCTATATCAAAAATTTTTATGAAATTCTCATAATTTCATTGACAAAGCTTTCATTCTGTATTATTGTATTAATGTATTAATACAATAGAAGGGAGGAATTATGAAGAATTTTGATTCTAATATTCCTATTTATCTACAAGTAATGGATGATATTAAAAAACAAATTATAACTGGGAAATTAAAACCAAACGACAAATTAAGCAGTGTTCGAGAATTGGCTCAAACTTATGCGGTCAATCCGAATACAATTCAAAGAACTTTTCAGGAGTTAGAAAAAGAAGACTTAGTAAAATCAGAAAGAACAAGTGGACGTTATGTCTGTGCCGATGAAAATCGAATAAATAATCTTCGATTTAAGATGACTGAAAAAGTAATATGTGATTTTATAAATGAATTGAATGAATTGGGATATAAAGAAAATGATATCCCTCAGCTTTTAGAGCAAGTAAAGGAGAAATATTATGAACGATAAAAAATGCATTGAATTTGAAAATGTGAGTAAGTCCTATGGTTCAAAACAAGCTCTTTCAAATGTGAATGTAAAATTGGAAACAGGAAAAATCATCGGTCTTCTCGGACCTAATGGTAGTGGAAAAACAACAATGATCAAAATTATCAACGGGTTATTAAGAAGCTATCAAGGTACATGTTTAATTGATGGGCAACTTCCAAATGAAGTTTCCAAAAGTATGATTTCTTATCTGCCTGATGAACCTTATTTTCAAGAATGGATGAAAATCAAAGATGCTCTGAATTTATTCAGAGACCATTATCAAGATTTTGATTGGGCATTATGTATGACCCTCTTAGATCGTCTTGGACTCGATCCAAACCTGAAAATCAAAAGTTGTTCAAAAGGAATGAAAGAAAAGTTTCAGTTGGCACTTGTTATGTCAAGAAAGGCACAATTCTATATACTGGATGAACCGCTCGGAGGTGTAGACCCTGCTGCCAGAGAATTAATATTAGATATCATTCTCAAAAATTATAACGAAAACTCTTGTTTACTTATTTCAACCCATTTAATAAGTGATATAGAAAAAATCTTTGATGAAATTATCTTTTTAAAGAATGGAGAAGTTGTTCTTCAGAAAAATTGTGAAGAATTAAGAAATGAAACAGGAAAGTCAGTAGATGAAACTTTCAGGGAGGTATTTAAATGTTAAAACTACTAAAATTTGAATTACTCGGAAACTATCGCAGTTACTTCCATACTTATTTGTTTTATCTTCTGTTCTGCATCATCGCACCTTTTGCATCAAATGCGCTACAAAATATCTTTATCCCGGTATTAGGAATCTCATCTGTTGCGATTATGATTTCTGTTTTTATAAACATTATCGTTAATTTCTGTAAGTCTATGTTTACCAAAGAAGGATATTTGAGTCATACTTTACCATATAAAGGATCTGTTTTGTTAGCATCTAAATTTTTATCCGCTATCCTTTGGCTATGTATCACTATATTAGTTTTAATCGGGGGTATCCTCATCCTTTCTCTTTTAGTAACACTGCGCAGTGGTATTAGTGTGAAAGAACTTTATTCCGGATTGGAAATGGCGAATGCTTTTATTCGTTATGAAATGGCACTGGAAGGCTTCCACGAAATATTTACGCTAAAAAGCATGATTTCATCCGGATTGATTTTATCATTAGAATCTTTAATCTCTTGTTACATGTTGATTTTTATGATTGCTATTCTTGTAAATACCCCAATTATCCGATCTTATAAAACTCCTATCGGTATCGTGCTTTTCTTTCTCATTACTATGATTTTTGACCGCATCGGTATTCCTGCCATAGAAAACATTCGTCTTGTTGAAGATGTCATGTATAATGCCGCTTTGATTCATGGAATTCAATCCTTTATTCAATGCTTGATTTGCTATCTTGTCAGCGTATTTGTTATGAACCGATATCTTGAAATAAATTAATATCTTATAACACAAATACCCTTTTGTAACACCTCGTTTGTTACAAAAGGGTATTTTATATTGATTATACTCTTTTTTTGATTGGATGACGAATTACCGTCTTTAAGTTTTGTACAGCACATTTTCTTGGATCACTTAAATAAATCTCATGATGAAATCTTGTATCTGTTATATCCAATTCGTATCCTTGTTGATCTATGTATTCATGCATTACTTTAACAGTTGCAGGCTCATCATCATAAGACCCCATATGCATACACTGAACACAAACTCCCTCATTATAGGTTAAAAATTCAACTTTTGAAAAATCTTGTTTTTTCTTCTTTGTCGCTTCTTCAATAGCCCAGTCAAAATCTTTCTTTGTCACAAAATCAGGAAGTCTTATAATAGATATAAACTGCAAATCATCCTTTCTGTTGTAATCCATCCCCTTTATATTTTCCTGCCACCAAAAACCTTCGAGTGGCGGTACAACATAACTAAAATATCCATTAATTTTATGTGTTCCTTTATAACTCATTTTAATCGTAAACGCAATGGCATACAACAAACCAATTGAATGCTTATATTCTCCGTTTTCCTCATTCGGATTTCCTTTTCCTCTTACCGCAAGATAATTCATTTGCGGAATCTCAATTATATTCGGAACATTTTTTGGCATATAGAACTCTTTGTATTCTTTTTTATAATCAAATGACATGTTTTTTCCTCCTGAAAAGTGAAATCATTATAACACATTTACTCGAACTTATCTTTATTTACTTAAGGATTCATAAGCCATACAAATTATTCGAAAACTATAAAAGACCGGACTTATCACAATTTGCCTTGTGAATATATCTCGGTCTTATTTTTAAATAAATTTCTTTTTCTTCATTGTTAAGATACTCAAGCAAATAGCTGAAAGTATAAACAAATAACTCATGCTTCTGGTATGAGAATGATCCCCGGTATCCGGAACATCTGTCCCTTTATCCGTTGTCACAACTCCTTTTCTGTTCACAAAAGAAGCTTCAGCAGTTTTATTCTTCTCAATAACTCCGATTGCATTGTAAATAGATGTTGAATAACCATCCTGATTTGCCTCTACCTCTGTAACTGTATATTTTGTACCGGCCGGCAATCCTTTGATTGTAATACTCTGCCCATGTTTTAAAGTTATTTGATCTCCACTTCTCAAAGTTCCTTGCTTATCACCCTCATAAGAATATGACAGTGGTAATGTTGCACCGTTTTCTTGTTGTAAGACAATCGTAAAGGTAAATTCTTTATTTAAGTCTCCTTTATCTCCCTCAACAGTTTTTCTAACAGATAAATTTCCGATATTTTCAAATACTTCTTTTGTTTTACTATTGATAAAAGAGGCCTCTGCTGTTTGGTTATAAAGAATTTCTCCTTTTAAAATTCCACTTTCCGGATTTACAAACCAATCTTCATGATTTAGCTCTTCAACACTCCAAGTCGTTCCTTCCGGAATACCCATGATTATAATACTTTCATCATGGTGGAATGGAATGACTTCACCGCTTTCTAAATATCCGGATTTGTCAGTTCCGTAGAAATAATATTTTCCGGTCAATGGATTTCCTGCTTTATCTTTCAAAGTGATCTTGAAATCAAAATTACGTGTATAATCACTTTCCGTCAATCCACTACCAAGCACTTTTTTACCAACCATCAACTGTCCGGTTCTTGTCTCAACTTTGCTTTGATCCGTAACGACTACTATATTCAATAAGCTAAACAAACTTGTTATATCTTCTTCTACATAATCTTTACTTGCATTATTTGTATCATCATCAGTATAAGCCGGCTTAGCACCATTTAACTCTTGTGTATTTTTAAGTGCATCATAGTTTTGTTCAACACGAGCACGAATAAATCCGGTATCTGCCACAAAGAACGGATATAAGTTTTTACCACCATCTTCATCATGTAAACCATAATCCACCATGGCATTGATACCATAATGAAGATTCATGATTCGCTCTACTTGTGTTCCATCCAAACAGATATCTTTCCATCCGTTCAAATCAAATTGACCACTATTTTGACTTTGTGCAACGGCAGTAATATCTCGAAGTGTAATATTAACATTTTCGTCCGCTGCATATTTAACCATGGTTTGTGTCAATTTACCAACTCCGGCCATGACCTTAATTCCATCATCTGCTTTTCCTGCGTCTGCATAAATAGAATAAATTCCGACAATAACCCGAACCACTTCCGGATTGACTTCATATCCATCCGGTGCTTTTGTTTCTTTCAGATAATACACTTCATTGGCAGAAGAAGCCCACTCCATTTTAGCATGTCCGTGTGCAGTATGGTCATATGGTGCAAAAATTAAAGTACCATCTAATCCATCTACTGTATCCGTTGTTCCAACCGCTGCCGGAGTACCCTTACATTCAGGATTATCATATAGTGAAAATTCTGCCCCGTTAAGCCCTTTCCCATCTTGATCGATTTTCCAAACTCGCAATTCTCTTTGTTCATTCGGGATATAGATCAACGAACGGAAGTTTCGTATAAACTGATCTACGTTCAAAAAGCTAATTCCACGTGTATCAAATCCATCCCCTGTTGCTATAGGATCTGGTTTTATTTGATAAATCGTATCCACAATCTGATCCATTGAATCACCATTATTCAAGCGATTCAAAACATAAGTTCCTAATGCTTCATAACGACCTTCAGCAGTCGTTTCTTTGATGTTTAATGTCGTAAAGACCTCCGGGTCAATCAACATATAAACCATTTTCATATCCGGATCAACTGTATTATTTAACTGATATCGATCAGCTCTTCCAGGTAAATCATTCAAACTTCCTTCCAATCGCTTCGTTTCATCATTCCAAGATAAATACCAGCTTGGTGTTCTTTCATTTTCATCCGAACACTGATGTAAAACAGCAGTTAATACAGCTTTTCGCCAAGAAACAGCGGTTCTATCTTGAGGAGTAATTGCCCCCAAACCACCGGTATTACTTCCATACAAAGCTGTCCATTTTCCGCTTTCGCCGAAATTTTCTTGCCACATCATCGGAATCGCAATAACCAAACCATCTTTTTGTTTTTGCTCGGTTACATTTACATCACTTGGCTCAATTGCCCCGGAACCTGTATCAAAACTACCATAAGTAATCTTGCTGTTTCCGGTAATTGTTGATGTAAAACTTGCATAAGCCCCTGTAATATACCGATTGACAACTCTTAACATCGTTGACTCCGGATTATATTCCAAAATGATATCAACCGGAATCGGACGATATCCTTTCGGTGTATTCTGTTCTTTTAATATATAATATTTAATCCCTTCATCATTCCATCTATCCGCAAAATTAAACGGTCGATATGCTCCGGAAGAATCCATTTCTTCAAATAAAGCATTTCCTTTTTCAAGTTCTTCATTCAATGCTGTTTTTCCTGTAACTAAAGTCGCAAGAGGTTTTGTTTCATCTTTGATTGAATAACTTGTTCCTGACTCTGTTTGTTCAACTTTTGCTTCATACAGTTTAAATTCAACCCCATTGATCGGATCTCCGTTCTGATCCACCTTTTTAATTTGTTGATATAAACGAGGCTGTAAGTTAAATCTTAATGAAAGACTGGAATCATAATTTCCTCTTTCCAAATAGAACATTTTTAAATGATGGTCACTGTTACTGGCAAATGTATTTCCATTCCAATTCATTTCATTTTCTTTTCCGGCAGCACGGTAAAGTTCGCGAAGTGTCGTCATTGAAACAAGATCTTCCGTATTTTCCGGATGCTGCGGATCATAATCAGGGATTCCTTTTGTTTTAAAACTCTGTCCGATTAAAACATTTCCACTCGCAAAATCAATGATACCATAGATTTCACTATGCACTCCACCCAGATCCAATACCAAAACATCATCAATATAAATCCAAACATCATCATCTCCGGAAAAGCTAAATGTCATTGGTCTATTCTGTGCTCCCATATTGATCATTCCATTGATCGGCTGACGGAAATCTACATTGACCGTCATTCCCATATGGTGATTGACCGCATTGCTCGAACAAGCAACCGCACTCGTCAAAGATCCATCTGCCGCTATTCCGTCAAATACTTCTGTTCCTTTATTAAATGGAAAAAAGTTTCCGACACTATTTGTGCCATCTGAACGCAATGTTGCAGGAGCATCATATAAAACAAAACGACCATCACTATTACCATTTTTAGTTGCACTAGATTCTTGCTTAAATTCCGCAAAATTCTCTCGCATATTATAGTAATAATATCCATCATCATCAATCTGGAATAATCCCAAAATATTTTGATATGTTTTCTTATACGTGTCTTCAACATTCGGATCAAATAGATAAGCTAAAGATTCTTTTCCTGTAGCAATACTTTTCCCTGTTCCGTTTTCCCAAAGAGAAATCAATGTATTGCTTAAATTCTGAATATCGCTTCCCTCATTTGGATAAGCACCGCCTATCTGTGCAGAATTAATATGATCTCCGGCAAGTTTATAATCACCGATCAATTCATAATTACGATAATTCGGATCAGTCGGATCTGTTATCCCATTAAGAAGTTTTCTAGCTAATGAAGTATTCACAAGCGGATATCCATCTTCTAGTAGCGGTTGCACTATTCCTTCCATACCGGCATAAGCCAAACCATAATCCGTTCCTTCTCCTGCCCCTTTATTCCACAAACCGGCATGAATTACACCATCACCAAAAATAAGTAAATGATTCTTGTTGATACCATTCCACCAATCCGCTGAAGCAGAATAATTCGCTGTATTACCCCACGCACTCGGTTTTTGACGAATATGCCTATCTGACTTAGTCAAAATATCTCCGTTTGGAGCTTTTGGATTTTCAGTCAAGACCCAATAATCAAACAAATTAACTTGTACTCCGTCAATCTCTGAGACCACATCGGAAACAATATGACTTTTTAACTGTTCTTCTGTAAGCAATGCCATTGTTGTTCCGCCACCCAAAGAAATGACAACACAAAGAGAACTTGCATCTGAACTTAATACAAATTCATCCGGAATAGAAGCTGTTACTGTATAAGTACCGCTCCATGCACCGGCAAAAGGATAGGAAGAAAGATCCCAAGTTAACGGAAGAATTCTTACATCCCCATTCTTCATTTCCACTTCAACTTCTTTTGGCAAGAATTCACTCAAAAGCTCCCCTGTCAAAAGATTATCTGCATTCGTTCCCGGAAGTCCAAGTCCCCAAATACGAGAATTTTCATCCCATACCAACATTTCTTCAGGATCCACCCATTTCCAAGAAGAAACAACCTTCGCATCTTGGATACATTCAGTACAAACATAGTTGCAAGGGGAAGGTTCTATAGCCACTTGATATCCACATGTTTCATCATGCACATGAACACAATTATTTACCTTTTTAATACATCCACTTTCCTCTGTACAGATATGTTCTAAACTCTCTTCTGTAGATTCAATTCCATCATTTTGATCGTCCATCACACAATCTATAACAATTTCGTAGCATTCTTCATCACATATGTGATTACACGGAATTTCTTCTGACCCTTCTTGATACCCGCATTCATCTGTGTGAACCGTATGATGTTCACACAATCCTGTTTCCTCTTCATTTTCCGCAAACACATTTATTTGCAACGCTGAGAAAACCATAAATAAACACAAAGCACAAATAGAGCCCTTGTGAATAAGACGATTTAAAATATCTTTTTTCATACTCGCGCCTCCTTTTATATAGCACAGATCAAATCGCCATCAATTTTTCATTAGTAATGCTTTTTTATTATAAATACATACATGATTCAGGTCAAGATGAATGAAATCTCGTTTTTAAAAAAAGTGTTATTAGACAGGTTTTTTGTACAAAAAACGATTATTTTTTCATTAGTAACACTTTTTTGCAATCTTCAAAATAAAAGGAAGGATTTTTACGTCCTTCCTTTAAGATTTAATTATTCAGAGTCTTTCCCATCATAGAGAATTCTAAGCCTTCTGTTTTTTCCTTCCCCTTCACTCTCCGTACGAATATTCTTCATTTGTGATAGTGTTTGGTGGATTACCTTTCTTTCATCATTTGGCATTGGATCAAGTAAAGCATCTACTTTTGTGCGTTGAACTGTTTTAGCAACACGAATAGCCATTGATTTTACTTTTGCATAACGATCATCTTTATAACCATTGACATCGACTAAAAGATGAAATCTTCTTTTAAAATGAGAATTTACAGCGCCTCTTACAACTGTATTAATTGCCTGTAAAGTTTGTCCGCCTTTTCCGATAAGAATCGCATTATTTTCAGCATTTAAGACAACTTTAAATTCTTCTCCATTTTGCAAAATCTCAATTTCAATATCCTGATTCAAATTAGTAAAGAAATTTCCCAAATAATCGAAAATAAACTCTTTGACATCATTAAGGCAATATGCCTGAATCGTCACTGAAGCTCCGATTCCCAAGATTCCTTTTTTCTCTTCTAATACTTCATATGTGAGTTCTTCTTTAGAAACACCTTTTTCATTTGCAACGAGTTCCAATACTTCTTCTAAATTCTTTCCTGTATACTTTTTCATGGATAAAACTACTTTCCTTTCTTACCAACCGGATCTTTATCAAGATAAAGCATTTGAATTGATAAAGTCTTAATAATATTAACAAGGGATGAAACGATCCAGTAAACAACCATTGCAGTTGGCCACATAATAGAGATAAGCAAAATCAATCCCATTGACATATACATACTACTCATCATCGGATTCTTATCTGGTGCTTTCTTTCCGGCTTTCATTGCTTTCTGTTTTGCGAGCCATTGTGGCAACATCATAGAGGCCATCTGTGCTACGATCATCACTCCGAATAAAACAATGTATAACCATTGTCCTTCTTTCATTCCGTTCCATGGACTTTGTTCCAAAGACAATCCTAAGAATGAACCATGAACAATTGCATCGCATCGCTGTACTGCCAAGAATATTGCAAAAATAATCGGAAGTTGTAAAAGCATGCTGAATGAAGATAATGGATTGATATCATATTTTTTATAAAGAGCCTGCATTTCCTGAGCCATCTTCATTTGTGATACTTCATCTTTCTTTCCTTCATACTTTTTCTGAATTTTCTGCATTTCAGGTTGAATCAATTGCATTCTTTGTGAAGCAACTGTTGATTTCCTTGTCAATAAAAAGACAATTAACTGAACCAATGCGGTAACAACCGCAATTGCTCCAACAGCACCGATGATCGGGGCAAGATAATTCATTGCCTGAGACATCGGATAAACAAACAATCCTTGGAACCAGTTATCTTCTTTAAATACTTCACCAAATGTTGAAGCTGTTGTAATTAATTTGACATTCCCCTCTGCATCTGTTGGGTTCTTACATCCTGTCATAGACATCAGCATCAGGATTGCCCCTGCTACCAATAGGAATTTACTTTTATACTTTTTCATTTTTGATCTCCTCATTTTGTCGCAACCTTATTCTTATTTTAACTTTTTTTACGCATCTTTCCAAGTCTTTTTTGTTTTCTTGATAAGATTGTTCTTTAAATCCTGCACGAACTAAAATAATGTAATCCAAATCATCATGAATCAAAATACACTCATGAATCATCATTCTAAGTTGTCTTTTGATTTTGTTTCGCTCTACAGCACATCCCATCTTTTTCGATACGGAAATTCCGATTCGTGTTTCCTCTTCCGCTCTTTCTTTGACATAGACAGCCATACTCTTGCAGGATTCAAAACATCGATTGCCGATTATTGTCTGAAATTCCTGTGCTTTCTTTACTCTGTTTTTCTTTTTCACGAAAACCTCTTTTTAATAAAAAAATCACCTCAGTGGGTGACTTTTTATGCCGACAATGACTTTCTGCCTTTCTTACGACGGCGTGCTAAGACTCTACGCCCTCCAACCGTTTTCATACGGGCTCTAAATCCGTGGACTTTTTGGTGTTTTCTTTTGCTCGGTTGATATGTTCTTTTCATGGTGAGCCACCTCCAGTTCTATTTAATTTTTATACAATAATGAGCAATTGCTGTTATATTATATTAAACAAATCTTTATCTGTCAAGACGAAACCGAATTCATCATAATTTATTTATGATAATATCTTAAGTTATTTCTATCACCATTATAAATATATCTATATTTTATTTTTGGTTTTCATTTTTCAAAATATTCTTTTGATTTTTGTTCTAATAACTCAAAATCACATGAAATACTAATAAAAAACGGCACTTTTATTTGAATGACATTCTTATATATTTTTTTTGCTTTTAAATATACTGCATTTCTATTATCATTTATAAAATCTATTTCTGCTTGTAGTAAATCTCGATATTTTTTCCCTCTACTATTAAAATCTAATAATTGTATAGCTGTTTTAGGAACAGGAATCATCTCTGCAAACCTTATAATCGATACTTTTTTCCCTTTTCTATCTTCTACTCTAATAAAACTGGGATTATCTTTATATTTATCATATCCCACTTTATATGAATACAATGGTGCAAAATACAAATACTTTTCTATTCTTAATACTATCCCCACATAAGGTCTTTTTTGATCTTTATTCCAACTGACATGACTATCAAATCTACTTAAATACTCTATGTAATCTTCTTTGATTGTATAAAATTTTAAAGTTTCGTTTTTCCCCATTTTTCTCCTTTATAACAAAACAGGACATATCACTACATCCTGTTTTCGTTTTAAATCTCCCTACTTAAAGGCAAGGGTTTTTCCTATAAGTAATCATACGATTACTCTTTTAGTATATTCATCATACATTATTTCAATTCCATTGTCAAATGAACTTTTCATTCATTTGCACAATATCATTTACCGGTCTTCTTCGATTTCAATACTGACATAATAAAGATACCTACAGTCGTCATGACCTAAATATCCTTTTTTCTTATACTGTATTTATGATATATTCGAAAAGTTTTTCATTATCCGATTCTTGTACCTCGTCAATACAAGTTTATTAAGACCTCAACCCAACTTGCTTTGTCCAAGAACTGTATTTGAAATAAAGACTGGCAAAAATTCCCGCCAAAGTGAATCCTACTGCCCCTGACACATAAAGAATACGCACATCATAGAAAATCTGTAATCCGATAAAGACAAACAAGAATCGTGCAACACACTGACTCATAATCGCATTTAACATCGGCACTTTAACATTTCCCGATCCTCTTATCGCTCCATGATAAACATGAGACCAGCCAAGCGGAATAAAGCTAAAGACCATAAACCGAATCATATCACTCCCGCTTTTTACAACCAGAGGATCTTTATTAAATAATTGAACCCAAAATTCAGAAGTCAAGAAAACAGCGATACAACACACTAAAGTTACAATATTTGACATACGAATACTTAATTTGACTGTTTCTTGAGCTCTTTCATATTTTTGTGCTCCCATATTTTGTGAAACCATATTAATTGTCACGGTAGAAATAGAACTCATCGGAATTTGGGCAAAAACAGCTACACGCTCAGCCACACCGATTCCGGCAATAATTTCATTCGGGAAAGCATTGATATAAGACTGCACCATCATACTGCTGATTGCAATCATCATATTTTGAATTCCGGCAGGGATTCCCAAAGAACAAATTCTTTTTGCGGTATCCCAATGAAATTGAATATTTTTTATATCGAAACGAATATTCTTATCTAAGTTAAACAATAATCGTAAACAGAAAAAATCAACCACAAACTGAGCAATGATCGTTGCCAAGGCAGTTCCCATTACAGACAGATTCATCACTCTTACGAAGAAAATTCCCAAGACAAGGTTAATAACACTGGATAAAATCAAGAAATAGAGAGGATGTTTAGAATCGCCCAAAGAACGTAAGATAAAGAATCCCATCTGATACATAAACACAGCCGTATTTCCTAGGAAATAGACACGCAAATAACTCTGTGCCATCGCATACAGATCTGCATTCACATTTGTCACTTGCAATAAAAACGGAATACACAATTCAGAAAGAATCGTTAATAAAATTCCTCCGCCTATCGCAAAAGTTAAACTGGTATCAATTGCCTGTTTGATATTCTTTTCATCCTGTGCTCCAAAATAAGTCGCTACAACAATTCCTGCACCTGTTCCCAAACCATAAAACAAAAAGTTATAAACATTACAAATCGAATTCGTTGCACTGACAGCACTCAACGCTGTTTTCGAAATATAATTTCCTACAATCATAGAATTTGTTATGTTATATAACTGTTGAAATATATTTGACAACAGTATCGGCCAAGCAAATAACAAAATTTGTTTCTTAATGCTTCCCTCTGTTAACTTCAATGTCCCTTGTTTTGCCATTTTTCTTCCTCCCTTTATAGGTAGTTTAACATTTTCAAATTTTAATGTACATATTTATTACGGAAGAACTCCTCATTTCCAAAAAATAAAAAAGCACTGCCAAAACAACTTTGAAATTATACAAAATATTAGTATTTAGAAACTTATCGATAGAAGATTATATTCAGAATCGAATTAAACCCGTAATAATTCATAAATTTAAAATCTTTCTCGATTTATAATCACAAAATTGATGTTTTTTTATAATTGTGCAGTTTACTATTTGAAAATGAAGATGAGCATTTTTTTAAAACAGATAATACAAAAAATAGAAAATTCGTATAAATTCTGTTTTTATCCATCGAGAACAAAATAAGCAAAATCTATACTATTAAAATAATCCCATAATATTTTAAAAACCTCTAAAGTAACATACTCTTATATTTAGTTTGTTTCCTTTAGAGGTATCCTATCAACTTTATTTAAAGATGCTTACCATTTATCTTAGCCCTATCTGCTTGGCCCAAGAACTATGACGGAAGTAAAGTGCCGCAAAAATTCCTGCCAAAGTAAAACCGACAGCACCGGACACATAAAGAATGCGCACATCGTAGAAAATCTGTAATCCAATAAAAACAAACAAGAATCGTGCAACACATTGACTCATTACCGCATTGAACATCGGCACTTTAACATTTCCCGATCCCCTTATCGCACCATGATAAATATGCGACCATGCAAGTGGAATATTACTGAATATCATCAATCGAATCATATCACTTCCACATTTTACAACCATCGGATCTTTATTAAACAACTGTACCCAAAAACTTGCCGTAAAAAATACGATTACACTACATACAAGTGTAATAACATTGGCCATACGTAAACTGATCTTTACTGTTTCTTGTGCCCTTTCATATTTTTGCGCTCCCATATTTTGAGAAACCATATTCACCGTTACAGTAGCAATCGCATTCATCGGAATCTGAGAAAAAACCGAAACGCGCTCAGCCACACCGATCCCGGCAATCGTTTCATTCGGGAACACATTGATATAAGATTGAATTACCATACTACTTACATAAATCATCATGTTCTGAATTCCGGCAGGAATTCCCAATGAACAAATTCTTTTGGCAATCTTCCAATCAAACTGAATATTTTTTATATCAAAACGAATACTTTTATCCAAATTAAATAAAAGTCTCAAACAGAAGAAGTCAACAATAAATTGTGAAATAATTGTTGCCAAAGCAGTACCCATGACAGAAAAATTCATAACTCTTACAAAGAATATTCCCAAAGTTAAATTAAGGACACTGGATAACACTAAAAAATAAAGCGGATGCTTGGAATCCCCTAAAGAACGCAAAATAAAGAATCCCATCTGATACATAAATACTGCGGTATTTCCTAGAAAATATATTCTGAGATAACTCTGTGCCATCTCAAACAGTTCCGCATTTACATTTGTAATCTGAAGCAAAAAAGGAACACATAATTCTGAAACAATTGTCAATAAAATGCCTCCGACAATCGCAAAAACCAAACTTGTATCAATGGCTCTCTTTACTTTATCCTCTTTTTGAGCACCAAAATAATTAGCTAAAATAATACCTGCTCCGGTTCCTAAACCGAAAAACAAAGAATTACAAGCATTACAAATAGAACTTGTTGCACTGACAGCGCTGAGTGCTGTTTTAGAGATATAATTTCCTACAATCATGGAGTTTGTTATGTTATAAAACTGTTGAAAAATATTCGACAATAAAATCGGCCACATGAATAAAAGAATTTGTTTCTTTATATTCCCTTCTGTCAGCTTTAACGTTCCTTGTTTTGCCATAATCTTCTCCCCTTTTCATTGATTTTACCATGCATCACAATTGATGTAAATATTTACAAATCATTTATCCTAATGAATAATTTATTCATCAATTAAAACTCTGATACCCTCTCTTTTTTCTTTAAAATTAAAAATGTAGACTTTTTTTGTCTACATTTATCTTACAAGCACAGATTTCAATATTCATTATCTTTTTACTTCAATCTCAAATAGACTGCGATCAAAATTAGTTAAAAATTCCGCTCCCGTTTCCGTTACAAGAATCATATCTTCCACTCTCATATAGCACTCATTATCAAACATCATCTTCGGCTCAGAACAGAAAATCATACCCGGTTTTAAAATTGCATCACTTTGACGATTGATCATTGGAAATTCGTGACAGTCAATTCCGATTTGATGACCAAGCGATCCGGTATCCACAAAGCGAAGAACTTCCTTAAAACCAAGACGATCCACCTCTTTCATCACAAAATCATAAAGCTCATTTACATTAGTTTTATATGGTACAATTTGTGATACCATTTTTACCTGTCCGGCTTGAAGTGCCGCATAACCTGCTTTAATTTTTTCCGGTGCTTTGCCAAAATAAACCGTTCTGCCCCAATCTGAACAATATCCCTTATTCATATAGCCCACATCAAACGCAATCGCTGTTTGCGGAACTAAGACACTATCACGAGAAAAGACAAAATTTTCTTCCTTTGTGAATGTAAGACGGGTCTTAAATCCTGCCGTAGGCGGAAAAGAAAAATCTTGGATACCATGCTCTAAACCATAATTCATAAGCATCTGTTCCACATCGAATTGAGTCATTCCCTCTTTTAAATGATTTACTGCATATAATACGGCTTCATCTGTAAATTTGGCAATTTTTCTCATCAATTCAATCTCTTCTTTAGATTTAATAGAACGAAGATCATGGAATAAGCATTCCGCATCCACGGTTTCGATTTGCGGATCTACTTCTTTTAATGTTTCCTTTAACCAAGCTTCGCAATCACTTCCGATTCCGATTTTTTTACCTCGAACAATCTTAGATAATGTATCTTCCATTTGATCCATATAAGAAACAACAACTTTCAATGATGAAAAACAATCCTTTAAAACAGGAATACAAATCACTGTTCTATTCCCCTTATCATCCATAAACAACAAACATTCCGGTAATATCTTAGAACTCAATCTTCCACCGATATTATTCATACAACTTCTCTGCCAAAAGAGATCGTTACATTCAGAAACATATTGTAAATTTGCTCCACCGGCAAATAAAACTCCATCCAGTCCGGCTTCAACGATTTTGTCTAAACACCGCTCTATTCTTTCACTCATAAGCACCCTTCTTTCTATGCTTTTAGCATACCTCAACCATCAAAAACACGCAAGAATTAAATAAATATAAAGATAATAAAAAAATAAATGCTATACTTATAAATAAGAAAGAGGGATTCACTATGAATATACTTGAAACACCCAGATTAATTTTAAGAAAACTAAATTCTACTGATTTCAACGATATCTTTGAAATCATTTCGGATGAAGAGACATGTTTGGATGACGGCGGTTTCCATGCTTACTCTATAAAGGATGATAAATTCTACTCATTAATGAACCTATTTTTACACCAAAGAAGAGTTGGAATCATATTAAAAAACGAAAACAAATTAATCGGACTTATCAACCTACAAGATGCGGATCGTGCTGTTTTAACTTATGAATTGGGATTTGTCTTAAATAAAAATTACCGTCATCAAGGTTATGCCTATGAAGCAATTAATAATTTAATAAACGATTATTTTGAAAAGGGGAAAGTCGAGATGTTCACGGTCAGTCATTTTCCCTACAACAAATCATCAGAGAATTTAATCAAAAAACTCGGTTTCACTTATGAAGGAATCAAAAAAAATGCTTTAAAACATGCTCGTGATGGAATTCTCGATTTAAAATGTTATTATAAAGAAAAATAAGAAATGAAAACTCACTACATACGAGATTATGCTATAATGATGTTGAACGAAAAGATAAATTCCGAGTTTATAGAGGATATTAAAAATATGAAATTTGATATTACTAAATTAGAATGGACTAGAAAACCAAAAGATTATGTCATAAGTAATAATAAGATTACAATTACCACTGAACCAAATACCGATTTATGGCAAAGAACATATTATCATTTCAGAAATGATAATGCCCCGGTATTGCAGATGGAAACAGAAGAAAAATATTTTTCATTTATAGTCAAAACCGAGTTTGATAGTAAGCATCGTTTTGACCAATGTGGAATTGTGATTTATTTGAATAGTGAAAATTGGTTAAAAGGCTCAATAGAGTATGAAAATGATAAATTTCAACATTTAGGTAGTGTTGTAACCAATAATGGTTATTCTGATTGGGCAACAACAGAAATAGATGCTTCAATAAAAGCCATGTGGTATCGTTTAAGTAGAAGAGAAGATGATTTTTGTATAGAATGTTCTGTCGATGGTAACATATATAAGCAAATGCGAATATGTCATATATTTAACGCTAAAGATAATATTAAGTTTGGTATATATGCTTGCAGTCCTGAAAACTCGTCATTCACGGCAACATTTAGTAATATGGAAATGACAGAATGTCAATGGAAAAAACATAATGGACAAGTACCCGATAAAGAATAAAAATAGCGGCAAATACCGATTTATAGGAGAAATCAAATGAAAAAGAATTTATACAATATGATTTTTAAAAGGAAGTCATTTCATTTATTTAGAAATAGTGGAAATGATCGTATACCAGATGAGGAAATTAAAGAAATAGAAAAAGAATTTAATTCATTCGAACCATTACTGGATAATATTAAAATCAAAATGAAAATAGTTAAAGATTCTACAACTTGTAAGAGAGGACAAGAGTATTGTATCTTACTATATTCTGAAAAAAAAGATAACTATCTTCAAAATATCGGCTATATCGGTGAACAATTGGATTTATATTTAGTATCTAAAAACATTGGAACTCTCTAGTTTGGAATAGGTAAAGTTGAAGAAAAACAATTAGATGGTTTAGACTTTATAATCATGATTGCAATAGCAAAAATAGATGATGAAACTAAGTTCAGAAAAGATATGTATAAAAGTAAAAGGAAAGAATTATCGGAAATATGGAATGGAGATTATTATATGGATATAGCAAATATAGTAAGATTTGCTCCAAGTGCATGTAATACTCAACCATGGATTGTCGATTCTTCTAAAAATGAACTTAAAGTTTATAGATATAGAAAACCGGGAAAAAGAGGAATTATGCCACGAGATATGGTTAAATATTATAATCAAATAGATATTGGAATTTTCTTATGCTTTTTAGAATTATGTTTAAATAAAAGTAATATTAAATTTAAAAGAAATTTATATAGTGAAGAAAATGTCGATAATGAAAAAAATCTAACTGCTACATATACGTTAAATTAAAAAGTTCTTTCCTTTATCTTACAATTAAGAATTTCGGCAAAAATCATCGGTTATATTTAAAAATTTATGTTTCTTCGAAATAAATAAAATTATGGAGGATCTGTTTATGGAAACTAATAAAATTTATACAATGAAATTTTCAAAAGTATACCCATTACTTATCCAAAAGGCAGAAAGAAAAAATCGTACCAAACAAGAAGTAGATACAATCATACTGTGGCTAACTGGGTATGATGAAAATGGATTAGCACAGCAGATTCAAAATGATGTTGATTATAAAACATTCTTTGAAAATGCTCCATGCATCAATCCCAACCATACTATGGTCAAAGGCACGATATGTGGAATTCGTGTTGAAAACATCGAAGATCCTATCATCAAATTGACCAGATGTTTAGATAAAATGGTTGATGAACTTGCTAAAGGAAAGACAATGGAAAAAATTTTAAGAAAATAACCCAACTAATTAACCGCCTCTTAAAGAGGCTTTTATTATCCTTTACGAATATCAATTAAACGCAAGACATCTGCAACCATTTTTCCTTTATCTTCTAAATCGATCATTAACCATTTTTGACCATTTCCCGCTTTTGTTTGATTATAAATGTCTCTTAATTCCGGTGTACATTCTTTCAACATTTCTTCAACCGCTTCTTTTTCTTTATTTCCAATGACAACCAATACTGTAAAATATCCCTCTCTCGGATATATTGTACATAGATTTTTTCCGGATTTTTTGAATTTAACATTCCAACCGTATTCCCAACTACAAGAACTGAATTCTATTTTTTCCTTACAATTATATTTCGTTTTAATATCTATACAGAACTGATAAAATACTGAATTTCTAATATATTCACCCATTTCATCTAATGTAGGACAAATTTCTTTGTTTTGTATATCAATCATAGATAAACCTCCGATGATGTTTCTGCTATTTTTATAGATGTAGTTATCTTATACTAGTGTTTTCAATTAAAATTTATTAATAAAAAATTATACTGATTATTATAATCAAAGAACCTTAATTAAAAGGACTAGCTTCTGTATAATTCAAGAACCAATCCTTAATTTAAAACTAAATTTTCTGTATCTAAATAATTGAGTTCATTTCAATGAGCTTCTATTAAACTTCCAAAAAATCAATACTTGTCCCTTAATAGAAAATCTGCCAAATGAATAATCTTGACTCCATTGATATTCCCAGCCGCAAGTTCATCAAGTGTTACCACATATTTTGGGTAATGATCCTTGATTTCAAGTAGGTTGGCAACCTCACAATCAGATTCCTCCGGAAGATTACGACACACTTGTACATAAATGCGTTCATCCCGTTTTACCGCAACAAAGTCGATTTCTTTTGTTTCGTTCTTACCGATATAGACTTCATAGCCCTTTCTACGTAATTCAAAGTATACAATATTTTCAAGCATTGCAGCAACCGATTTCGGGTTGAAACCCATCACACAATATTTGAGAGAAGGATCCGCAAGATAGAATTTTTCTTGCGTTTTCAGTACAGATTTCCCCTGCATATCATATCTCTGACATCGATAGATTACAAAATCCTTTTCCAACCATTCCAAATAGTTATACACCGTTTCAATGGAAAGAGATCTTCCTTCACTTTTCATAAATTTCACGATAGCGTTCGCAGAAAAAGTTTTTCCGACATTTTCAACAACATACTTTACCACACGGTTAAACAGATCAAAATTTGTGATCTTGTGTCGTTTGGTTATGTCGCTTATAATAACAGAATGATAGATACCCTCAACAATCTGATAGGCTGCATTATCATCAAAATTGTTCAGTGCAACAATCGGGAATCCGCCCATGCGGATATACTCAGACAAAAGCTCTTTCGGTGTACATCCTCTGTCTTTCTTAAACTCTATATATTCACAAAAAGATAATGTAAATACAGGAATTGTAATATAGCGTCCACTTAAATACGTGGATATTTCACTTGACATCAGCTTTGAATTGGATCCTGTTACATAAATATCTGTATCAGCATTTTCAAGCAAGCTGTTGACAGCTTTTTCCCAACCGACTATTTCCTGCACTTCATCAAGCAAAAGATAATATTTTCCACTATCCGTTATCTGCTCCATAATACCATGGTACATGTCTTTATCGGTCATTCCATCATAAAATTCTTCTGAGGTATACCGCATTGAAAGAATATGATCAGTACGGATACCGTTATTAATCAAATCATTTTTAAGCATTTCCAGAATCGTAGATTTTCCAGAGCGACGGATACCGGCAAGAATTTTCACCAACGGGACATTACGATAAGTTTTCAACAAATCCATATAGTGAGGTCTAACAATCATACAATCTTCTCCCTCATTATCAGTATATCAAAAAATTATCTAAAGCCCAAAATTTTTTACCGAAAATCAATAAAAACTTTCTGTTTTTAAGTAGTTTTTCGGGTTATAATCCCAATTTAATTATAAAAAGCTGTTAAAACGATACAATCTTGCCACCATAGACACACATTTGGTTTCTTGGTGCGATTTTAGTAGATATATCATTTTAACAGCCATCTTTTTTAATCTTCGATTCTACAAGCCCTTTGTCCAAGTTCATTGGTATAAAGACTTCCCATTTTCAACACCGTAATCTTCGGCGTACGATTTCTACCGTTTGTTAATTCTCCACTGACTTCACTTCCGGCAAATAAATCAATTGCAGAACCTCCAACACCTCGATCCAAAACAATTGCCTCAAAAGGTTCTCCTGCTGTCAATCCATACCCGGAATAAGAATGATCTTCAATTTTCACTACTGTACAAAGCGGAATACTTTGACTTGTGGCAATAATATAATAGCCTTCATATGTGATACCATCCAACCATTCACCGTTATCCTGTAATACTGCTGTTGTGGAAACTCGAACTCCCGATGCGGTTGAACCAACACCGGTATCTCTTCCGCTACATAAAGCACAGTCAACTCCATATGCTGTTGAACGACTCGATGTATATGTTGCCCCCGGTTCTATTTTTTGACCATTACTGTAAATAGCCGGTATCGGATCTTGAACAATCGTTTCATCGCTCATTAAAGTTTTAGATAAAAGATTTCCTTTATCATCATAAACTAACCTGTATGTTTTGATCATATATCCCGATTGCGGATCACTGACTTTATTAATAACCCAATCGTATCCACCCTCTACGACTTCATCTGTTTCTTGAAAAATGCTCGGTAGTCCATCAGCGGACTCTGTTATCGTTGTTTCTTGTTGATAAACAACATTGCCCTTTGCTTCCATAGAAAGTGATGCAACCGCTTCTTCATTGATTTGTTTAGCTAAATCAACGGACCCTTTCGTACTTTGAGGGCGAATCAGTGAAACCAAAGAGTAAACAGTAACACACACTGCTGCAAGGATTTTTTCTTTTCTCATGCAGATCTCCTTTCAATGTGTTGGCATTTTATCATAGTTTCGTCTATTTGTCTAATTTTCAGAATGAAAGAGTGCCTGATAATTCGCTAAACAAGCCTTTTGAAAGGCTTCCTCTTCCAAATTTTTCAATTCGCATACCTTTTTGGCAGTATACGGCACATAGCTTGGTTCATTCCTTTTTCCTCTAAACGGTTCCGGTGTCATATAGGGACAATCTGTTTCCGTTAAAATTCGATCAAGTGGAATCATCGTCGCAACTTCTTTCGGAGTCACACTTTTTTTAAATGTAACCGGACCGGCAAAAGAAATCGTATAACCTAAATTTAAAAGAATCTTTGCCGACTCCACACTTCCGCTATAACAATGAATAATTCCTTTTCTATTGCAGGAATGCTGCATCAAAATTTCAATCGTATCTTGCATTGCATCTCTGCTGTGTACAATAATTGGCTTATTCACTTTATTTGCCAACTCAATTTGACGAATAAAAGCCTCTTTCTGCTGTTCTTTGTTATCCTTATCCCAATAATAATCAAGGCCGATTTCTCCGACTGCTACAATTCGAGGATCTCTTGTAAGTTCTTCTAAACGTTCCCAATTACAAGCCACCTTGATATCACTTGGATGGAATCCCACCGCAATATCAATTTCATCTTTCTTCTCCATCGAAAGTGCCCATTCACATTCCTCAATCGTACAACAAATCCCTAACATCTGTACTACTTGATTTTCTTCCGCACGCTTGATGACCTCATCAAAACAATCCCGATATTCATCACTGAAAATATGACAATGACTATCGATCCACCCTATTTTAGCCATGTACATGTCCCCGCTAAAACATCATGCAAACTCTTTTCAGGATCTTTGAACATGATGTAAAGAGAAACCAAAAGTAATAATGGTGCACAGAATTGGAATGTAATCATTTTGAATACACTTCTGATAATAATTGTGGATAAACGCATAGTCATTGCTCCGCTTTCCTCTTCCACACCCACACTCATCAACGCTTTTCCCACAGTTGTACCAAAGCATGCTAAGCAAACAATTTCATAGATACAAAATGGTACAACAAACCATGAAGATCCCAAATGAAAGATCCATCTAAACCATTTCACTACCGGGATAAAACTCATGATCCATTTGATAATACCAAAGACTGTACTGATGATTCCAACCGGAAGTCCGATCAAAGTCATATCAATTAATGTTGCCAAAATTCTTCTTGTAGTTAATTTCATATTTATTTCTCCTTCAGCATCTATTTTCCTAAACAGAAATTCTTAAACAGCGAATCCAACAAATCTTCTCGTGAGGCTTCTCCTAAAATTTCCTTTAAACTAAAATATGCATTTTGTAAATCAATCGTTACCAAATCCAATTCAAAACCATTTTCTAATGATTCAATAGCCTGATTTAGATATTGTCTGCTTTGATAAGCCAAAGCAATCTGTCGATCATTATTTAATGTATCTTCATCACAGATAATGGCATGCTTCTCATACCGTCTATTAATCTCTTGAAGCAATGCTTCAATTTGATTGGATGCAGCACTAATACAACAATATTCTTCATTCCCTTTTACCAAATCACACTTATTATGTATAAGAATTCGATTTTTTCCTTCTGTTATTTTCAACAAATGTTCATCTTCCTCATCAAGCGGTTTGGATGCATCCAAAATAACTAAAATCAATTCTGCTTCATGAAGTGCTTTGATTGTTTTTTCTATTCCGATCTTTTCAACTACATCCTCTGTTTCATGAATTCCGGCAGTATCAATCAAATGAAGCGTGATATTCTCTAAATGAATGACTCCTTCCACAAGATCTCTTGTCGTTCCTGCCACTTCGGTAACAATGGCCTTTTCCTCTTCCAGTAAAGCATTTAAAAGACTGCTTTTCCCAACATTCGGCTTTCCGACCAAAACCGTTTTAACTCCCTTTTTGATGATTCTTCCACTTTCTGCCTTTTTTACCAATTCATTCAGCTTCTCTGCCAATCCTCTTGCCATCGGAAGTACGACTTCATTTGTTAATTGCTCTATATCTTCATATTCCGGATAATCTATATTCACTTCAATATGGGCAATTAAGTCTAATAGCTCTTTGATTAACGGATCAAGAAGTTTTTGAACACTTCCCTTGATTTGATGAAGTGCCATTTTAATTTGATTGGAGGAATCTGCAACAATCAGATCATTGATTGCCTCCGCCTGAGTTAAATCTATCCTTCCATTCAAAAATGCCCTTTTTGTAAACTCACCATTTTCCGCTAAGCGAGCACCTGATGCCAGTAACACATTTAACACCCGTCGTGTCACCATTTTTCCACCGTGACAATTTATTTCCACTATATCTTCTCTGGTAAAAGTCTTCGGTGCTCTAAAGACAGAAACAAGACATTCATCAATTTCTTGATGATCTATTGGATCAAAGATAAATCCATATGTCATCGTATGACTTTCTTTTTGAATCAAATCAGCAGTAAAAACTTTGTCAACAAGTTCAATACACCCTTCACCCGAAAGTCTAACAATGGAAATGGCTCCATCTTGAAGTGCCGTTGATATTGCTACAATAATATCATTTAACATCGCTTTCCCTCCTGACTTTTTTAATTTTAAACCAATCGACACTTCAATGCAAATAATTAATAAGGGGTATCACTTAAATATTTCTTAACTTATTTAAGAATTTATAAAAATCATTTATTTCAACTTTCTATCAAACCTATTGATTTTACGGCATATTTAAGGACTTAGCAATATTAAAACACGATTACAGATTGGGCTTTGATATAAAAAATTGCCCGAGATATGGAGAGTCACATCAAAAACACATCCGTTTCGATATCAAGAATAGATATAAGATAAAAACCGATGTAACCGCATTTTTAGGAATATTCTTCAATCTCTACTCAACAACCACAAAAAATGAGCTTGCTTATTATGCATTGAGAAATACACTTGAACCTATCGGTAAGAATTATCTCTATTCTGAATTAGTCAATCCCGTATTTGTTGCCACGAGATTTATTAACAAGCAGGCAAAGGCAAGACAGGTATCACAGTTTGAGTTAGTATTACATAAGGGTAGCAACCGGAAGATTATAGGCTAGATTTATAACAGTGTGCAGGCTTAAAAATGCACACTTTCCTTTGTTATTTATTCATTTTTTATTCTAATACCGTGATTATAATTTCTTTTGTAAATAATAACAAAGGAGGAATTTTTATTATGGCAAAATACGCATATATCCGAGTTTCAAGTAAAGACCAAAATATAGCAAGACAGGTAGAAGCCATGCTAGGTTCGGGCTTAACGCAAAAACAAATGTTTATTGACAAACAGTCCGGAAAAAACTTTGAACGAGAGAATTATCAAAAGCTAGTGAGAAAATTAAAAGCAGGCGACGAGCTTTATATTAAGTCCATAGACCGTCTGGGTCGTGATTATGATGAGATATTAGAACAATGGCGCTATCTGACAAAAGTAAAGGATATTGAACTGATTGTGCTGGATTTTCCTTTACTTGATACCAGAAACCAAGTGAACGGCATTACGGGAAAATTTATAGCGGATCTGGTATTGCAGATACTTTCTTATGTTGCGCAGATTGAACGAGAGAATACAAAACAAAGACAAGCAGAAGGAATACGAATTGCCAAAGAAAAAGGCATTCGATTCGGAAGACCCAAACATGATTTCCCGAAAGAATTTGAAGAAATCTATCGACTATGGGAAACCGGGGAAATCAGCATGCGTGAGGGCGGGCGACGATTAAAAGCTCATCACACCACATTTGCAAGGTGGATAGAGCGTTATCAGCAACAAAAGATATAGAAAACGGTATAAAAAAGTAGACTTTCTATGCCATGTCTAAAATTCATTTTTTTTGTACTGATTCACATTTAAACCCTCTGTTTTTATCCTTTATCATCCTACATTAAATGATACCACACTCGGCACAAAATGTCTGCTTTTTGTGCCATGCCCACTTTTTAACTTCCTATCTTTTTATCTTAAAGTGAATATCCTAATTTAAATTGAAAGGAAGATGAAAACAAGATGAAACAAAGGAAATTCAAAAAGAAAGTTAATGCTCTGCTACTCACGACAGTAATGACAATAACAGCATTTACACAATTTAGTACACCAGTTCATGCATCGGAACTTCCAGATGATACACAGTTTGCAACTATAGATGACTTAAAAAAATTCAATACTGACGACACTGACGGAGAAACAAAAGCCGCAAAAGTTTATTTTGGAAAAAACAAACAACAATGGTGGATTGCAGGAAATCAAGGTGGAGATAGTATAACATTGTTTGCGGCAAAGCGACTCTTATTTAATGCAATTTTTGAAGTTGATTACATTAATAATAAACAATATGATATAAACTGGAATTGTACTTACCCAGAGGATATAATGATTACCGAAGTCTATCCAAACCATTATGGATCCAGTAGGATTAGGAAAAAGCTAAAAGATATGGAAACAGATGATTCCTATTTTTCAAAAACTGAACAAAAATTGATGAATGAGACAACAATTTATACGGTAGATTCATTGAATAATAGTGTATATTCTACAAGAGATAAACTATATCTTGCCAATGCTGAAAAGACTCGTGATGAATATATTACCGTAGGAGCAAACAGCTTAGAAAAATTAAATGAGGGACTTCGTGTAGATAATGCTTACTGGGAAAGTAAGCGTGATATTTGGCTTCGCACGCCTAATATGGCTACTAATTATGATTCTTATAATGGTGCACTGACCACTTGGCAGAGTAAAGGTTATGTGGATCATGGGCTTGTTAATAATATTCATGATTTGACGCCTGCTTTTGAATTAAATCTGTCATCTGTGATTTTTGCATCGGCTGTGCCAGCAGTTTCATCAGAAGGGGAGTTGACATTGCAAATAGTTGATGGAAGTGGTGCTTTTACACTACGATATCAGACAGAAAATGTACTTGGAACTGCAATCCTTAGTAAATTAAAACAAAGTATCGCTGTAACAGATGTTGTAAATGAGAATACTTATCTTGTAGTACAGAATAAAGATGGTGCATGGGCAAAGAAAGTATCAAATAGTGATATAGTCTTTGCCAATGAAATGAGCAATACATTAGCTGACTTTGATAATTGTAAAATATGGCTAGAAATGACAGCGGACAATATCACTTATGCAACGGAAATAACACAGCAAGGAAACGGGTATAACATTAAAGTCAATACCGATCAGAATATGAGTGTCACATCCAATAATGCTGTGCAAAGTAATTTAATTGGTGCAATATCAAATATTACCGTAATAGCCGATAGTGGTTATTATTTCCCACCAGATTATACTGTTCCAAGTTCAAATGGAATCAGTGTAACAAGAGATAGCAATACACAGTTGACTATATTGGGTACGCCAACAAGTGACGTGATTATCACTTTACCGGCAGCAACAGAAAAAGCTGATAGCACTATTTCATTCAAAGGCGATTTCAAATTAGATAAAACCTATGATGGTAAAGCTACATCATTATCACCAAATGATTATACCGTTACAGAAGGTGCAGGAAACACTGTGTTCTCGTATCAAGCAAAAGACGGTAATGACTGGAAAGATATTGATACCGCTCCAATAAATGTAGGAACATATCGAGTGAAAGCAATCGTTGCAGAAAATGATAGCTATAAAGGTACAGAAACTGATTGGAAAGAGTTCACAATCAGTAAGGCTACCCCAATGTATAATGTACCATCCGGCTTGATTGCAACTGTCGGGCAAACACTTGCAGATGTAAAACTTCCAGATGATTTTACATGGCAGGATGCTCTAACAACTTCTGTTGGAAATGTCGGAATAAATACATTCAAAGTAACATATACACCAACAGATACAGTTAATTATAATACTGTAACAGACATTGAAATTACCTTGACTGTCAATCCGAAAATAGAAGAACCAAATGAACTTCCTATAATCAATGCAAGTGATAAAACACTTCCAATCGGAGATACATTCAATCCATTAGACGGTGTTACTGCTTCTGATAAAGAAGATGGTGACCTTACAAATGTAATCGAAGTCTTGGAAAATACCGTAGATACAACAAAGACAGGAACATACATAGTAACTTACAAAGTAACCGACAGTAAAGGAGCTTCAAGTACAAGAACGATTACCGTTACTGTAAAAGAAAAAGATACACCGTTAATTCCGGATAAACCGGATGAACCAAGCAAACCGGAAAAAGGCAATAACGAACAGATCGGTGTTCAAACAGGCGATGCAACAAATCTTTTCTTGTGGGGTATAACAGCTGTATTATCAGCATTCGGTATTCTTCTAATCACAGAGAAGAAGCTAAAAGAAAACAGGGATTGATTATAAAAGGACATAAAAGATATTTTGGAAATCGTGTACCGACGTCAGAGGAATACATCAGCACGATTTCCAATAAAACAAAATTAAAGCTTTAATAAAATGATGCATTGAAGAGGAATCTTGCCACATGGAACATCTTAAATACAAAACAATATTCGCAAGCTCCCTTTTATAGCTTATCAACCACAACAAAATATGCTATTCCATTAGTTCTTACAAAATCTATATTTTGTAAGAGCTTTTTTAATTTGACAAAAAAAGATTTACTTTTTTCTTGATTCCTGCAACGAATTACACTTAGTTGTCCTTGTCATGTTGCCAAAAACCATCAGATAAGCTTGAAGCATTGCAAGAATAAGAAAATACGGTTCCGGAAACTTCCCTATATCATTGTTGAAAAGTTAAAAAAATCCGTAAATATGAGACATTCTAACATTTGTGAACTTATGGGATAATAAAGAAAAATTAACGTAAATTGGTAATTAATATTAAGAATATCTTTTATGCAAAAAATTATACTAATAAAGAAGGAGGTAATATTGATGAAATTAATACCACGATTCAATTTATTTGAAGATGAATTCACAGACAGTTTTGGCACAAAAAATTCTCTATCGACAACCAATCAATTGATGAAAACCGATATTCGTTTAAAAGATGGAAACTATACACTGAACATGGAACTTCCGGGATATAAAAAAGAAGATATCAAACTTGAACTCAAAGATGGCACGCTCCGCATTGAGGCCAGTCGCACATCAAGTAATGAAACAAAAGATGAAAACGGAAAGTTCATTCATCAAGAGCGTTATTTCGGGACTTGTTCAAGAAAATTTTTTGTGGGAGAATCCATCAAACAGGAAGATATCAAAGCTCGTTTTGAAAATGGAGAACTTACCGTTGAATTCCCTGCCGAAACAGAAGATAAATCCAAACAAAAACATTTCATACCTATTGATTAAATACTAACAATTTATTCTTCACTTTCTTTATGTTAAAATTAAACAGGTTTAAAGAAAGTGAGAACACAAATGAGAAGAACTGAAAAGGTTGAACTGACAACACTATGTCTTATATATCAAAATAACAAAATACTCTTACAAAACAGAACTTCCAAAAAGTGGCACGGTTATGCTTTGCCGGGAGGTCATGTTGAAAAAGGAGAATCCATTATAGATTCCGTTATCCGTGAAATGAAAGAAGAAACAGGATTAAGTATCAAGCATCCACACCTTTGTGGAATCAAACAATTTCCTATTGAAAATGGACGATATCTCGTATTTCTGTTTAAAACAGATGAATTTGAGGGCTACCTTCAATCTTCTGAAGAAGGTGAAGTCTTATGGATAGATAGAGATCATATTTCCGATTATCAAACAGTCGATGACTTCGAAGAACTCTTATCCGTATTTGAAAAAGAAGATTTGACTGAATTCATCTATGAAGTTGAAAATGACAATTGGAATGTGATTTTAAAATAAACATTCGATATCGTTCAAAGGAATGCCACTAAAATAGTGGATAACTTTTCTGATGCTGTATCAATGGAATTAAAAATAAAAGCTGTAACAATAGAAAATTTCATTAAAAGAAACATTCTATAAAAGTTACAGCTTTTTTACTATTCCATTCTACTATAATTGAGTCTAATCGTTTTTATCGGTTATCATATTATAAATAAGACTCAATAGAACAATTGGGTTCATCCGGAAGCATTTGTGCCGTTATCATAACTCCCTTACTCATCAAATCACGCAAAACTTCAATTTCTTCATTTGTTAACCATACACTTTTTTTAATCATAATACTATCATTTTTCCCGGCAACATTACCGACATTAAAAGAAGAAATCTTTAATCCACGATCATACAATGCTTTCATATCATCAATTGTTTTTGTAATT
Organism: uncultured Erysipelotrichaceae bacterium; assembly: GCA_949744505.1. Classification (GTDB taxonomy): domain Bacteria; phylum Bacillota_I; class Bacilli_A; order Erysipelotrichales; family Erysipelotrichaceae; genus CATJXY01. The sequence goes on along the minus strand of CATJXY010000017.1, from coordinate 36,649 downwards.
AATAATATGTTTTCATCACCGTAAAAATTAGTTTCAAATTTTTCAATCGTCTTATTAAGCGATAAAATCGAGAGCTTGATACCGGCAGGCTTTGACATCACCAAAACATTTGCCAGCATTTTATTCTTTACTGCATCATCATTTGCGACAACGATTCGCTGACAGTTTGTCACTCGACACCAAACCATTGCAACTTGACCATGAATTAATCGTTCATCAACTCTTGCGTGTACAATACCCATTTTTTTCACCTACTCCAATCCAAATAAAAGTTTTAAGTTCCCTAACAAAAGACCCAGTGCTAAAAGTACAAAAATTAATTTCGTAGAATTCATCCATTTCTTCCCTAATAACCAATAACTTAGCCCAACAATTAACAACGGTACTAATCCCGGCATAATCTTATCCAGATATTCTTGCACGATGAATTCTTTTTCACCGATAAGGAATGTCAAATTGAATTTCCACTTTATAACAGAAGGGATTAATCCTCCTACTACTGTCAATCCTAATGCAGCCGCACACTCTGTTATTTTAGAAAGTGAATTCCCAAATGATTCCGCTAATTCTTTTCCTTTTTTATAACCATACATCGTGAAGTGGTAACGAATCGCAATAATACCAATTCCCGAAATAATCGGAATAAGTAAACCGATTGCTGTACCGGATAGTGCCAAATAAGCGGCAATCGAGAAGAATACGGCACGATAAATTGTCAAGAAAATAGTATCTCCGATTCCGGCAAAAGGTCCCATTAATCCAGTTTTTAATCCAATGATTGTTTCTTCACTATCCATGCCAAATTGTTCTTGAAGCGCTAAATCTGCACCGACAATCAAATGTGACATTACCGGAGTGGTATTGAAATAAGAACTTTCAGTATGTAACATTTTTTTCAAATCATCATCTTTATATAATTCACGTAATACAGGTAGCACAACCCACCCATATCCTGAACCTTGCATGGTTTCATAATTCCAAGACCATTGCAATGCAAACATATTTCTCCAAATTACTTTTTTTAATGTTTTTTCACTGATCTTATTCATCGATTTCCACCTCGTTTTCATAAGCATTCCCCATCTCAAAAACAGTTTCTTTTTGAATCATTTTCCATCTTAAAAGTGCTAACGCCAAACCAACCAAAGCAACACCTAAAATTGAAATCATACTACCGAAATAAGCAATCAAAACAAAGCCAATGATAAAATATGCAAATTCTTGTTTTGCCGGCAAATATCTTAACAAAATTGCTATTCCTAAAGCCGGCAATATTGCTCCGGCTGCCGACAATCCATTCATAAGCCATCCCGGTAAAAATGAATTAATCAATGAAATGATTGCTTCTCCAAATGCCAATCCGACAAAAACCGGAAGAACCCTCGATAATGCCCATGTAGCTGCTCCGAAGATATGCCATGATAAGATTTTTTTAAAATTGAGTTGTTCAATAGCTTGATCCATACGATGCTTACAAATTGAATGACTCATTCTAGCCAAAATATCCAGTTGTGTCAGTAACAATGCAACCGGAATTGCTAAACCGATTCCATATTCAGCTCCTTGATTAGACATAATTGCATACGCTGTTCCTAAAATAGATGCTGAGAAATAATCCGGAATTGTCGCTCCACCATAATGAGCCATACCTAATGACATTAATTGTAATGTTGCCCCAACACTTAATCCAATTTCAATATTGCCTAAAATCAAACCTGTGAGTGTTCCTGAAAACAATGGTGAATAAAATCCGAGCTGAGTCGCAAATTGGTCTAAAATACCAATAGTCGCCACACAACAAATTGCAATAATCTGAATGATAGATACTTCCATATACCCTCCTTTTCCTATAATAATGTAAGAGATCTCGTGAATTTAGTATATACTATATAAAATAATTAGTCAATATAATATATTTAAAATTAAAATATAATATACATTAAAATGCAAAAAATTATTTAACAGCTTGTTTTACTTGTCCAAATAGCATTATTCCAGATAATATCTTCCATTTTTTACAAAAATAATTATTTTTTCATTTATTTTATATGTATTTCTTTATTTTTCCATTCAAATAGTATATAATAAATGCATGGCAGAGATAAAATATAAAAAAATTTACGATTACATTAAAGAAGAAATTTTAAATGGGCATCTGTTACCGAATCAACGATTGCCAAAAGAAGAATGGTTTGAAGAGCAGTTCAATGTTAGTTATCTGACTTATAACAAAGCAATGAACCAGCTTATGATCGATGGGTATATTGTGCGTTATCCAAAACGGGGAAGCTTTGTAGCAAGTGAAAAACCGACAATCAAAAAATCACTTGCAATTCATGAGAGTTTCACAAAATTAATGAAACGTGCCGGTTTCGTTTCAAAAACAGAACTTCTCAAATATTCCCTTATCAAAACATCAAACCTTGATCACCCGTATCGCTCCTTGTTTAAGCACGCTGATTATCTTCATTATTTTGAGCGATTGAGATATGCAGATGGTCGTCCGATCTGTATTAGTTATACATATTTTAGTGCTGATGTTTTACCTGAAATCAATCCTTTGGATCTCAATGGTTCCTTTAGTGAATTATTGAAGTCAAAACAGATTTTCAGAGAAAAAAGTCATATCGAAATATGTGCAACTGCTGCAACATCCGATCAACAAGAAAAATTGCAGACAGATGCAATTCCATTGTTAAAACAGACGGTGTATTGGTATCGAGAAGAGTTAGTAGAAATTACATATCATTATTTCATCTGTGACGATTTCTCAATCACACAAGATATGACACTCACTTACAAAGGCGATACAATTGAAAAAACTCTGGAATAATTCTCGGTCTAGTTTATCTAGACCTTTTTTCTTGAACGCTTGTGCAAAAAACGCACAAGTCAATTCCCTATGCGTTTCAATGATATCTTATTTAACTTAATGAACTTTTATTTTCTTTTAAACAAACTACTTATCGCTTGAAAAATAAACCCCATTCCAAGTCCAACGATTGCTCCGCCTAACATAATCAAAAAGCACTCATAATTATGAAATCGATTCGCACTGAAAGACCCTATACCGGCTATGGTTGCACAGATCATCATAAATCCATAATACAAAGATTTAATAGTTTCTTTATTCGCAATAGAAACAGGTTCTATTCCTTTAAGAATATAATCCGTTGTGACATTAAACAATTCGCTCATAAGAATTATTTTTTCCACATCCGGCGTACTTTGTTCACTTTTCCATTTTGAAACAGCTTGCCTGGAAACACCTATTCTATCCGCAAGCTCTTCCTGAGATATTCCTTTACTCTTTCTTAAATATTGTATTCTATCTGCTATATTCATTTATATATGCCCCTCTCTTTTATGTTGCTATTGTAACAAAACAAGCAGTTGCATTGCTACCATCTATCCATGGAAATCTGTCAACCAACCCTTACAAAACGACCCCATCATGTCATATAAAGATTATTCCCCAAATTAAAACTTATCAAGATATTTTTATCTGATTATTTTTAGCTCCAAATAGATCATTCATCACTGTAGTCAACTACTAATGAAAAATTAAGAAACCGAAGACACAAAAATGAATCCACCGACAGAAAATCATGGTATACTTACTAAGGGTGAGAACATGTTCAAAATTTTAATTGTAGAAGATGACCAAATTATTGCCGATGGTTTAAAACAACATCTTGAAAAATGGGATTATAACTGTCGTACTGTCCACAACTTTAAAGATGTTATGGAAGAGTTTAATGAGTTTGCTCCGGATCTTGTCTGCATGGATATTGTCCTTCCTTATTATAATGGATTTTATTGGTGTAATCAGATTCGTGAAATTTCACGAGTACCTTTAATATTTATTTCCAGTGCCAATGATAAAATGTCTTTGGTGATGGCCATTCAAATGGGAGGCGACGATTTTATCACAAAACCGTTTGATTTGGATATTGTCACTGCCAAGCTCCAAGCAATATTAAGAAGAACCTATGATTTTAAAAATGAATTAAATCAATTAAAAGTTTCCGATGTAACTCTTGACTTAAATGAAATGGTTCTTTCCTACAACAATCAAAGCGTAGAATTAACTAAAAATGAATTTAAGATTCTTCAAACCCTTATGTTGCAACCATCAACCGTAATCAGCCGAACCACTTTAATTGAAAAATGTTGGGAATCTGATGAATATATCGATGATAATACACTCACAGTTAATATCAATCGTTTACGTAAATTATGCGAACAATTAGGGCTTGAAAACTTCATACGCACAAAAAAGGGACTTGGTTATGCTGTTTGGAAAGATTAAGCGATATTTTAAATACAGACTTTCTTTCTTAATTTTCGCATCCTCTGTTTTAATTTTAAATATGCTGTTGGGATTCATTTATGCTTACCCGATTGACTTGATTTTTTATATTCCTTGTCTTTTCATCGGAACTTTGTTTGTATTGGGATTACTTGACTATAAGCGAAGCAATGAAAAGTTAGACTTGATGGAATCTCTTTTACTTCAAGATGACGTTGATATTTCTTCAATACCGATTTCAAACAATCCGAAAGAACTAATGTTTAAAGAAGCATTAGAAAAAATGGAGGCTCAAATTAAAGAAATTCAAAGCGCAACCTGCTCAGCTCAAGAAGAAAAAAGTGAAGTTTTAACTTGTTGGATCCATCAAATCAAAACTCCCGTTTCTGCCTTGAAGCTTTTAATTGAAAACAGTGAAACTCAAGAGCGGGAAACCTTGCTTTTAGAATGCATAAAAATCGAACATTACCTTGATATGATCTTACAAATGATTCGCTTGGATGAATATGAAAATGATCTGGTCATCACTCAAGTAGACGTCGAAAAAATTGTACGCAGTGCTATTCGCAAAAACGCAAAAAGTTTTATTTTGAAAAACATCAAGATTCAAGTAGATATCCATGCTCCGACTGTTTTAAGTGATGAAAAATATCTTCAATTCGTCATTGAACAAATATTACAAAATTCTTTAAAATATACAATGAGCGGAGAAATAACCATTCACATGGATCAAAATCAAATTCTTACAATACGAGATACCGGAATCGGAATCTCATCACAAGATCTTCCTCGCGTATTTGAAAAAGGATTTACCGGATATAACGGCCGCTTTGATAAAAAGGCAACCGGAATCGGACTTTATTTGGTTAAACAAATCTTGAATCGTTTGCACAATAAGATAGAAATTGAATCCGAAATCAACCAAGGGACTACAATTCGTATTGATCTATATCATAAAGAAACACTCAAAGATTAATCTGACTTACAAAAGTGTAAGAAATAAAGAGAAAACTGTAAGAGGATTCGATGGAGAGTCCTCTTATCTTTTTTTATAATAGTAGCATAAAAAGGAGATGTAAAAATGAGTTTATTAGAAGTAAAGAGATGTAAAAAAACATATACAGCCCGATTTGGAAATCAACAGGTTCATGCCTTAAAGAATATCAACTTTTCAGTTGAAGAAGGAGAATATGTTGCCATCATGGGTGAATCCGGTTCAGGAAAAACAACACTTTTGAATATCTTGGCCACCTTAGATAAACTAAGTGGAGGAGAAATCTTATTGAATGGCAATGACTTGACTAAGTTAAAAGAAAAAGACATGGCTGCTTTCAGAAGAGAGAACCTCGGATTTGTCTTTCAGGATTTTAACTTATTAGATACATTTAACAATAAGGATAATATCCTGCTTCCGCTTGTTCTTTCTAAAAAAAGTGTTAAAGAAATGAATGAGCGTATCAAACCTTTGACTAAAAAACTTGCTATTGAAGATATTATCAACAAATATCCTTATGAATGTTCCGGTGGACAAAAACAACGCATCGCCGTTGCTCGAGCTTTAATCACAAAACCACAAATCGTCTTGGCAGATGAACCAACCGGTGCTTTGGACTCAAAGAGTACCGACTCTTTATTGGAAATGTTTGAAGAAGTCAATAAAGACGGACAAACAATATTGATGGTTACTCACAGCGTCAAAGCTGCCAGTCATGCAAAAAGAGTTATGTTCATCAAAGATGGTGAGATTTTCTATCAGCTCTACCGTGGATCGCTCACAACTGAGAAATTCTATCAAAAAATTTCAGATACCTTAACAATTTTAACAAGTGGGGGTGGTGAAATTGAATAAGCCAATCTTATTTAAGCTTGCCCGTCAAAACATCAAAAAAAATTCCCGTTATACCTTTCCCTATATTCTGACTTGTATTGGAACGATCATGATGACTTACAATGTTTCCGCTATCCGTGACAACATTGAAGGAATGTGGGGAGCTCAGTATATTCAAAGCTATATGGTAATTGGGTTGATGGTCATTGCGATCTTCTCTGTTGTATTTTTACTTTATACAAACCGCTTTGTCATCAATCAAAGACAAAAAGAATTAGGACTTTATACCGTTTTGGGAATGGAAAAAAGTCATGTATGCATGATGGTCATATTAGAAAGCTGCTTGATGTTTCTTTTATCTCTTATCATAGGACTTTTTCTTGGAATCTTATTTAACAAAGCAATGCTGATGTTATTGTTTAAACTAATGCATGTATCACAAGCCGCAAGATTCAGTATCAGTATTCAATCTATTATTTCTACAACTGCTATTTTCGGCACAATTTTATGTATTACAATATTCTCAAATGTAATCAATGTTGTTCGTAAGAATCCAATTGATTTGATTCACGCTCAAAACGAAGGTGAAAAAGAACCGAAATCCAATATTCTTATCACTTTGATTGGTCTTATTTCCCTAATTTCGGGATATTATATGGCAGTAACAGTAAAAGATGTTATTAATGCAGTCTTATTATTCTTTGTTGCCGTATTCCTTGTCATTATCGGAACATACTGCCTCTTTACATCGGGAAGTATTGCTTTTTTGAAACTGCTCAAGAAAAATAAACACTATTATTACAAATCTAAACACTTTGTTTCTTTATCCGGATTAATTTACCGCATGAAACAAAACGCTGTCGGACTTGGAAATATTTGTATCCTTTCAACCATGGTCTTAGTTATTCTCAATAGTACACTAACCATTTATTTAGGGGTTGACCGCAATATACGCAACCGCTATCCGAATGATTACGGCTATTACTTTAGGAATTATTCCGCAAATGAAAGAGAATCCATTTATTCTACTATCGAAAATGAAATAGAAAAAAATGGGGGTGTAGATAATTTAGTATCTTATACTTTTTATGATTATCTTATGGAATCCGATGAAATCCAAACTTTAAATCATTTGTTTAACGAAGAATACTTAGGAATTACTGTACTCCCACTTTCTTCTTTCAATAAAATGACAAATCAAAGCATTTCTTTATCCGAAAATGAAATACTTCTCTATGAAAAATATCACTCTGTCAATCTTCAAGAATTGACATTAAGAGGAAAAACATTTCAAGTAAAAGATATTCGTTATACTCCCTTTGTGGTTGGACGAGATTATGCAGATATAAGTAGTACTTACTATGTCGTAATCGATGACAGTCAATTAGATTCATTGAATATTAATAAAGACACCGATCTTAGTTACTATATCGGTATGGATTCCGGTGAGAGTTTAGGAAAAACTGTCGATTCAATCACTCAATCTCTTATAACCTTAACTGAAAACTTTGAAGAAAGAGAAGGAAGTAATTCATGGTATTACGGAGAAGACAAAGAAGTTAATCGTGAAGATGTAATGGCTTTGTATGGCGGATTTCTTTTCTTGGGAATTTTCTTAGGATCCTTATTCATGATGGCAACTGTCTTAATTATTTACTATAAACAGATTACCGAAGGATTCCAAGATAAAAAACGATTCGAAATTCTACAAAAAGTCGGAATGGATAGAAAAGAAGTTAAGCAGACAATTAATGATCAGGTATTAATGGTCTTCTTCTTACCGCTTCTTACCGCTATCATTCATACTTGCTTCGCCTATCCGATGGTAAAAAAGATTCTATCCGCTATTGCCCTTGGTTCTGTTCAACAATATTTCCTTTGCGCATTAATCATCACATTCTGTTTCGTATTAATTTATGCCTGTATTTATAAGCTTACCGCACATGCTTATATTAAAATTGTAGAGGAAAAAATATGAAAAAATTCATTTTAACAGGAATGATCGCTGTAGGAGCACTCATCATTCTTTTAAAAAAAAGAGAAAATGACTGGAAGGATTTCTAAAAAAATAGAAATCCTTTTTATTATCGTAATCCTTACAAAATAATCCAAAATTTGGAAAATACGTCATTTATTCCCGTTAAACGGGAATAATTTTTAATTAGTAGAGATAAAATTTTGTCTTTTCACTCATTCACTTGTACATCATGAAGTATATGATATAATTCTCACGAGGAGGAAAGAAAGAATGAAAAATTCTATTTCAAGAAGAGATTTTCTTAAAGGATCAGCAGCTGCTGTTGCGACTGCTGCCGTTGCGGGAGTTTTAGGAGGTTGCTCAAACAACTCTTCTTCATCCGATAATAATCAACCGGAACAAAAAGTTGATTATAACGCAACAAGTAATACTGGTTTATGTAATGTTGATGTTGCTTCTATGGATGCATGGGAAGCTGATGTAGCCGTAATCGGTGGAGGTGGTGCAGGAATTTGTGCTGCAATCGCTGCTGCTGAAAAAGGGGCTAATGTAATTATTATGGAAAAAGTCGGATACCTAGGTGGTGCAACAATTCTTTCCGGTGGAAAGATTCCGGCAACAGGAACAGAAGAACAGATTGCTTATGGCGAAACAGACGATACAGTCGGTGCAAATGCTCAAGATATTCTTCGTCCAAATAACTACAGTGTCCGTGAAGAATTAGTTTATACAGTTTGTGAAAACGCAAAAGATATGATCGAATGGACAAAGAGCATGGGTGTCAATTGGTCTATTATGGATTCATTGTACTATGGTCAATCTGCTCATCGTATGCACTTTGCAGAAGGTAGTGGACAAGGTATGACTACAAAGATGATCGAACATCTAAACAGTTTGGAATCTATCACTGTTAAACTATCTACAGCTGTTGAAGGTCTTCTTTTAGAAGGAGATACAGTTATCGGATGTTATGGTAAAGATGATGCGGGTAAAGCATTCGCATTAAAGGCCAAAAATGTTGTTCTAGCTTCATCAGGATTCGGAAACAATGAAGAAATGCTTCAAAAATACTGCCCTGAAGCTGTCCCAGCTGTTAAAATCGTCGCTGCCGGTGCTACCGGAGAAGGGATCAAATGGGGTGAACAACTTGGTGCAGAACTAGCTTGTATGGGTGCTTACCAAGGATATGCTTTCCACAATGTTGACAACGATACAACAAGCGATCAGGGATTGGCAAACAACGGAGCTATCTTTATCAATGAACAAGGAAGACGTTTCTGTAACGAATATGGTGGATATTCTGAATTAACTCCACACATCCTTGCTCAAACAAATCATATCTGCTATTTGACATTTACAGATATTCAAGCTGAAAAATGTGCTAACTTCCAAACTTGGGATGAAGCAGGTATCGTATTTAAAGGAAATACTGTAGAAGAACTTGCTGCTGCAATCGGTGTTGATGCTGCAACTATGACAAAAACAGTCAATGCCTATAAAGAAGGAATCACAAAAGGAGAAGATGTATTCAACCGTACAAAACTTCCTGCCAACTTCGATGGTCCTTACTATGCATTGAAGATTACCGGAGAAATCCGCCATACTCAAGGGGGTATTGCTACAGACGTTGCCGCACACCCATTAAGAGCTGATGGTTCTGTCATTCAAGGACTCTATGCTGCCGGTGGATGTACAGAAGGATTCTCAAGTGGAGACGGTGCTGCTTACATGTCAGGAAACGGTTTGTTGCAAGCTATGATCTTCGGTAAGATTGCCGGAATCAATGCTGCCACAGAAACACGTGGAGATGTAAAAGCTGTTACTTGGACAAAATCTGAAATCGATAACTAATTAAAAAACACAAGATCAAAGGATGTTTCAACCATATGAAGCATCCTTTTTTATATAGTCTAAGTTTTTTACCCCTTGTTTTCATCTTAAATTTTATCGCCTCGTTGAAAAGAAAAGGACCCTATGCTAAAATTAAATTAACAAAACAAAAAATAAATAATAAAAATAGAAAAGAGAGAAAAAATTATGAACTTTGTATTTATCAGTCCTCATTTCCCGGAAGCGTATTGGAATTTTTGTGATCGCTTGAAAAAAAACGGAGTGAATGTTTTAGCAATTACCGATAACAATGTTGAGAATCTTGCCCCAGAATTAAGAAATGCCATCAATGATCATTATCAGGTAAACAGCCTTGAAAATTATGATGAAATGGTAAGAGCCCTTGGTTATTTTACATGGAAATACGGCAAAATCGATTGGCTTGAAAGTAATAACGAATATTGGCTTGAACAAGATGCCGCATTAAGAACCGAATTTAACATCACAACAGGATACCGGAACGATAAAATAGGTTCTATCAAAAGTAAAGAAGCGATGAAAAAATACTACAAACTTGCCGGTATTCCGGTTGCTCGTCATCACATGGTTTCTACGGAAAAAGCCGGTAAAGCGTTTATTAAAAAAGTCGGCTATCCGGTTATCGTGAAACCAAATATCGGTGTCGGTGCAGCTGATACTTATAAATTAAATAATGATGAAGATTTTGAAGCATTCTACAACAATCTTCCACATGTTCAATATATCATGGAAGAATTTATCGATGGCATTATTTGCACATATGATGGTGTCTGTGATAACGAAAGCAATGTTCTTTTTGAAACAAGCAATGTCACTCCACCAATCATGGACGTCGTTTTAGATGATACGGATGTGGCTTATTATACATGCAAAGAACTTCCTGAAAAATTACGTGAAATCGGTCATAAAACAATTAAAGCTTTTGGTGTGAAAAGTCGTTTCTTCCACCTTGAATTTTTCCGTCTGAATACTGCCAAAGAAGAATTAGGCGAAGTTGGAGATTATGTTGCCTTAGAAGTAAATATGCGACCGGCAGGAGGCTATACACCGGATATGATCAACTTTGCGAATAGTGTTGACTGTTATCAAATCTGGGCGGATATGGTCGCTTTCAATCAATGCAATGTTGACTTGAATAAACAACATTTCTACTGTACCTATGCCGGAAGAAAAGATAATAAAAACTATGTTCATACCGAAGACGAAATTTTAGAGAAATATCAATCTAATTTAAAAATGCATGTCAGAATGCCGGATGTCTTTTCTCTGGTTATGGGAAATCAAATGTTTGTATGTAATTTTGATGAATATAATGAGGTTGAAGACTTCATCAGATTTGTTCAGGAAAAAGCTTAGGAGGACTCATGGAAATACGTTATTATAGAGAATACAGTCATTCCCTTCAACGTGATATGGAATTTAAAGTATATGGTACAAGAGGAAAACCGGTTGTATGGTTTGCCTGTCAGAGTGGTCGATTCTATGATTTTGAAAATTTTAAAATGGTCGATGCTTTATCTGATTTTATTGAACAAGGAAGAATCCAAGTTTTCTGCCCAGATAGTATCGATGATGAAACATGGGTCAATCCAACTTGGGATAAACGCTATGTCGGAGAAATGATGGAAAAGTGGGTACACTATATCATGGATGAATTCTGTCCACGAGTCTTTGAAATTAATAGTGAAAATCAAAATCGTGTTCATGGATTACTAGCCGCCGGTGCAAGCATGGGTGGAATGCATGCTGCAAATCTCTTTTTCAGAAGACCGGATATTTTTGACGGAGTCATTTCATTGAGCGGTGCTTATAATGCAGATATGTTTATTCAAGGCTATATGGATGAAAATATCTACAACAACAGTCCAATCCACTATTTAAATAATTTACCATCCGATCACTGGTATATGGACCTTTATAACAAAAATCAAATCGTAATTTGTTGTGGCCAAGGGGATTGGGAAGGTCCTCTTTTGGAAAGTACATATAAACTAAAAGAAGTGTTGGATCAAAAAGGGATTCATGCTTGGGTTGATATTTGGGGAATGGATGTTGCCCACGATTGGCCTTGGTGGTTTATTCAAATGCCTTATTTCTTAGAAAAACTTGGATATTAATCTATAAAAGATGAACTAGTTCATCTTTTATATTTGTGTAAAATTAAATTTATATAAGTAATTTTATTAGTTAATAAAAAAACAAAATTTGAATCTTGAAAAAGCAATACAAATGTAATAAGATTAAAAATGTACTGTTATAAGGGAGGAAGTTAAATGAAAAACAGTGATTTACTGGGAATGGGAGTCATCTTTCTAGTTATTGCATTGGCATTTGCTCTTATCACGTGGCTATTATTCCGTAAGTACAAAAGCATCAATGCCATTTTAAACCGTGAAAGAGAAATGACAGGTTTAGTTCGCGGATCGATTAAAGAACTTGTAAAAGTCAGTAGACGCAATCGTTCATTCAGATGGACAAATGAATATCCGGTCGTTTCTTATGTTGTTGATGGAAAAGAGTATACTTCCGCAATAAATTATGCTGAGAAGAACAGTGGCTATTATCGAATTGGCGGAACATGTGACATTCACTATGTCCCAAATGATCCAACATGTTGTGTTGTAGAAGAATTCAGAAAACAATTACAAAAAAGCCGTACAAGCTATTTAGTAGGAACTGTTATTGTAGGTTTTATGACATTCAATATGCTTGTTTCCTCAATCATGCAAATCTTAGGTGCATTTTAAAAGATAAGTATCTTTTGTATAAGACTACAGAAGATACTTTTTTTATTGGTTGACTTTTTTGAAATCTTATAAGAATTGCATTTTCAGAGTTTTGCATTATAATGAAATCGAGATGAAAAAGTAAAAAAATTTATTGAAAAATGTATATTCTTTATTATACTGAAAATTATATAAATACAGAAATATTTAAATTTTTCATTCTCTACAATTATCTGTTATATTGTAAGAATTATCAGGAGGGCCGTATGAAACAAAAAAAGAAGACCGGAAAAACCGAATTGCTTATTTTTTTTGTGGTAGTTTTGCTTATTGCATGTACGAGTATCGCACTCTCTACTATAAATAGTACAGGTAATATGACATACGAGCTTCGAGGTATCGTAAAAGATGCCACCATGAACACTTTAACTGTCCAAGGAGAAGATGAGTTTGAATATCATTTTAATACTGAAAATATACATATTTCAACCGAGAAAACCGGTCTGATTATCGGTAATTCGGTTACAATCACATATCGCGGCAAACTGGCTTTGAATGTATCAACACAAAAAGTAGAGATCTTATCAATTACAGTTACCGATCGGGATTCAGAGAATGATATAGCACCACCTGATGAAACAGAAATTACAGAAACGAATACAACAACCGTTGCAGCACAAAAAGCACAAGAGATCCTAAGCAACATGACATTAGAAGAAAAAGTTGGACAGATGTTTATTGTCCGTTGCCCTGAAACAGAGACTGTTCAAAAAGTAAAGGAATATTATTTTGGTGGTTATCTCCTTTTTGGACGGGATTTTTTAAATAAAACAAAAGATGAGATTGTCCAAACCATACAAAGTTATCAAAGCGTTACGAATATTCCGATGTTTATCGGTGTAGACGAAGAAGGTGGACCGGTAAACCGAATCAGTACAAATCCTAATTTACGTTCAGTCCCGTTTTACTCTTCCCAAGAGCTTTATGCAGAGGGTGGCTTTGATTTGATTAAAAGCGACACTCATGAAAAATGTGAATTATTACATAGTTTAGGAATCAACTTAAACTTTGCACCGGTATGTGATATTTCACAAGATCCCGATGATTTCATTTATGAGCGAAGTTTTGGAAAAGATGCATTACAAACATCTGCTTATGTACAATTCGTTGTACAAACTATGTCCGAAGAAAGGATGGGAAGTGTCCTAAAGCATTTCCCAGGTTATGGTAATAATGTAGATACTCACACCGGAATTGCTTATGATAATCGCTCTTATGAGACATTCATAAACTCAGATTTTTTACCCTTTCAAGCAGGCATTGACTCCGGGGCCAATATTATATTAATTTCTCACAATGTCGTTTCTTGCATAGATAATCAAAATCCTGCTTCCCTATCTTTAGAAGTACACAGAATTCTAAGAGAAGATTTGAAATTCAGTGGAGTTATCATTACAGATGACTTAGCTATGGAGGGAATACGAGATTTTGCAGAAGACGCAGACATTGCAGTTCAAGCTGTTCTGGCAGGAAATGATTTGTTATGCTGTACAGATTTTGAAGTTCAAATTCCTGCTGTAATTGAAGCTGTTAAACAAGGTAAAATTACAGAGGAACGCATTAATGAATCTGTTTTACGTATATTGGAATTAAAAATTTCACTTGGAATAATAGAATAACTTATTTCTTACAACCAATATTTTTATCTAAATACTCAAGGTATGGTTTTTTATTTACCTTTTCCCTATTCTTTTTATACCATTCAAACGATCTTCTTAGTCCCTCAAGTATGGGTAACGTCTCAAGCATCAGCTCACATTGTTTTGAAACGTCAAGTTGATATTCATAATCATAAAAGCTGAAATAGTTTCTTTGTTCAATATCTTTATAGACATTTTCAAATTCAACTTGTTTCCCCACAACTCGGTAACAAAGTTCAACCCATTCACGAATAGAAATCACTTGTTTATTTCCTACATTAAAAATATGTTGTGATGGTTTATGTTCTAAAAGAATATCGATAAATTGACATAAATCACTAATATGAAAAAATTGTAATTTCATCTCTCCATTTCTTGGCAAATAAAATTTTCTATCTGATAACGCACAATCAAAAACAAATGCTTCTCGATAAACATTATTCATTTCTCCATACAAATAAGGAGGTCTGAGAATATATGCATTTGGATTTCTTTTTAATAATACTTTTTCTGCTTCTATTTTATCAATCCCGTATTTTCCCCAGAATTTATTTGTACCCAAGTGTGATTCTTCTTTAAAAGGTTGAGGTGTTTGCTCAGGATATACGGCACTTGAACTAATGTAAATATAATCTCCATAGCTTCCCAATGAATCCAATAATTCTTCAATCTCAGCAGAAGTATAAGCCGTATCAATGACCACATCAAAATGATAATCACGCAAAATCTCACCAAGATCGTGTCTATCTGCTTGTATCAGTTTTACTCCTTTAGATTGTTCTTTGGTATTTCGATTGAGTACAGTGACATCATAGTTTTTCTTCACATAATATTCGGCTATATATCTACTGACAAATACAGTCCCGCGGTTACAAGTATTTTTTTCATATTCCTCCTAATCAAACTAATTTGATAGGTATATTGTATCATTCCTGTCAAAGTAAAAAAATATTATTGATTTTACTAAATAAAAAAGGAGGTTTTTCCTCCTTTAATTCACTTATTTCTTTGTACAAGTATATCCTTCTTTTTCAGAATCTTCCAACAATCTCTTGAAGCTCATATCTGTATTTTCGATATCTAAACCGATTTTCTTTAGATCTTCTTTACTTGCTGTATTAAGATCGATTCCTACTGTAACAACCATAGTATCTGTAAAGTCAACTTCAGTTGTCAAGCCTTTTGTGTCTTCACTGATTCCCAATTGTTCCAACATAGCATCTTTGACTTGTCCCTTTGCTTCATCATCCATAGTTGAGAAGTCAACACCACCAAAAAGACTTGAATCAATTGTGATCTTCATGACCATTTCTGTGATTTCATCATTCTTTGCAGAGAAATCAACATCCATTGTCATAAGTCCAGCTTGTTCAATTACACATGAAGCATGTTCTTCTTTTGCTTCTTTAGATGAACATCCGGCAATTAATAAGCAGGCTAAAAGTGCCATAAGAATTTTTTTCATTTTCTTTCCTCCGCGCCAAACAGGCAATTTAATAATTCTTAATATAACAAAGTTATTGCTACATCACTAATATTATATTACTAATCAATTTATTTGCCAATGCTAATTTTGAAAGTTTTAAAATAAATGCTACTAATTGATTCTGTACTAAAAGCTATATACGATAAACCTTTAATACAAGCAAAGTTCATATGAAAAAAATTGTTTGATATTAAGCATGGTTTACATTATGAATCACATGTTCCTCTTATATTAAGAATCCCCTTCCATCAGTTTTGTAATAATAAGTACCATTTCATATGCATTATAAAGCTTTTTTAACTTCTTGAATGTCATTTTTCGAACCTAAAACCTTTTTCTAACAATCAATTCTATATTATTTTGAATTATACTATAATTCACTTTATTTACTATAATAAAAGAGAGTCAAAAATAAATTTCAACTCTCTCAAGTATATGCCCATAAATACTCTAAACAAATCAGAATGACTCCCGACACGATTAAGCATAAGAACTAATACTTCATCAATTATTTCATAAATCAATAACCAATCAGGCTCTATATGGCATTCTCTGCATCCGGAATAATTGCCACTTAGGCTATGATCTCTAAATTTAGATTCCAACTCTTCTAAACTGGCAATTTTTTCGATGACACTTAATAGTTTATTTATATTTTTTCCCTGCTTTTTTGCCGATTTTAAATCCTTTTTAAATTGAGTTGTCATCTTCACTTCATATCGATAACTCATATTTCTTCAAATGCTTTCTTTAATTGTTCTGTTGAATGATATCCCTTTTCACTTTTATCATATGCTAATTTTCTTCCTTCTTCAATTGCTGCAACTGTAACTGGATTCGGAACATTCATAGTAAGTTCAAACGGCAGTCTATTTTCTCTTACAGACTGTCTTAAAAACATATTGATTGCAGTCGTCATATTAAAACCAAGTTCTTCAAATAATTTTTCTGCTGCTTCCTTTAACTCTTTGTCTGTGCGAACATTTAAATTTGTAGTCATTAAGTACACCTCCACAACTATTATATGTACATTATAACGAAACTATCATTATAATGTCAATATTTTATTTTAAAATAAAGATTCATCAATCTTGAAATATACCTGAAATTTGAACAGGATACATTTTATATTTGGGTGTTTCAATTTAAAAAAAGGATTTAATAGACTTTTCATCTATTAAATCCGATTTCTTGTATTTACTTATTCAGCTTCTTCGCTACTTGATGTGGCACCTGCCTCTGCATCTGTAGAAGCTCCGCCTTGTGCATCAGCCGGATCATATGTTCCCGGTACACCATCATAGAATGAGTAGTTGCTTGGACGAGCATGCATAGAAGCTGCTGTTGTAGCATCAACATCTGCTTTTCTCTTACCGATAACCATAGCTCCTACCAATTTCATATTTCCATCTAGTGGAATTACCTTGATATCTTCACCATATTTATGAGGGAATCCCCATCCACGTGTTAATCCTTTTCCTTCAATGTATTGATTTGGACTGTTAACAGCTGCTTCACCATATAATCCACCGAAAATATGTGTATTATATCCTAATGCATGTGCTGCAAATTGAAGCCATCCCATTGTAATTCCTGAATCCATATAAGCAGAAGTTGGAGCAGGTTGATAATATCCACCATAAGCATTTTCTTCGCCTTTGTCATCAACATAAACACCATATTGAGTAGCGTGATCTTCTTGAGGGCGAATCTTATCTGCATAGAATAAGATTGTTGCTGTTCCGTTTGTTACACTTGCACCAACCGCTTTTCCGGAATGATCCCAATAATCACCAATTACATCAAACTGATCTTTATAATCTTTCAATACAACACAGTATACTTCACTGTATTGAACTGCAAGTTGTGCCAACATAGCTGTATCCAACATTTTCTTAAGTTCTTCATCTGTTGGTTGATCTGCTACATCATCTGACCAATATCCGTTATCTACTGACATCCAAGTAGTTGGATTTTCATGCATATAATCAATTAATCCACTTGGATCATAAGCCGGAGTCTCACATGGATCACATTCCTTTTCCTGTGCGCATCCACTTAAAAGAGATCCTGTAGCTGCAACTGCAACCGTTGCACCGACACCCTTTAAAAAGTCGCGTCTATTTAACTTCTTTTCGTTCATTTCAATTTCCTCCCTGAGTTATATACAATATAATACCTTACATTTTTCTAAATAGTATGCTAAAATTTTAATAAGCTTTGCAATTTTTTTAACAAGGAGAAAACATTATGAATTCCAAAAACATTGAATGCTTTATTGCACTTGCAGAAACAAAAAGCTTTTCCATGGTTGCAAACCAGTTGTATTTATCTCCTTCTGCTGTTTCTTATCAAATTAAGAAACTGGAAGAAGAGCTTGGATTTAATTTATTTCTTCGTAACACTCACCAAGTTGAGTTAACAGAAGCGGGTGAATATTATCTTCAAGAAATTAAAAAGCTCTTGAAACTTCATGAAAGTATTTTAATGAAATCAATCGAAATTAATGAAAAGAAAAATTATTTTTATGTAGGACTTACTGCTGAAGTTGCCGTTTATCATTATGCTTATTTACAAGAAGCCTTTCACAAAAAATATCCAAATGTAAGACT
Source organism: uncultured Erysipelotrichaceae bacterium (assembly GCA_949744505.1). Classification (GTDB taxonomy): domain Bacteria; phylum Bacillota_I; class Bacilli_A; order Erysipelotrichales; family Erysipelotrichaceae; genus CATJXY01. The sequence goes on along the minus strand of CATJXY010000017.1, from coordinate 18,138 downwards.
TATCCCGGTTCCTGTTTCTTTTAAGGATGGCTGTGATCCACTGATTTATAAAACAGTAGATATCATGTTTACCTATTTATGCCGGACAATCCCTTATCCTGAAATAAGTACCTCTCTTATCAGTACAAGTCAATTTTACTGTGTTATCAATGTTCAGGATGAACTATCTAAAAAAGAATACATTAATCCGATCGATCTGAATAATCATACTTTATTTGTATCTGTAAAAGATGCTCCTTGGATTCAAAAGATGATTACGGAAATTGAAGAAAATGGTGGAAAAATACAAGTCAAAGAAGTTGAATTCACTAATCTTGCGATCAGTATGGTCAAAGAAAATTTGGGAGTTACCATCTATCCTTATCCAATTAATGTAAATGAAGACAGTGACATTCGATATGTCCCAATTAATTCCAGTTATTTTGTCAATCGAGTCCTTGCATGGAGATCGAAAGATCAAAATGAATTGATCTCTACCTTTTGCGATCTATCAAAGAAACGCTTGGATAAATCAATCTAGTTATCGACTTTAAAAATTTAGAATGTTTTATAATGTTATGACAAGGGTAAATCGATAGAAAAATATTTAACTTTACCCATAGATTACATAAAAAAAGAGGAAGCAATCATTACTGACTATTTCCTCTTATTATTTTATTAATCTGCAAACAATGGAATTAAGACTTTGTTATTAACATCAACTAATCCCATATCACTCATTTTTGCATTCGGTGCAACCGGAAGTGCTAATGTAGCGATACGTAGAAGTGGATTTTCAAGGAAATCCAATCCCACTGCACGGTTTGCTTCTTTCATCAAAGCAGCATCTTTTGCCAATTCTCTAGCAGGTTTTAGTGACAACAAGCCACCGACAGGAAGTTCTAATGTGTGAAGAATCTTTCCGTTTTCATCGACTGCTGTCATACCACCACCGACACGTTTCAATTCATTTGCTGCAATAAGTGCATTTTCAGGTGAATCGAATACGATTGTTAAGTTGTGAGAATCATGTGAAACAGTGGAAGCCAAAGCTCCTTTCTTCAAACCAAACTCTCTAACAACATGCAAAGCGATATTATCATTTCCTTCATAGCGATTGACTACGGCTACAAACTTCATGAGTGGATCTTCTAATACCAGTTTTCCATCTACTACTTTAATATCGTATGGCGTTGCATTTGATAAAATACTCAGTCCGTTTTCAAAGCATAATACATTGACTTTTACACTACCGTTTTCAATCGGAGCTTTGATCGTAAAGTCTTCTACACTTAATTCTTTAACATTTACAGAATTGCGTTTTTCCAATTCAAAACTTCTTTCCGGGATTTCCACTGTTAATTTCCCGTTTTCCGCAACTTTTTTACCTTCGAAATATACTTGAGAAGGATTCATCTCTTCAAGAGATGGAAGCATTACCATATCTGCAACGTACCCCGGAGCAATCGCACCTAAATGTTTGATGCCGATTTCACGAGCGGTATTATATGTTGCACTACGGATTGCATCAACCGGATGCATACCGTTTTTAATAGCATTGCGTACAACATCATTGATATGCCCATGAGTCAAAATATCTTCAGATTCACGGTCATCCGTACAAATACATAAATGATCTAAGTAACGGCTATTCTTAAGACCTTCCCAAATAGCCGGAACATTTTTACACATACTTGAATCACGCATATCAATAAACATCCCTTGGCGATATTTTTCATATGCCTCAGAACTCATATGACATTCATGATCGGTTGATGGACCTCCTGATAAATAAGCACTTAACATACGACCACTTACAACCGGTGCATGTCCTTGCATATAAATATTGTTTTCTTCGGCAACATTCAAAATGTCCATCATTCTATCTTCGCCATTGATAACTGCAAGATAGTCCATAACTTCTGCAAGTCCGGTAATACGAGGAAGCTTTGCCAATTCGGCAATAGAATCTGCCAAGAAATCAGCTCCGGCATTTTCCAAACCCGGAACAGCAGGAACACAAGACGGAATATCAATACATTGACGCATTGGCAAATCATCACCATCATTGTGCATGTATTGAACCCCTTCGATGCCCCATACATTTCCGATTTCATGTGGATCGGTTATAACCATGGTTGTTCCCCAAGGAATAACTGCCTCAGCAAAATGACGAGGTGTCATCATTGAACTTTCAATATGTACATGGGAATCAATTAATCCCGGAATTAGGAACTGTTCTTTTGCATCAACAACTTCTTTTGCATCAACCTTATCCTCACCATATTCAACATGCGCGATAAATCCATCTTTTACATAAACTGTTCCTTTTGCGATTTCGCCATTAAACACATTCACGATACGAGCATTTGTAATAGCCAAATCTGATTGGATATCTCCTCTGGCAGCTGCCAAAAGAGTTCTCTTATCTTTTACTTGAATTTTCATATTTTAACCTCTACTTATGCATAAATGAAATACATCAATAGCGGAATTGCCAAAATGTACATTCCCGGATGAACATCTTTGAACTTTCCTGTAACAACTTTAATGAATACATAAGCCAAGATACCAGAAGCGATACCAGCTGCAATATTAGCCATGAATGTACCGAACATGATCATTACGAATGGTCCGAAGCTTTCTGTAAAGTCATCAAAGTCAATATCTTTAAATCCACTGATCATCAAGAATCCAACGAAAACCAAAGCCGGTCCTGTTGCACAATCAGGAATCATAAGAATAAGTGGTGCAAAGAACATCATAACGATAAACAAGATACCTGTAACAGCTGCGGTTAATCCTGTTCTACCACCGGCTTCAACACCTGAACTTGATTCAACATAAGTTGTAACTGTTGTACATCCGCAAAGAGCACCGACACAAGTACCGATTGCATCAACCAAGAATGGTTTTTGAATATTAGGAAGATTTCCCTCTTCATCCAACATTTTTGCTTTACCGGCAACACCTAATACTGTTCCTAATGTTGAGAAGAAATCTCCGAAGAATGCAACAAACATCAAGATTATTCCTTCTGCTGTCCAAATTGTCGTAACATCAAAATTTCCGATAACATTTTTTACTGTATCAAATGATGGTACAGATAACAAAGAAGACGGAACTTGAGTAATTCCTAGTGGAATACAAACCACTGTGATGACCAAGATACCAATCAACATAGCCCCTTTTACTTTATATGCTGTTAAAGCTGCAATCAGCAATAATCCGAAAATTGAAACCAAAACTGTTGGCTGTGTAAAATCACCCATTGCAAGTCCTGCTGAGAAATCACAGATCCCTGAATTTTTCAATCCAAGATAAGCAATGAAGAATCCGATACAGCTTCCGATTGAAACTTTAATATTCTTCGGAATCATTCTTACGATTAAATCACGAATACCCAATACAGATAATGCAACGAAGACAATTCCTGAAATCAATGTAATTCCCATTGCTTGTCCGAATGTCATTGATCCACTTTGGAGCAAGCCACCAAAAATAAAGTTACTTCCCATACCACAAGACAAGGCAAATGGCATATCAGCATAGAAAGCCATCAAAAGTGTAATAATACCTGAAATTAAGGCGGTCGTTACAAGTATAGCTTCTTTTGTGATAAGCACTCCGCTGGCATCAACCAACTCAGGAACGCCGAAACCGACAATTGCATTTGGCTGTAAAACCAAAACATATGCCATTGTCATAAACGTTGTGAGACCCGCAATTACTTCAACATCAAAAGATGTCCCTCTCTCGCGGAACTTGAAGAATTCTGCTACTTTTTTCATATTGTTCCTCCTTTTATGAACTGTTATAGATTTGTCAAGCACAACAGTCCCTAAAAGGGAATCTGCCATAGTATTCCATTTATGGTGGAATGTAGAAACTGTCTGCCGTATTCAGACATTATATGACAAAACTATTAACATCTTTATTATACCTCTATTTTTTTATAGTTCCAGTAGTTTTTTTAAAGAAAACGCTATCATTTTAAAAAAATTTTTTAATCAAAGTTCACACATAAATATTATCTTTTTACATTATAAATATCTCAGAGTTTTCATGATAGTTACACAAATATCATTTGAATAACTTTGATTATCTATGATACTGCGTCATTCATTCAGAGAATATAAAGAATGGTGGCTTTAATCTCTTAAAAATTATTTACCCGGTTCTAAAACTAAAACAGCATAATTAAAATTATGCTGTTTCTCAAAAATTAATTTGTTCTATTTCATGTATATTTTATTTATACACTTTCTTTTTGGTTATTTATATCACTTTTCCTAAATGTGACAAGTACTTGGAAATAATCCCCATCCGTTCTTATTTGCAAAGACCCGTTTTGTGCTTCCGCAAATCCTTTCGCAATGGCAAGACCCAATCCGGATCCTTCTGAATGTCGTGAGCTGTCTCCACGAACAAATCTTTCTACGATATCATTCGGATCGAAATCAATTTCATTTTTAGACACATTTCTCATAGAAATGATAACACGATTGCTTTGATCTAAAACACGTAAATAGACTCTTGAACCCTCAAGTGAATACTTAATTGCATTGGATATCAAATTTTCAATTATTCGATACGTTTTTTCACTATCTAACGGCATAATGATCTTAGGTTCATCAAAGTCACATTTAAATTGCAGGCCGGATGCCTCTATCTGAGGTGACATTTCAAACATTGCTTGATTAATCAATGCTACCAAGTCAACATCCATAATATCAAGCTTCACATTTCCACTATTTGCCTTGGACACTTCAAACAGACTTTCAATCAACGATTTCAAACGCATTGATTGTCTTTCTAAGATTGTAATATATTCTTTTTGCTTCTCTTCATCTTTTTCATTTTTTAATAAATCAATATAAGAAATCAATGAAGTTAGAGGTGTTTTTAAATCATGAGATACATTGGATATCAATTCATTTTTCATTCGTTCACTTCTTGTTTCTTCATTTATAGATTTCAAAAATCCTTCTCGTATCTGTTCCAATAAATAACGAATCGGTTCAAACAATCCCATATTTTCCGTAATCTCAACATTTAGCTTTCCTTCAGACATTCTCCTTGTATTTTTCTGAAGAACCATGTAATCATGATTGATACGATTACTGATTTTGATCATAAACCAGTAAAGAATCAAACTATAGATAATAGGCGCAATCCATCCGAATATTGCCATTAAAAGACTCAATGCAATAATATTAGCCCCAACAAAGATCCACAATAAGTGCATGGTTCTCTCTGATGAATCCAATTGAAATTCTCTTACCCCAATATCATATATTTTTTGGAAAATATTCTTAATCCACTCCATGATCGAATTTGAATATTTAACGATAAAGCTCTTTCCAAAAAAGGAAGAGAATCCTTCTCGCCATCCGATTATACACCAGAATTCAAGCGCATAAGCCATTAACAGATTTACCACAAAGAATAGTATAAACAAGAATAATTCATGTGATTCTCCATAAGGATATAAATAAGAATAAACTACTTGTTCCGGTATCGAATTCAAAAATACAATAAATACAATCGCAACGATAACTCTTACTTCCATGTAACATCGGCGCAGTCCTTCTTCCATTACCGGATGTTCTTCTTTTAAAATGAATATCAGAGTAAAGGCAATCCAGGCAATATAGCATACCCACATAAATGTTTTAAAACTATTTTCTGCTTCATAATATTTATATTGCTCCATCAAATTTACAAGTACATCATTATCTACCGACAACTTATTTGGTATTGCAAAAAACAAAGTAAGCTCTCCTTGGTCTTTGACCGCAATATCATCATAATACAAACTCGGCATATTTTTAGTCAGCCAATCTTTTGGTGATAAAAATTTTACAGAAGTTACATTACTTGATTGCGAAATTGTTCCGAATCGAGAAAGAGAGATTTTGAACCATGCTTGATAATTTGTCTTATCGGACAGATTCGGAAACCCCAAACTTTCATCTAAATTACGATAAATCGTGATCTTATTCGTCTCATCAACCAAAACAGCACAAATGTTGTCTTCTTCAATCGTATTTCCGAGAATCTTTGAGATATAACCATTGTATTCATCGGATTCATATTCAGTAATTATATCCCCTTCCATCTTTAGAAAACTATTTGCCAAATCTATATTCGGGTTCAATTCTTGATTTCTTTGATGAATCATCTGTAACATGATTTCTTCTATACGAGAACGAAACTCATAGGATGAATAAATATCTTCTTTAATTGTATTGGAATTAAATTCAATTTGATTTGATGTGACGAATGTAAAACAGAGAAAGATTAAAGAAAAAACCGTTAAAACCCAACTAAACAGTTTCTTTTTTTTATTTGTTTTCATCATTTTTCTATTTTATACCCAACACCCCAAACCACCTTCAAATAACGAGGATGTCTGGGATCCATTTCTATTTTTTCCCTGATTTTACGTATATGAACCATAACGGTATCGGTTGCGATTGCCTCTTCATTCCATACCATTTCATAAATTTCTTCGGCACTGTAAACTCTTCCTGGTGTTTTCATGAGAAGTTGCAGAATCTTAAACTCAATCGGAGTAAGCTTAACTGGCATTCCATCTAGAAAAACTTCTTTTGTATCACAATTCAATTCCAGACCACCTACAATATAAACCTCTTCTTGATTTTTGTTTCCTTCTTTCAGATTTAACATCATCGAATAACGGCGTAAATGAGATTGTACTCTTGCCAAAAGTTCCAAGGGTGTAAATGGCTTAATAATATAGTCATCCGCTCCCATATTTAATCCGAGAATTTTATCCACTTCTTCCGATTTCGCAGATAAAATAATTAACGGAATATCATGATTTTCTCTGACTTTTACAATCATGGTCATTCCATCCATAACCGGCATCATTAAATCCACAATTGCCAAATGCACTTCTTGACTTTCAATCACATTTAAGCCTTCTTGACCATTATAAGCACGCAACACTTCGTATCCTTGATTTTTCAAATAAACTTCTATTGCGTTACCGATTTCCACATCATCTTCACAGATAAGTACTCTGTATTTTTCCATAAAATCTCTCCCTTGACTCCTTAATCTGCCGTATTCAATCTTCCTTTTATATTTTTCAAAGTTTTAGAGAAACGAATGCTTTCATTAACCCGTTTCATACTTTCCGACTTTTCTTTTTTATCTGATGAAAAATCCATCAAAATTCTCCCTATGCAGATCATTCCATTCTTCCGAATCATATTTGCCGCATCTTTTGACAAAATCGGATATATTTTCACAATGTTGAGAGCTTGATCTACACAAGCTTCCATCCATTCTGCCAATTTCTTTGCCCCCATTTTAGAAGTCAGGGAAGTTGTTTGATCTACCGTATAATGATATAAAATTTCCGGAAGAATCACGATTTTATTTGCCCGCATCATCACTTGATGGACAAGACGTACATCTTCAAAGCATCTTCCCTCAAAAAACATTCCTTCAAACAGTTCTTTTTTAAAGCATTTTCCCCAACAATAATTTCTTAATTGCCAATCTTTCAATAATAGCTTCATAGCTTCTTCACCATTTAAAATCCGCTTAGTCAGAACATGGTTTTTAATATTCATCGAAGAAGATACGAGATCATGTCCCACACAAACACAATCAACTTCTTTATTATCAAATTCACGCATCATGATTTCCAGTGCATCGACTTCTAATGTATCATCGGCATCAATGAAGAAAAGGACATCTCCCCTTGCATATTCCAATGCGGTATTTCTTGCTTGACCGACACCACCGTTTTCCCGGGAAATAACACGAATCAGTCCCGGAAATTCTTCCTCATACCCTTTAGCTATCTCAAAAGTTCTATCCGTTGAACCATCATTTACGATGACAATTTCAAAATCAATGTAGCTTTGATACACCAATGAATCGAGACATCGTGCTAAAGACGTTTCACAATTATAAGCCGGTATCAGTACACTTATTGATTTCATAAGCTTACCACTCCTTTAATCTTTTATACTATGGTCTTCAATAATCTTTGTTGACTGTTCTTATTTTAACAGAAACAGCTAAAGAAAAAGAGTGAAAAACTTAAAGATTTTATTAAATTTCATATGATTTTTCACTCAGCTCAACAATTAATCGTTAATTTTCCTTATTTTACTAATTCTAAGCTATTAAATATCCACTCTTATTAAATTAATCAATATAACCTCTCTCTCAATAAATCATTTAACAAATTCTTTTTACAAAGATTTCTACTGCCGTATATTTTAAATTATAATAAATATTTTATAATAAAACTTTAAATAGTGGTTCAAATAAAAATAGAATGATTAATTCTTCTTTATCTCCATATATTAATGTTAACCAAAATACAAAGATACTACCATGAATATTTTTAAAGACGTTTTAAAAAACATCTGCCATATTTGACAGATGCCGTTTTTATTTATTCTTTTTTAATATATCTAAAAATTCTTTCGGTGTAACAATAAATGGTTTTACCGGGAAATGTTTCATATTACCAGTAATCAGATATGCATTATCCTTTTCAACAACAATTTCATAAAAAGGCAAATCTTTTATATCTGAAAGTATTTCTCCGGTAGGTGACGATACAACATATTCCCCATACTTTTTGATAGTTTCAAGAAGTAGATAGATCCTATCTTCTGAAAAATGAAATTTCGGTCGATGTAAAACATCATTGTATTCCTCTAAAATTTCCTTATTAAAAAGTGGAATCACTTCACCGGAAAATAATTTATTAAGAATTAAAACAGTCGCTGTATCGTCATGGCTTGATAGTAATGCAGAAACGAGAACATTTGTATCAATTACTGCATAGTAAACCATTTATTTATCTCCATTTCTTGCCTGCTGTATTTCTTCATTGATTTCATCCAAAGTTAAATCTTGGATTCCGTTCCTTTTTGCTTCAGCTCGCAATTCATAAAAAGCTTTCTTTCCAGAAGCTCTTGTTATTTCCTCAGATGCCTGAATCTCAAAAGGAATTTTTCTCTCCTTAACAACAGTTCTTGCAAAGATATTAAATGCAGTAGTTGCAGTCATCCCGAAATCTGCACAGAGAATATCAAATTGACGTTTTAAATCTTCATCCATACGAACACTAAATGTTGCTTGTGCCATTATTAATTCCTCCTTTACTATTATTATACTAAAAAAAGAAATGAAAACAACACAAATAACTATTTTTAATTAAATTTTATATAAAATAGAACCTAATTCATTAAAATTTAATTTCATTTATTTAATTTTAAATAAAACAATTATCAATGAATTCATTTTCCTAACTGAAATTTTTGAATTTGAAGATGAATAAAAAGAAAAATTTCTCTATAATCTAACTGATTTTCAAAATGGTGCTTATTACTCTGTATATTTCTATAGGATTAATCGTAAGAATCCCATGGCATCTACACAAGCATAACCAAATTTAATATACAAGAAATTATACCTTTTAAAAAGTCTTTATTACACTAATCTTTATATGGAAATTCTAAATGTCAATTTTATACATTTCTGTATACGATAAGTAAAATATATTATTTCCCAAGTTAAATTCCCTTATTTTAAATAATATTTTAAGGGAATATCTGCATATCGATTGAGCTTTCCCTTAAATTAAGTTATAATTTAAGGGAAAGGATAAAAATTAAGGAAATGAGAATATTCAATTACTCCTCTTTTAAGGACCAGAAATGGGATACCGATATCCTCGGATATATCGCTGCCATATATAAAGAGGTAGGCAAACAGGAATTATACCTAAAGCAACGTCCCAGTGAATTGGAGAGGTTAGTTGAAATCGCAAAAATTCAAAGTACCGAAGCATCAAATGCAATTGAGGGAATTGTTACCACTAATACGCGTATCAAACAATTGGTTAATGAAAAAACCGCTCCAAAAAATCGTAATGAACAGGAAATCGCAGGTTATCGTGATGTTTTAAATATCATTCATGAAAACTTTGATACTATTTCGATTTCACGCAATTATATTCTGCAACTACACAAAATCATGTATAGTCACATGAATAATCCAATGGCAGGACAAACAAAAAATGTTCAAAATTATATCAGTGCAACCTATTCTGATGGACATACAGAAACTCTATTCACTCCTCTTTCACCATTTGAAACACCGGAAGCTTTAGATAGAATCTGCGAAGAGTACAACAGAGTGATCGGAAATTTTGAACTAGAACCATTAATTGCAATTCCAATCTTTATTCATGATTTTCTGTGCATCCATCCATTCAATGATGGTAATGGGAGAATTAGTAGATTGCTTACTACACTCCTTCTATACCGCAGCGGATTTTATGTAGGAAAATATATTTCTTTGGAAGCAAAAATCGCAAAAGATAAAGACTTATATTATACTGCTCTAAATCAGTCACAGCACAAATGGCATGAGGGTACAGAAGATGTTGTTCCCTTCATCAAGTATATTCTCGGTATTATTCTTGCCGCCTATAAAGACTTTGAGGACAGATTTGCTATTATAGAGAAAAAACTTCCAGCCATCGATATGGTTCGAAAAGCAACACAAACCAAAATCGGACGATTTACCAAACAGGATATTCGCGAATTGTGTCCTTCTTTAAGTGTCAGTTCGATTGAGGGGGCACTCAGAAAAATGGTGACTGCCGGTGAACTAAAACGTGAGGGTGTCGGAAAGTTGATTCGTTATGTTCGATTGAAATGATTCCTTACATCCATATCATTTTCCCTTAAAACAGCTGTGTATTTAAGGGAAAGTAAAATTTATTAAGGTTAAGCATCTATCATAAACCATAGGTGCTTTTCTTATACTCACAACTATAACGACAAGATTCTTTTTAAATCCATCATCTAATCGTGTTTACTTTTCAAAAAAAGATACAACTTTGTACATTTCAGTACTCTGTTGTATCTTTATTTATGATTCTGATGATAAGCAGCGTATAGTTCATTCTTGGAAACATTGAATTTTTGCGCCGTTTCTTTTATAGCCTCTTTAACCCTATATCCTTCATGAATGAAATGTTCCACTTCTTCAAGTAATTCATCCATAGACATATTGACTTCTTCCTCAATCTTAGCCCCTTCAACTACAACTACCATTTCTCCCTTTAAATCAGAGGCAACCTCTATCAACTCACTTAAAGTTCCACGTAGAAATTCTTCATGTTTCTTTGTTAGCTCACGTGCCAATGTTGCATTTCGATCTCCCAATACTTCCAAACATCGCTTTAACATTTTCTCTATGCGATGAGGAGCCTCATAGAAAATCAATGTAACAGGAACTTTTTTCAACTCTTCTAATTTATGAAGACAATCATTTTCTTTAACGGGAAGAAATCCGTAAAACATAAATGGCTGTGCACATAGACCTGATGCAACAAGCGCTGCCAATGCTGCATTGCTTCCACTAATCGGAATGATATTAAACCCTTCTTTTGCGGCTAATTGAACCAAAACTTGACCCGGATCTGATATTAAAGGATATCCGGCATCCGTCACAATCGCAACATTTTTTCCAATTCTCAACAGATTTAAAATTCCTTCTGAACTTTCAGTTTCATTATAACTGTGATGGGCAATACAATGTGTCTTAATCTCAAACGCACGCAACAATTTCATTGTATTTCTCGTATCTTCTGCCGCAATCACATCCACACTTTTTAAGACTTCAATTGCCCGAGGACTCATCTCGCTGAGATTACCGATCGGAGTTGCAACAAGATATAGGCATGAAGACTCATTCTCAAAGCTTTTCTGCCTTATCATTGTGTTGCTTTTCCTTTTTAGCATTTCCATTTTCTTTTTTATTAGAATTTGGATTGTTATGTTCTAATTTTTTTAAACCATTTTGTATCGCTTCATCGAAACTTAAAAATAACGATGTTTCTTTATTCTCAATCTTTACGATTCGATTAATGACATTCATGGATGTAATTCGGTAAACCTTTCCCTCATATTCAACCTGAGAATTCATCTTCGGTAAACCTTCTTTCAATTCTTTGTATAAATCATCTTCATACTTTAAACAGCACATCAGTTTTCCACATTGACCGGATAATTTTTGAATGTTCAATGCCAACAACTGATTCTTTGCCATATTAATGGAAACGACATCAAAATCACTCAAAAAACGACTGCAACATGTTTCATTTCCACAAGGACCGATTCCACCGATAATTTTAGCTTTATCACGTGGACCAATCTGACGCAGTTCAATACGACATTTGAAAATAGCGGCTAATTCTTTCAATAATTCTCTGAAATCAACTCTCTCATCCGCAACATAAACAAAAATAATCTTGGCTCGATCCAATGTATACTCCGAACTGATTAAATTCATATCCAATTTAAGATGATTTACACACTCCTGACACTTTACAAGAGCTTCTTTTGCCAAGTCTTCATTCATTTTCGCATCTTCAATATCTTTTTCTGTTGCTTTACGAAGTACCGGTTTTAAAGGAATGCTTAAAGGAGCGATGATTTCTCTTACATCACTGATTACTTTTCCAAGCTCCATTCCCCTTGCGGTTTCAACGACAACATGATCACCGTAATGGATTTGATCCTCTTCTTTACATCCAAAGCTATACGCTTTTTTGGTATTTTTAAAACGAATACTTACATAGTATTTAAAATCTGTGCTCTGTCCAGATTGTTCTTCACCATTTTCTGTTATTTCTTTTACTTCTTCCATTTTTTGACCTCCTTCATTTTCAAGATCATTTCATCTACAACTAATTCCGGATTAAGACTGATCTGCCGTAGTTTATCTTTTCCTTCCAAACAAATCTGAATCAAAGATTCAAACGGTAACCCTTCTTTTCTGGAATTTTCAATCGCTTCCTGATACCAACCTTTTTTTAATTCATTTGATAAGATGCAATCTCTATAAAACAGAGATAGAAGTTCAACAAACCAAGCCATAATTTCCCGTTCAAAACTTCTGTTCTTATCTTGGTATCCTTCATTCTGTACTTGAAAAAGTGCATACTCCGGATCTTTTATGAATTCTTGTACGAAATTTTTCATTAAATTTACCGCAATTTGATAAGCTTCCTCTTCACTAAGTCTTAAAGCCATTTTACTGTTATGAACAAGATGGGCAAGAAAATAGCTATCTGTCTCATCTATTCCTTCACTTAAACACTCTTCATAACAGCGATCAAACGGTTGCGTTCTGAATGTTAAAGTCTGACATCTTGATACAAGTGTCGGTAAGACACGATCTTGCTTATCAGTAATTAAGATTGCCAATGTATCCGGTTGCGGTTCTTCTAAGAATTTCAAAAGACTGTTACATGCTTCTGTTGTCGCATTATCTACTCCATCTAATATGTATGCCTTCCATCCGGATTTTTCAAGCGCTGTCTTGGAAAACTTTTCTTGAACAGTTAAGATTTCTTCTTTTTTTATTGACTTGCTGATTCCATCCAAAACAATACAATCCGCATAGGTTCCTTCCTCAAGTCTTCGCAAATTAGAGATTGCTTCCTCACTCTCTGCTTTCAACCCTTTATTAATGACTTGTCCAATCAACCAGGTAGCACATTCCTTTGTACAAGTTCCTTTTTCCCCGACAAACAGATAGGCATGGGATAATTTATCAGAGGCCAATGCATTTTCTAAAATACGAATCACAGTTGGCTGTAAGCTTCTCAATTCTTCTGTTTTCATCGGACTCTTACCACATTCATAACAGCTTCGAAAGCATCTTGTATCACTTTCTCTACTTCATTTGATGCATCGATGATTACCATGCGGTCTTTATATTTTTCAACCACCTGTTTGTAGCCATCCACCACTTTCAAATGAAAATCGATCTTCTCTTGATCCAATCTGTCTTTGAACTCTCTATTTGATAAACGACTGAGCCCTTCCGCAGCACTCAAATTCAAATATATTGTTTTATCCGGCATCACATCCTCTATGGCAAAACGATTAATTGAGTAAACTTCATCGATTCCCAAATCTCTTCCAACCCCTTGATAGGCCAAAGAACTGTCTACAAAACGATCGCAGATTACAATTTTCCCTTCATTTAAAGCAGGAAGAACTTTTTCCACAAGATGTTGACGACGACTTGCCGCATACAACAGTGCTTCTGTTTTTGCATCCATTGCCGTATTTTTCGGATCCAATATGACACGACGGATTTGTTCCGCAATATCAATTCCACCCGGCTCTCTTGTATAAACTACTTCATAACCAAATTCTTTCAGCTTCTCTACCACAGAAGTAGAAACGGTTGTCTTTCCACTTCCATCCGGTCCTTCAAAAGTTATAAACCATCCTCGTCTCATCTTTTCACCTTTTCCTTGATTTAAGTATTACCAGAATAAAACCTGTATTTAGTTTAACATAATCTTTCTTTGTTTAAAAGATTAAAAGAAATCGATCCTTGCCAACATTTGGTTTCTATTCATTTTATCACTAAATAAAAAGTATTAACTTTCATTTGTTAATACTCTTTTTCAATCCTTATTAACGGAGAAGATTTTCTTTCAATGAATTCATGGCTACCTCAATCGTATTTTGTGCTGCCAATAAATCATTCTTTTCTTCACCGAGCTTATCATTCAAGGTTTTCAAAATGGCTAAGCTTTCTTTGATACGCACAAAATCCAACTGTCCCGACATCATAGATTCAATCGTATCTTTAGCTTTCAAATACTCTTTTATTTCTTCCAACGAAAGATTTGTCTTTTTCAAGATTGCTATCTCACACAACCGTTCAACGTCCTTTTCACTGTAATCTTTCTGACTGTGTTCTTCTTTTACCACATTCAAAAGATCTATTTTCTCATAATATCGAATTGTATCAATTGGCGTATTACTTCTTTTTGAACATTCTGAAACCTTCATGTTATCACCCCTTTAATTAAAACATGGAGCGTACTCCATTTCAAGAGGAAATAGAAAATTGTATGAAAATAATCAGAATTGGGGTATAATATATTTATCAATATTACCAAGGAGTAAAATATGGAATTAAAAGAAAAAACGCTTGTTAAAAAAACAATTCTTAACGGGAACCTTTTTAATGTTCGAAAAGACTCAGTTCAACTTGTTAATGGAGATATTGTTACAAGAGAATTGATCGAACATCCGGGTGGGGCTTGTGTTGCCGCATTCGATGAAAACAATAATGTTTATTTAGTCACACAGTATCGCTATGGTCAGCAGAGAAGCATGGTCGAATTCCCAGCCGGAAAATTAGCCCCAGGAGAAGATCCTCGTGATTGTGCAAAGAGAGAGTTAATGGAAGAAACCGGTTATGTTGCCGGGAAACTCGTATTCATCGGTGAATTTGTTCCGACCGGAGCTTATCTACAAGAGCGCATCTACATGTATTATGCGGATGATCTGACCTTGGTTGGTCAAAGCTTGGAACCGGATGAATTTTTGGAACTTTCCTGCATGTCATTTGATAAGCTGATTGAAAAAGTTTTGATCGGTGAAATTACAGATGGGAAAACAATTGCTATGGCACTAAAAATAAAGGCTTTAAAAGAAAGGAATCTTTTATAGCCTTTTTCTTATTCTCTGTATCATATAAGGGCTTTAGGGAAATCAGGATATTCTACTTGTAAATATTTGCTTAAAGCTCGCACACATAATTCATGATCTTTTCCTTCATGAAGTCCGCTTATTAAAAGTGTTGCAATCCATTTTCCACTTACACGAATCGGAAATGCACCCCCGGCTGCGGATAAACCAGCTTCTAAATAGTCCGGTCTTCTTCCGATTTTTTTCATTTCAATGGCTGCATATACACTTGAATGTTGACATGCCAATGCCACTTTTCTTTTTCTTGCCATAAAATCAAGATTTCGAGCTGACTTGCTGTCCATTAAGTATTGAAATATCGTTGCCTCATCAGCTTCTCTGACAATTTGCACTGCAACTTCCCGATCATATTCGTGTGCTATTTCAATGATGATCTTTCCCAGTTCAAGTGCTTGTTTTGAACCAAAGCTTTCAAATTGAAGCCTTTCTTCCTGTTTTCTTAAAATACTTAAATCATTTTCATCATATTGAGTAAATCCTGCTTTAATCATATCCAATATTTTGGCACAATTCACGGAAGAAGATAAAGGCATGATTTCACTTTCCATCTTATGATTCATCAAGCATTCTGTAAAATGATGGATCTGCCCATAAAAATCATCTACAACATACGGTTTCTTAATCTCTTTCTGAGTGGATTCGGTAATTACTTTGATTTCTTGTGTACGATGATGTTCAACTATTTCAATGCGTCCTTTTTCCCCGAATATAATCATATTCCTTGGCTTTTTGCGATCTAAGGCTACTTCTATTTCAATCGTTATTTGCGATTCGGAATGTAGAATTGCTTTAACATAATAATCAACTCCATTTTTTATATTGGTATAAACTTTACTTAAAGTAACCTTTTCATTTATAAGATCATCAATCCAACTCACACAGTAAATCCCTGTATCTAACAAACAGCCACCTTGAATCGGATCGCTCAAATAGGAATCTTGAATTCCTTTTTCCGATACCAACGAACAAAAACTATTTTCAATACGTTGTATCTTCCCGATCGTTCCTTCATGAATCAATTTTTTGATGTCCTCATAAAGAGGCACAAATCTTGTTTTCATTGCCTCCATGAAAAGACAATTATTTTCTTTTGCCGCTTTGGCAACTTCTTTCATCTCTTCATGAGAACATGTGGCCGGTTTTTCACATAGTACCGCTTTATGGGCTTTAAGTGCTTTGATTGCCCAGTCTTTATGAAGCCCATGAGGAAGAGATAAATAAATGGCATCAATCTCTTCATCTTCAATTAAAGCATCATAATCCAAGTAAATTTTTTCTACTTCAAACTTTTCTTGAAATTGTCTTGCTTTTTCCTCTTTACGAACAGCAATAGCTTTCAAGATGCTATTTGGTTCTTGTTCTAAACTTGCCGCAAAGCGAGTCGCAATTTTCCCGGCTCCTAATATTCCCCATCGAATCATTTTGTTTCCTCCCAATTTAATTATAGTGATTCATTTTATATTAATCCAGTGATACTTTCTTTCTAATTTATAAAAGAATTGATTTTATTGTATAACTTATACAGAAAAGCTATAATTACTCGGGAAGAATCAATTTTAAGCGATGTAAAATTATTTAGACACAAATAAAAGCAATGTCAAAGACTTTTGACAGACAAGAAATGCAGATTCAATTACAATGAAGGAGAAGATTCAAGATGGATATTGGAGTACAAATCAAGAAATATAGGGAACAACAAAAAATTTCTCAAGAAGAACTCGCTCTTAAAATATTTGTTTCAAGACAAACTATTTCAAACTGGGAAACAAATAAAAGTTGCCCTGATATTAAAAGCTTAATTGCCTTATCTAATATCTTTAATGTATCTTTAGATGAGTTTATGAAAGAAGATATAAAGGAGATGAGAGAGATTGTTGAAAAAACAACAATCAACAAATTCAATAGGATGGGTAATGTTTTCCTAGTCGAATTAATAATCATAACAGTAAGTGCTTATCCTTTATTTTGTGTTGAGGGGTACATAGGAATTGCTATTTGGTTATGCTTGTTTGCAATATCTTTTTATACAGCAAGCAGAATTGAAAAGTTTAAAAAGAAATATGACATTCAAACATACAAAGAAGTTCTGGCCTTTGTTGATGGAAAACAATTAACTCACGATGAAACACAACAAGAAATAGGAAAAAGAAAATACCAAAAAATTATATATGCATTAGGAGCCGGTTTGATTGCACTTATTGTATATAGTATTGTAATTTTAATTTACCGACATTTAACTAATTAAAAAGGAGAAAGAAACATGGAATTTTGGCTTATATTGCTTGTATTTTTAACAATTGAAGAATCTTGCTCATTAGCAGGTACTTGGTGGGATAAAAACAAGAAAGCAGAAAAGAAATAAATAAATTACACTTACAACTTATACATATTTATATACTACCGCCATATAGAAACGTTTTGATGGCGGTTTTTATCTCAGTTTCACTTCTTATTTTTAACTATTTTAAAAATAAATATCCACCAGCTTAGCTGGTGGTTTTTAGGTAATCGCCCACTAGGGGCTCAGCTCTAGGCTACGCTTCCCAGCGTACCAAGACGGTCTGGC
>CATJXY010000016.1 GCA_949744505.1 uncultured Erysipelotrichaceae bacterium | reverse complement strand
TTCTTCGCCGGTAAGACGATCATGTAAAGATACAAATTCTTTAAATTCGGTTGGATCATTTGTTACAGTTAATGTGATGTTTTCACTGTGTCCATCAAAACTAATAGAAGCCGAATTCATATAAACCGAAGTGGCATCATTGATTCTTGAATCTGAAAGTATATATTCCAAAGCTTCTGCTTTATCCTTATTTTCAAGTTTTTCTTCATATGAAACGACAGCACTGTATTTGAATACTTTTCCATATTGGGTTTCAACAATTTCTCCTATAGAATCTTTGATTCCAAATCCGGCAACTAATAATGCTGTACAACCGGAAATGCCGATTACAGTCATGAAGAAACGTTTTTTATATCTGAATAAATTTCTTGCAGTACACTTATTTGTAAATGACAAACGATTCCATATAAAAGTAATTTTCTCTAATATAATTTTTTTACCTAATTTGGGAGCCTTAGGTCTCATCAATAAAGATGGAGTTTCAATTAATTCTTTATAACATGCTCCTATCGTTGCCAATGTAACAGAAGATACAGCAATGATTGTCGTCATAAGCATTAATTTCCATTGAAGAGTATATGTTATATCCGGAAGAATGTACATCATATTCCATGCAGTATAAATGATAAATGGGAAGACAATCATTCCAATCATTAAGCCAAAAAGGCTTCCGGTAAAACTTGCGATTAATGCGTAACTGACAAATTTGAATGCAATTTTCCCATTTGAATACCCCAATGCTTTCATTGTTCCTATTTCATTTCGCTTTTCATCAACCATTCGAGTCATCGTTGTCAATGCTACCAATGCTGCGACCAAGAAAAAGAATACCGGAAAGACTTTAGAAATGGCCTCCATACGATCTGCTGCACCTTCATAATCTACATAACTGTAATGAGATTTCCTATTTAAAATATACCACTTTGCATCTTCAATTTTATCAATCTCATATTTCGCTTTCACCAATTCTTCCCATGCATCCTCTAATTCCTGCTGTCCTTCTGCACGTTTAGTTTCTAGTTCTATTTTTCCGTTTTCCAAATCTTTTCTACCTTGCTCAAGTTTAGCTTCTGCTTTTGCAAATTCAATCTCTCCTGCTGATCTGGCTTCTGATAATTGCTTTTCTCCCTCTCTTACTTGTTTTTTCGCTTCTTCAAGCTGTACTCTCGCTGTTTCAAGAGCTCCCTGAGATACACTCAACCCCTGTTGAATAATATCAACAGTAGTTTGATAAACAACTTTGGAACGCTCTTTAACTGCGATTTCACTCTCTATAGCATTTGAGTTCACATATCCATATTGAGCGATTAATGAAAGCACTTCCTGTTGAGCTTCTTCTTTACGAATATTGGCATTTTCTATTTCTTCTTCGCTATATTCTCCATTTTCATTTGAAATTACTTCATCACACTCGGCAATAATATTCTCTTGAACTAAGTACAATTGTTTAACTTCCTGTAAATGAGCAATTTCCTGATTAATAAGTTCTAATTGTTCTTGATTTTGACGAAGAGATTCTAATGCATCAGCAGAATTTTCTTCATAACGGGCCAAAGCATCATCATAATATTTCTGATAAGTTTCTATTTGTTTTTTTCCGTTTTCAATTTCACTTATATAATTTTGTATTTGAATATCAAAAATACTTTTTTGTGTATTCAGCTCCATTTCTCCGGACAAAAGCTCATATTGTGCATCTTCCAAAGCTTTTTCAGCTTTTTCAATTTCAATATTGAAGGTTTCCAGCCCTTCCTCATACTCATTCAATCCATCGTTATATGCTTTATTTGCCTCATCAAGAATTTCGTTTTTTCTGATTTCGGCACGAGTAAAACCTAAATTTTCAAGTCTCGTTTCAACATCAGAAATGAAATCGAAATATTCTTCATCATAGCTGTTATATTTTTTAGCTCCTTCAACAGTAATAAACACTTCCGTATAGAACTCACTATTGAAGTCTTCATCCGGAATGTAAGCAAAATAATTCACAGTTCCTGCACCAATATTACTGCTTCCTTTTTGGTAAGAAAGATAATATGGTGTTTCAACTTCTCCAACAATCGTATAACTTGTTTTTTTCATACTCTCTTCAATTGAAGTTGAAGTCCCGGAATGAATTGTAATCGTATCACCTATATGAAAAGGAGATTCAACCATATTTCCTTTTTCGATAACCAATTCACCACTTTTTTCAGGTAATCGTCCATTCACTATTTTTACCTGATTAATATAATCACTCTGTTCTGAAACACTATTTTTTATATCCATTCCATGCAATTTCAAGACATACTCATTATTTTGATAAGTAACGATCACATCTTGTGAATAAGTTGCATAAACCCCACTCAATCCTTCTATTTTTCTTATTTCACGAACGTCATTCTCAGTGATTCCAAAATTACAAAGAATTCTGAAGTCCATTAAATTATATTCATCAAAATATGCATCTGCACTTGCTTTCATATCCGGAGCTGATGCACTGATTCCAGCAAAAAATGCAACTCCGATTGCAGAGATAGCAAAAATAGAAATAAATCTTGAAAATGATTTTTTTATCTCACGAAATGTATCTTTTAAAATCGGACTTTTCATAAATTACCACTCAATGCTTTCTACCGGAGTTGGATTTTCGTTAATTTCAATTGAATCAATAAGACCACTTTTGACTTTTATTACTTTATCTCCCATTGCGCATAATGCTAAGTTGTGAGTGATTACAACCACTGTCATATTGTGAATATGACATGTATCTTGAAGTAATTTCAAAATTGCTTTACCTGTTTTGTAGTCCAATGCCCCGGTTGGCTCATCACACAATAAAAGTTTAGGATTTTTAGCCAAAGCTCTCGCAATGGCTACTCGTTGTTGTTCCCCACCGGATAATTGCGATGGGAAATTATTGGCACGAGCTTTTAATCCAACCGCTTCGATTGTTTCGTCAATATTTAAAGGATTTCTTGAAATTTGTGTAGCTAATTCAACATTTTCTTTTGCAGTCAAATTTTGTACCAAATTATAAAATTGAAATACAAATCCGATGTCATAACGCCGATATGTCGTAAGTGCCTTTGCATCCATTTTGCTGACTTCTTCCCCATCAACTAAAATCATTCCACTACTGCAAATATCCATTCCACCAAGTAAATTTAATATTGTACTTTTCCCGGCTCCGCTCGCTCCGGCAATAACAACAAATTCTCCTTTTTCAATCGAAAAAGTAACTCCTGCTAAAGCAGGAATTTCAACTTCACCCATTTTATATATTTTTTTAACATCTTGAAATTCAATAAAGCTCATGCTTAAAGACCTCCTAATTCTCTTTAAGTAGTGAAAAAATCATCTGTAAATAACCATTCATTACTTCATCTAATTCACATTTCTTCTGAACATCATCTGCTCGGTCGATTAAATAAACCATTCCTGAAATAATAGCCGACGCAAACATTTCACTTAAAATATGAAGATATTCCTCTTGCTGCCATCTTAAATCATTAAATTCCATCACAAGGACTACAATTAAATTTGAAAGCCATTGATGTAATTGACGAGTAATTTCTTTATTTTGAATAATTATTTTCATCTGATACGGATATTGTTTAACAAGTAATATCATTTTCTTGGATATGACAAGAAGTTTTTCCTGAATCAACTCTTTTGAAAACCCGATTCGATCTGCTTTTGAAAAAAGTGAAAGTCGATCTTCTGTTTGATTCATAATGACTTCATTTATCTTATCCATCACCGGTTGAATAATCGCTGATAAAAGTTCTTTTTTCCCGGGATAATAACAATAAAGATTTCCAACAGTCATTTGTGCATTTTTTGCAATCATCCGCATAGAGGCTTCATCTTCTCCTTTTGTATAAAATTCAAAAAGAGCAGAAGCTAAAATTTTTTCACGTTGAAATTCCTTTAATACCTGTGCCATTAATAAACCTCCGTTCACTAATGAACAGTATAATCACTTTCACTTTTTTCGTCAATAATAAACATATGTTTTTTATTACAATCAAGCAGATTCCACTAAATTATTTAAAATCGTTACCTGTTCCGCAATAATTTCTACATTATAAAACTTAGCTGCCCCTTCCGCTTTTGTGTAATTATTTGCCTGAAATCTTCCTTTTATCCCAAGTACATCCCCGCACTTAGCTGTATGAAGAATTTCCTCTGCCATTCCACGCCACAAGCTAATTTGAAAATCATCCGTCTCATAAATGCCCTCACTATTTCTGAAATTTCTTCTTGTTGAAAGTACCAACACAACTTTCTTATACGTTGATGAATTTTCTATCACTTTTGGATCTTCTATCATTTTTCCTACCAGCATAACATGATTCATATGAATCCTCCTTTTCTACATTTATTATGAAGTAGAAATCATGTTATTTCAAAGTAACGTATTTGAAGTCATATCATAAAAACAAGCAAATTTGCATAGGACAAATTTGCTCATATTCTTATTATTCGACACTTTCCGTCATTTTTCCTCGATTTTCGCAGATTGGAGCAATTTCAACCACAGCACGATTTTTTAAACAAAGTTTAGAAAACTCCTCTTGGCATTCCTTTGAATCAATTTTCGATAAAATCTGTAGTGTATCAAAAACGCTTACACCCTCAAATACATTTCTTACCACACTGACTGCAATGTCTTCAGTTGAATTAAAAATACGCAAAGCTTGACCAAAATATCTTCTTTTCAATTGTTGAATTACTTCATAGGAAGTAGCTGGATTTTTTAGTTGTGTTTCGATAAAATCAACAAAATCTTCCTTTTGAATATCTTCATTAAAAAATAATAGAAATGCATAGTCTTCTGAAAAATCTACATCATAAGAAAACGTATCACTAATAATTTTTTTATCAATCCAACTTTGATATTTTGGATTTAAAGAAGAAAACATATTTTCTAATACAAAACGAATGGACCATTCCCGCTTCATTCTTTCTTTCGTATCACTAAACAAACAAGGAAGTTTATAAGCAATTCCAACTTTATTACAAGAAACATCCATCTCTATTACTTTTTCTTTTTGCACCACCAATTCGGATTCATTAATTTGCGCTCTATGTATTTTTCTTTTTGCAGCAAATTCCTTTTTTTCTTGATTAGAGCGAATAACTTCCATAATTTCATTTTCATCTTTTCCACTCACAATCACTAACAACATATTTGACGGATGATAATTTAATTGATAGGCTTGGTCCAAATCTTCTTTAGTTATTTCCTTTATAGTTTGTTCATTTCCAACAATATCATACCTTAAAGGATGCTCATGATACATGCTTTTTAATATTTCATTTATTAAGCGATTATCCGGCATTTGTTGATACATGAGATATTCCTGAATAATGATTCCTTTTTCCTTTTCAACAGACTGTTCACTCACATTAAAATCCTGAACAAAATCCAACAATAAGTTTAATGGTTCTGCTATTTCATCATTTGTACAAGAAAAATAGTAGACAGTCTCATTATAAGATGTATAGGCATTTACATTGACTCCCATTTCAGAAAACAATTCCATAACATCTTTTCCATGTAATTCAAAACATTTGTGTTCTAAAAAATGAGCTGTACCAAGCGGATGCTTGATTTCTTTTTTTTCTTCATCTTGTTGAATACAATCACATGCTCCAAAATGAGTCGCAAAAGCAGCACTGGTACTAGCATATCCCTCTTTCTTCCAAATAACGACTTTTAGCCCATTTTCAAGAGTTTCCTCAAAATAGGTTTCATCAAACTGACTATTCACACATCTCTTCATTTTGATCCTCCTGCTCTATGATTACACGCACACGGCATTCAACCTTAGAAAAAGCTTTTATAACATCTTCTTTTGTAATTGACTTTATTTTATCAACAATGCTATCCAATGTTTCTTGCTGATTCAAAAGTGTATTTTGATAAGCCAAATTGATCAAAGAATTTCCATCATCTACTGAAGATTGAATTGAGTTACACATCATTTTCTTAACCGGATTTAATTCTCTATCCGAAAAGTCACCGTCTTGAATTCGTTTCAACTGTTCATCAATACATTGAATCACCTGATCCTTTTGTTTAGCATCAATACCACAGATAATTGAAAGAACGCCATCATACGACAACATTGAAGAATAAATGGAATAACACAAACTTCTTTTCTCACGAATTTCCTGAAATAAGAAAGAAGTCGGAAGCTGACCGAAAAGACCATTTCCCACACGCATTGCCCAATAATCCTCATCCGCAATCGTCGTATTTGTAAGTGCCAATACAACACAGGTTGTTTGCGATATTGCTCGTTTTTTATTTTCCTCTCTATTTTCATCACAAACAGTTTGATAAGTTACTTGTTGAGATTCATCTTTGTAGTTTAAAGGAAGTTTTGCTTTTATTAATTTCTCTGCTCTCTCCTCATCAAAATCGCCAACAACAAAAATTTCCGGTGCATCTTTTTCAAGCATACTTCTATATTCATTTAAAAGTTCATCAGCTGTAATTGAATCAACTATTTCTTTCGTACCAAGATTACTGATAGCTAACGGTTGATCTTTACCCATTAAGCGACATGCTTCATCCATAGCATTTGAAGACGGATTATCCTTTTTACGATCAATCAAAGCTTTTAAATTATTTTTCGCTTCTTCTATCAAAGGCTCTTTAAACGAACCATCTTCATTTGTCCATGGATTGAAAATAAGTTCTTTTAAAAAATCAATTTGTTTTTCAAATAAAGTAGATTGTGCATATTTTTCATTTATTGCACTTATCTTAAATTCAACAGCTTGTTTTTTCCCATAAACAAGAGTTTTAGCATTAATGGAAGCCCCGTAACATTGATCACATTTTTCACTCATCAATGCCTTCGTGTTATATTTTTTAGAGCGATCGCATAACATTGCCGCCAATAAAGCTCTTGCAGAGGATTTTCTCTCTTTTAAATCACTTAAAAAGCGAACCGAAATCGTCACATCTTTGAATTTATCAGTTTTAATAAAATGAACATGGTCATTGAAATTACTCATAACTCCTCCTTATATAAAATTATTATACTTCTTATTGAATGTGATATTCAAAAAGTTTAATTTAAAAAATGAAGAAGTCCCTTCTCCATTTTCATTATTCTGCATAATCAGAACAATTATATTCTTCTAAAATAAAATAATTTCTTACATTCTCTGTTGTGAATTTGTTATTATCAAGCATCGCTTCATTCATGAATTCTAATTCACCGATTTTTGATGAATCAAACTTAGTAAAATCAATTTTAGTTGTTGATTCAACTGTGCTTCCCTCAAAACTGTATGTAAATTCAACACCGGCAAGTGCATTTAATTTCTTGCTTAACAAAGAATATGCTTTCTCATATGAATCTTGTAAAATTGAAGTTGTCAAACGAAGTGTTTCTGTACGTGTCAGAACTTGTGGAGAGGTTGAACTATATTGAATATCAACCAAGACAGATTTACTCATAACAGATTGATTCTCCGAAATCGAACAACTAATAATTTTTGCTTCACTTTCCTTTTTAGAACAACCAAAACAACAACATATAATTAAAATTGCAACAAATATTTTTTTCATAATTTCACCTCATTTTTAGATTACTTTATTTCTCTTTCAACGCTAATAACACTATTCACTTTTTTTAAGTTTGCGATAACATTCCGCAAATGAACACCATCTTCAACCAAGACAGCCAATTTAATTACTGCTGTCAAATCTTCTTCGTTCACATAACTATTTACTGCTTGTAAACTAGCTTTATATTGTGCCGCAACGGTAATCAAATCAGTAAGCAAGAAATTCCTGTCATTAGCTAAAATATGAAGATTAACAATATATTTTCTTGGTTCTCTGTTCTCATCCCATTCCACTTCAATCAAACGCTTTTTTTCTTTAATGATATTAGGACAATCTACACGATGAACTTTGACTCCCATTCCTTTAGAAATATATCCAACAATATCATCACCCGGAATCGGACTACAACAAGAAGCGATATGAATCAACATGGAATCAATTCCTTTAACATAAATGCCTGATTTACTCGGTAGTTTACGTGTTTCTTTATTTACATAAATCTTATTAACACTATCGTTATCTAAAATATTCGTCTTTCTTTGATTGACTAATTTTTCAACAACACTTTGGGTACTAAGAGATTTTATCGCAATTGCATACATAAAATCTGTATAATTTGAAACACTGCACTGTCCAAATATTGTCTCCAGTTTCTTTGGATCCATATAATCATCAATTTCCAACTGACGTTTGCGAAGTTCTTCCTTAAGCAGTTGTTCTCCTCTTTCGGTTTGAGCTTGTTTTTCTTCCAAATCCTTTTTAGTAAGATAAGAACGGATTTTATTTTTAGCTCCATTTGTTTTTACAATTTTAAGCCAATCCTCACTCGGTCCTGCAAATTGTTTAGATGTCCTGATTTTGACTACATCCCCGGTTTTCAGAGGTGTGTTTAATGGAACAAGGACATCATTGACCAAAGCTCCTACTGTGGAATGCCCGACTTCTGTATGAATTCGATAAGCAAAATCAATCGGTGTAGATCCATTTGGTAAATCAATTACCTTGCCATTTGGAGTCATGACATAAACATTCGCTTCAAACAAATCACGTTGCAAAGTTTCCATATATCCTTGTGCATCATCGCTGTCAGTTGTAATCGTAAATAAATCTCTAAACCAAGATAGTTTTTCTTCAATTTCTTTTTGCTCTGCCTGAGCATTATATTTACTTCCTTCTTTATATCGCCAATGTGCCGCAACACCTTGCTCAGCAATTGCATCCATTTCCTCTGTTCTTATCTGAACTTCAAAAATCTTTCCTTCCTCTCCAACAATAGTCGTATGCAATGACTGATACATATTTACTTTTGGAACTGCAATATAATCTTTTAATCTTCCCGGAATCGGTCTATATGTGGCATGAATATATCCCAAAATCTCATAACAATTCAATTCTGTCTTCGTAACGATACGAATTGCCAATAAATCCAAAATCTCATCAAATCTCTTATTTTTCTGAACCATCTTTTTATGAATACTATAAAGATGTTTACTTCTTCCAAAGATTCTAAATTCAATATGATTGTCTGTCAAAAGATTAGAAATATTTTCAATCATTGTTTTGACTTGAGCATCTCTTTCGATCTTCTTATCTTCAACAAGTTTCGCAATATGTTTGTACTCTTCCGGATTTAAATAACGAAAACACAAGTCTTCTAATTCATTTTTAATTTCACTGATACCCAAACGATGGGCTATCGGTGCATAAACCTCAAGAGTTTCAGATGATATCTTTTTTTGCTTTTCAGGGGATTGATATTGCAAAGTACGCATATTGTGTAAACGGTCAACCAATTTAATTAAAATCACTCGAATATCTTTTGCCATGGCAATAAATATCTTTCTATGATTTTCTGCCATATATTCTTTTTCATTTTTAAATTTAAGTGCGCCGATTTTTGTTACTCCTTCAACAAGTGTCGTAATTTCTTCATCAAAGTCTGCAATCATTTGTTCTCTTGTTGTGTCCGTATCTTCCAAGACATCATGAAGAAGACCGGCAACAATTGTTTTAGGTCCTACATGTAAAGTTGCTAAAATATAAGCAACTTCATTGACATGAATAACATAAGGTTCTCCACTTTTTCTAAATTGTCCCTCATGTTTTTTTTCAGCATAATAATATGCTTTTGTAATCAAATCGATACTTTCTTGATGGCTGATATATGTTTTCGCAACATTTAGAATATCAGTTAAATCGGCATTTGATCGTTTCTTCATCCAATCACCTCTTTAAAAGAAAATCGAAGATTTCTCCTCGATTCTAATATTTCAATACTGTAAATACCGGAACATTTTTAAGTGCTTCTCGACCATGCAATTCTTCTAATTCAATTAAAAACGCACAGCCTACAACAACACCACCTAAATCTTCAACCATTTGAATTGTTGCATTTACAGTCCCACCGGTTGCCAGAAGATCATCAACAATCAAGACTTTTTGGCCCGGAAGAATCGAATCTTTATGCATGTACAATTCATTTGATCCATATTCCAAATCATATTTTACACTTACTGTTTCACGAGGAAGCTTATTAGGTTTTCTTACCGGAACAAATCCAACACCTAAATTCACCGCAACCGGACATCCGAATATGAAACCTCTTGACTCAGGTCCTAATACAAGTTCAGTCCCAACTTCTTTGGCAAACTCTGATAGCTCTTCCACTGCATATTTATATGCATCTTTATCCTTTAAGAGCGGTGTCACATCTCGAAATAGTATTCCTTTTGCAGGGAAATCAGGGATATCCGCAATATATTGTTTTAAATCCATATTCAGTCCTCCTAAAATCAATTTTATTTTATCATATTAATGAATAAAATGCATTAAATTATTAAAATGCTTTATCTAATTTCTTCTACTTTCATATTAATACTTGTTTTCTGAAAATACGTATTTATTCCCAACGTTCCAATAAATTCCTTTATCTCTCCTTCTTCTCCTTGGTTCATTAAAGATGAATCAAAACTAATTCCTTCGATTTCTTCATCTAACAGCCATTTTGGATAATTATTTTTTAACACTAATTTTCTGTGAATTGTTGATTTAATCATAAATAACGGGGACTCAAATCCTTTCCCAAACGGAGCAAACTGTTCCAATTGGTTTAAAGCATCAATCGTAACCTCCATTGGATCAACTTTTATGAATTCTTTTGTTTCTTCAACAAATTCCAATTCTTGACTTTTTTTATTCACTAAATCTGTAAACTTTTTATAATCTTTTTCCATTATTTCAATTCCGGCTGCCATTTCATGACCTCCAAAATTAAGTAGTATATCCTCAAATCCCATGAAAAATTTATGTAAATCAACATCAGGAACGCTTCGAACACTTCCTTTTAGTCTATCTTGATTTCGGGCAAAAACAACACTTGGTCTTTTAGTTTTTTGCATTATTTTCCCAGCCACGATTCCAATCATTCCTTCGTGAAAAGAAGGATCATAACACACATTAAAATTACATTCATTCAAGGTATTTAACGCTATTTTTCCCATCTCCTCACTCATTTTTTTTCGTTTTTGATTAATCCCTTTAATTTGCGTTGCCAATTC
The DNA here is from genome assembly GCA_949744505.1 of uncultured Erysipelotrichaceae bacterium. Taxonomy (GTDB): domain Bacteria; phylum Bacillota_I; class Bacilli_A; order Erysipelotrichales; family Erysipelotrichaceae; genus CATJXY01. The sequence continues at coordinate 17,421 of CATJXY010000016.1, read as the reverse complement.
AACCATTAATTTACCTTCCGGAAGAAGGAGATAACGAACAACATTGTTTGGATTTGCAATATCACATAACCTTCCTATTGCGTTAATTTTCGGTGTGATTTGAAAAGCAATAATTACTTCATCCCATTTATCAATTTTCCGATCCAACAGTAATTCTAATGCAGTAAATTTACGCTGATTCAAACATTTTAATCCTTGAATTACAATATTTCTGTTTTCATTCCAAAGTGGAACCATATCTGAAATCGTTGCCACACATGCAAGCATCAAATGTTTTTCATTAAAACCATTCAAAGCATTTGATAATGAAAATGCAACCGCAGCCCCACACATTTCTTTAAAATGTTCTTCCATTATATTCGGATGAAGAAAATACTCTGCTTCAAATCCCTCTTTATACACATGATGATCAGTCACAATTACTGTTATTTGCAATTCTCTTGCCTTCTTTAAGGCCGCTTCCGCAGCCACTCCATTATCCACCGTCAAAATACAAGCATATCCCTTTTCTGATGCTAAAGCCACAGTTGACTCACTTAACCCATATCCTTCTTTTAAACGATTGGGAATATAAAATCCACATTGCACTCCGTATTTATCCAATGCCTCTTTCATAATTGCAGTGGCACAAATTCCATCAGCATCATAATCCCCTGCAATCAAGATTTTTCCATTACTCGCTTTTAATTCATCAATAACCTTTTTGATTTTTATTATATTTTCGCAATGACTATAATGTAGCAGTGGCTTTTGATTAAATAACTGCTCTAATTTTTCATCTTCTAAATTTTTATCAGCTAATACTTTAGCACAAAGCGTTTCAATTTGATACTTTTTCTGAATTTGTTGCCATTCCATAATTTCACCTTTTGTAATTGTACAATAAAATAGAAAAAAAGTCGAATTTGAATCAACTTTTTTCAATGATATTTAATTATTTTGCCAGTATATTTACAAAAAACTCTTTTCGCTAATCATACGGTTTGAATGAAACTTCTCTTGTCTTGAAATCAAGGAATAATTGAAAAGCATTTCCCTGTTCGTCATCATCCCAAATTTCTACAAACTGAGGCGTTACTTCAATCAATATTTCAGTATCCACATGTGAATAAGCATTATAACTTTGCCATAAATACTCTTTGTATTTCGCTTCAAAAATATGTCCTTCTTCCTCAATAACAAGACCTTTATTTTTTGCTATTCCCTCTACTTGAACGCCGTTAAAACACATTGCTACATGATTATTTTGAAATAACTGTTGTGTTTTTCTAAAATTCTTATCTGTCTTAAAATAAATCTTATCATTATAAAAAATACAACTCACATTACGCACCATCGGATAATCATCCACACATGTTGCTAGTGCCATAATCTTCCAAGCTCCTAGCTTTTGATCCATGATCTGCTTTGCTTCTTCAAAATTCATAAGTTACCTCCTATATAATTCCTTGTATAACAAGTAGGATACAAATCACTGTCACTATAAGAAAAAATCCTACTAACAATAACCCTGTATGCTGACTCTGAACTTCATTTTTTTTCTCTACCAAATTAGTCGAACGTAAGATTGTTACAATCGGCTTATATAAAAATAATGTAATTCCCGAATTTAATCCACTTTTAATTAGATTAAACGGTAATATTCCCGGTAAAAGAATGGCTATAACATCTTCTCTTGGCATCCCATAATAAATAGGTGTTATGATATAATTCCACAATAGCATACAAAGCGTGGTCAAAATAATTCCAGTCCCTAATCCTACTAAAGCACCTTTTTTTGTATGATTTTTCTTGTAGAAATAAGCCGCAGGGCAAACAAATGCACAAGTTGAAATCACATTCATCAACACATCAATCAGTGTATCACCACGATACATCATTTCAAGAAACGATGTAATAGCACTCATGATAAATGATGTCATCGGGCCGTAGATGAAACCTCCAATTACAATTACGATATCCTTTGGATCATAACTTAAGAATCCAGCCGCCGGTACCAAAGGAAAATGAACCAATAAATTTGCAACAATAGCCATTGCACAAAGCAATCCTACTGTCGTAATTTTCTTTGTACTCATAAATCTCCTCCTATAACAAAGAAAAACGTGCCTAAAATATGCTTCTAGGTACGCTTTGTTATATGGAAAAAATAACAAAAATACGCTTCTTCCATCCAGACTTTAACTGTTGCTATCGGAATTGCACCGATTCGACCATACGGCTCGCGGAGTATACCGCCAGTAGAGAATTTCACTCTGCCCTGAAGTTTATTTTATGCTTTTCCATCATACACCCCACCTATTGATTTGTAAAGTGAAATTTAAGTAATGATTAATATTTTCGTCTAAAGCAAGTACAACAAAAAAACCTCATCAACATCCTGTCAATGAGGTTAATAATTCAATTAATCATTAATTCCGGCAATGGTCATTTCGTCCAATGCTTCTTTTTTCATTTTCTTCTTCGGCTTCTTCTTAGGAGTATAATGTGTACGAATCCAATACCAAACAGTCGGCGCCACAAAGATACTTGATAAAGTACCTGCAATCAAACCAACGAACATCGCAAAATTGAATGTAAAGATTGCGTTGCTTCCCAATAATAATAACGCAAGGACCGGAAGAATCGTGGTAATTGTGCTATACAAAGAACGTACAAAAGTATGATGTTGAGCTTCATTGACAATTTCTTTATACTTAGTAGCACTGATTGCCCCTTTTGGTTGTGAATCTGTTACTTCGCGAATACGGTCAAAAACAACAATAGAGTTATTGATAGAGTAACCGATGATTGCAAGAATTACAGAAATCAATTCAATATTTACTTCCAAGCGGAAAATCAAGAACAAAGCTAATACAATAAAGACATCGTGCAACAAGGCAACAATACATCCAACCGCATAATCCCATTTATAACGAATCGTAATATATGCCAGCATAACAACCCAAGCTAACAAAGTTAATGCAATTGCACTTTTTACGAGTTCTTTTCCGACAACAGGCGTTACAACATTATCATTTGCTTCTAATCCATAAATACTTTCAAGATCAGCTTTTACTTCCGTTAATTCATCTTGTGTCAAAGCAGCTTTGATTGTAACGTAGGCTGTTTTATCTCCGGAAAGTTGAATTCTGCTTGGCTCATATCCCCAAGAAACAAATTCTTCTTTTAATGTATTTTCATCAATTGCAGAAGTTGAATTGACAGTAATCTTTGTTCCACTTGAAAAATCAATTCCCAAATTCATGAATCCATTCCCTGCCACTTTATTGCCAATTGAACAAACTGCTGATACAACTAAAATAGCACAGGCAGCATAAATCCAGTATTTTGCCTTCGCAATAAAATCAATCTTCTTAAATGGACCTTCATAGAATCGCTCCTGCTTCTTGGAAAGATCTGGAATATGCTCCATTTTAACCGCAAACCATGTCTTCTTATCATCCAAATATCCAGACTTTGAAAGTTGTGATAACAAGAATCGAGAAATTCCCAAGTTAAGGACTAAAGTTGCAAATACAGTGACCATCAACATAGTTGCAAATCCTTTAACTGTACCTGTACCAAAAACATACATGATAATTGCAGCCAAAAGAGTAGTAAACTGTGCATCAAAAATTGTTGAGAACGCCATCGTTTGACCTTCTTTTACTGCCTTTTGAACGCTTCTACCACTATAAAGCTCATCTTTAATTCGCTCAAAGGTAATGATGTTGGCATCCACTGTCATACCAACTCCCAATACCAATGCCGCAATTCCAGGAAGAGTGAAAACCCCACCCATACCATTAAAGATAAAGAATACTGCAAAAATATAAACAGCAAGCATGATTGAAGCAATCACACCCGGTAAACGATACATCAAAATCATAAATGCCACTACCAATAAAACACCGATTATTCCTGCTCTCATAGTTAATGCAAATGCTTCTTGTCCATAATCTGCTGAAACTACACTGGAATAAATTTCTGTCATTTTGACCGGTAGAGATCCTGAATTAATCAAGTCTTTTAATTCATTTGCAGCAGCCGGTGTAAAGTTTCCGGAAATAACCGCATCTCCATCAATCGCACTATTAACACTTGCAGCAGAAACATAACGAGGCGATTCGGAGTTTTTCTCATTCGCATAAGAATCGACACCTTCTTCAAAATCAAGCCATGTAACTATCAAATTTGTTCCATTTGCCATTGCGGCAACTTTTTCTGTAACAGCTCTGAATGTTGCTGAATCTTTAATTTTCAAACTGACTACCGGTGCACCATCTTGATAAACAACAGAAGCCCCACCTTCTGATAAAATAGACGCATCACATAACAAGTTATCATTTACATCTCTGAATTCCAAATTTGCAGTTGAAGAAATGATTTTTCTAGCTTGATCCAAATCGTCAACTCCAGCTAATTGAATACGAACTCGGTCATTTCCTTCAATCGTAATCTCCGGCTCATTGACACCAAGAACATCAATCCGCTTTGTCAAGCTTTTTACAACGGCTCCCATTTCCGGCAATTCACTTTCTTCATTAAGAGGTGAAACTTGGTAAACAATTTCAAAACCTCCACGCAAGTCTAAGCCCAATGTCATGTTATTGGCAAGATCTTTACCATAACATAAAATCATGGCTGCAATTGCAACAATCGTCACAAAGAAAACAATTAAATGATTTTTATTTCTTTTATTCATCTCTTTATCCTCCCATCAAATCATTAAAATCTGATATCTTTTTATTTTTACTGTCTGTTATGGCTACCGTAGACAAAGTAATCACAACATCTTCATTTGATAGAGACATAATATCATCGATTGCTTCATGGAGAGAAGATGGTTTTATTCGTTTCCATTTTCCTTTCATTAGTACATCGGTAATATTTTCTTCTGTCAAATTTGGAAGTCCTTCACGTTTCAGTTGCTGAAGTTTTAATGTTGCCGCCAACTGAATTTTTTTTGAATGTATATCAAAAATTTCCATGAACCCTCCCTCTTAAGATTGTTTAACCACACAAAAAAAGCAAAGTAAAACATCTTTTTTTATTGTACCTTATTCCCAGTTTCGATTCAATAGTTAATCGTGCGATTTCACCCTTTTATTCATCTTTTTTATAATAATGGCATATTCTAAAACGGTGATAGTGTGATAATAAAAAATAAGATGATCCGATCTACAATGTTAATTTTAATACTTTCAGCCATTGCCAAAATACTTTCTTTTTTTGTAAGAATTATTATGGGAAGAACTCTAAGTAGCGAAGCCATGAGCTATTATAGTTTGGCACAAAACACAATGATTTTTATCATTACTTTAGCACAAATGGGGATTCCCATGGCGCTTTCAAAAGTAATTGCTCAAAACCCAAAATATTTCCGTCATTTAAAAGCAGGAATTACTATGACATTATTTAACAATATTATATTAACTTTTTCATTTATACTTTTAATTCCTCTTTTAGCAAAAATGATATATGGAAATTCTATGATAATACCGGTTTTATGGGCAATTGTTCCCCTTATTCCTTTAGTTAGTTTCAGTGGACTTTTAAAAGGATATTTTCTCGGTAAACAAAGACAGGTTGCTTCTAATGCTTGTCAAATAAGTGAAGAAGTTGTCCGCATCATTTTTGTATTATTAATTTTTACATGGAAAAAAGATTTAGACCCGATTTCCATGGCAACCATAGCTATGTTATCTATGGCAGCCGGAGAAATGGGAACAATTATTCATTTGGGAATTCTTCTGCCAAGCAAGAAACAAATTCGAAAACTTTTTCCTCATTCTGACGATAAACCACAGAAAGATCATTTTGATGCCATTCTTGCATTAAGCCTTCCTATGACAGCTTCTCGTTTTATCGGATCTTTTTTTCTCTTTCTTGAACCTATGATTATTACACGCTTTGCAGCTCCTTTTTTAAAATCAGCATTGCTTCGCTCTTATACAACTATCAATGCTTATATCATGCCCTTGCTCTCACTTCCATCTTTTGCTACATTGGCACTGGGAAATTGGTTACTTTCCTCATTTAGTTATTATTACAGTCGAAAACGAAAAAAAACAGCAATTCGCATGTTAAAAGGCTGTCTTCTTTTCAGTTTAACGATTGGTTGTCTTTGCTGCATCACTCTTTCCCTCTTTTCCAAAGAAATATGTGATTTATTCTATCACAAAATTACTATGGCTCCTCAACTGGAGAAAATGGCATTCCCATTCATCCTTTTAAGTATTCAACCAATTTTAAGCAATATTTTACATGCACTGAATAAAAGCAAAGCAGCAATGATTGATTCACTTATCGGCTCACTTATTCGGTGTATGATATTTTTACTTGGATCTGAAATATTTTTACTAGATACGAGCTGGATTGCCATAACAAGCGGAATGATCATCACTACATGCTTACATGGTTTTAATGTCATCAAAGCTTTTCTTAACCACAAATAATCCATTTTTTTGAAGCATGCACAAAAAAACATCTTCTGTATTTTCTACGCCTTCGATTTTTAATTGATCCGTTAACCAAGTAAGATCCTTTCCCAACTTTTTCAATACATTTTCTTGTACCACCCCATCTTGAATAAGCGGTTCAAACCATTTTGTTTTACCATCAGTCTTTTTTATTACGGTTAATGTACCACTGTTTTCAAGAATAGCAAATTGAACTTCATCTGGGGTACTAACTGATTGAGAACGTAATTGATACATCAAATCATCAATGGTATAGCGCTGATTACGCATCGCTCCCTGATCAATTTGTCCATTGTTGATAATCAAAATCGGAGTTCCTTCCATTACATCACGTAATTTTTTATATTTCAATAATATCCATGCGATAATAATCTGTAAAAGACTTAATGTAACAACCGGTACAATTACTTTCATAATGCTTTCATCCGATTCAATTGAAATAGCTAAAAGCTCTGACATAACAAAATAAATAACGATATCTAAAACACTAAGTTCTCCTACTTCTCTTTTTCCCATCAACCTTAAACAAATAATAATCAAAAAATAGATAACGACACATTTCCCGACTAGTGTCAGATATTCATACATAATTCTGCTCCTTTCATCATACATTTGAAATGAGGTGATATTATGAAATCCATCCTTCTTCCTTATTCCAAAGTAATATGGTTCACTGTTATTTCCCATTTAATAGTTTCTCTTATTCTTGCGCTTTTATACAATTTTGATCTATTCAGCACAACTATATATCAAGGTTCCATATTAATTTTATCATTAGTCATTACTTTGATTGCCGGAGTCATATTAGGAGCACAAGTAAAAAAAAGAGCTTTAATTCATGCCCTTGTCATTTCATGTATTTGGACATTGATCGCTCTTTTATTTCATCAAAGTTTTTCCATTCAATTAATTTTAAAACTTCTAGGTAAAATAGTTTTATTCGTAGGTGGCTCTTTGATTGGCAGGAAAATTCAAATGAATTAGCTCTTTAAATTCTCCACATATTGTTTAAAGATTTCTCCACGTTGTTCAAAATTATCAAACTGATCCCAGCTTGCACATGCAGGAGATAACAACACAATATCTCCATCTTCTGCAAGTGCATAAGCTCTCTCAAAAGCTTCCTTCATGGTTTCACAAACAACACATCCTTGTTTTAATGCTTCCAACTGATGTTTTGTTTCACCAAAAACAAACATTTGCTTTACATTTTTCATGAACGGACGAAGTTCTTCAAAACCTGTTTTCTTATCATACCCACCGGCAAGGAGAAGAACTGGTTTATCAAATGCCTGAAGTGCAATTTTAGTTGCATCGCAATTTGTTCCTTTTGAATCATTATAAAAACGTACTCCATTCACTTCCCCGGCATATTCAATACGATGTTCAACACCCTTAAACTCTCGAATTCCTTCTTGAATATCATTTAAGCTTACCCCCATAAGATAAGCCATACATGCAGCAACCATTGCATTTTGTACATTATGTCTTCCCGGAAGATGGAAATCTTTCAATTCAAACAGACATTGGTCATACAACATGACCCTATCTTCTTTGACACATAAATCAGCATCTTTATATACAGAAAAATCAATGACTTTACACGGAATATCTTGCGCATATTTTAAAACATTCTCATCATCAATATTTCTCAAGAATGTATCCTCTTTTGTCTGATTTTTATAAATCAACATTTTACTCTTATAATAAGCATCCACACTCTTAAAATAATCTACATGATCCGGAGTTAAATTCATACAAACTGAAACAAGTGGATGAAATGTTTCACATCCCATTAGTTGAAATCCGGCTATTTCTAAAGCAACATCCGTACTTAATGACGGATTTTTTTCTACGATTTCACTCAAGGCAACTCCGATATTTCCGGCACAAAAAGCATTTGCATCCTTTCTTTTCAATAAAGCTCCCAACAATGTTGTCGTCGTTGTTTTTCCATTTGTTCCGGTCACAGCTCCAAAACGAAGATTTTTCGCAACCCATGTTGAGATTTCAATTTCATTAAGGATTCGAACATTTCTCTCTTTAAAATAAGCAACAAACGGCACGTGATATGGAATCCCCGGATTCTTAACAATAAACTCCCAAGAAATATCCTTCAAAATATCCGGATGTCCCTTTTCATATACTTGAATCCCCATATTTTCAAGTTCTTTTTTTTCTTCGATTTCCTTTGCATCCGTAACTGTAACATCATACCCCATTTTTTTAAGTAAATGACATGCAGCTACACCACTTCTTGCGGCACCAATCACTAGCACTTTTTTCATATTAGATCACCCCTATAAAAAATCCCAATACAGCACATAATAGCGCCATCATCCAAAACATCAAAACAACTTTTTCTTCTTTCATCCCACCAATCACAAAACTATAATGAATCGGTGTATATCTAAAAACTCGTTTATGACGTATTTTAACCGAAGAAATCTGAATAATTACACATAATGTTTCAAATACAAAGACACCACCAATGACAACCAAAGCAATTTCTTGTTTTAAAACAAGTGCTAAGGCCGCCAATACGCCACCTAATGCTAAACTTCCTGTATCCCCCATAAAAATATCTGCCGGATGCATATTGTATTTCAAATAGCCCAACAAAGATCCCATCAAACAAACAATGAATAAGGCTATATCCATTTCCTGCTGTTGAATTGCGAATAAAACAAATGGAGATAAAGACAAAAAACTGCATCCGGCTGCAAGCCCATCCATTCCATCCGTTAAATTTACCGCATTGGATGCACCGGTAAACATAAACAAAACAAGTGGCATATATAAAATTCCAAGTGGAATTACTGTTTTAAAAAATGGAATTGTAATTTCTACAGAAACATGAGATTGATATAAAAAATAAAATACAACGGCTAAAATAAGCTGCATCAAAAACTTATGACTTGCTTTTAATCCACCATTATCATGTTTGATTGCAATGATAAAATCATCAATAAATCCAATCAATCCATATCCTATAAATGCTAAAAAGACAAGAATACAATCCATATTTTTTAAACAGTTTATATTTAATACAATTGTCACCAAAATCGGAATCAAAACAAAACCGATCCCCCCCATAATCGGTGTTTTCTTTTTATTCTTATATTCTTCCAATGCATATTCCGATACACTCTGTTCATAATTAATTTTATGTAAAAAAGCGATAAGCATAGGCAAAAAAATCAAAGTAAGCACCAAGCTTATCACAAATCCAAGAACCATCTTATCAAACATATTTCTACTCCTCCCCGGCTAAACATTTCATAATTACATCCCTATCTTTAAATGAAAGCCTCTTTCCCTTTATTATTTGGAAGTCTTCATTTCCTCTTCCGGCGATTATTATTATATCATTTGCTTGCCCCATTTCAAGTGCCATTTTAATTGCTTTTACGCGATCTATGATAAGATTCTCTCTTCCATCACATCCTGTTTTTATATCTGATAAAATTTGATTTATATCTTCATCACGTGAATTATCTGAAGTAATGATAATTTCATCAGCATATTTACATGCAATCTCTCCCATCAAAGATCGTTTTTGTTTCTCTCTTTGACCACCACATCCAAAAACTACAATTAATCTTTTTTGCTTGACTTTTGAAAAAAATTCAAGAAGACTTTCAAATGCACTTGCGGTGTGAGCATAATCAACTATAACTGTAAATGGAGTTTTTTTAATAACTTCATATCTTCCTTCTACCGGTTCCAATTGCTCAATAACAGATAAAATTTTATCATAAGAAAGATCCAGTGCAAAACAAGCCAAAACAGAAGCAGTAATATTATAAACGTTCATTTCACTCAATAACTTTGTTGAGCATTTTCGATCATTCAAGCTAAATTCTGTATGATCTTTAAAACATTGAATATTACTGATACTAAAATTTGCCGGTTTATTTCCATAAGTGAAAATTTGATGTTTCAAATAAGGAATCCATCCTCTTGCAACAGTACAATCATAATTCATGATTCCAATACCATTCTTTTTTAACATTGCAAAAATTTGAAATTTTGCTTGATAATAATTCTCAAGAGTTCCATGAAAATCCAAATGATCTTGACTTAAATTGGTCAAAATCGCAACATCTAATTCTATTCCTTCAGTCCGATGCTGTTCAATTGCACTACTGCTACATTCCATTACAACCCAAACCACATCATTTTTTAACGCCTTATCTAAATGCCGAACACAAGTTAATATATTCGGGGTGGTATTTCCGGTATAGGTTGTTTCATCAAAAAGTGTAATTCCTTCTGTTCCGATTTGCATACATTCAATATTCATTTTTTTCAGTATTTGCCTGATCAATGTCGCAACCGAACTTTTACCATTTGTTCCAGTTATTCCGATACATTTCATTTTTTTGCATGGATAATCATAAAATGCATGAACACAAAAGGCAAAAGCAATACGAATACATGGATGAAAGTAACCTTCTGTATCTTCTTGATGATCACTCACAATAATTCCGCCTTGATTCAGCACGGCATGTCTGAATTCATACCCGTCTACATGTTCTCCCTTAATCGCAAAATATAACCAATTTTTCTTTACTTCTTGATATCTATCCGTAATTCCTTCTATTAAGATGTCCGATTCCGTTTTTATTCCGATAGCTTGTAATAATTCACTCAGCCTTTTCGCCAAGATACAGCCAAACAGTATTAGTTCCCGTTAAAACCGTACCTGCACTCGGTAATTGATCCAATACTGTATCTCCATTTCCTACTTGAACAAATTTTAAATCAGAATCTTTGACATCTTTAACTTTCATACCAACATAATCTCCTATCGTATATTTTTCCGGGTCTCCCCATAAAGTAATGCGTTGCATTTGATCCTCTGATTTTTCAATATCTAGATAAACCACGATATCTTCTAAACATTTTCTAATGATTGGAGAAACAACCGTTCCTCCATACTGGATATTATTTTTGGGAGCATCTAAGGCAATATAAACAACAATTTGTGGATCATCAGCGGGAACGACACATATACAAGATAAAATGTATTCTCCAACAAGATAACGTCCATCTACCGCCTTTTGTGCCGTTCCTGTTTTACCCCCTATCTTATATCCATCCATATAAGCTTGTTTTGCACCACCTAATGCCACAACACTTTCCAACGCATAACGCATTTTAAATGAGGTTTCTTCACTTATTACTCGTTTAACTGCTTTAGGTTGAATTTCAATCAAAGGATCGTGTGTAATGGGATCCAGGATTGCTTTAGTTATCGTTGGCTGGTAATAAATTCCACCATTGACGGTCGCACAAAACGCACTGACAAGTTGTAATGCAGTCACGGAAATTCCCTGTCCAAAACCGGTCGTTGCTTGTTCCAATTCGCCCCATGCATCCAAATCAAAAAGGATTCCGGTCGATTCACCGGGCAGATCCACCCCTGTTTTCTTTCCGAATCCAAAATCATCTAACATTTTCTCCATGGAATCTTCTCCCAACATTTGAGCAATATGAACGAAGCAAGGATTACTGGAATTTTGTAAACATTCCATATAGGTTTGAAGTCCATGCCCTCCGGCTTTCCATGACTTTAATCTAGCACCTTCCACCATTTCATAGCCATTATCTTGATAGGTATCTTTTTCCATATCAAACAGCCCTTTTTCAAGTCCTGTTGCAAAAGTAATCGTTTTAAAAACAGATCCCGGTTCGTAACTTTTCCATACCGGGAGATTTTGATTATACACAGCCAGATCATAATCCTGATAATTATTCGGATCGAAATCCGGCTTAGAAACCATCGCCAATATCTCACCTGTATTTGGATTCATCGCCACCGCCCAAGCACTATCCGGATTATATTCTTTCATAGCATTATCCAATTCTCTTTCCAATACCGATTGTATTTCCATATCAATTGTCAACATGATATCCAACCCATTTCCCGAAGCTTGATAACTTTCCGAATAAATTTTAACAGGATGCCCTTTTGCATCAAAAGGAATTTTCATACTACCGCTTTTAGCTTGCAAAAGTTCTTCATATTGTAATTCCAATCCTGCCAAACCTTGATTATCAATTCCGGTAAACCCTAAAACGGTTGACAACATAGTTGTATTTGGATAATAACGCAAACTGTCTGATACCAGATATACCCCCGATAAATTAGCGTGTTCTAATGCTTGTGCTTTTTCATTAGAAATCAGTCTTCCTTCCGGAGTAATTCGAACAGTTGAAACATTTTGAGAAATCTTTTTTAAAATACTGTCATAATCTGCTTCAAGTATTTCACTGATCAAAGCCGCTGCCGCTTCTTTATCACTAATTTGAGCAGGAACAACCATAACAGAAGTACTTGGAATATCCATTGCTAAAACTTGTCCATTTGCATCTAAAAGCTTCCCCCGAGTTCCGGATACAGGGAAATCACGTTGCCACAAATCCAATGATTTTGAAAACAACCAATCTCGCTGAACAAGCTGAAGCCAAGCCAATTTAATCAATATTGCCGCAAAAATCACAAAACAACCAAATGTGAGCTGATTAATTCTCTTTTTCACACGATTTTGGATCAAGCTATCACCTCAATCCATTCTATGAAAAAAATCCGGCATCTAGAAGCCGGATTATTCTAATTTCAATTGTATTTCATCCTCTTTTGATATTACGGTTCCTTTTGGAATACTTTGTTCGGTTACAACTCCATATCCATCCATTACAACGCCTAATCCTGTCAAAGACCAAAATGCAGTGCATTCTTTTCTTGAGAATCCAATCATATTTGGCATAACAAGCGTTGTCGCATCACTCATCAATAAGACTTTTTGACCTGTACAAATTGTATCTCCTCCTTGCGGATACTGAGATATAATCTGAGTACCATTCCCTAAAATGATGACCTCAACATCCATTTCTTCAAACTGTTTCTTAGCATATTCCACACTATGATTACACAATGTCGGCATTTTATATTCAATAATTTCCTTATGCTCATTATTTGAAGATTCATTTTGTTGATTAGAAGATTCAGGAACATCCGCTAAATTTAAAATCTGAGCGGTTTTACGAATCAGTGTTTTTGCACCGGAGTTATTCGCATGAGCATTTCGATCATAGGCTCCTTCAAAGGCATAATATACTAAAACTTGAGGATCATCGGCAGGAAGTGCTGCCATAATCGAAACAATTGTCTGTCCTGATTCATAGCTTCCATTATAAACAACCTGCGTTGTTCCGGTTTTGGCTAGAATCTTAACTTCATCCAACTGATAATACTTACCTGTTCCTTTTTCATCATAAACAACTCGATACATCAACTCTTGAATAGCTTTAGCTGTTTCCGGTTTGATCGGATGTCCTAATACCTCTGTTTTCCCCTCTTCAATGATATTTTGCGTATTATAACCATCTCGAATAGAATCGATGATATAAGGTTTAACCATTGTACCATCGGAGAAAATAGCTGAAAATGCCTGCATAAGTTGAAGCATTGTAACAGATGACCCTTGACCATATGTAAGTGCAAGTTTATCCATTGCCCATGTATTATTTAATACACCACTGACATCTTCAATTTCTTCTGTGTTGATGTTATTAAAAAAGCCAAATGATTTCAAATAATTTTCATGCATCTGTGGTGTGATCGTATCACATATAAGCTGTGCGGTAATCGTATTTAAAGAAATAATCAATCCATAATCATAATCCAACATCCCGTACGTTTTATTATTGGCATTGGAAATATAGGTAGATTGTGCATTAGATGCGCCGGCAGAAGTTCTAAAAGGCAAATTATCTTTTGTTGTTCCCCAAAAGAAATTATCTCCGCTGACTTGTTGTGTTCCATCGTAATTGCCGGAATCAATTGCGGCCGCATAGGTAAAGACTTTCATAACAGAACCCGGTTCATAGGCATATTGGGATCCATAATTAAGATATTCATCTATTTCTAGTGTATTCGGATCAAACCCAGGATACTGCCCCCAACCCAATATTTTACCTGTATCAATTTCCATCACACCGGCCCAAATACGACTGACATCAAAATTCGATGCGGTATCAATAAAGGCCCCTTCCATCGCTTCCTGAATTGCACTATCTAATGTAAGATATAAATTATTTCCGTTTTCCGCCGCTTTTTCAGTTACTTTTACACCTGGAAGAATATAACCGTTTTTATCCGCTTGAAAGGATCTATATCCATCTTTTCCGGTCAATTTACTATTAAAATAGCTTTCAATTCCCATTTTACCGACCATTTTCTCTTCATCATCATATTGAGCATAACCAATTAAATGTGAAGCAAACGTACCAAAAGGATATGAACGTTTAATCGATTCTGTAAATTCTATCCCATTTAAATGAAGTGCTTCAATTGCATCTTTTGTCTCTTTACTTAAATATCTACCCTTCAGCCCAAGTTCAGTCTGATAAACATCTTTCGTCAAATAACTGAATATTTCTTTTTCATCCATATCTAAAATAGGTGCTAAAGCTATCGCCGTACCCATTGGATCGTTGACATATGCAATTTGATTGGCAGCAGCCGGCCTTGAAGAAGAAAGATAACATACGATATTATACGTTTGATTATCCTGTGCAATTACATAACCATTTCGATCAAAAATATAACCTCTTTTTGCCGTTTGTTTCTGAACAACAACATTCGCACTATCCGCATAAGCACTGATATCTGTCTTACTTATTGCATGCCATTTCAAAACAGACACTAAAAAAACATTTCCGGCAATGACAATCATAACCAGAAATGTAGCCATCATAATCAATGCAAGCAGCGTATTATTCCGCTTCATTACTTCCCTCCACGGTTCTTACCGTAATAACGTTATCCTGATTTGAAACTAATCCGTTCTTTTCAGCGATAGCCATAACGCGATCACGAGCACTCAAAGCTTGAATGGCAATCTGTAAGGAATCATTTTCTACACTTAACACCTCTATGTCTTTTTGAATTGACTGAAGTTCATTATTTAAGGAAATATTATACGTTCTTAAAAACAAAGATGAAAGTAATGCAAGAAATGAAGAAAAAACCAATAATAAAACTGAACATCCTCTTAATTTAATAGTCCGTCTGACTTTTTTCTTTGTATACTGTGCCATAACTAGTCCTTTATCCTTTCTAATACTCTGAGCTTAGCGCTATGAGAACGATTGTTCTCTTCCAATTCTTTTTGTGATGCAAGAATCGGTTTTCGATTTACACGTCGATAATCCGGTTGTTTTATTTGCGACGGAAGTAATGGAATACGTGGATCCGTATCATCTTCTTTTGATACTTCCATAAAACATTCTTTTACAATACGATCTTCTAAAGACTGAAATGTAATCACACAACAACGTCCGTTTTTTTTCAGCATTTGTATTGCGTCTTTCAAACCATTTTTCAATGAATCCAATTCTTGATTTACTTCGATACGAAGTGCCTGAAATGTCTTTTTAGCCGGATGACCTTTTTTATTCAAAACTTTAGATGGCAAACTGCTTTTAATGATATCTACCAACTCAAATGTAGTTTCTATTGGTTTATGATTTCTCGATTTTTCAATATTTCTTGCAATTTGCTTAGCAAACGGCTCCTCACCATATCGTGACAAAACGGTAACTAAATCTTCATAAGAATATGTATTAACAATCGTATAAGCACTTAATGATTGTGACTGATCCATTCGCATATCCAATTTTGCATCAAATCGATAAGAAAATCCTCTTTCCCCTTCATCGAATTGCGGTGAAGAAACTCCTAAATCTAAAATCAACCCATCAATCTTTGCAATTCCCAACTCATTCAAATCATGTTTCAAATTAATGAAATTATCATGAACGAAAATAATTTTATCTAAATAATCTTTTAGCACTTCTTTTGATTCTTCTAATGCTGTTGCATCACGGTCAAACGCAATCAACTTGCCATCTTTTAACTTTTCTACGATTTTAAGACTATGTCCACCTCTTCCCAAAGTTCCATCTACATAAATTCCATTTGGATCAATATTGAGGCTTTCTATCGTTTCGTTTAAAAGAACACTATAGTGCTTCATCAAACATATACTCCGTTAACTCTTCTGCATTCTCTTCAAATGAAGAACTTGCAGTTTCATAATATGTATTCCATCTCTCATCGGACCAAATTTCCGCATGATCTCCCACTCCAACGATCACACATTCCTTTTCAAGTGCGGCTTCTTTCGCCAAAGAGGCAGGAATCAAAATTCGACCTTGACTATCTAATTCACATTCACAAGCTTTGACCGTAATCATATGAATGTACATTCTACTCTCCTTTTTAGTTGGAGGTAATTTTCTTAATGTGGCGTAAAGTCTTTTCCATTGTTCTTGTGTATATAGGGATAGGCAACCATCAAATCCTCTGGTAACGATGAGCAAATCGCCAAGTTCTTCTCTAAACTTGGCTGGAATGATGATTCGACCTTTTGAATCGAGATTATGTTTATATTCACCTATAAACACATCACTCACCCCACAATCTACCACTTTCCACCACTAAACACCACAATTATAACACTCTATATTCTAATTGAAAAGATATAAGTTTAATTTTTATTCTTAAAATTCTAAAAAAAAACTACTTCTTTCGAGTAGTTTTAGTTTAGTCTTTCTATTTTTGAATTATTTCGACTCATTAATCATCAGTCCCTGTCGTATAAAAAAGAAAATCCTCTTACGAGGATGTCTTTTATCAAACTATTTTGCACCGCAGGCACAAGCATGATGCGGAAGCTTATATTCTCCGCATGCAGGACATTTAACCAGAGTTGGAGCTGCTAGTTTAAAATGTGTTCTGCGCTTGTTTCTTCTTGTCTTTGAGTTGCGTCTCTGTTGTACTGCCATATTGACACCTCCTAATCGTCTTGTATTTTGAATTCCTTCAGCTTTTCTAACCGAGGATCCGTTACTTGGCTCTTCGATTTGATATAGTCCTCTTCTT
>CATJXY010000015.1 GCA_949744505.1 uncultured Erysipelotrichaceae bacterium | reverse complement strand
GAAATTAACAATTGTTACAAATTCATTGCTTGTTGCGGATTGTTTGGCAGATAATCAAGATTTGGAAATTATTATGTGTCCGGGTAGATATGTGATGAGCTCAATGGCATATATTGATAGTTTTACGAATGATTTTATTGAGAATTTTCATTTTGATACAGCATTTTTATCTGCTTCCATGATTGATATTGAAAAGGGACTGACAGTTGTATGGCATCCCGAAAGCGGATTGAAAAAGAAGGTCATTCGACATGCTAATCAGGTGATTTGTGTGGCAGATAGTTCCAAGTTTGATCAAAATGGCTATTTCGGAGTTTGTCCTCTGGAACAGATTGATATTTTAATTACCGATCATCATTTGACAGAAGAACAGAAAAGTCGTTATCGAAAGAAAGTGAAATTGATACAAAATTAATTGCTTTAAAGGTTATTCATCTTAGTTTGAATAGCCTTTTAAAATTGACAAATCTCTTTTTATAATCTATAATCAAAATGTTCATTAGAACATTTTGATGTTAATGTCGAGAGGAGAAAAGATATGAAAGTTTTAGCTGTACGTACTGCCACAGAATCTAATGCGAATATTCCATTAAAGAACACGATTTTGGATTTTAATTTAGAGATTAACAGTGAAAAAATGTTGGATGGAATGCTTGTCAGAGATGAATTCGAAAAAGAAGGAATCGAATTGATCCCCTCAGTTTTAGCTACATCCGGACCATCCGGAGTTATTGAAAGAAATTGTTTTGATTATATTGAGTCATGTGTTTTAAATCAGGTGAGAAAACACATGAATGAATTAGATGGAATTTTGATGTTCATGCATGGAGCCAGTGAAGTTGATGGATTGGGTTCGGGAGAACATCATATGTTAAAAGAAATACGTAAAATTGTCGGAGAATATATGCCGATCGCAATTGCTTGTGATCCACATGGAAATCTCTCTAAGGAATATGTTGAGGGAGCTACTATTATACGCAGTTATCGTGAAAGTCCTCATACCGATATGGAAGAGACATTGCACATAGTATCCAGAATGTTAATTGATGTTTTAAAGAATCGCCGATTTATTACACCGGTTTATCGTAAATTGCCGATGATTTTGGGTGGAGAACAATCTGTTTCTACAGATGAACCGGTTAAAACGATCAATCAGTTTATGGATGAAATGGAAAAAGATGAGCGCTTGCTAAGTGTGTCATGGCATGTAGGTTATATTCGTCATGATACCGATGTTGCCGGATGTGGGGTTGTAGTCGTTCCAAATGATAATCAATATCGCAGTTTTGCCGAAGAGAAAGCGGATGAACTTGCCCGTTTCATTTGGGAAAAAAGACATGAATTCCATTATACCGGACTTACTGCGGAGCCAAAGGAAGCAATGCGTATGGCTCTTGAAAATGAGAATAAACCGGCATTTATTACAGATAGCGGAGATAATACAACAAGTGGTGCAACCGGATGGAATACAGTTGTCTTACGCCAGGCTTTAGAGACAAAGAGTGAAAAGAAATTCTTGTTTGCATCAATATGTGATCCTGATACAACGGCAAAACTATTGCAGTCAGAGGTGGGAGAAACAGTTCGTATTTCTTTAGGTGTGGGATATGATGAATTGTCAAAGTCGGTTGATCTAACGGTCAAGATAAAGCATAAAGGAAATGTTCTACAACCGGTTGGATATTCCGGTGGTGCAGGCGGCTTCAATAAATTTGGCGAATGTGTTACGGTAAGTGTTGAAGGGGCACCGATTGATATTATTGTTGCGAATCGTCGTCAGGCTTACACATTAGAAGATCAATATGTGGCTGCCGGGGTAGATTGGGATGAATACGATATCATAGTTGTTAAACTCGGATATATTTTCCCGGCCTTAAAAGCAAAAGCCGGTTTCTATGTCATGTCTTTGACAGATGGAGCAACTTTGCAAGATACGCGTCGTTTAAAATTTAAAAGAATTATGAGACCGATGTATCCGATTGACGAGATATAAGTTTAACAAAATAAGTCAAATCATTTTGATAAATGTTTTGATGAGAATAAATGAGATTCATTGTGATACTCTATAAAACAAGGATGAAGCAGAAAAATGGTTCGACCTTGTTTTTTTAGAATTAAACTTTGAAGAAAAATATCTCTTTGAGTAAATGGGGATATGGAAAAGATTAAGTCTATTTTCCATTTTTATTTTTTGAAAATCCTTTTTCTTTTAAAGAGTAGAATATTTTGTTATAATACCGTAATGTATAAAAATGAAAGGGGTTTTTTGAAAATGATAGGATCGGGTTTTTTAGATTGTAATAAAATGATTAAAGATGAAGCAAAATTAGGAGAATTTCCAAGTAATAAATCTATTTTCAATAAAGCCTTTCAAGTTGCGTGGCCAAGTGCTTTGGAGTCAATTCTTGTAGCTTTGATCGGTGCTGTTGATACGATGATGGTCGGAACATTGGGAACTGCTGCGATTGCGGCTGTCGGAATATGTAATCAACCTAAGTTTGTAATCATGGCAACAATTTTGGGATTGAATGTCGGGGTAAATGTCATTGTGGCAAGAAGAAAAGGAGAAAAAGATCAAGCTAAAGCAAATTTAACTTTAAGAAATGCATTAGTTCTTTCTGTATTTCTTTCTGCAATTCTTTCGGCTATCGGATATATTTGTGCAAGCCCGGGTCTGGCTTTTGCGGGAGCGAATGCGGATTACCTTGATTTATCAGTTACCTATTTCAGATATATTATGATCGGTAATTTCTTTTATTGTATGTCACTGACCATGACTGCCGCACAGCGTGGGGCCGGAAATACAAAGATTTCGATGATAACTAATTTAAGTGCCAATGTCGTTAATGTAATTATGAATGCGATGTTAATAAACGGGCTCTTTTTCTTTCCTCGTCTGGAGGTGAAAGGAGCTGCCATTGCAACTATGCTTGGAAATATTGTGGCATTTATCATGGCACTGTATTCAGTATCTAAGAAAGACGGATATTTACATTTGAGTTTTAAAGATAATTGGAAGTTTGACCGTGAAACATTGGTTGCACTATATCGTATTTCGTTGCCTTCATTTATTGAGCAGATCTTTTTAAGAATTGGATTCTTCACCTATACAAAAGCAGTTGCGAATTTAGGAACAGTTCGTTATGCAACACATCAGATATGCATGAATATTATGACGATTAGTTTTGGTTTGGGAGATGGATTATCAGTTGCATCTTCCACTCTTGTCGGTCAAAGTCTTGGGGCAAGAAGAAGCGATTTGGCTATTGTTTATGGAAAAGTTTTGCAACGTATCGGATTTATCATGTCTGTTCTTTTGGGAATCGGAATCGTTTTGACAAGGTCTGAAATTATGTGGTTATTTTCAAAGGAAACCGAAGTCATTCGAATGGGAGCAGAAATTCTGATTATGTTGGCGGTAACGATCCAATTTCAAGTCAATCAGGTTATTACAATGGGGTGCTTAAGAGGTGCAGGTGATGCGAAGTTTGTAGCATTTATCTCGCTTATTACAGTAACGATCATTCGTCCGTGTTCGACATATTTATTTGCTTATACAATGGGACTGGGACTTCCGGGAGCATGGCTTTCAGTATTTTTGGATCAGTTAATTCGATTGGTGGCTTCAAAATGGCGTTTTAATCAAGCGAAGTGGACAAAAATTACAATTTAATCATAAAACTTTTAAAATGAATCTCATTCTTGAGATTCATTTTCATTTGCAACAATCACCGGGACACTATATAATAGAAGAGTTCATTATAAATGATTCACAAAATTTATGAATTTTGATAAAATAGTAATATAGTAAGGAGAATCCTCATGGAAGAAGTAATTAAAATAGAAGGTGGACATCCTCTATCCGGGGAAGTTTTTATCAGTGGTTCTAAAAATGCAACTGTTGCATTGATACCAGCTGCGATTTTAGCAAATGGCCCGGTAACAATTTGCGGAATTCCTGATATTGCCGATGTTGATTCGTTGGCGGTTTTATTAGAAGAGTTGGGAGTTGAAGTTGTCTTCAAATCAGGAGATCATATCATTATCGATCCGACCCATATGACAAATGAACCCTTGGTTCATCCGGCTGTTACAAAACTAAGAGCGTCTTATTATTTTATGGGTGCACTTCTTGGAAAATATAAAGAAGTTAAAATGAAAATGCCGGGAGGCTGTTATTTAGGACCTCGCCCAATTGATCTTCACTTAAAAGGATTTGAAGCTTTAGGTGCTACGGTTGACTATCAGCAAGGTTGTTATCTGATCAAAGCGGATAAATTGGTTGGAAATAAAGTGTTTTTAGATATTGCTTCTGTAGGGGCGACAATCAATATTATGATGGCTGCGGTCTATGCAGAAGGAAGAACAATTATAGAGAATGCGGCAAAAGAACCGGAAATTATTGATGTGGCTTCACTGTTAAATAAAATGGGGGCAGTGATTCGTGGGGCCGGTACAAATGTCATCACAATTGATGGAGTGGAAAATTTAAATGGATGTTTCCATGAAATTATACCGGATCGTATTGAAGCGGGAACTTTTATCATCATTGGTGCCGCCGCAGCAAATGAGATGAAAATCAGTAATATCATTCCTCAACATTTAGAAAGTTTAATTTCAAAATTGCAAGAAATCGGAGTCGATATGACAATCGATATTGATAGTATTACGATTCGTGGGATGAAGAAAAAAATGGAAGAGACAGATATCAAGACACTTCCATATCCGGGATTCGCAACAGACTTGCAAGCTCCGATTACAGCTTTATTAACACAAGTAAGTGGTGATTGTAAAATCAAAGAAACTATTTATCCGGAAAGATTTAAACATTGTCTTGAACTTCAACGTATGGGGGCAGATATTGAACTTGGAAGTGGCAGTGCTGTGATTCACGGACCGACACAGCTATATGGGGATCGTGTTCGTGCAACAGACTTACGTTGTGGAGCGAGTCTTGTTACAGCGGGGCTAATTGCCGAGGGAATTACCGAAATTCATGATATCTATCACATTGATCGCGGATATGATGATTTAGTAGGTAAACTTAAAAATTTGGGTGCTGTTATCTGGCGTGAGAATGTAGATTAAATTAGTGAGATGGTTTTGAAATGAAATCATCTCTTTTTTATATTGACATAACTAATTTAATTAGTTATTATATTAATATGATTAGTTAGGAGGTTGCTATGCCAAAAAATAATATTAGTGATGAACTCATTATTGAAACTTCTGCTCATATTTCCAATAAAGTGGGATTAGAAAATTTATCGTTGAAATTGATTGCGGAAGAATTAAATATTAAATCCCCCTCATTATACAATCATATTTCCAGTCTGGATAATATTAAAGAAAGACTTATGATTTATGGATGGAATCAAGTGGAAAGTAAGATGATTGACTCAGCTGTTGGGATATCCGGTTATGAAGCATTAAAGAGTATGTGCTATGCCTTTTATGATTATGCGATTAATAATAAAGGTGTTTTTACAGCCATGCTTTGGTATAACAAATATGACAATGAAGAAGCCAATAATACTACCAAAAGATTATTTACCCTCTTATTTAAAGTGATGAAACCTTTGAATATCAGCGAAGAAAATATAAATCATACGATAAGAACATTAAGGAGTTTTTTAGAAGGATTTTCATTACTTGTAAATAATAATGCTTTTGGGAATCCCATATCAATTAAAGAAAGTTTTGATTTGTCATTAGAAATAATTATGAATGGAATCAAAGCTTTGGAAGGAGTTGAATAAAATGAATGAATATATTAATTTGACATTAGAAAACATCGAATCAGAGCATATCTGTTGTGCAATTGGAGATAAAAAGCATCAAAAGGGAGTTGACTGTAAAAAAGAATGGATAAAAGAGAAATTAAAAGATGGGCATGTTTTTAGGAAATTAAATGCTCGCGGGAAAATCTTTATTGAATATGAACCAATAGAAACTGCATGGGTTCCTATCTGCGGTAAAAATTACGAATATATTTATTGTTTATGGGTTGCGGGAAGTTTTAAAGGAAAAGGTATCGGTAAGGAGCTTTTAGAATACGCTATCCGTGATTCAAAAGAAAAAGGGATGAGTGGGTTATGTACTTTGACCTCTAAAAAGAAAAAGCCTTTTATTGGAGAAAAAAAGTTTTTCGAGCATTATGGTTTTAAAGTTGTAGATAGCATTAAAGATTATGAATTATTGGTATTACAATTTGATAACAATGAAGTTCCGAAGTTCAATGATCATGCCAGAAATATGAAAATTGATAACGATGAATTTACAGTCTATTACAGTCCGGAATGTCCGTATGTTGAATATGAGGTACAAGAATTAACTGAGTATGCAAAAAATAACCATGTTAAGCTTAATTTTATAAAAATAGATACTTTAGATAAAGCGAAAAATGCTCCATGTATATTTAATAATTGGGCAAATTTTTATAAGGGAGAATTTATCTCAAATACAATATTAAATGCAAATTCATTTGAAAAATTGATAAAGGAATAAAATATGGAATTCATAAAAGCAAAAACGATTCTTACAAAAGTAAAAGAGGGTTCAACATGGTATGGCATTGATTATAATATCAATTTGTATAGAGGTTGTCCTCATAAATGTATTTATTGTGATAGCAGAAGTAATTGTTACCATATAGATAATTTCGATGTGGTTAAAGGAAAAGAAAACGCCCTTCAAATTTTAAGTGAAGAATTGTCTAAAAAAAGAATAAAAGGTGTTGTGGGGATTGGGGCCATGTCGGATACATATAATCCGTTAGAAGTAAAATATGAACAAACAAGAGGGGCCCTCAAACTAATCTCTAAATATGGTTTTGGGGTTTCGATTGATACAAAAAGTGATTTGATATTGAGGGATCTAGACTTACTAGAAGAAATAAATAGTAAAAATAATGTTATTGTTAAGTTTACAATTACAACCCCGAGTGATGAACTATCTAAGATAATAGAACCGAATGTATGCGTTTCTTCAAGAAGATTTCAAGCAATCAGAGAATTGAGGAATCATGGGATATTTGCGGGAATTATGATGAATCCGGTTCTTCCGTTCATTACTGACAATGAGGAAGATATTAAAAAATTGGTGAAATTAGCAAGTGAAGCGGGTGCTAGATTTATTCACACTTATATGGGAGTGACTTTAAGAGAAAATCAAAGAGATTACTATTTTGATGAGTTAGATAGAAATTTTAATGGGTTAAAGCAAAGATATATCAAATATTATGGAAATAAATATTACTGTGCTGTGCCTAATTATAAGCATTGTTATAAAATATTTGTTGATGAATGCAATAAATATGGGATATTATATAACATGAAAGATATAATCAGAGCTTATAAAAAAGAAGTAAAAAGCAATGAACAAATATCGTTATTTTGAAAGTGAGTGGAGAGAATGGCTACAACAAAAGACTATAAAGATTTTATATTAGGACAACTAAGTTTATTGGAAGATATTACTTGTAGAGCTATGATGGGAGAATATCTGCTTTATTATAAGGGAATCTTATTCGGTGGAATTTATGATGATAGATTACTGGTGAAAATTGTTCCTACAAATGAAAAGTATAATATGAAAAAATCAATCCCTTATGATAGGGCAAAACCAATGTACCTGGTAGAGGATATAGATAATCGAGAAGCATTAAAAGAGATCGTTCTTGATACTTGTGAAAGCTTAAAAAAATAGGATTCATATATCTAATCGATTAGTATATTTTTGTCTTGAATTTGTAAAAAATATAGTTTCTATCTGAATTTGAATATAAAAAAACCATCTGAGGGAGGGAGAACAGATGGTTTTTTAGCACTTACTTTTTAATAATGTGCTCATATAGTTCTTGTAATGTTTGATAAAAGTTATCATAAGTCGGCTCATCTAAAATTTGATCGATAATGGTTTGATTTGAGATGAAGAAAGATAGGTAATACCATACCGTTAATGCTTTCGGATTATTTTTTTCAATAGAGACCAACATGACCAATTGTACGGAGTTATCATCCCAGTTAATAGGTTTATTCAGAATGTTTGTAGCGATAAAAGTTTTTTCTGTTATCGGTTCTTTCGGATGTAAGAGTGCGATATTGTGACCGAAGTAAGAAGTGTTGATATTTTCATGTTCAATAATTGATTCATAAAGTGTTGAATCGATTTGATATTCATCGGATGCTTTATCGCATAAGAATTGAATGATTTCAGCTTTACTATTAAAGTCTTGATTGAAAAATAAATTCCGATTAAATTTCTTGAGAAAGTCTTTTGCATCTTTGAATCCGTTTATGGCAAACTCCACTTTTTGATAATCGGATTCATTTAAGAATAAGTCTAAATAAACAACATTAAACTCTTCGCAAAATGCTTTATCTGTGGAAAAAATAACATCATAATTACATAAGTTTACATCTCTTTGACTTAAGAAATAGATATCAAATGCTTCAATATCTTTTCCGAACCACTGATTGAACTTTTGTCGAATGATAAAAGTATTACTTTTCTTTTCAGCAGAAAATAAAGCGATTTTTAAATGCTTGGAAGAAATCTTATCATTAGTTGCGTTTAAAAAATGCAAAGCAATGTAAGATATTTCATCTTCGGAGATTTCAATATTATATTTTTTTGACAATTCATAACAAAATGAAGAAGCAATATCAAAAGGAAGTATGTAACTTTGTTTGATTTCATACTTGATTGAATTTTTGATCTGTAGATTTGATTGAATTCTTGAAAGCAGAGGATAAATATGAAGAGCTAGGGACATTCTTAAACTTAGATCATCTAAAAAATCGAATCCATACAAATTTTTGATTGTTGTTAAAGCACTGGCAACGAAATCATCAATTTCTTTGGAAATGTACTTATCATCATAAACTTCTCGTTTTCCTTGAATATGAATCGCTAATAAATCACTTTCATATTTTGAGAACTGGACTCCGTAAACTCTGCAAATATTATGCATGATTTCATCCGCAATCAGTTGAATATGTTTATAAGAAGGATCCACAAGAACATTATCATCATCAATGTAATGCTCTTGTTTCATACGGCATATTGAAGTATAGATATGAATAACTAAATTTTGGAATACAAAATCAGAGATGATTATCTTATGACAGATGAAAGATTCGAGTAATATATTTTTAATCGTAGAAACATTCTTTTCAAAAGAGGTATCATCGGTGTTATTAGGCCCTGTAGAAGGGATTAATAAATTTTCTTTGATGATACACTGTCGCATATTCTTCTCATCACCCTTTAACACAAAATATTTTTTCTTATACGAAACAATGTCTAAATCATACTTTGAAAAGAGGGATTTAGCTATTTTTATATCATTAGATAAAGTTGAACGAGAAATAAAAAACTCATCAGCTAAATCATCATAATTTAGTGGCTTTCTATCATTTATTAACCTTGCCATGATGGATGAGACTCTTTCGGATTGGGCATAGTAAGAATAAGTTAATGAATTTGTATTAATTTCATTCATATAAGTTTCAAACTTAATTGGATCCTCTATTACTAGCTTAAATCCTTTTGAACTGATTGATTCAATATAACCCCCATTTACACTTATCTCTGCTTTGATTGACTGCATATCTGATTTGATAGTACGCAAACTTACATTACATTCAGCAGAGAGTGATTTGGCTGTTGTATAAACATCTGTATTTTTTACAAGAATGTTAATAATAGTCCGTTGTCTTTCAATAAGCATGATGCATTTCTCCTTATAATTATTTTACCAAATTTAGAAAAGGAAATTCTATAAAAGATTGCACGATTTGTTGGTGCAATTCATTGTGACCTAAATTGAATGAAAATATGTACAATTAAATCAGATGAAGTAGAAGGGTTTCATTAAAAATTTTTGTGAAAGGAGAAATGATGAAATGAGAAAAGTAACAATAATTTCTGATGGGAGATTTGCGAGTGACGAGGCAACGATCAAGGATGTGTTGGACCAATTTTCTTTTGTGAAAGAGTTGGATGCAGATGTGCAATTGGTAACAGATAAGTTATATCGAATTCTTCCGGAAGGAAGCAACTACACGACTCCGGATCATCGTATTGAATTTGAGGGGCCGACAGTTTTTGATTATGAACCTGAGTTTTTGGAAAGTTTAAAGGACTCCGAAGTTATTATTGCCCATTACAGTGCCGTTAATAAAAAAATGATGGATGCAATACCGGGTTTGAAAATGATCGGAATCATGAGAAGCGGAACAGAGAATGTTGAAATGGATGCTGCGAAAGAAAAAGGAATCATCGTATGTAATTCTCCGGGAAGAGTAAGTGAACCGGTTGCAGACTATACTGTATCCCTTATCTTGGCATTCCATCGATGCATTACTAAAAAAGATATGGTAATTACTAAAGACTTTAACAGAACATTCCCTAAAAATCCAAAGCTTATTAAAGACATGACAATCGGTCTTGTGGGATTTGGAATTATCGGAAGAAAAGTGGCACAAAGATTAAGCGGATTTGGTTGTCGATTACTTGCATATGATCCGTTCATCAATAAAGAAGCTGCGGAAAAAATGGGAGTTGAGGCAGTATCTTTAGAACAGTTATTAAAAGAATCGGATTGTGTGACGATGCATGCACGTTATATGGAAGAAACAAAGGATATGATTGGTAAAGAGCAATTCGCTATGATGAAACCGGATGCATTTATAGTCAATACAGCCAGGTCAAGACTGATTAATGAGGAAGCGATGCTTGAAGCATTACAGAATCATCAAATTCGCGGAGCGGCCTTAGATGTATATGATGAAGAACCGTTACCGCTAGATTCAAAATTCTTTGAATTGGATAATGTAATCTTATCTCCGCATATTGCCGGAACAGCAGGAGATTGGACAAGATTAACGATTGCGGCAATGCAGGAAGAAGTTGAACGTTATTTAAAAGGCGAAGCTTTAAAATTCCAAGTAAATAAATAGAAAGAGGTTAAGAAAAATGTTAGTAAACATGAAAGATATTCTTGTCAAGGCAAGAGAAGGACATTACGGAGTGATTGCTCCGACAATCAGAAGTGCAGATGAAATCAAACATGCCATTGAAGCGGCAGAACATAAAAATTCACCTGTTATTTTGAACTTTAATATTACATATGATTTTGTGGCCGAGGATGCTGATTTGGAACTGGTGATGTTAGTGGCAAGAGAAAGAGCGATGAGATCTTCTGTTCCGGTTGCATTAAATGTTGATCATGGTAAAGATTTTGCTACATGTATGCGAGGAATTCATTATGGGTTTGGCTCTGTTATGATTGATGCGAGTGCTCGTCCTTATGAAGAAAATGTGGCAATCACCAAACAAGTAGTGGAAGCTGCTCATGCAATCGGTATCAGTGTTGAAGCTGAACTTGGATGTGTTGGTATGGGGGATCCGAACTTTAAAATTGATGGGAAGTATTCTCATACAACAGAAACAAATCCGAATGATGTAGCCGACTTTATTGAAAAAACAGGAGTAGATTGCTTGGCAGTTTCAATCGGAAATGCACATGGACCGTATGCAAAGGATATCATTCCTCATATCAATTTTGAATTATTGGATAAGATTGCCGAAATCACACCGATTCCACTTGTTCTTCACGGCGGAAGTGGTACGGGTGATGAGAATATGGCGAAAGCATGTACTCGTGGTATTTGTAAGATTAATGTTTCAACGGATATCGCTAAATCAGGCTCTGAATTAGCCGTTGAAAAATTAAATGAAAATCCAAAGAAAGGAAGACTGGATTTCCATACAAATTTCCATCAGGGATATAGAGAAAAAATCGAATATTACATGGATGTATTCGGTTCTACAAATAAAGCTTAATTTAGTTAAAACTATGAAAATAGTTGAAATAAGAATATCAGATCATAGGAATTCATGAGAACAATACTTTCGATGATCAGAGATTCAAAAAAAGAAAGGAGGATAGAATATGGCAATCGTATATTCCAGAGTTGACAGTAGACTAGTTCACGGTCAGGTCGGTGCAAAGCTTGTAAGACATTTGAATATTTCCAATATTTGCATCGTCGATGATGAAGTTGCAAAAGATGAATTTATGAAAAGTATCTATCAAATTTCATCTCAGGCATGCGGAGCTAAAGTAGAAATCATTACTGTTGAACAGGCTGTTTTAAAACAACAGAATAATGGGTTTACTTCTCGATATATGCTGTTGTTTGCGAGTATCGCTAATGCTTATAAGTCCTTTAAAGCAGGACTTGAGATACCGGAATTAGCAATCGGGTCTATTAAATGTGATGGTCCGGATATGAAATTGGCAAACAAATTAGTGTATATCTCAAAAGAAGATGCTGAGAAGCTAAGAGAAATGGCAGCAAGTGGAATGAATGCATATTTCCAATTGATGCCGGATGAAGGCGAACCTGTCAGCGTTGAAACAGGATGCAAAAATGCGGGTTTTTAAACAACTTTTGTTAAGCTGAATTTTTGCGATAAACAAAAAGGAGGAAGAGTATTATGGATACATTGTATCTTATTCGAATTATTATCATATCATTGCTTTATGGTATTGGTTCATCTCACATCTTACATACTTATTTATGGGTATGGTTCTATCATGGCCTTACTGGAGGATTGATCATTGGTGCGATAATGGGGGATGCAGCAACCGGAGCTTTGGTTGGAGCTCAATTAAATACTTTATTTTTGGGAATGACCTTTTATGGAGGCGCATTACCGGCAGATACTTTCATGGCGACGTGTATTGCCGTTCCGATGGCGATTAAATTTGGATATTCCTATGAAGAAACATTATTAATTGCAGTCCCGGCAGCTACATTGGGTGTATTTATTGTTACATTCTTAAGAACAATGAATACAGCAATTTGGATTCCATTTGTTGAAAAAGCAATTGAAGAAAGAAATTTACGTAAAGTCGAACTTGGTTCTACACTTTATCCGTTCTTATTTGCAGTACTTTTGAGTGCTCCGCTATGCTTTGTTGCTTTATATTTTGGGCAGAACTTTGTTGAAATTCTGTTAAATACATTACCGGCATGGTTTAGTAACGGACTAACCGCAATGAGTAAATTGTTGCCTGCATTGGGATTTGCGATGTATGTCAGAATTATCGGTACAACAAAAACAATTCCGTTCTTTATCTTGGGATTCTTTATGATGGAATTCTTTGATCTATCCATTTTGGGTGTTGCTATTTTCGGTTTCATCTTAGCTTATTTAACAATTTATATGAACAAGGAATTAATGGGATAGGGGTGAAATTATGTCAGAAAAAGAATATAGAGCGTTACCAAAAAATTTAATTATCAGAACTTTATTTAAACAGCATACTTGGAATCAGGTCTCTTTCGGATATGACCGTGGTTATGTCAATTCTTGGACAGTTGCTGCATTACCGGCTTTAAAGTATCTCTATCAAGATGATGAAGAAGCACTTCAAGCGGCTTTGTTGAGGACAAGAGATTATTGGTTGTGTGAACAGACATTTGCCTCTTTAGCATTTGGAATCTATTTATCCATGGAAGAACAATATGCCAACGGAGCTGATTTTGATCCGGAAACGATTCGTCAGATTAAATCAAGTATCATGGGTCCACTATCCGGTATGGGTGACTCTTTGATGGGTTCAACTGTTCGTCAGTTAATTATGGTATTCTTCATCGGATTAGCTTTGGATGGAGCGACTTGGGCAGGTTTGGGATTCATTTTAGTGTACAGTATCTTAATCAATACCCCATTAATCGTTATTTTCTGTAATACCGGTTATAAATATGGTAAACAGGCGATTGCTAAATTGCTTGGTACTCCATGGCTCGGTGCTTTGACGAGTGCATGTACTCTTGCATCGATGGTAATCATGGGTGGCATGGCTTCTAAATATACTACATTCGGTCTCAGTTATTCATGGTCTGTCGGTGAATCGGTTTATTTCTTACAAGATAAGCTGGATGCCGCAATTCCGGGAATGTTAACTTTAATTGCTGTAGCTATTTATTACTATTTCGTGGGCAAGAAAGTAAACTTTGCGTGGTTGGTTTTAGGATCGCTGGCAGTTTGTATTTTATTGGCACTTGTTGGATTAGTTTAAGATAAAAAAGGATTAAGTAAGTTGATTTATTGAAAGATAAATCAACTACTTATTCCTATTTATATAGAGGGTGGTTGAACAAAATGGAGTTGAAACAATCATTAACGGAAATGGGAGTCTATTTTTCCAAAAGATATAAGACTAAGAATAAAAATAATTTTATCAATTATCTTGTTAATAAATTGAAAGAGAAAAAGATTGAATATAAGATTTTTGGTGGTAGCGGACATCATTTATGTGTTGGAAATTTAGAAACTGCCGCAATTGTTGTTCTTGCTTATTACGATACAGCAGATTTGATGCTACTAAAAAATTATCGCTATACACCTTTAGATGCAAAGAATGTCGCAAAAAAAGAACGATTAAATTCTCTCATTTACGCGATGATTTCAATTTCATTGATTGCCCTTATTGTGATATTAACACTGAAAATCAAAACAACGAATTTCTTTATTAGAGTACTTGTTTATTTATTTGATATCATTCTCGGATTCTTGGCTGCAAAAATGGCTAAAGGAGTCGAAAAGAAGATAAATATGAATGCGAATTCTGCGGCAATTGCAGTGCTATATAAAATAATGATGTCAAAAAAATTGAAGAAAACCGCACTTATTTTAGTGGATAATGCAGCAATGCTGACAAGCGGATATCGGGATATTAAAATGATTGAAGAAATTCAAAATAAAAAAATAATCATATTAAATAATATCGGATACGGAACTGATTTGGTTATATGTGCGAATCCAAGTACATTTGAACTTGCGAAAAATTTTCAAGATCATCTTAAATCTGCAAAACTGATTAAGATGACACAAGAAGAATACGAGAGAACAGTAGTAGGCATGTTTGAAAATTCATTAATGGTATTTTCGGCAGAGATGCAAGAGGATATGGTTTATATTGAAAATACTAGGAATAAAAATGATTTTAAAGTGAATGTCGAACGGCTTGAAAATATAGAGAAAGCACTGATTGAAACTTTGATATAGAAGCTTTTATGAGGAGGAAAAGCAATGGATTATAAAGTATTGATTGTAACACATGGAAGATTTTGTGAGGAAATTATAAAAAGTGCAGAAATGATTACCGGAAAAAATGATAAATTAATTCCAATTCCACTTCTTGCCGAGGATGATCCTTTGAGTTTTTCGAGTAAAATCAGAGCTGAAATTGAAAAAATAAAGGATAAGCCTTTTATCGTGATATGTGATATATTGGGGGGTACTCCTTTTAATAGCTCATCCAGTTTATTGAAAGAACATAAATATAATATTGTAACAGGATTATGTTTGGGAATGTTGTTAGAACTCGCTTTTTTAGATACAGATGACATGATGGAAGTGGCTGAGAAAATGAAAGAAGTTTCTCAAAATTCCGGACACATTTTCAATAACAACAGCTTTTTTGGTGAAGGATCATGAGTGTTATTGTTGTAGCACTGGGTGGAAATGCACTGGAAAAGAAAAATGAAGAAGCTAACGGACAAAATCAACTTAAAAATATAAGAAAAGCAGTTAAAAAAATTGCGGATTTGATTGAAATGGGACATGAAGTCGTGATTTCTCATGGGAATGGACCCCAAGTAGGAAGATTAATGCTTCAAAATGAAGCTGCCAAGGAAATTACACCTCCTTTAACATTAGATTTGCATGGTGCATCTACACAGGGCATGATTGGTTATCATATTCAAAGTGCCTTAAAAGCGGAATTGAATTCGAGGAATATTCAAAAATCTGTATGTACTGTCATTACTCAGGTCGTTGTTGATGCGAATGATAAAGCATTTGCGGATCCGACTAAACCGGTAGGACCATTTTACAGCCAAGAACAAGTGAAAAAATTACCTAATAAGGATTCTGTAATTTTTAAAAATGATTCCGGTAAGGGGTATCGAAGAGTTGTTCCATCACCTAAACCTGAAAAAATAGTTGAAGCGGATGTAATTAAAGATCTTGTAGATCAAGGTGTTATCGTGGTTTCGACAGGAGGCGGTGGCATTCCCGTTATTGAGGAAGAATTCGGCTATAAAGGAATTGAAGCGGTAATTGATAAAGATTATGCTTCTGAGATTTTAGCGGAAGAGTTAAATGCGGATATTTTATTGATTTTAACCGGAGTTAAAAATGTTTGTATTAATTTTGGAAAGAAGAATGAACAAAAAATTCATAAAATATCGACAAAAGAATTAATAAATTTAAAAGAACAGGGTCATTTTTATGAAGGAAGTATGCTGCCCAAAGTGGAAGCGGCACTTGCGTTTGCCACATCTAAAAAAGGACGCCTTTCTATCATAACAGATGAGGAGCATGCATGCATGGCAATCAAGGGTCAGGCAGGAACAATTATCGAGGAGGAAAAGGAATGAGAATTAGAGAAGAAAGTTGTGTCGGATGTGGAAAATGTGCAAAATTCTGTCCGATGAAGGCGATTAAAATAGAAGATCATAAAGCAAAAGTGGATCCTTTGAAATGTGTAGAATGTTACAACTGCATTCGTGAAGGATGTCCGGTAAATGCTTTAGCAAAAGAAGAATTGAGCTGGCCAAGAACTTTAGCTGAATCACTAAGTTGCCCGACAGGTGTAGATGAAAAATCAGGAGTTTCAGGCAGAGGAACAGCGGAAATGAAGACCAATGAGGTTACCGGAAGAATCGGACATCAAAAAGTCGGAATATGTCTTGAGATGGGAAGACCATTTACCGGCACAACATTTATTGATGTAGAAAAGGCATGTATGGCGCTTGCTAAACACGGAGCATATTTTGAACCTTTAAATCCGGTTACTTATGTCATGAAGGATACAACAACTGGAGAAATTCAAGAAGATGTAAGACCTTTATTTGTTTTATCGGCAATTGTAGAGGCACTGATCGATGCGGATAAATTGGAAGAAGTATTAAAATCTTGTCAAAAATTGTCGAAAGAAGTGGATACGGTATTCTCTGTCGGCGTATCCTCTCTTTTAAAAGAGGATGGAACAGCTTATTTTGATGAAGCAATAGAAAAGATGGGATTGTCCATGTATGCAGGTGGAAAAACGAATGTAGGACTAGGCAGACCCCTTTATGATTTTGATAAGGAGAGATAAGAAATGACACATACATTACATAGAACAGGGAATACATTAGAGAATGATTACATTATCTTAGCGATGCCGGTTAAAGGAGTCAATAAAGAAGGATCAAAACAGAAATTAATTGATATTTTGGATATCGGAATTAAAAACGGTGCTGTGAATGCCGGAGATACACAATCCGGAAATATCTATTCGGTAGGATTGGATGGATTGAAAGAAAGAATGAAAGATGGAGCGGTCTTGAATCTAACCTTTGATAAAAAAGAGAATGTAATCAAGACATTAAAGGAAATTAAAGATTTACAAAATGGGATGAGTGTTGTTGTAACCGGACTTATGGAACATACGAAGGAGTGTTGTCAAGAAGCGGGACTTCAAAGACATACTGTCGCAAGATCTTTAGGAGTCTGGGGAAATGTAGAAAAATTACCGGAAGAGAAATGCATGAATATCATGACGATGTGTGGACATGGGCTGATTACCGCTACATTAATTTATGATTTGGCAGAAAAAGTAAAAAGTGGAAAAATGACTTTGGAACAAGCCGGCATAGAAGTGGCTAAACCATGTGTATGCGGAGCATGTAATCCGGTAAGAGCCGCATTATTGATAAAGGAATTCTTATAAGATAATGGCTTTATCTATAAATTTTA
This sequence comes from uncultured Erysipelotrichaceae bacterium, assembly GCA_949744505.1. Lineage (GTDB taxonomy): Bacteria > Bacillota_I > Bacilli_A > Erysipelotrichales > Erysipelotrichaceae > CATJXY01. The sequence goes on along the minus strand of CATJXY010000015.1, from coordinate 37,776 downwards.
ATAATCATATTTGAATTGGTGAGATAAAGCTTGTTGAGTTAAACGAGACAGTTTTATCTCTTTTGTTTCATGGGAGGGCTTGTTGATGAAGGATAGAATTTATTTTAAAGATGAATCTTTTGAAAAGTTACCGTTAATCGGATTTGTGAAAAATAGACCGACCGGATTGGCAATAATTTGGTTTATAGGTTCTTTACTCATGATTTGTAAAGGCGTTTTTTATCATAATTATTGGTTTTTATTTGTGATCGGATCAATCAATATGATTTGTGCGTTGATTATTTTTATACGAGTCAAACAATATACGACGATCCGAGTATATGAAGATAAGATTGTATTAACAGATCGTTTGGATCATGAGAAGGGTATTCTGATCGATAATGAACAGATTATGGATTGGGAAATTGAAAAATCAGAAGGAAATGCTTTGATTATCAATCTCATGGATGGAAATCAGATAAATTATCCGATAACACAAGCAGGCAAAGTGAATAATTTGCTCATGAAGACAATTGGAAATAAGGAAAAAAATGAAAAAGAAATGGCTCAATTCAGACAGAATAATGATGAAGTCATTTTAGGAATTAAGGATATTAAGAAAATAATGAATAAAAGGAACAAGAAACATGAAGAAAAATACTAATTTACATAAAAAAACACTGGATTTGTATGTTGATGAATATGGAAAACAATATATCGGAGTACCTAAAAAGAATATAGCTTATGTTTTGACATCCAAGGATGAAAATAAATACAATGTATTTGCAGGACGGTATTTATTATCTTTTGCGATATGTGTTTTGATCATGCTTCAAATAGATTGGAAACTTGGTTTAGGTGTTGGGTTTATTACACTTTTGGTAAGTGAGGCTTGTTATCGGAAGATGTTCTTATCTAAGTTGCCTATTATAACGAATGTGGAATTTGGAAAGAAGCTTGAATCATTTGATGATTTGAAACAGCAACCGAGAATGAAAAATATCATTGTGTTAATTGCTTTAGTCGTTTTGATTGTTCTGTTATTTTTAAATTTATATCTTTCTATTCCTAATTTGGAAGAACTGAAAAAAACGAACAATATTATCATGGTAATTGGAACAGGATTTTTAGTACTTTATGCATTGTACTATGGATATCGTATTATAAAAGCTTTAGTGAAATAGAAGAAAGCGAGAGTATGGCATGAAATTGTTATTGAAAAATGGACGGGTAATTGATCCTGCCAATGATGTGGATGATTTTTTGGATTTATTGATAGTGGATGGGAAAATCAGCAAGATTGAAAAAAATATAATTGATGAAGAAGCGATTGTAGAAGATGTAAGCGGGCAGATCGTTGCCCCGGGGTTTGTTGAAATGCATGCGCACTTAAGAGATTTTAATGAACCGCAAAGGGAAACATTTTATACCGGAACAAGCAGTGCTGTTTGCGGTGGGTATACATCGATCGGGGTGATGCCAAACAGCGATCCGATCATTGATAATGTGAAAATGGTTGAAGAGTTTTTCAAAAGGGCAAAAGAAAGTGCGTTGTGCCGGTTGTATCCATTTGGAGCGGTAACCGTTGGCAGAAAAGGTGAAGAAATCGTCGATATGAAAGCTTTGAAAGAAGCCGGAGTGGTTGCTTTTTCGGATGATGGAAATGCCATTAAAGAGGCAGTGATGATGCGTGATATTTTAGAGGCAACAAAAGAAGTGGATTTAGTTGTTGATTTACATTGTGAAGATAAAGCTTATACCGGTAAAGGAGTTGTGAATGCGGGAAAGTTGGTAAAAGAAATGAATTTACCGGGGATTTCTTCGGTAGCCGAAGATGTGGAGATTGCAAGAAATTTGATTATTCAAGAAGAAATCAACGGACACATGCACATTGCTCATTTAGGAAGTGAACGCTCAATTGATTTAGTTCGCTTATTTAAACAACGAGGTGTTAATTTTACATGTGAATTGATTCCGCATCAATTTTCAAGAACAGAAGAAATCGTTAAAGAAAAAGGGGTTCGGGCAAAAGTTAAGCCACCTTTTAGAGGAGTTAAAGATGTCGAGGGAATTCGTCAGGGAATAAAAGAGCGATTAATTGATGTGATTGCGACTGACCATTGTCCTTATGCAGATAGTGAAATAGAGGGTGGAATTACCGCAACCAATTTGTTTGGACTTTCCGGGTTTGAAACAACGCTTCCTTTGGCATTGGAAATGGTACGATTGGGTTATGCGGACTATTCTTACATTATTCGTTGTATGACAGTGAATCCGGCTAGAATCATGCGACTTGCGAATCGTGGAACTTTATCGATTGGAGCTGACGCCGATATTACGGTATTTGATCCGAATAAGAAATGGGTCGTAGATTTAAAAGAATTTAAAAGCAAATCTTCAAATAACCCTTATGATGGAGATGAAATGATTGGGAAAGTTACCTTAACAATTATTGGGGGAGAAATTGTTTGTCGTGATTGGAATATTTTGAAACAAGTGGAAAAGGCTTTTTAGAAGGTTGAGGAATAAGAATATGGAAAGTTTAGGGGCAATTGTATTAAATAATACATACCGGGATTCTGTTTTTTTGATGAAAATCTCCAGTGAAATATGTTCAATGGAGGGGATAATTGAAGCGAGTGCCATGATGGGTACAGATAGAAATAAAGATTTATTTTTAAAAAGCGGTTTATCGAATGATCAAGTAAAAGCGGCTAAGTCTGATGATTTGATTATTTCAATTAAAGCAGAGAATGAGAAGGTATTGAATGATTCAATTGTAAAGGCAAAAGAATTGTTAAGTACATCAGTTTCAACTCAAAATGAATCAAATGAAACCCGTCAAATCAAAAGATTGGAACAGGCATTAAAAGAAGATAAAAATGCCAATGTCCTCATGTTGTCATGTGCGGGAGATTATGCCAAATATGAAGCAGCGAAAGGACTGAGCAAAGGCATGAATATCATGCTTTATTCCGATAATATCAGCATTGAAGACGAATTGGCTTTAAAACAAAAAGCACATGAAAAAGGCTTGTTGGTAATGGGACCGGATTGCGGTACATCTATTATCAATCAAGTTCCTTTAGCTTTTGCGAACAACATAAGAAAAGGAAGTATCGGTGTTGTAGGGGCTTCCGGAACAGGAATACAAGAAGTAACTTCCATTATTCATCGTAATCACGGGGGTATTTCACAAGCTATCGGAACAGGGGGAAGAGATCCGAAAAAGGAAATCGGTGGAATTACGATGATGGATGCTTTGGAATTATTAAAGGAAGATGAGGAAACTCAAGTCATTTTAATTGTATCGAAACCACCTTGCATGGAAGTCCAAAATAAAATCGCATCTTTTATCCGTTCTACGAATAAGCCGGTTGTTGTTAATTTTGCTGGGAATGAAGATTATAGTTTAATTGAAGAAGCCGGAGGACAAGGTTTTGATTCTTTAAAGAGGGCGGCAATTGCAGCATTAGAATTAAGTGGGCTTCATGAATGTCCGGAAGAAATTTGTACATTGGATCAGAAGAAGTTGAGTGATGAAATTGCAAACTTGAGCCAAGAAAGAAAATATCTAAGAGGAATTTACAGTGGCGGAAGTTTATGTTATGAGGCTATGTATTTTGCGAGAAAATGTTTATCTGATTTATATTCTAATACCCCAATGAAAGGTGTAAATAAATTGGAGAATGTCAGAAAATCGATGAAGAATCTGTTTTTGGATATGGGAGAAGATGAATTTACTGTAGGAAAGCCTCATCCGATGATTGATCCGACTGAAAAAGTAAAGCGTATCAAACAAGAATTGCAAGATAAAGAAGTAGCAGTTGTTTTAACCGATTGTGTAATTGGTTATGGTTCATTTGAAGATCCGGCACAAGTCATTGCGGATGCAGTGATGAGTACGAGAAAAGAATGCGACCAAATTCCGCTTGTTGTAACTTCGGTATGTGGAACGGAAGAAGATTTTCAAGTTTATTCTACACAAGTAAAGAAGCTTCAGGAGGCAGGAATCCTTGTTGCTTCCAGCAATGAAGAAGCAATCAAGCTGTGTTTGGATATCATGAAACAAAATAAAGGAGAGTGTGATCATGTCTGATGCAAGAAATTTATTTAAGGAAGAAGTCGATGTTGTGAATATCGGACTTAAGTCCTTTTCTGATAGTATTGATAATATCGGTGGGAAGATAACTCATGTTAAGTGGACACCACCGGCAAGCGGGAATACGGAATTGGTGGACTTGTTGTTTAAATGTGAGTTACATAGTGAAGAAATTGATGCGGCAAATAAAGAAGTCGTGGATATTATCATGAGTGGTCAGCCTGTTTTATTAGCAGTAAGACCGGCAAGAGAAGTTGTTCCGGGGTTGGTCGATCATATGATTTTACATGCCGGTCCACCAATCGAATATAACGAGATGTGTGGTCCGATGAAAGGGGCTGTCGTCGGAGCCATGATTTATGAGGGGTGGGCAAAAGATGAAGAAGAAGCAGAAAAATTGATTTTGGAAGGAAAGATTCAATTTGACTGCAACCATCATCATCATGCTGTAGGTCCGATGACGGGGATGATTACTTCTTCTATGCCGGTATTTGTAGTGGAAAATGAGAAATATAAGAATCGTGCCTATTGTACGATTAATGAAGGTATCGGGGAAGTTATGAGATTTGGAGCGAACGGTCCTAAGGTCATAGAACGTTTGCGATGGATTGAAAAAGTATTGGCTCCTGTTTTAGATGAAGCGGTAAAAAAAGCAGGAGGATTAAATTTGAAAAATGTCATGGCTCAGGCATTGGCAATGGGTGATGAAATGCATCAACGGAATGTTGCGGCCAGCTTACAATTTTACAAACAATTATGTGGTGAAATACAGGATGTTGTAAATGGGAAACCGTATGCTCATGAGGTTATTGAATTTTTGGTTAAGAAAAACGATCAGTTCTTCTTGAATCTGGCGATGGCAAGTTCTAAAAGCATCATGGATGCGGCAAGAAATGTGAAAAAGAGTACGGTAGTGACTGCCCTCAGTCGTAATGGCGTTGATTTTGGCCTGAACATCAGTTCTTTAGGATATCGTTGGTTTACCGCTCCTGTTAAAATGCCGGTCGGTTTATATTTCCCGGGGTTTAGTGAAAAAGATGCGAATGGGGATATGGGCGATAGCTCCATTACCGAATGTATCGGAATCGGTGGATGTGCTATGGGATGTTCTCCGGCGGTTGTTAATTTTGTCGGAGCCGGAAGTGTCAGTAAAGCAATTGAATATTCTCAATCTATGGGTGAAATTACCGTGGCAAAGAATTATAATTTACCGATGCCGAATTTAAATTTTGAAGGAGTTCCAAATGGTTTTGATATAAGAAAAATCGTGGAAACCGGAATTTTGCCTGTAATCAATACCGGAATGGCACATAAAAAGCCGGGTATCGGTCAGGTTGGTGCAGGGATTGCTCAGCCACCAATGGAGATTTTTGAAGAAGCGTTACGTGTTTTTGTCCATGAACAATTGGGAGAATAAATTTTATGCCTATTCATATTTCCCTCTGGTTCATTGCATTTTTACCGATTCTTGCTTTGCTTATTTTGATGGTGGGAAAACAAATTCCCGCTTATAAAGCAGCTTTTGTCGGATTTATCATTGCATCTGTTTGTGCTGTAGTGTTTTATAAAGCACCCTTTGAACTTCTGTTGAATGAATGTTTAAAAGGGATGTGGAGTGCTCTTTCGATTATTTTGGTCATCATTTTCGCAATTTTGATTTATGAGATTAGCAATGAAGTAAATGCAATGGCGGTATTTCAAGAAAAAATGTCAAAATGGTGCCAAAATGAACTCATGCAGATTTTGATCATCGGACTTGGATTTGTTAGTTTTATGCAAGGAATTACAGGGTTTGGTGTCCCGATTGCCGTAGGTGCGCCATTGTTGATTGGAATTGGGGTAAAACCGCTTTATGCAGTTTTGATTCCGATGATCGGACATGCTTGGGGAGCAACGTTCGGAACATTAGCTGCGGCATGGGATGCGTTAGTAGAGACAACAGGAATTGTTTTATATAGTGAACAATACTTTTCAACGGCTTTATGGATTGCCTGTTTTTTGGCGATTATTAATTTTTTGAATGGTCTTATAGTTTGTTGGATTTATGGTAAAAAAGAGGGGTTAAAGAAAGGCTTTTTCGCAATCTTAGTAATCAGTTTGATTCAAGGAGGGGGCGAAATTCTACTTAGTCAAGTCAATCCAACCGTTGCATGCTTTATACCGACAGTGATTGGCATTGTTGCTGTCTTTCTTTTGAATAAACTACCTATGTATAATAAACCATGGAAGATTGAAAACAGTGAAATCATGAATCGAGAAGTTGTTTTGAAGACACAACATAAAAGTTCGATGACTTTAATAGAAGCCTTTCTACCTTATATTATTCTGACAATTTTGGCTATAACCTGCCTTATGATCAAACCGATTCATCATTTTCTCAGTAGTTGGGAAATCGGTTTTGCGTTTAAAGAAACAGTAACAGGATATGGGATTATTAATAGTGCGGTGGATAAATATTCACCGATTAAATTATTAGTTCATGCAGGAACATTTTTAATGGGAGCTTCAGTGATGAGTGCTTGTTATTACATACATAAAAAATATTTACCGATACGCAGTACAAAAAATGTTCTTCAAAGAACATTGAAAAAAGTAATTCCTTCTTCTTTGTCAATCATGATTTTGTTGATGATGTCTAAAGTTATGTCGGGAAGTGGCCAAACCGAGCAATTAGCGATGGGGGTATCGAAAGTATTTCAAGGGTTTTACCCGTTGATTGCCCCTTATATCGGATTGTTAGGAACCTTTATGACGAGTTCAACCATGGCTTCTTGTATTTTGTTTGGTAAATTTCAAGAAACAACCGCAGTTCTTTTAGATTATAAGGTCGTTGCGATTTTGGCAGCACAAGCAGCGGGAGCTTCTATAGGAAATTCGATAAGCACAAGCAATCTTATATTGGGGGCGACAACCGCTTCTATTATCGGTCAGGAAGGAAAAATTTTACGTAAGTCATTCCCGATAGCATTAATTCTATGTGGCTTGATTGGAATACTTCTGTTTTTGTTAATATGTTAAATAAGATGATATGTAAACAGCTATTAGAAGAGAGTTATAAAAATGAAAGAGAACTACAAGTTCATTTTCTTTTTGAACACTCTATAAATCTCATAGATAAAAATGACCGATTGATAACGATCTTAGATAATACCAAAACCATGATGCCATGTAGTATCATGCTTCCGAGTCTTCCTCAAATTTCTGATAAAGAGAAAATCCTTCTTAGTAGTGGGAAAATTTTCTTAAATGAGGATAAGGAAATTGATTTGCGGGATTTTGAAATTTATGATGGATCAAGTGAGAATCTTTGCTTAGAAATGGATTGGGAAAGAGTGGAAAAAAGGTTTAAAGAACTATCTTTATTTTTGTTACAAAATGGAAGACATGATGGCATGTACCCTTTTATAATGAATTCGCAATTAAATTCATTGAATCAAATAATTTACGAAGATATAATTGCTTGGCAAAAATCTTATAAGACTCAAGTTGATTTTGTTACCCAAACACAAAATTTAATTGGATTGGGTGTCGGATTAACTCCGAGTTTTGATGATATGTTATGTGGATTGATATTGAGTGATATTTTTTACTGTCAAGCTTTAAAAATGGATATACATAAAATTATAGAAAAGTATCATGAAGTTCTATCGAATGCAAGATCAAAAACAAATTTAATCAGTTATCATATGTTGCGAATGGCAGCGGATGGATTAGCGAATCAAGCAGTAAAAAAACTATTGAATTCGTTTTATTGTGATGATGACAATTTTGTAAAGATGATGTATGAGGTCAAAGACTTTGGGCATTCATCGGGAACGGACATTTTATGTGGGATTTATTGCAGTATAAAAGATAAAATAGAGAAAGCTAGTGACTCTAAAAAGAAAGTAGATGAAATATCTATGAAAGATACAGATACTTTGACACACAAGTCATCGATGTACATATCATTTTGTAATCATTGTGAAAGTTAGAAGAATGGTAATCTAGAATAAACTGAGAAAGGATATAGGACAAATCATTAGGATGTAGATTTTTACAAAATGTTTTTACTAAGTTCGTTGTAAAAAGTGGACTCACAATCCATATATTCGCTGTATTTTTTGGATTGTGATGATATACTGCTTTATTATATGGAAGTGGAGTATGTACAGAATCGCAATTGAAAAATTATATGAATGGAAATGCAGTAAGAGTCTCAAAACCTATCGAGAGAGATTTTCTCCTGAATTGTCTATTCGTGTTTCGGTAGCCGATTATAAAAAAGAAGATTGGCTTGTGAATTTGCCACTGTATGCGATAGAAAATATCACAGTTGAATAATGATGATAAATGAAAACAACTATTTGGAATAAAATGAGACGAGTGTAAATTGAGCATGTAAAAATTGGATTACATGCTTTTTTAATTTTATCATTTTGAGTTCAATTATATCAAAAATCGAAAAATGATAAAATTGAATGATGAAGATATTTAAATTTTAGTACCAAAATTTAAATAGTTATTATGATTTCAAAGAGTAGCAAATCAATATTCTTTTCATTAAATCTATTTTGAGTTAAAATAAAGAAAGAAAAGAGGAAATCTTATGAAAGAAGTTTTGAATAAAAGAAGACAGGAATTTTTAGCAGATAAAAAAGCTCCGTACATTGCGGTATTGTTTTCAGGTATCCCTACAGAACATTTTGATGTAAACCGTAATTTCTATTATTATACAAATTTAAAAAGAGAAAATATGGTTTTAGTCATGGCAAAGCTTCAAGAAGGTATGGCAATGTCCCGTTTATTTATTGAACCTTATGATGAATGGCTGGCTAAATGGGTGGGAGGCCGTATGAAAAAAGAGGAAGCGACTCAGATAAGCGGAATTCGACAAGTCGGGTATATAGAAGATTTTAAACAAACTTTAAATTCTATGATAGGAAGTTTGCGAGGAAAAGAAATCACGGTGGGATTTGATTTATGGACAAGTGAGGGAAAGGTAAATCCGGCACTTAAATTGGCAAATGAATTAAAAGAAACTTTCCCGCAAGTTAAGATTGAGGATGTTTATGCAACGGTAAGCAGACAGCGCATGATCAAATCGGAAGATGAAATTGAGAATATGAAAGTAGCCCAAGAACACACAAGAATGGCGATTGAAGCCATGATGCGGCATGCCCGTCCGAATATGAATGAATCCGAGTTGGAGGGAGCTTTTGATTTTGAGCTTAAAAAGCATCAAGTCAAAGAGTATGCATTCCAAAGCATTGTTGCAGGGGGTAAGAGATCTACGATTCTTCATTATTCTGACAATAATCAAGTTGTGAATGACGGGGAATTGGTTTTGATTGATTTGGGAAGTTCCTATAATCACTATTGTGCCGATATTTCTCGTACTTTCCCAATCAACGGTAAATTCACAAAACGTCAAAAAGAAGTCTATAATGCAGTGCTTGAAATTCAGAATCAAATCATCAATACTGCAAAAGTGGGAATGACATTAAAGGATCTTAATGATCAGGTCATAAAGTTTTATGAGAAGAAATGTGATGAATTAGGGCTATTAAAAGATGGAAAGATAGTGCAGGATTATTACTATCACAGTGTTTCACACCAATTAGGATTGGATTGTCATGATGTAGGAGATAGAGGTGCAAAATTAGAGCCTGGAATGGTAATTACGGTTGAACCGGGGCTTTATATCGAAGAAGAAAATATCGGTGTTCGTATTGAGGATGATATTTTAATTACAGAAGATAAAGCAATTAATCTTTCCGCTAATATACTAAAAACGGTGGAAGATATTGAAAATTGGATGAAACACTAAAGTATTTTGTTTCCGGTAGTGATTATTTGGACAAAATATGATAAAATAAAAGTAATAAAGGAGGATATTACGATGAAGTTAATTTTAGCGATCGTATCGAATGATGACAGTTCCAGCGTCTCATCTTCATTAACAAAGGCAAACTTTCAAGTGACAAGACTGGCAACTACAGGAGGATTCCTTAGAGCAGGAAATACAACCCTCATTGTTGGATGTGAGGATAAGTTAGTTGACAAAGCTGTTGAAATTATCGGAAACGAGAGTAAAAGAAGAACAGAAATTGTTCCATCAACGGCCTCTTACGATATTGGAAGATATGCTTCATTTCCGGTAGAAGTACAGGTAGGCGGAGCGACAATCTTTATTTTGAATGTTGAACAGTTTGTTAAACTATAAGAGAAGAGAAATCTTCTCTTTTTTTGATTGAAATTGTAAGCATTTGTAAATTACGAATTCTATTATAAGAAAGAGAAAGAGGGTTTCTTAAAGATTTATAAAAAAGCAATAAAGAGTTTTAATTTTCGGTATATTCAGTGTTATAATAAAAAAGGTGATGTTATGACATTATTGAAAAAAATGAGTGCTCCTAAAATTATTGCGCTAAGCTTCGCAACAGTGATTTTATGTGGAACTCTCTTATTGATGCTTCCGATATCGTCAAAAGACAATCAAAGCGTTTCATTTTTAACAGCATTATTTACTGCAACTTCTTCAACCTGTGTGACAGGTTTAGTCGTTGTGGATACTTATACACAATGGTCAATATTTGGACAGATTATTTTGCTTCTTTTAATTCAAATCGGTGGGTTGGGATTCATTACAATTATCTGTCTGATTTTTGTTGCGTTAAATAAACAGATGGGACTTCGAACAAGAGGGTTGTTACAAGAAAGTATCAATGCGATGAGTATCGGGAGTGTTGATCAATTGATCAAAAGAATTATAAGAGGAACGATGCTGTTTGAAGGGATTGGTGCAATTCTTTTATCAATTCGTTTTATACCCCAATTTGGGTGGGCACAAGGATTATTTTATTCGGTCTTTCATTCAGTTTCTGCGTTTTGTAATGCCGGATTTGATTTGATGGGAGTTCAGCAAGTCTATAATTCTTTTTGTAATTATGCAACGGATCCACTTGTTATTTTGACTTTATCCGCATTGATTATCATCGGTGGAATTGGCTTTTTTGTATGGGATGATCTCAGCCAAAATCGTTTGAACTTTAAAAAGTATAAATTACATACTAAGTTAACATTAATCATGACTGCATTTCTTTTGATTTTTGGAACAATTTCTTTTTATTTATTTGAAAGAAATAATTTGTTGGCTGATGCCGGATTTTTTGATTCCTTTTTGATGAGTTTTTTCAGTGCAGTAACACCGCGAACTGCAGGGTTTAATTCTATTGATACGGCTTCACTTTCTTCTTCCAGCAAGCTTTTAACAATGTTTTTGATGTTTGTGGGGGGAAGTTCCGGATCGACAGCCGGAGGAATCAAAACGACAACCTTAGCTGTAATCGTGATTTTATTAATCAATCAAATGATTGGAAAAGATAGTAGCTCGGTGTTCAATCGTTCATTGGAAGATAACATTATTAAAAAAGCGGCAAGTGTAATTTCAGTTTATTTTTTCTTGGCTTTTGCGGTGATGCTGATTATCTTGGCAATTCAACCGAATTTAGCTATGTCTGATATTTTATTTGAAGTCTTTTCGGCAATCGGAACAGCGGGAATGTCTACCGGAGTGACTCGAGAATTGGGAACGATCGCAAGAGTTCTTATTATTCTTCTCATGTTTTCAGGTAGATTGGGAAGTTATTCCTTTGCGTTATTATTTATAAAGAAGAAGCAGAATGTGGCACTTCAACAAATTAAAGAGAAAGTTCTAATTGGATAAATGGAGGAATGGGTATGAAATCATTTTTAGTTATTGGAATCGGTAAATTCGGGAATCATCTTGCGAGAAGACTTACAGAGCTTGGAAATGAAGTTATGGTTGTCGATTCTCATGAAGAGTATGTGCAAGACTTGATCAATGTAGTCGATAATGTTCAGGTAGCGGACTGTACAAAAGTAGAAGTTTTAAAAAGTTTGGGAGTGAATAATTTTGATACATGTTTTGTATGCATGGCAACAAACTTTCAAAATAGTTTGGAAATTACAAGTCAGCTCAAAGAACTTGGGGCTAAAATGGTAGTTTCAAAGGCAAATACGGACATTCATGCAAAATTCTTATTAAGGAATGGTGCGGATGAAGTGGTTTACCCGGAAAAAGATATGGCAGAGAACATGGCAGTTCGTTACCATTTCAATCATGTGTACAGTTATACTCCGCTTGGGGATAATGCCGGTATTTTTGAAATTGGTATCTTGGATGAATGGGTTGGAAAGAGTATTAGAGAATTGGATTTCAGGGCCAAGTATAATTTAAATATCCTAGCAGTAAAACACGGTCATAATACAAATGCAATGCCAACTGCTGAGACAAGATTCTTCGGGCATGAACATATTCTTGTATTGGGTTATCCGAAAGATGTCATGAAATTAACGAAGGATATGAAAACGCTTTAAAAAAAGTGAGTATGATGATATAATGAACATAATCATGGAGGGAAATATTATGTCATTGAACTTAGGAAAATTATCTACCGAAAATCGCAATGAGAAGACAATGAATCTGGATACTTTATCAACTTTGGAAGTTTTGAAGATCATGAACGAAGAAGACAGAAGAGTACCGGAGGCAATCGAAAAAGCTTTACCGAATATTGAAAAGGCTGTAAAAATAATTGTTGAGGCAATTAAAAATGGAGGAAGACTTTTATATATCGGTGCCGGAACATCGGGTCGTTTGGGAATTTTGGATGCATCTGAATGCCCACCAACATTCTCAACAACAACAGAAATTCAAGGAATCATGGCCGGTGGCGATCATGCGATCAGAAATGCTGTAGAAGGTGCTGAGGATTCAAAAGAGCTTGCCGTAGAAGATTTGAAGGCATTTGAATTAACTGCGAAAGATGTTGTATGCGGACTTGCTGCATCAGGAAGAACACCTTATGTTATTGGTGGTATTGAATATGCAAAGAGTTTAGGTGCAAAAACAGTAGGTGTTTGTTGCAATGTAAACACTGAAATTGGAGCACTTGTCGATGCTCCGATCGAAGTTAACTGTGGACCGGAAGTTTTGACTGGTTCTACACGCTTAAAATCCGGAACAGCTCAGAAGTTAATTTTGAATATGCTTTCAACTGCAAGCATGGTTGGTTTAAACAAGGTATATAAAAATTTAATGGTTGATGTAAAAGCAAGCAATCTTAAATTAATCGAACGCTGTAAGAGAATTGTCATGATGGCAACGGAATGTGATTATGAAACTGCTGAAAAAGCTCTTGAACAGTGTGAATTTAAACCAAAAACAGCAATCGTCATGATTGAAAAGAAATGCAATGCAGATGAAGCTAAAAAAGCTTTAGCTGACAATGAGAATTCAGTAAGACGTGCGATTGCATAAATTAAGTCGAAATAAGTAAAGAATCTTTGTACATTTGCACAGAGATTCTTTTTGTAGGATTTTAAAATAGATGATTTATATAGGTGGTTATTTATGATTAAACAGATTTTAAATGATATTGATCAAAATCAAGCTGAAATAATAGCAGGACTTAGAAAATTGATTGAAATGGAAAGCAGTGATGGGAAAGCTACAAAAGCACAAGAATTTGTTTTAAAAGAATTAAAAGAAATGGGATTTATGACAGAGTGCTTTCGAGAGGATGAACGAAGTTCATCTCAAGTGGATTATTCCCCCAACAGATTTTGAATATCATCCTGAAGCGTATAATGTGGCGGGAACGATCAAGGGGAAGGGAACCGTTCCTTCTTTAATGCTGTTTTCTCATATTGATACCGAAGCAGAAAATTATTTTGGGAAGTTTGAGAATCCTTATCAGAGTACGATTCACGATGGGAAAATAATCGGATTGGGAGCAAGCGATGATAAGGGCGGCGTGGCGATGATGCTTTATGCCGTTAAAACTCTTTTGAAGTATGTACCGCAGTTGCCATATGATTTGTGTGTTATGTCTATATTAGGAAAGCATGGTGGAGGATTTGGTACTTTATCAGCTTTGATGAAAGGATACACAGGAGAAAATTCCATTTATTTGCATCCGGCAGAAACCGGTCATGGATTTGCGGAAATAAAGAATATTTCATTAGGTGTGGTCGATCTTGATATATCTGTAAAAGGAAAACCGGGAAAGTTACATGATGATCTTTCAGAGGGCGTGAATGCAGCGGTATTGATCAGTTATCTTGTTACGTATTTAGAAAAATACAATCAACAGATGCGTGATAAGAATCGTTTTGATTTTGGATCATTTAAAGGAGAACCTTCTTTTATTTTAAATGTCGGTACAATTGAAGCGAAGGGTGGATACGGTGGAATCAATCAAAGGGCAAAATGCTGTGTCCGAATACGATTTTATAAACCGCTTACTATTGAAGGTGTAGTAGAAGATTTGAGCAAGTATTTAAAAGAATGTTGTGAAAAAGAAGGAAAAGTGAACTTTGCGGATGTGATAATTGAAAGAGGTTCATTTAGAGCAACACCGGCACAGGTTGAAACAGAGGATCCGTTTGTTCAGTTAATTGAAAAAAAGATTACGGATGTGACGGGGATTCATCAATTCATTCATCAATATCATGGCGGGAGTGATATCCGTCTACCGATGCTTTATGGAAAAAGTCATTGTGTAGGGATCGGACCGGCATGTGCTTTACCACAACAGAATAGCGGACAAATGGAATGGATCAGTATTGATGACTATATAAATGGAGTAAAGATCTTAGCGAGTATTTTATTTGAATATTGTAACTTTGATCAAAAATAAAAGTTATGTTTTAGAAATTGTGATTTAAAGATGATTTGATTATCAACAATCACAATTTTTGTTTGGTTTACATTAGAAAACGGGTCAAATTTATTAACTAAGAATAAAAGTTTAACACTCACTGATTAAATGTCTGATATAGAAAAAATAATCTTGAATTTGTTAGAAAAAGAGTTTATATTTTTGAATATTAGTTTGCGTTTATGAATTAAATAAATGTGAATTGAAATAGAAAGGAACCGATATGATTAAGATATTTATTCGATGTAAAAAATATTGGCCGATCATGATTTTGCTTTGTGGTTTACTTTATGGGCAGGTCCAACTGGAATTGGCTTTGCCGAATACGATGAGCAATATCGTGAATAATGGAATTCAAGGTGGGGGTATTTCAAGTTCTGTACCAGATGTTCTTCGTGAAGAAACAGTGGAAGAACTTCTTGTTTGGATGAGTGAAACGGATCAAGAAGCTTTTTTAGATTGTTTTGATTTGGCATCCGTAGGAGAAAATGGACAGCTTGTTGATAAATACCCTTTATTGAACGAAGAAAATCTTTATATTAAAAAAACAAATTTGAGTCAAGAAAATTTTGAACTTTTAGATGAAGCCTTTTCTAAATCAATGCTTATTAATACGATGATGAAAGAGAGTTTATCTCAACAAGGAAACGGAGATTTTTCTTTGATTCTTTCAATGATGAATGATGCGCAAAAGCAGGAAATCATTAACCAGGCGGAAATACAGATGGAGAACTTGGGAGAATCTACGATTCAAAGCATTAGCAAACAGTTGGTTTTGAATGAATATACGGAAATTGGATTGGATTTAAATCAAATTCAAATGAATTACTTGATTTCATCTGGGAAGGAAATGCTTTTTTTATCTTTAGGAATTATGGCTATAGCGATTCTGGTAGGATTTTTATGTTCTCGTATGTCTGCCGGGATTTCTAGAATGCTAAGAAGTGAAGTGTTTGAAAAAGTAGAAAGTTTCTCCCAAGCGGAGTTTGATAAATTCTCTACAGCCTCTTTGATTACACGTACAACGAATGATGTTCAACAAGTACAAATGGTTATTATCATGGTGTTTAGAATCGTTGTTTATGCTCCGCTTATGGGAATTGGGGCGTTGACTAAAGTGTTGAATACCAATTTGAGCATGAGTTGGATCATTGGGTTGATAATTGCTTTGTGTTTGGGATTGGTCGGAATTGCCTTTGTCTTTGTCATGCCGAAATTTAAAATTATTCAGAAATTGATTGATAAAATGAATCTTGTCATGAGAGAAAATTTGAATGGTTTATTAGTCATTCGTGCTTTTAATACACAAAAGCATGAAGAGAAACGCTTTGATCAGGCAAGTAAAGATATTCGAGATACGAACCTTTATATTAACAAAGTAATGATTTCACTTACTCCGATTATGAATTTGGTTTTAAACTGCGGAACACTTTTAATTGTATGGGTAGGTGCAGGTCAGTTGGATCTAGGAAATTTGATGATTGGAGATATGATGGCATTTATTCAGTATTCAATGCAGGTAATCATGTCGTTTTTGATGATTGCCATGGTTGCGATCATGCTTCCTCGAGCAACTGTTGCAGCAGACCGTATTTTGGAAGTGTTGGAAACAGAACCGGTAATTCATGATCCGGTTCAACCGATTTCCTTTGATGAAACACAAAAGGGAACAGTTGAGTTTAAAAATGTTTCTTTCCGTTATCCGGGTGCTGAAAATGATGTGTTGCATAATATCAGTTTTACAGCATTACCATCACAAACTACGGCCTTTATCGGTAGTACCGGTTCAGGAAAATCTACGGTTATGAATCTTTTGTTAAGGTTTTTTGATGTAAGTGAAGGCGAGATTTTGCTGGATGGAGTGAATATCAAAGAGGTTCGTCAGCATGATCTAAGAGATAAAATCGGATATGTTCCGCAAAAAGGAATTCTTTTTAAAGGAACGATTACATCCAATCTTCAAAATGGAAAAGCGGATGCAAGTGAAGATGAAATAAAAGAGGCAATTGAAATTGCACAGGCAAAAGATTTTGTCGAAAATAAACCGAATCAATATTTAGAAGAGATTTCTCAAGGGGGAACGAATGTTTCCGGCGGACAAAAACAACGCCTTGCTATTGCACGAGCATTGATTCGAAAAGCGGAAGTCTTTATATTTGATGATAGTTTTTCTGCATTGGATTTCAAAACCGAGGCGGCATTAAGAAAATCTTTAAATGAAATGGTGCAAGAAACTAAAAGTACAGTGTTGATTGTCGGTCAACGTATAGCGTCTATTATGGATGCGGATCAAATTATTGTATTAGATAAAGGTGAAATTGTCGGCAAGGGTA
The DNA here is from genome assembly GCA_949744505.1 of uncultured Erysipelotrichaceae bacterium. Taxonomy (GTDB): domain Bacteria; phylum Bacillota_I; class Bacilli_A; order Erysipelotrichales; family Erysipelotrichaceae; genus CATJXY01. The sequence continues at coordinate 20,635 of CATJXY010000015.1, read as the reverse complement.
CACATAAAGAATTATTAGAGTCATGTGAAGTGTATAAACAAATCGCAACTTCACAACTTTCAAAGGAGGAATTGAGCCATGAGTAACAAACATCATGGACCGGGTCCAAGAGGCGCAATGGAAAAGCCAAAGAATTTTAAAGGAGCATTTCATAAACTTGCAATGTATTTATCTCCTTTTAAATGGTCAATTTTAATTGCCGTTATTTTCTCCGCTTTTTCAACTGTATTTACGATTATCGGTCCGAAAAAGTTAGGAGAGGCAACCACTCTTTTGGCAAATGGATTTGTATTGAAAGTTAAAAATGAGGGATCCATTGATTTTGATGGAATAAAAGTTATTTTATTAACGTTGGTCGTATATTATCTTATCAGTGCATTATGTAATTATATACAAAGTTATCTGATGTCATCAATGACTCAGAAGATCTCTTATAATCTTCGTAAGGCTATTTCAGAAAAAATGAATCGTTTACCGCTTTCTTTTTATGATAGTCATAGCAATGGGGATCTTCTATCCCGTATCAGCAACGATGTTGATACAGTAGCACAAAGTTTAAATCAAAGTCTTTCTCAGATCATTACGAGTTTGGCAACACTGATCGGTGTATTGATTATGATGATTTCGATATCCGGTTGGTTGACTTTGATTGCATTATGTATCGTGCCACTTACTGGTGTTTTAGCGATGTTGGTTATCAGTAAATCTCAGAAATATTTCCGAGCACAACAAGCTGAATTAGGAAATTTGAATGGATATGTAGAAGAAATTTACGGTGGACATTCGGTAGTAAAGGCGTTTGGAAATGAAGAAAAAACGATTACTCATTTTAGTGAATTAAATAGTAAACTCTATAACAGTGCTTGGAAAAGTCAGTTCTTATCAGGATTGATGATGCCGCTTTCTACATTTGTCGGGAATTTGGGTTATGTTGCGGTATGTTTTGCAGGAGGATTTTTGGCAATAAAAGGACGACTTTCTATTGGGGATATTCAAGCCTTTATTCAATATGTGCGTTCTTTTAATCAACCGATTACTCAAGCAGCTCAGATTATGAATACTTTGCAGTCAACAATGGCTGCAAGTGAGCGAGTATTTGAATTTTTGGATGAACAAGAAGAATGTGCGGAAGTTTCAAATCCGGTATCTGTTGATCATGTTCAGGGAGATATCGTATTTGATCATGTTTCATTTGGCTATGATCCAAGTAAAATTATCATTCATGATTTCAGTATCAATATTCATGCCGGACAAAAGATTGCGATTGTAGGGCCGACCGGAGCGGGAAAGACAACGATCGTAAAACTGTTGATGCGGTTCTATGAACTTAACAGCGGTTCTATTTTATTGGATGGAACAGACATCACACAATTTACAAGAAGTGATTTAAGAAATCAATTTGGAATGGTTCTTCAGGATAGTTGGTTGTTTAATGGAACGATAATGGAGAATTTGCGCTATGGTAAATTGGATGCAACAGATGAAGAGGTTATCCATGCGGCTGATTTGGCTTATGTTGATCATTTCATTCGTACCCTAGATCATGGATATCAAACGGAAATCAATGAAGAGAGTACCAATATATCACAAGGGCAAAAGCAGTTGTTGACGATTGCCCGAGCCTTTTTGAAAGATCCGAAAATCCTGATTTTAGATGAGGCAACTTCTTCGGTAGATACACGTACGGAAATTCTAATTCAAAAGGGTATGGAAAATTTGATGAAGGGAAGAACAAGTTTTATCATTGCCCATCGTCTTTCAACAATACGAGATGCAGATTTGATTTTGGTTATGAAAGACGGAGATATTGTGGAAAGTGGAAACCATCAAGAGTTATTGGCAAGAAACGGATTTTATGCACAATTGTATAATTCTCAGTTTGAATCAGCGAATTAGCATGCAGTTTTAAGAAGAATGTAAAAAAAAGCTTGAATGAATGAATCATTTTTGCGTATAATTAAAAAAACAGGTTCGGGAGGCTAAGTATGCTAGTCGTTTTACTTTTAGTTGCGGTTGTTTTATTTACAACTTATATTCAAGTCAGGGAATATTTAAAATTTAAAAAAATGATTAAAGACTTTGAGCAAACTAAAAAGAAAAAAGTTTATGAATCAGCGATGTCTAAGTCGTTTATCGTTTTAACGGTTTTTGTGGCAATGATTTGCGTGGCTTTGGCAATTTACATTTGGCAAAATCCGACATCAGTACCGCAAGATGATTATTATCTGTATATTGCATTCAGTATCATGTTAGCATTTCTTTTCATCATTAATTTGGTTTTGGGAAAGCCACGTCAGTGTTTATACTATGCAGATGAAGGGTTTTTCAGTAATAAGCAGTTTATTCGATGTCGTAGTATTCGTGAAATCAAGATGGGAAAACAGTTTTCTAAATCCGCAGAAGTGATTCTCTATTCCGGAGAAAAAATAGAGATTAACAAAGAGCATTTGCGAATCGTTGAAGATTTACGCATTAAATGTTCAAAAAAGAAATAAAAATACAGGATTTCATAAATCTTGTATTTTTTATTTCTTGAATTATTCCCGATAGATTTCCATCAAATTAAAAGCAATTACTCAGACCACTGAATAATTGCTTTTGTGTTTTTAGTGTCAAATTGTATTTCGAATTCATGCTTTTTGAAGAAGTGATCGATTCGTAAAAGATCTTCATTTTTTAACTTGTTAAAATATAATTCTCCTTCAATATCAGTAATGGCATGAATTTTACATTGATACAAAAATTCACGCATCAATAAACTTCCATATCCCATATTAATTAATGAAATCGACAAACTTTTTATGATTGCTTTATTTTCTGAAATCTCTGCACAAATTTGGGAGTATTCCATATAAAGATCTAAAAGTGTAATTTCAATCTTCGATTCGTCTTGATTTACAAATAGTGCTACACTCTTTCTTTCTTTGTCTTTAAAGAAACCACAGTATTTTTTTTCGGGATTTTCACTTATAATTTTTTCTACTTCTTTCATAAGCTGTGATTCTGATTTCATTTTGGGACTTTTTTTGTTGAATAATGACATAAAACCTCCGATATTCTTCTATTTTAATTCATAAATGTGGGAAAAATATCAAAAGATTGTGATTTTTAAGTGAATAATTCCCGTTTAATGAGTCTATTTAGTTTTTATTCTTTGTCAGATTGATTGACAATTAAGTTTCTTTTAACCAAAAAGGGTGCCAAGAGTTTAAAGAATGAAATCATCAATAAAACTTCAAGAGGGAGTAAAATGAAGTTTTTACTTAATGCTTTGATTAAATAATAAATATATCCCTTACTATAGAGCATAGAGCTCCACAATGCACCTAATAATACATTTACGATTAAGTTGTTGGATAATTTGGCAAATAAACATTTAAAGACCGTGATTCTTTGTCGATAAAGAAATAATCCATAAATGGCAGCGGCCAAAGCTGTATTGAGTGTATATCCGATAAAAAACGGACCATCCGGATAGATGATGAATGAGAGAATGTCATACACAGCTCCCGTGATGAATGCCATTACAGGTCCATAGATGGCACCACCTAATGCTGAAATAAGATAAGTGAAGAAAATGTTTAAATTTTCTCCGACAGGAATGCGGATAAAATTGACAACACTTCTTAGGGCAATAAGCATTGCGGCTAATGCAATCATGTTGATTTTACTGCATTCTTTGGTTGCTTCTTTCCAATATTCTTTGGAAAAGGGTGATAGAACTTTTAGTGTCTTAGACATAGTAGAAAACCTCCTTTTTTGCAAAATAAAAGAGCGTCCTCTGCGCCCACATTAAAAAAATGCGAGATTCAGCGGGATGCGAAAGACAAACCGCAAGAATTCTTTTCGTCCTTCAGACAACTCCCCGTTCTGAAAGCACTTAACGCTTGTCTTTCTACTCTGATGTCGTTAAGCATATCATAAAAGTTTTGAATTGTCATTTATTCTGTATTAATTTATTAAAAAAAACGGTATAATGTTAAAAAAAGTTGAGGTGATATAAGATGACAACACAAGAATTAAAAACTTTTTTTATGGAATATGAAGAAAAATTAAGCGCTTATGGTACGGTTTTAGCTCTATGTTCATTTGATGCATCGACAATTGCTCCAAGTGCAGGTGCGGAATATCGAAATAAAATGATATCTATTGTCCAAGGAGATTATTTTAGTATCATGACAAATCAAGATAGTTTAGCAAAATTAGATGAGTTAGACAAAAAAGAAGATTTGGATGCGATCACGAAAGAGGCACTTAGACAACGTTTGAGAAGTTTAAGGGATATCCGAATCTTACCGAAAGAATTATATATTGAATTTCAGAAATGTTGTGCCGATGCGGATGTGCTTTGGAGAAAGGCAAAAAGAGAAGAAAACTATGCTCTGTTTGAAGGCACTTTGCTACGCTTGATCGAGATTCAAAAAAAGCTTTTATCTTATCGAAATGATGAAGGATCGGATTATCAAAAGTTGTTGGATGATTATGAAGTGGGAATGACGATTGAAAAGTATGATGAATTTTTTTCATTAATCAAAGAAAAGCTGATCCCGTTTATCAAAAGAGTGGCAGATAGAAAAAGTGTTATCAACGACTCAATGTTATATGGGCATTTTCCGGCAGAAAAGCAGGCAAAACTTATGAAAGTTTTACAAGATTATATGAATTATGATCCGGATAGAGTTTACATGGGTGAAACAGAACATCCGTTTACGATGAAGATATCTAACAAGGATACAAGAATTACGACAAAGTATGTGGAAAATTCTTTGGCAAGCAGTATTTTCTCTATTATTCATGAGTATGGACATGCTTTATATGGAATGCAAGTGGATTCAAAATATGATGGAACGATTCTTGAGGATGGGATGAGCAGTGGTATGCATGAATCGCAGTCTCGTTTTTTAGAAAATTATATCGGAAAAAGAGAAAGTTATTGGGTTTGTAACTATCCGAAATTACAAGAAATTTTTCCGGAATTTAATGAAGTGGAATTAACTGATTTTGTGAAAATGATCAACGCATCTTATCCGAGCTTGATTCGAACAGAAGCAGATGAACTGACTTATCCGCTTCATATTCTTATTCGTTATGAGTTGGAAAAGGAAATATTTGATGGGAATTTAGACCTTTCCAATTTGGAAAATGAGTGGAATGATCGTGTTGAAAAATATCTCGGAATTCGACCGAGTAAACCATCACAGGGAATCTTACAAGATATGCATTGGGCATCGGCTATGTTCGGTTATTTTCCGACCTATGCTTTAGGGTCTGCTTATGCGGCACAGTTTTTCAATGCAATGCAAAAAGAAGTGGATGTAGATGAAGCATTGAGTGGGAATGATTTTGCAAAGATTCAGTCTTGGTTAAAAGAAAAGATTCACCATTATGGCTCATTTAAAAGGGCAGATGAAATTTTAATGGAAGTGACTCGTGAAAAATTTAATCCGAATTATTATATCGATGGATTAATTGAAAAATATTCTAAATTATATGGACTAGAAATGAAAGAAGGAAAATAAAGATGTATTATAAGAAACTGGTGGGAGAACGTTTGTATTTATCTCCGATCGATATTGAAAATGAAGTGAAAACGATGACAAAATGGATGAATGAAGATGAGGATATTGCCCATTTCAATGGATTTTACGGAAGTCTTTTGGGGGAAGAGAAAGTGCGTGAAATGATGAGTAAATGGAATGAAGGACCTTTCATTTTTTCAATTGTATCACAAGAGAAAAATGAATTTATGGGACATGTTTCCTTGTTTGGTATGGATTCTCATGAACAATTCGTCACAATGGGAATTTATTTGGGAAAAGAGTTTCGTCATTGCGGATATGGTCAAGAAGCAATTCGATTATTGTTAAGATATATTTTTGACTTTCAAAGATTCAATGCAATTCATTTGGAAGTATTCAGTTTCAATAAAAATGCTATCAAAGCCTATCAGAAATTGGGATTTAAAGAATGTGGCCGTTGGCATAAAGTCAAATACCATCAAGGTCAATTGCATGATATCATCATGATGGAACTTTTAAGAGAAGATTTTAAATAAAGGAATACGTATGAATAAGTTTCAGTGGAATCCGTGGCATGGTTGTCATAAATGCAGTCCCGGATGTTTGAACTGTTATGTGTATTATTTAGATAAGATCAGAGATAAAGATCCGAGTATTGTGACGAAATCAAAAACTAATTTCAATTTGCCGATGAAAAAAAATCGTAATGGAGAATTTAAAATTCCTCCTAAAATTGAGTTGGCAACCTGTTTTACTTCTGATTTCTTTTTAGAGGAAGCGGATAAGTGGAGAGCGGAAGCTTGGGAAATAATACGATTTAGGAAAGATATTAATTTTTTGATATGTACAAAAAGGATCGCGCGTTTTAATCAATGTATCCCAGAGGATTGGGGTGAAGGATACGAAAATGTGACGCTTGCGGTTTCTTGCGAGAATCAACAAAAAGCAGAGGAAAGACTTCCCATCTTATTAAGCATAAAGGCAAAACATAAAGTTATTTTTGCCGCACCGCTGTTGGAGAGTGTTGATTTCAGTAAATTTTTAGCAACCGGTGAAATTGAAATGATTTCTGTGAGTGGGGAATCTTATAAAGGGGCAAGAGAGTGTCATTTTGATTGGATTCGAAAAATTAAAGAAACTTGTGACCGGTATCATGTGAAATTTGATTTCCATCAAACCGGATCGAATTTTGTGATGAATGGGAAGAGATATCATATCAATCATCGGGATGAATATAAACAGGCAAAGAAAGGGACACAATATTTGAATGAACTCTTAAAAAAATAAGCCGACATTAAATTGTCGACTTATTTTCATCTTTGCATGTTGTGATTAATTCTTTGGCATAAGGAAGAGATTGTATCCAATCGCAGAAAGTATGCCATTCGTTCAACTTATGACCTCTACGTGCATAGAAAATATTAAAGAGAACTTCATAATTCAGTGTTACAGTTCTTTTTTGATTATAACTTTCAGGTAAAAGAGTAATCATATCATACCAGAGAGCCTTCTCTTTTGTTTCGATAAACTCAAGCCGGATTTCTTCCAAATAGTGAATGAACTCATTGAGTTTATCCAAAGATTTATCAGTTAAATTATCATGGCTGAAATCATCGATTGAAAAGGGTTTTGAATGAATTTTATGCATCGTACTTGTAGAGTTGGCAACAGTCCCGACTTTGTATGTATCGAATTCTTTCCACCAATATAAAGGGGCGGTGATATCAACACAGACAAGAATTTGACGGATAAACTTTCTGTGATCGCTGCCGGCCTTACACAATCTTACTGCTAAATCTAAATCATTACTTCCTAAAATGAATTGACCGTCTTCATTATAATAAGAATCCATTCTGTTCCAACTATTCATCGGATTTCTAGCACCACGTATTGCACCTTCTAAATTCATGATTTGAGTTTTTTCACATAATAGCATAATATTTTCCTCACTTTTCTCACTATTATACAAGATGAGGGACGTTTTGCAAAGTATAATCATAATGTGAAAAGGATAAAATTAAGCAAAAAAATGTATCATAATTGAAAATATTTATACAATAAATCACAGATGAAACATAAGGCAGTAAAAAGTGGTGATTTTGGTAAAACTCTTCTTGTCAAAGGCCATGAATTGTGTTAAAATATCACGGTAACTTACTTTGAATTCAAAAGAGATTCAAGGCGGAAGGAGATGTATTATGAAGAAAGATATTCATCCAAAGTACCAAAAATGTAAGGTAATTTGTACATCATGCGGTGCTGAATTCGAAACTGGTTCAACAAAATCTGAAATTAGAGTCGACACATGTTCAAACTGTCATCCATTCTATACAGGTAGACAACGTTTCGCAGCTGCAGCTGGTAGAATAGAAAAATTCAATAAGAAGTACGGTTTAAAATAATAAGGGTTGACATGACCCTTATTTTTTTAAGTTGGAAATAGTAATTTAGAGATTAATATAACGAATAGAAGGAGGAAAGAAATATGGATGCAATGCTACAACGTCTTGAAGGGATGTATCAAAGATATAATGAAATTAATGAACTTTTGATGGATCCTCAAATCGTATCTAACCCCCGTGAAATGGCACGTCTTTCCAAGGAACAGGCTTCTTTGAAAGGAGCTGTGGATGCTTATTTGAAATTAAAAGAAGTGCTAGGTCATATTGAGCAAGCAGAAGAGCTTTTACATGAAAATGATGCTGATCTGAAAGAAATGGCACAAATGGAACTGGAAGAATTGACTCCGAAAAAAGAAGAATTAATAGAACATTTACGGGTTTTGTTGATTCCGAAGGATCCAAACGATGACCATGATGCGATTGTCGAAATTCGTGGTGCAGCCGGTGGAGATGAGGGAAATATTTTTGCCGGAGATCTTTATCGCATGTATGTAAAATATGGAGAGTCTCAAGGTTGGAAGTTTCAAGTACTTGAAATGAGTGAATCCGAAGCAGGGGGATTCTCACAAATCAGCTTCCTTGTCAAAGGAAATGAAGTTTATCGTCAATTGAAATTTGAATCAGGAGCACATCGTGTACAACGGGTTCCGAAGACAGAAACACAAGGAAGAATTCATACTTCTACCGCAACTGTTTTAGTTATGCCGGATGCCGAAGAACAAGATATTGAAATTAATGATAGCGATTTGACAATCGAAACCCATCGTGCATCAGGTGCCGGAGGGCAACATATCAATAAAACAGATTCAGCAGTCAGAATCGTGCATCTTCCGACCGGAATTACAGTCAATTGTCAAGACGGACGTTCACAAATTGAAAACCGCGAAACGGCATTAAGATTGATTCGTGCTCGTGTATATGAAGAGTATCAAAGAAGAAAAGAAGAAGAAGAAGGGGCAATTCGTCGTTCTAAGATTGGTACGGGAGATCGTTCTGAAAAAATCAGAACATACAATTATCCACAAAATCGTGTGACAGATCATCGTATTGGATTTACATTGAACCAATTGGATCGAATCATGGAAGGAAAGATGGATGATATTATCAATGCCTTATTAGAGGAAGAACAAAGAGTCAAGATGGCAGGAGAAGAAAATGCCTAGTTATCAACAGGCAATCAGAGTCGCTTCCAAACGGATGGAAGAGAAAGGGATTTCTTCTCAAACCGCAATGCTTTATATGAGCGAATTGGCACAAATGGAAAGCTATAACCTTTATATGGAATATCAAAATGAAGTTCCGGAAGAACTTTTAAAAAGATATGAAGAAGGGGTAGAAAGAATTTTAAATCATGAACCAATGGAATACGTATTAGGGTATTCTTGGTTTTATGGATATAAATTTATTGTTAATTCAGATGTTTTGATTCCTCGCCCTGAAACAGAAGAATTGGTGGCAAATATTTTGGCTGATATTGATGAATATTTTGCGGATGAGAAAGAAATTCAATGTGCAGATATCGGAACGGGAAGTGGGGATATCGCAATTGCTTTGGCAGCCGAAGAAAAAAAGGTACATATGACGGCTACGGATATCAGTGAAAGTGCCATCAAAGTTGCACAAAGAAATGCTGAAGAAAATGGTGTCAAGATTGATTTCTTGGTTGGAAATATGGCAGAACCTTTAATTGAAAAGGGTTTGAAATTAGATATTCTTGTATGTAATCCTCCATATATTCCTGTTGATGAACAGTTGGAAGAATCGGTACGGGATTATGAACCCCATGTTGCTTTGTTTGGCGGAAGTGATGGACTTCAATATTATCGAGAAGTATTTAAAGCAGCACCGCTTTTGCTTAAAGAAAAATCCATGATGGCTTTTGAAATCGGATATAATCAAAAAGAAGCTTTATTAAAAGAAGTGGAAGCTTTCTTTAAAGGGAAGGCTAAAGGAGAAGTTCTTAAGGATATTAACGGAAAAAATCGTATGTTGTTTGTTTACTTCAATTGTAAATAAAATCCGGTTTGTTAGACCGGATTTTTTCATTCTTCTTGATTTTTTGGTTGAATGATATCATCGATTAATCCAAAAGCAACGGCTTCTGAAGCACTCATATAAGTGTTTCTATCAGTAAGGATCATGATGCTTTCAATGTTTTGATTACAATGTTCTGCTAAGATTTCATTTAATTGTTTCTTATATTTTAAAATGTGTTTTGCCTCAATTTCAATATCTTTTGCTTGACCTTGAAACCCACCCAAGGGTTGGTGAATCATGACTTCTGCATTGCGCAGTGCATATCTTTTTCCCGTCGTTCCGCTACTTAGAAGTATTGCCGCCATACTTGCGGCAAGTCCCATGGCAATTGTCGAAACATCGCTGTGAATTGTTTGCATTGTATCATAGATGGCCAAACCGGCACTTACAGAACCACCGGGGGACTGTATGTAAAGCTGAATGTCCTCATGAGATAAAGAGTCTAAATAAAGGAGTTGGGCACAGATGATACTTGCGGTTTGATCATCGATTTCTCCTGTTAACATGATGATTCTTTCTTTTAATAAACAAGAATATAGATCATAGGCTCGTTCAGTATTATTTTTTTGTTCAATGACAGTAGGTATGATCATTGTTTTCACCTCATTAAAGAGTATGCTCGATAGTTTGAAATTAATACTTATTTATAAAAAATGTTTGTTTGAAGTAAATTGGTTCAAACTAGTAAAGCATCAATAAAAAAAGTGAATTCCGGCTTTATGATTCTACTTGCATGAAAGAATAAGAATTTCAAAAAATGAAAAAAGAAATATGAATGTGAGTTGTTTCTCAATTGACTTTTAGAGTTGGTGTAAGTATAATAAATATGTGTCATAAGGAGGATTATTATAATGACAGTAAAAGTTGCGATTAACGGTTTCGGACGTATCGGTCGTTTGGCATTCAGACAAATGTTTGGCGCTGAAGGATACGATGTAGTTGCTATCAATGACTTAACAAATCCAAAAATGCTTGCTCATCTATTGAAATATGATTCAGCACAAGGTCGTTATGGTCATGCAGTAGAAGCAAAAGAAGATTCTATCGTAGTTGATGGAAAAGAGATCAAAATTTACAAAGAAGCAGATGCAAACAATTTGCCATGGGGTGAATTGGATGTTGATGTTGTTTTGGAATGTACAGGATTCTATACAAGCAAAGCTAAAGCAATGGCTCATGTTAATGCAGGTGCTAAGAAAGTTGTTATTTCAGCTCCAGCTGGAAATGACCTTCCAACAGTTGTATATAATGTAAACCATGAAATTTTAACACCAGAAGATACAGTTATTTCTGCTGCTTCTTGTACAACAAACTGCTTGGCTCCAATGGCTAAAGCATTAAATGATTTCGCTCCAATTCAAAGCGGTATCATGACAACAGTTCACGCTTATACAGGTGATCAGATGATTCTTGATGGACCTCAACGTAAAGGTGATTTGCGTCGTGCTCGTGCCGGTGCTATTAACATCGTTCCTAACTCAACAGGTGCTGCAAAGGCTATCGGTCTTGTAATTCCTGAATTGAACGGTAAGTTGATTGGTTCTGCACAGCGTGTTCCTACTCCTACAGGATCTACAACAATTCTTATCGCTGTAGTTAAGGGTAAAGATATCACTGTTGAAGGCATCAATGCTGCTATGAAGGCTGCATCTACAGAGTCTTTCGGTTATACTGAAGAACAGCTTGTTTCAAGCGATATCATCGGTATCACAGAAGGTTCATTGTTCGATGCTACACAAACAATGGTTGCTAAGATTGATGAAGATACTTATCAAGTACAAGTTGTATCTTGGTATGATAACGAAAACTCTTATACAAGCCAGATGGTTCGTACAATCAAGTACTTCGCATCAGTTAAATAAGAGTTCAAATAAGATACTAAAAGGCGGCTCAATGAGTCGCTTTTTCATTTGGATTTATGACAAGCGATATAATTTTGTTTTAATATTTCGCTTTATATTTGTAGTTTGAAATGGGTTGTTGTATAATAACTTGGATATTTGAGGTGAGCTATGAAGCAGATAGAGATAAAGAATTTAACTTATTCCTATGATCATGAATCATTAGCAGTGGATCATGTGTCTTTTTCTATTGAAAAAGGAAGTTATACAACTATTATCGGACATAACGGTAGTGGTAAATCGACGATTGCGAAATTAATCATCGGTCTTTTAGAAGCCGAAAGTGGTGAAATTTTTGTTGATGGGTTACCTTTGAATTTAGAGAATTTGGCAGCGATTCGCAGCAAGGTCGGAATTGTTTTTCAAAACCCGGATAATCAGTTTATCGGTGCTACAGTGAGAGATGATATTGCTTTTGGGTTGGAAAACCATTGCGTTGAACAAGAAAAGATGGATGATATTATCAATCGTTTTGCGGAAAAAGTGAATATGACACGCTATTTGGATAGTGAACCTTCTCATCTTTCAGGGGGGCAGAAACAGCGTGTTGCGATAGCCGGAGTTTTAGCGATGAATCCGGATGTTATTATTTTCGATGAGTCAACCAGTATGCTTGATCCTCAAGGAAAAGATGAAATTAACCGTGTTATTCAAGAGCTACATGCAGATAAAAAAATGACGATTATTTCAATTACTCATAATATAGAAGAAGTGGCTCAATCAGACCATGTTCTTGTTCTTGAAAAGGGTAAAGTTGTGATGGAGGGCGATCCGAAAGAGATTCTTTTACAGACGGATAAGTTAATCAAGATGAATTTAGATATTCCATTTAGCGTTAAGATGCAACTTGAACTTGCAAAAAACGGAATCAAAGCAGATCAATATATATCCATGGAAGGGCTGGTGAATGAGTTATGCCAATACAATTTGAAAAAGTAAGTCATCATTATAATGCCGGCACACAATTCGCGTATGTTGCTTTGGATGAAATTGATTTGACATTGAAAGAAGGAAAAGTGACAGCAATTATCGGTGCTACGGGAAGTGGAAAGACAACTTTGGTACAGCATTTGAATGCATTGTTGTTACCGACAAGCGGAAAGGTTACGGTACTTGATCGGGTAATTGATAGTGCCGAAAAACCGAAAAAATTAAAAGAATTAAGAAAAAAAGTGGGATTGGTATTTCAATTCCCAGAGTATCAACTTTTTGAAGAAACAATTGAGAAAGACATCTGTTTTGGACCTAAAAATTTTGGTGTTTCCGAGCAGGAAGCAAAAAAAAGAGCTCATGAAGTGATTCGATTAGTAGGATTAGATGAATCTTTTTTACAAAAAAGTCCTTTGGATCTTTCCGGTGGACAGAAAAGAAGAGTCGCTATTGCCGGAATTTTGGCAATGGATCCGGATGTTTTAGTTTTGGATGAACCAACTGCAGGATTGGATCCGCAGGGGGCTCAACAAATGATGAGTTTATTTATGAACTTGAATAAAAAATTAAAGAAAACAGTTCTTATGGTAACGCATGATATGGAGCATGTCTTGAATTATTGTGATGAAGTGGTTGTGGTTCGAGATGGTAAAATCGTAACTCATGTAGAAGTTAGGGAATTCTTTAAGGATACGACTTTATTGAATGAATTGCATATTTTGCCTCCGTCTGTGATTCAGTTTAGAGAAATGTTGAATGATAAAGGATTTAAGTTGGATTCATCAATCATGGATATTAAAACATTAGCGAAAGCTATTGCGAAAGAGGTGAAACGATGAAGAGTTTTGCATTGGGAAGATATGTTCCTCTTGATTCATTGATTCATAGAATGGATCCTCGTGCTAAAATCATGGCAATGATTCTCCTTTTGATTGGTATTTTTATTCCGGCAGGCTTTATCGGCTATGCCGTTATTGGCGTATTGATTTGTGCCGGAGTTATTATTGCTAAGTTGAGTTTGGATTTTATATGGAGATCTATGAAACCAATGTTATTTATGTTGGTATTTCTTTTGATTATTAATTTATTGGTGATTAAGACCGGTACTTTGCTTGCGACAATTTGGGTATTTACAATATATAGTGGCGCCATTATGCAAACGCTGTATATTGTGGTCAGATTGATGTTAATGATCGTGATTACGACCTTATTAACTGCCACGACGAAGCCACTTGAAATGACATTGGGAATTGAAGATTTATTGAAACCTTTCGTACGGTTCAAAGTCCCGGCACATGAAATCGCTATGATGATTTCTATTGCATTACGGTTTATTCCGACGCTGATTGAAGAAACCGAAAGGATCATGCGTGCCCAACAAAGTCGTGGTGTAGATTTACAAGAAGGGAAAATCAAAGAAAAAATTATGGCCGTTTTATCTTTGATCGTGCCATTGTTTATCTCTGCGTTTCAAAGAGCAGAGGATTTGGCAAATGCCATGGAAGCCCGTGGATATAATCCGGGATGGAAGAGAACTCGCTATAAAAAATTAACGATGCAATCTCGAGATTGGGGTCTTCTTATGGTTTGCTGTTTGTTGGATGTTGCTTTGATAGGAATTGCGGTTCTATGAGTCGTTATAAAGCTGTAGTCAGTTATGATGGTTCCCGTTATGTGGGTTGGCAAACACAAAAAAATGGGTTAAGCATTCAACAGGTCATTGAAGATGTGATCGAAGAGATATGCTTAAAAAAAGTTTCAATCGTGGCTTCGGGAAGAACAGATAAAAAAGTTCATGCGAAAGCACAAGTGTTTCATTTTGACAGTGATTTTAAATTGGATGCAAAAGGGTGGTTGAAAGCGATCAACGGTCATTTGCCAAAGGATATTCACATATCTTCTCTAATTGAGGTGGATGAGAATTTCCATGCACGATTTCATGTGATAAAGAAAAGGTATGAATATTTGATAAATTTAGGAGAATACAATGTATTTGAACAGAATTATGCTTTTCAGCCGTACTATAAATTAGATGTAGAAGCGATGCGTGATGCGTCAGCTGTTTTTATCGGTAAGCATGATTTCTCTGCTTTTTGTGCCAATACGCATGAGGAAACGCCAAATCAAGTACGAACCATTACTTGCTTAGAGATGGTGCAAGAGAATGAACATCTCCGCTTGATTTTTGAGGGAGATGGATTTATGCGCTATATGGTACGTATGATTACGGCAACCCTAATTGAGGTAGGAAGGCATCGATTAAGCAAGGAGCAAGTACAAAAAATGCTTTTAAGTAAAGATAAACAAGTCTGTCGCTTTAATGCGGCACCTCAAGGATTATATTTAGTAAAGGTGGATTATCAAGATGTTATGTAATTATCACACGCATACAGTCCGATGTAAGCATGCATCAGGTAAAGATGAAGAATATGTGTTGGAAGCAATAAAAAACGGATTTGATTGTCTTGGATTTTCGGATCATTCTCCATGGCCGTTATATGAAGATGAAAATAGTCGAATCAGAATGGAACTTTCTGAATTTGACGAATATTATAAAAGCATTCATTCATTAAAAGAAAAGTATAAAGACCAAATTAAAATTTATATCGGATTGGAATGTGAATTTTTAGAAGACCGCATGGATTGGTTGCTGAACTTTAAAAAAGAGAAAAAACTGGATTATATACTTTTTGGGCATCATTTTGATAGTCGTATTCGAAATGAACTTTATTTCGGACATTATAAAAATCAGGAAAACTGCTTAGAACGGTATAAAGAAACTGTAATCAAGGGGTTATCCACAGGGGCATACCTTTACTTAGCGCATCCTGATTTATTTATGAAAACATATAGGGAATGGAAAAAAGAATTTGAAAAGCCATGTCTTGAAATATTAAAAGTTTGTAAGGAATTAGATATTCCGATTGAATATAATCTTGCCGGGTTAATCACAAGAAGTGGTTATCCTTGTGATGAATTTTGGAAATTAGCCGGGCAAGTAGGAAATAAAGCAGTTATTGGTCTGGATGCACATGCACCGGAGCATCTTTGTGATGTGAATTTGGTTTTAGAGTCTCGAGTAAAGTTAAAACAGTTGGGATTAGAAGTTTTAAATCATCTTGATTTTTAAGTCCCGGTTTCAATTAAATTTTTAATCGCAAGTAATACGTGATAGTCATCCTTAGATTCAATAATCGGTATTTCGTTGCCAAATACATATTTCACAGGTGGATTGATGAGAATCAATTGTGCCTGTGTTTTTTGTTGCAAAGAAAAAGCAAGTCGACAGCTATCTTCATACAATAAGATAGTGAGGCAAGATTCTTCATGAATAGAAGACGTTTTAAAATTTTCTATTTCTTGATCGATGAGAACTTCAAGGGCAGTTAAGTCTGTTTCATCAATCCAAGAATATCTTATTTTTTTAGCTTTGAAGTAGTTTTCCACATCTTCATATCGAATTTTACTACAGATTAAGATTTGTCTATTTTCAGAAAGTTTCATAATTTCACCCAAATTTAGTTTCTGCTGAATTTAGAAAAATATGTTTAGATTAAACGATTTTGGTTTAAGTTCTTTATTTTTATTTGCTTTTTGATTAAGAAATTTTAAATTTTTAAAATTTCCTTTTCTTTTAAGACAGAAAGTTTTACAATAGGAAGGCATACTAATGAATTAATGTAAGAGGAGATTATGAAAAATATATTATATAAAAGTCGTTCTTATTTACTTTATTGCAGTATTTTATTTATTTCCTTGGAAATAATTGAACTTGTGTTTAAGTTTAATACATTTAGTGGATACTTGGATTTTCAGATGTTGCGTATTGCCATATTTAATCTTGTTTTTTCAATGTTGGTATCCTTGATTTTGTGTCATATCAAATGGGAAATCAGTAGAGTTTTATTAGGAATTATTCTATTGTTTATGGCAACATATGCGATTGCTCAGATGGAATTTAGTAATTTCATGGGGAATTATTTTTCTTGGGTTGCAGTAAATGATGGGGCAGGAAGGATTAAAGATTATATTGTTCAGTTTATACTTTTTATACCGTTTTCTTATTACCTTGTCTATATTCCTGTAATTCTTTATTTGATCTTGTTACTTACCAAAAAAATTCGAATTGAAACAACTCCTTTTAAATGGAAAAATTGTTTGATAACTTTTTGTGTGATTATTTTGCTACATGGGACAAGTCTACTCACATTAAATGCCTCATCTTATAATTCGGATTTATGGGATCTCTATGGGAATACGGAGTTTCAGGAATTAGGTCTTCGTGAGTTTGGTGTGGTACGTTTTTGTTTCCGCGATTTTCGTATGCTTTTTATTCCGAGGCAAAAGATCTCTTTATCGGTAGAAGAGCCGATTGATGAGATAGAGGAGCCGGATGTGAGTGAGGAAGATCCAATTGATAATACACGATATCTTGATGATACTAAGTGGAAACAATTGATGGAAGCAGAAACAGACGAAGATATAAAGATGGTGGATGAATATTTGATGAGTCGACCGATAACAGATAAAAATGAGATGACCGGATTGTTTGAGGGGAAAAACTTTATTTTTGTGATGGTAGAAGCATTTGATTATATGGCAATAGATGAAGAATTGACACCTACCTTGTATAAAATGATGACTCAAGGATGGTTCTTTTCGAATTATTACACACCCAAATATAGTTGTACGACAGGGGAATCGGAATTTATTTCTGAGACATCTTTGATTCCGAGTGGGAACTTATGTACGCCGAATACGTATAGTGATAACATATTCAGTGAATCAATTTTTGAATTGTTTAACAGAAAAGGATATACAACATCTTCCTATCATAACTGGAACGATGAGTTTTATGAGCGAAAGACAATTCATAAAAATATGGGATCGATGAAATATATGGATTTGGATGATTTGGATATTCCGATTATTCAAGGATGGCAAAGTGATGTGGATTTGATAGAAACTGCTTATCCGGAATTTGTGCAGGATGAACAACCGTTTTTTGCCTATATCATTACTTCTTCTACTCATTTTCCATATGATCAATCCAGTACATTAGGGGATCGGTATTTATCGGAAATAAACAGAGTGTATCCAAATATGCCGACAAATATCAAACGGTATTTATCTAAGGCAATGGAATTGGATGCTTCGATGGCTCGTCTTTTGGAATTACTTGAAGAAGATGGCTTGTTGGAAGACACGTATATTTGGGTTTTTGCCGACCATCATCCATTGAAGACTTCTTTATCGCAGATTGCCGAAAATACAAGATGTGTTGATATCGATCGTTTAGAAGGCCAAAATATTGATAGAACTCCTAACTTTTTGTATAATCCGAATTTAGAGGCAACGGAATATACGATGACAGCGAGTACTTTTGATTTGCTTCCGACAATTGCCAATCTATTTGGTTTAAATTATGATCCACGTTATTATGTGGGAGTGGATTTGTTTTCGAATGTTCCGGCAACAGTTATTTTTGCGAATGGGGATTGGATTACAGATAAAGGGATTTATCGTGTTTCTGAGGGTGAATTTCAAGCTTTTGATGAGAGCTTTAAGGATTCAAAATATGTAGAAAACGTGATTACTCGTGTGGATAATTTATTTAAAGTTTCTAATTTGATTTATCGAACAGATTACTTTAATGTGAGAGATTTTGAAGTGGTGGAAAAGACAAGTCGATAGCTTTGGGATAAAGCTAAAAAAGCTTTAATTTGCTTAAAAACATCATAAAAAACATTGACAGAATTGTTTAAAAATAATACAATATTAAACGGCATCTTATGCCAATTGTAGCCCCGGAAACTACACATTGGAAAAGGAGATTTGAAATTATGCGTCAAACAACAATGGCTAAGCCAAGTGAAGTTGTTCGTCAGTGGTATGTCGTTGACGGAACAGGATGTACATTAGGACGTCTTGCAACAGAAGTTGCAACAGTATTGCGTGGTAAACATAAACCGACTTATACACCTAATGTTGATACAGGTGACTATGTTATCGTTATCAATGCAGATAAGATCGTCGTAACAGGTGATCAAAATGAAAAGAAATTCTACTACAGTCATTCTCAATATCCGGGAGGACTTCGTGTTCGTTCTACTCGCACAATGAGAGAACAGTATACAGTTGAATGGGTTGAAAAAGCAATTCATGGTATGCTTCCTCATACAAAGTTGGGAAATGCTCAGCGTAAACATTTGTTCGTTTATAAAGGAAATGAACATCCTCATGCAGCACAAAAACCTGTTGAGTTGAAAATTAAAGGGTAAGGAGGAGAGAAAACATGGCAAAGAAAACTAATATTATGTACTTAGGTACAGGTCGTCGTAAATCTTCTGTGGCTCGTGTCTTTTTGACTCCGGGAACAGGAAATATTACAGTAAACGGAAAGACATTGGAAGAATATCTTCCGTTGGAAACATTGAGAATGGTTGTTCGTAGTCCGTTTGAAGTGACAGAAACAACAGGACAATTCGATGTTAAAGTAAATGTTTGTGGTGGTGGATATTCAGGACAAGCAGGAGCTATGCGTCATGGTATTGCTCGTGCATTGTTGGAAGTATCTGCTGACTACCGTCCAAAATTGAAGAGCGCTGGCTTCTTAACACGTGATTCACGTGCTAAAGAACGTAAGAAATACGGTCTTAAAGCAGCTCGTCGTGCTCCACAGTTCTCAAAACGTTAATTTATTCGTTAATTCAGAGAAACTCAAAGAAACTCAAATCAAAAAAAGTCAGTATTTATCGGCTTTTACTCGATTTGAGTTTTTTTTCTGTTTGTATAAAATAAAAACGGTATGCAACAAGTATGTAGCAATGTTCTCACCACATATTCTCAAGTATGCAGCACAAAATAAAATGACTCAATGCGAGCCATTCCATTCATTCATTTTTTCTTCTAGAAGATCATATTTACAATAAGCGAATTTAATATATTTAGTTTTCTTTTGCTGATTAATGATACTTCTTGTTTTATTGAAAATAGTATCTTTCTTTTTCTTACAAAATTCGTATTCTTTGGCAAGTAAATCTCGATTTTTGTGTGTTCTTATATCTATTTTATGATAACATCCTTCAGCAACAGGAATTGCTTTTCTTAAATCTACAACAGATAATAATTTTTTGATTTCTCCATTGTCCATTCTTTTGATTATATCTTTCTTATGTATTTCTGATTGCTTAATGTTTTCATAAATAACTAAATAATCGATACCAGTATTTTTAAGTTTTAGATGTTTGGGTTTTGCTGAAGTCAAAGGAACAAAATAAGGAGTTGAATCATTATAAATGATAGTGCCTACATAAGGTTTATTTTCATAATCATGTCGTTCTTTATTAAAATATACTTCTGTATCAAAAGAGTATAAATATTTGATATAGTCTATATCAATCGTATAAAAATGCACCTTAATTACACGTCCTTTCCCAATAAAATAAAAGGAAGGATTTGAATCCTTCCACACTTTAACGCCCTACACTTATGGCGGTAGGAGCCGTACTGTTTCGGTATTTCTACCTTCGACTCTATTATACACTGTTGTGTGTATAAGTCAAGGAAATGTATTATCACCTTGACATATACAGTATATTCAATTTTAGTAAATATATTCGAGATTATTTTAGTTATTAAGAATAAGATTTTCTGGCATATAGATATATTTTTATTGATTTCTGTAGAAAAAAGTTTAATATTAACCGCATTTTGGCACGAATAAAGAATTGTCATAATTCCAATACATTTATAATGAGAAAAAGCTGATAAAGCTTTTTCATCATAAAAAGATTTTATTTCTTTATCAACTTTCCATTTTTAAATAAATATGTTTGATTTAATT
>CATJXY010000014.1 GCA_949744505.1 uncultured Erysipelotrichaceae bacterium | reverse complement strand
ATACTCCGGTGATTAACAGTGTTTTTGTCTCAATTAATGAAGCAGAGATTGGAAATGAAAATTCTATAGCACAAAGCTTGTTGAAGGATGAAAGGATCACAACTGTCAGCACATATAATGCTTTAAAAGAAAGCTTTGAAAGCATGATTCAAAGTTTGAATATCATTGTTGTGATTTTGATCATCTCTGCAGGAGCGTTAGCTTTTGTTGTATTGTATAATCTTACAAATGTCAATATTTCTGAAAGACTCAGAGAAATTGCCACATTAAAGGTATTAGGATTTTATGATAAAGAGGTATCTCGATATGTTTATAGCGAAAATGTCATTTTAACAGTAATCGGTTCTTTCTTTGGAGTAGGACTTGGAGCTTTGTTGCATCATGTAATAATGGTTGTAGTTGAATTGGATTATATTATGTTTGGAAGAAATATTAATACGATTAGTTTTATTTATTCAATCATTATCACGGTATTTTTCAGTCTTTTTGTAAATAAGACAATGAATGGAAAAATGAAAAAGATTCCGATGGTCGAATCGTTAAAATCAGTTGAATGATTAATGATATGCTTTAAATTTGATTTTAAAGCATATTTTTTTACTTGGTACTTTATATTGACAGAAAATTACAGAAGAATTAAAATAATATCCACTGAATTAGAAAGGGATTATATCAGATGGAAAAAAATCTTACAAAAGGAAATGTGACAAAAACGATGTTACTTTTTGCAGGACCAATGATTTTAGGAAATCTTTTACAACAATTATATAATATTGCGGATACGTTGATCGTAGGGCGTTTTTTGGGATCAGATGCTTTGGCGGCTGTTGGTTCAGCTTATACATTAATGACTTTTTTAAATTCAATTCAAATTGGAATGTGCATGGGATGTGGGGCTCTTTTTTCTTATTATTTTGGAAAAAAAGAAGTACAAAAAATGGAGAAGAGCATGCACCTTTCTTTTATATTAATTGGAACAATCACAATTTTATTGAATATCGTAGTTATCTTGCTCTGTAATCCGATTTTATCCGTTTTGCAAACGCCAAAAGAACTTTTTGTTATGATGCATGAATATATAATTGTAATATTTATGGGACTTTTTTTCGTGTTTTTATATAATTATTATGCATATTTGTTAAGAGCTTTGGGAAATTCGTTTATTCCCCTTTGTTTTTTAGGAAGTACTGCTGTTTTGAATATTGTGTTGGATTTATTATTTGTATCAATTTTTAAGTGGGGAATATCTGGAGCGGCGATTGCAACTGTTATTTCACAGGCTGTTTCTGGTATTGGAATCACTTTGTATACATGGATAAAAGAGCCTCAGTTACGGTTTAAAAAGAGATTGTTTAAATATGATGGAAATTCATTGAAGGAATGTATTCGGTTTTCATTTTCTTCTTCTATTCAGCAATCTGTTATGAATTTTGGAATTTTAATGATTCAAGGATTGGTTAATAGTTTCGGTACGGCTGTTATGGCAGCTTTTGCCGCTGCTGTGAAAATTGATTCTATTGCATACATGCCAGCTCAAGAATTCGGAAATGCTTTCTCTTTGTTTATTTCTCAAAATTTTGGGGCAGGAGAAACAGAACGTGTGAAAATAGGAATTAAGAAAGCAATAAAAGTTTCTTCTTTATTTTGTTTGGTGATTTCATTTTTGGTTTTCATATTTGCAAAAGATTTGATGCATCTATTTGTTGAAGTTGAGAACCTAGAAATTATTTCAATCGGAGTCGGATATCTCAGAATTGAAGGATCATTTTATTTGGGAATAGGAATTTTATTCTTATTGTACGGTTATTATCGTGGTATCAATAAACCGGAAATGTCATTGATTCTCACGATTATATCTTTAGGAACACGAGTTGTTTTAGCCTATGTACTTTCTCCGATTGCACAAATTGGAGTTTATGGAATATGGATTGCTATCCCAATTGGGTGGATTTTAGCTGATATATTTGGATTTTGGTTTTATAAAAAGATAAAATCGGTATGATTGTTTAAATTAATTTATAAAATGACTTGATGAATTTATAAAAACACAATACAATTTATATAAGAACTTAGGAGGTTATATGATAACAAAAGAAAAATGCATCATGCATGCGACGAATATCAGAATGAATATCGTTAAGATGGTAAGTGCTGCATCATCCGGACATCCGGGAGGGAGCTTATCAGCTGCAGATATTTTAACGTGGCTGTATTTTAATGAGATGGATATTGATAAGGATAATGCCGGAGGAATTGATCGTGATCGATTCGTTTTGAGTAAAGGACACGCATCACCGCTTTTATACGCAGTGTTGGCAGAAAAGGGGATAATTGAAGAAAAAGAGTTATCTACTTTTAGAAAAATTGATTCGAAACTTCAAGGACATCCGAATATGAATTATGTCAAAGGAGTGGACATGTCTACCGGATCATTAGGACAAGGTCTTTCAACCGCTGTCGGTATGGCACTTGCCAATAAATTGGATGAGAATAACCATCGCATTTATTGTCTTATTGGAGACGGAGAAAGTGAAGAAGGTCAAATCTGGGAAGCTACAATGGCAGCTGCACATTATAAATTGGATAATTTATGTGCGATTGTGGATTTTAATGGATTACAGATTGATGGAAATATTACAGATGTTATGAATCCAACACCGTTTGATAAAAAATTTGAAGCATTTAATTGGAATGTAATTACGATTGATGGACATGATTTTGATCAAATTGAGCAAGCTTTTGCACAAGCAAAACAATGCAAAGGAAAGCCGACTGTGATTATTGCTCATACAATTAAAGGTAAAGGGGTTTCATATATGGAAAATAATGCTGCATGGCATGGAAGTGCTCCTAATGAACAGCAGTGCGAACAAGCACTAAAAGAGTTGAAAGGGGAATAATATGGGAAAGATTGCAACGAGAGAAGCATATGGAAATGCTCTTGCCAAATTGATTGTTGAAAATGAGAATATAGTTGTATTGGATGCCGATCTTACCAAGAGCACAAAAACAAATGAGGCTAAAAAAGTATGTCCGCAAAGACACTTTAATATGGGAATTGCAGAAGGAAATATGATGAGTGTTGCTGCCGGACTAGCGGCTAGTAATAAGATTGTTTATGCGAGCAGTTTTGCCATGTTTGCAACCGGTAGGGCATTTGAACAGGTCAGAAATAGTATTTGTTATCCGCATCTAAATGTTAAAATATGTGGTACCCATGCCGGAATTACGGTAGGTGAAGATGGGGCGAGTCATCAATCAGTAGAAGACATTGCAATAATGCGAGCAATTCCAAATATGAAAGTAATTGTTCCATGTGATGGTAAAGAAACTGAAGAAGTAATACGAGCAATAGCAGAAATTGATGGTCCATGTTATGTTAGACTTGGAAGAAGCGCTGTTGAAGATGTTCATCATGAAAATTATCATTTTAAGTTGGGGAAAGGTGAAGTATTACATGAGGGTAGCAAAGTTGCTTTGATTGCTACGGGAATGATGGTTCAAGAATGTTTGAAGGCGGTTGAGATCCTAAATAAAGAGGGAATCGATCCGACTGTTATCAATATGCCGAGCATCAAACCTATCGATGAAGAATTAATTGAAAGAGTTGCTAAATCTCATGATGTGATCATTACATGTGAAGAACATAATATGATCGGGGGATTGGGCAGTGCTGTTGCAGAAGTAGTTGTTAAGAAATGCCCTGTTAAAATGGACATGGTCGCTATGAAAGACACATTCGGAGAAAGTGGTAAGCCTAATGAACTTCTTCATAAATACGGTTTGGACAGTGAAGCAATCGTAAAAAAGGTTCGGAAAAATATTTAAAATTAAATCGGAATAGTGAAACTGTATTCTCTATTCCGATTTTTAAATTCTTTTTTGTGAAAAAAATAATTTAATTGTTGCATTTTGAAAAAAACATGCTAAACTATTCAATGGTCGTTGAATCAGCAACTTTTCAGCGACAAAAACAATGGAGGAAAGAATATGAAAAAGATTTTGTCTACAATCTTAAGTGTCCTTCTTTTTGTGGGGGTAGCTGGTTGCTCAAGCGAAGCTCCACAGGGTTCACAAGGAACAAGTGATACGGAGAATCAAGAAGAATTGAATAACTACACAGCAGATGTTGTAGTAGTTGGAGCCGGTGGTGCCGGAATGACTGCCGCAATCACAGCTGCACAAAGCGGAAAATCTGTTATCATCATTGAAACTTTAGCGATGGTCGGAGGAAATTCAAGTCGTGCAACGGGTGGTATGAATGCTACAGGAACTGCTGAGCAACAAGAAAATACTTTTGAACAGAAAGCCGGTGTTGAGAAAACATTGGAAGCGGCTTTGAATAGTGAAAATGAAGAAATCAAACAATTGGCTGAAACAGTTAAAGCACAATGGGATGAATATTGTGCAAATCCTACCGGATATTTTGATTCTGTTGAATTGATGGAATTGGATACTATGGTAGGTGGTAAAGGTGTCAATGATTTGAATCTTGTTAAGATTTTATGTGAAAATTCAGCTGCGGGAATTGAATGGCTTAAAACTATAGATGCAAATTTGGTATCTGTCGGAAGCTTTGGCGGTGCTAGTGTTATGCGTATTCATCGTCCTGTTAATGATGAAGGAAAAACTGTATCTGTTGGTTCTTATCTTATTCCAAAGCTTAAAGATGCAGCTGAAAAGAATGGTGTTACATTCTTGATGGAAACACATGCTGACAGTCTTTTGACAAATGAAAATAATGAAGTAATTGGTGTCAAAGCAACAATTGCAGATGGAACTGAAATCGAAGTGCAAGCAAAAGCAGTTGTGTTGGCTACAGGTGGATTCGGTGCAAATTTGAAAATGGTTGAAGAATATGATTCAGCATTGAAAGGGTTTGTAACAACAAATGCTCCGGGAGCTCAAGGTGATGGTATTGCAATGGGTACTGCTGTTGGTGCTGCAACCGTTGATATGGATCAAATCCAAATTCACCCAACAGTTGAACAAGGAACATCTGCTTTGATTACTGAAGGATTGCGTGGAGATGGTGCTATTTTGGTTAATGCCGAAGGAAATCGTTTCTGTGATGAAGTTGGAACAAGAGATGTCGTTTCTGCTGCTGAAATCGCTCAGACGGGGGGATTTGCATGGCTTGTTGTTGATAACAAGATGGTTGAAGCTTCTGCTGTAATTCAAGGATATATTAAAAACGGATTTATGGTTGAAGGAGAAACATATGAAGAGTTAGCAAAAGCAATGGGTGTAGATGAAACTACATTTGCTGCAACAATGGAAACATGGAATGGTTATGTTGCTAACGGATCGGATCCTGAATTCAATCGTACAAGTTTCGCAAAGCCATTAGATGAAGCACCATATTATGCTGTAAAGATTGCTCCGGGCATTCACCACACAATGGGTGGATTGGCAATTAACGGAAATGCAGAGGTATTAGATACAACAGGAAATCCAATTGCTGGTCTATTTGCTGCCGGAGAAGTTACAGGCGGAATCCATGGTGCTAACCGTTTAGGTGGAAATGCTGTTTGTGATATTATCGTATTTGGTCGTTTAGCAGGAACAAGTGCTGCTGACTACGCATCAAAATAAAATTTAGTATTTTATAAAAAAGTTGCTAATGAGATGGTTCGAAATGGACCATCTTTTTTCTAATAAAGGTGGATGAGTGAAATAGAAATTCCCGATTCTCTCATTTCTCTATTGATTCTACTATCAGTCGGTTGAATTAATTAAAGTTTTTATCTATACTGAGTATCGGAGGAAGAGATTATGATTGATATGGAAAAAGTAGGTAAATTGATTCAAGATTTAAGAAAAGAGAAAAAGATGACACAAAAACAGTTGGCTGATAATTTAGGGGTTTCAGATAAAGCAGTAAGTAAATGGGAAAGAGGAATTTCAATACCGGATATAAATTTATTAGAACCGCTTGCTGATCAATTAGGAATTACTTTGAGCGAACTATTGCATGGTGAACAAATACAAGATCATATTACAGTTGAAGAAGCAGAGGTTTTACTTAAAGATTCATTAAACTTTGTGATATCAAATAAAACAATTGAAGAAAGCAAAAAGAAAAGATATAAATACTTTTTCAGTACTGTTATATTTACAGTTATTAATAGTGCTTTATTGTTTTGTGATTATGATCCATCTAAAATTTCTATAGGGATTATTGTATTGATGAATTTCTTATTTCAAATATATTTTACTTTTTTTACAAAAGAATCGTTACCAAAATACTATGATGAAAATAAAATTAGTTATTATACAGATGGTTTGATACGTATACATATGGCCGGAATTTATTTTAACAATAAAAACTGGCTCCCGATTCTTCATGGACTGTGTTTTGGAATGACAGGTTGTAGTGCTTTAATTTTAATCATTACAGTTATCACCATTTTATTCCCTATAAATATAGTGATTTATAATATAAGCAGTTGTGTAATATTATTTGTATGTTTATTCGTTCCGCTTATAGTACAAGCGAAGAGATATTAATGTAGATTTTAAAGGAGTATAAATGCTTGTCGCAGGAATACACAGTTGTATATTTTCGTGTTATAATAAATAAGTTCGGAGGATAACATGAAAATAGCACAAGTCTGGATCGAACATCCTGTATTAAAACTTGATACTCCTTTTTCTTATCTTGCAGATGATTGTGCTGAAAAAGGGAAAAGAGTTTTGGTTGATTTCAACAATCATCAAATAGTGGGATTTATTGAGGATGTATTTGAATATAGTGGTACTATAGCACAATTCAAATTAGAAAAAGGGTTTGATTTAAAACCTATTTTAAGTGTGATTGATGAAAATCCTTTATTTAATGATGAACTTTTTGATTTGGGTAAATGGCTTGCATATGAAACGCTATCTCCAACCATTTCCTGTTTTCAAGCAATGCTTCCGGCTAAAATCAAGCCTGTTAATAATCATCAAAAGATTAAAATGGAAAAATATGTACATATCATTAAGAAAGCGGATTTGAATCAATTAACCGTTAAAAGACAAGAGGCATATAACGCATTGCAATTTCACGGAGAGATGTCATTAAGCAAATGGAGAAAAGATTTTGCTTCAATGGGTATAGCATTAGAAAAACTCGGACTTGTTGGACAATTTGAAAAAGAGGCTGTATTCAAAGAAAAAGATAATTTTGTTTTGAGTACGGATCTTGAATTAAATATATATCAGAAGCATGCTTTTGATGAAATAAAGAATTCAAAAGAAGATGAGGTTATTTTGCTTCACGGCGTGACTGGGAGTGGGAAAACCGAGGTTTATTTACAACTAGCTAAAGATGTTGTAAAAAATCAAAAAAAGCAAGTCTTGATTCTTGTTCCTGAGATTTCATTGACGCCTCAAATGGTGGAACGGGTCGAAAGCCGCTTTGGAAGCAGTGTGGCAATTTATCATTCCGGATTAAACAACCAAGAAAAATATGAGCAATATCAGCGAGTTGCTTTAAATCAAGTAGATATTGTTGTCGGTACACGCTCTGCTGTATTTATGCCATTTCATAATTTGGGATTAATTGTTTTAGATGAGGAACATGATCAAAGCTATAAACAAGAAAGTACACCTCAATATCATTGTCGGGATGTTGCAATTCATCGTGCAAAAACATTTCATTGTAAAGTAATATTAGGAAGTGCAACACCTTCTTTGGAATCTTATTCCAGAGCATATAAAGGACTTTACAAATTAATCACAATGGATAAAAGAGTCAATGAAAATAAGGCAAAATGTACTTTAGTCAATGTTCGTGATGCAATTAAGAGAAGACAAAATCCATTATTGAGTGAGCCGTTATTAGCTGCTTTAAAAGCTAGATTGCTTCGACATGAACAGTCAATTTTATTACTGAATAGAAGGGGATATACACCTCTTGTTCGATGTGAAGGGTGCGGAAAGACAGTTCAATGTCCACATTGTGATCTTGCACTATCGTATCATCGCCATGAAAATTTATTAAAGTGCCATGTATGTGGATATCAACGTCCTTTATTGAAACAATGTGATTGTGGCAGTACACATTTCCAATTTGGCGGATATGGAACACAGCGATTGGAGGAATTGATTCAAAAAGAGTTTCCTGATGCTCGAATTTTACGTATGGATGCAGATACGACATCACGAAAAGGAAGCCATGAAAAAATTCTCAATCAATTCGGAAAAGGGAAAGCAGATATTCTGATTGGAACACAGATGATTGCAAAGGGATTAGATTATGAAAAAGTAACGCTAGTCGGAATACTAAATGCGGATGCTTTGCTACAAAGATCTGATTATCGGAGTGTGGAATTGACATTTGATTTGATTGCTCAGGCTGCGGGAAGAAGTGGAAGAGGAAATTTAAATGGGGAAGTTATCATTCAGTCTTATGATACAGACCATTATGCGATTACAGCTGCAGCTTCCGCAGATTATCTTCGTTTTTTTAAAGAAGAGATGCATTATCGGCATGTTGCGCAATACCCACCGTACAGTTATTTGATTTCAATTCAATTTTCAGATTTTAATCAAAACCGTTGTTTGAGTCAATGTAAGAATTTTAGGCAGCGATTAAGTCAGGACGGATATAAAGTATTGGGACCGGGAGAATTACTTAAAATTAAAGATCAATACCGATACCGTCTTGTATTAAAAGGAAAAAATCTACAACAAATGAGAAAAGAGTTGTGGGAAATATTACAAGAAGTAAAAAAAGAAAGGAATTTATCGGACATCAAAATTGATGTGAATCCGATGAATTTGGAATGATATGAGAAAGATTGCTTATGAATGTCTTATAGAAGTAATTTGTAAAGATGGATATGCTAATTTATTGATGAGGCAGAAATTAAAAAATCAGAATTCTGAAGTAAAAGGATTTGTAACCGATGTTGTGTATGGAACGCTTCGTAACTTTATGTTGCTTCGATATCAATGGCAGACAATGATAACTCGTAAAGTGGATGAGAAAATTGCAATATTAATTGATATGACTCTTTATCAAATTTTCTTTACAAAACATGCTGAATATGCTGTGGTGAATGAAAGCGTAGCATTAGCTAAAGAAAGATACGGAGTTAAAGTAGCCGGATTTGTAAACCGTATTTTAAGAAAATGCTGTGATCAAGGGCTAATTTATTCGGATGATCTTGATGAAATTAAAAGGTTGTCCATTGAATGTAGTATTCCCGAGTGGATTTTAAAATTGTGGAGAGCTCATTATGGGAATGAAGAGATGGAAAATATCGCTCGTGATAGTTTACATCAAGCTGAAAGTGCGGCAAGAGTGAATACATTGGTGACGACGGTTGATGAAGTTTTGAAAAATAATGCATTTAAGAAAGGAAACTTAAGCCCTTTAGCTGTTTTATGTAAAGGAAATGTACTTTTGAGTGATGAATTCAAAAATGGGAAAATTGTGATTCAAGATGAAGGATCACAAATGATTGCTTATATGATGAATTTAGAAAAAGGAATGAATGTTTTGGATGCATGTAGTGCTCCCGGAACAAAGACAACAATGATGGCAGCACTTATGAATAATGTGGGGCATATTCTGGCAACTGATCTTTATGTACATCGCTTGAAACTTGTACAAGAGGGGGCCAAAGCAGCTAAAGTCACGATTGTTGAAACAAAAGAAATGGATGCATGTAGGGCTCATGAAATTTTAAAAGGAAAAAGTTTTGATCGAATCTTGTTGGATGTTCCATGCAGCGGACTTGGTGTCTTAAAAAGAAAACCGGATATCAAATTACGAATAAATATGGAATCACTGGATGAAATTATTCTTTTACAGAGAAATATTCTGGAAAGCTGTACGCAACTTTTAAAGAAAGGTGGTATTTTTGTTTATAGTACTTGTACTTTAAATAAAAAGGAAAATGAAAGACAGATTCAAGATTTTTTGAAAAGACATCCGGAGTTTGAATTGTTACAAGAACAAACGATTTTTCCAACAAATTATAAAAGTGATGGATTTTACATGGCACAATGTAAAAAAATCATGTAAAATAGAGAAGGTAATAAATATTATCGCTCATGATAAAGGAAGGAGTGACAAACTTGAAAACGATATATGATTATACTTATGCTCAGCTTGAAGAATATGCTGTGCAAAAAGGATGGAAAAAGTATCGTGCTAAACAGCTATTTGAATGGTTGTATCGTAAAAGAATTGATGATTTTTCCTTGATGAGTGATGTCAGTAAAGAAGCTATTGCAATTTTACAAGCGGAATTTACAATTGATCCACTAAAAGTGATTTCCAAGCAAGTATCAAAAGACGGAACTACCAAATATCTATTTGAGCTCCAAGATGGTTCGGCAATCGAAACTGTTTTAATGCATTTTGACTATGGGAAGAGTGTCTGTGTGACATCTCAAGTCGGATGCAACATGGGATGTACTTTTTGTGCAAGTGGGCTTTTGAAAAAACAAAGAGATTTGACAGCCGGAGAAATGGTGGCTCAGATTATGTACATACAAAAAGAATTGGACCCACAGGAAGAAAGAGTTTCCAATATCGTTGTTATGGGAACCGGTGAACCATTTGATAATTATGATTCTGTGATGAATTTTTGTTCAATTGTTAATCATGATCGTGGTTTGGCGATTGGTGCGAGACATATCACGATTTCAACCAGTGGATTGATTGAGGGAATAAGAAAATTTGCACTAGCCCATGTACAATATAATTTGGCAATTAGTTTGCATGCGCCAAATGATGAGTTGAGAAGTAAATTGATGCCGATTAACAAAGCGTATCCACTTAATCAATTGATGGATGCTATTCGTGATTATTCAGTCAATAATAACCGTCGAATTACATTTGAATATATTTTATTAAAAGAATTAAATGATACTGTGGAATGTGCAGATCAACTTTCAAAATTACTTCATGGAATGAATGCGTATGTAAATTTAATTCCATATAACGAAGTAGATGAAAATGGATATAAAACAACGGATTCTTTAAGAGCGATGAAATTTTATGATGCTTTAAAGAAAAGAGGAATTGCCGTTACTTTAAGAACCAAACATGGAGAAGACATCGATGCCGCTTGTGGGCAGCTTCGAGCGAAACATGAAGGGAGACTATAAAAGATGAAAGTAGTCGGAATTACAGATCGTGGCTTAGTAAGAGTTAACAATCAAGATAGCTATGTGCTCGCAACAAATGAAAAAGGCGAGCTTTTGGCGCTTGTTTGTGACGGTATTGGGGGAAATAATTCCGGCGATGTTGCATCACAAGAAGCGATACAATATTTTAGTGATGCATTTTCTAAAAACAGAGGATTTAAAGACGCCCAAGATGTTGAAACTTGGTTGCTATATCATGCCCGCAAGGCAAATGATGCGGTTTTTTCAAAGTCCGTTACTAAAAAAGAATACTATGGGATGGGGACGACCCTTGTTGGTATTTTAATTAGTAAAGTAGGATATTTTTCTATTAACATAGGAGATTCCAGAGCTTATGCATATAATCTGTTTGATGAGTTCTATTGTTTAACTGTAGATCATACATTAGTTCGAGATATGCTTAATCATGGGGAGATAACAATAGAAGAAATGAAAAACCATCCAAAGAAAAATGTTTTGACAAATGCTTTGGGAATTTGGAATGATGTTCGTGCAGATATTCAGCAGATACATGATGAAGTGAAAATATTTCTTGTTTGTTCCGATGGGTTACACAGCTATGTAGATGAGAATAAAATTGCAGAAATATTGAGAGATGAAAATGCCTCTCTTCAAAAAAAGAGCAAGCGACTTATGAATGCAGCACTTTTTGCGGGAGGACCGGACAATATTACAATATTATTAATTGAAACGGAAGGAGGGTTGAGCAATGAGTGATTTGATTGCAAAAAGATATAAAATTATCTCTTCACTGGGACAAGGTGGAATGGCAGATGTTTATTTGGCAAAAGATGGAATTTTAGATCGTGAAGTGGCAATAAAAATTCTAAGAGGTGATATGGCAACCAATCCTGTTGCGCTTCTACGATTTCAAAGAGAGGCGAATGCTTCGGCAAGTCTTACTCATCCAAATATTGTTGAAGTATATGATGTTGGGGAAGAAAATGGAAAACATTATATTGTTATGGAATATATAAAGGGTGATAATTTAAAGCAATTGATTACAAAAAGGGGGGCGTTGAGCAAAGAAGAAGCGGTTGATATCATGAAACAGCTTGTTTCGGCAACCGCATGTGCTCATAAAGAGGGAATTATCCATCGCGACATCAAACCTCAAAATGTATTGATGAAAGCGGATGGAACATTAAAAATGGCAGATTTTGGTATAGCTATGGCTCAAGATGCAGTTCAACTTACACAAACGGATTCTGTGATGGGATCAGTTCATTATCTTGCACCTGAATTAGCAAGAGGTGAAGTAGCTACACAGCAAAGCGATATCTATGCTCTTGGAATTGTTTTGTATGAATTGTTAAGAGGGGAACCTCCATTTATGGGGGATGCGCCTGTTCAGATTGCTTTGAAACATATGAGGGATGAAATGCCACATATCCGGCAATATAATTCTTCTATTCCACAATCACTCGAGAATGTAATTTTAAAAGCGACAGCAAAAAATAAGAATTTTCGTTATAAAACAGCGGAAGAAATGCTGGAAGATCTAACAACTTGTTTGGATCCGAGTCGAGCAAAAGAAAAACCAATTGAGTTTAAAGTTGAAGCAGATGATGGAAAAACCATTGTGATCGATCAGGTTGCTCGGATGGAAAATGAAGAAAAGAAAAAGTCTAAGACAAAGGTGATTTTAACTATATCCATTGTAATTATTGCAATTGTTGCATTAGCCGGAACTTTGTTTTTGAGAGCTTTGAGTAAACAGCAACAAGATCGTTATGTTGTAGTTCCTGATGTTTTAAATTATTCTGTGCAAGATGCGAAAGATCTCTTAATGGAATATGGTTTGGATGTTAATACTTCCACGATTCAATATGTGTTGACAGATAATGTTGAAGCCGGAAAAATAATTTCGTGTACTCCGGAAATCGGTTCGGAAATTGAAAAAGGAACTAAAGTAAATTTGGTTGTATCAAATGGTATTTACATTGTAGCAGAAGATTATGTTGGAGAAAGCTTTGAATCTGTTAAGCAAAAATTAAGCCAGTATAGTAAAATTAAAATTGTTCAGATTGAAGAATCTGATCCAAGTGTTGAACCGGGAACGATATTACGTCAAAGTGGTGTTATGCCGGGTGATAAACTTGACCCGACAAAAAGGTATGAAATTGTTTTGACAACAGCGCAATATAATACGATTGTGATTCCACTCAATATTGTAGGGATGGATGTAGCAAGTGCGATTTCTTGGTTGGAGTCCAACGGTGTAGAAGTTGTTCAAAATCCTTTATCAACGGAGGGAATGAGTGAAGAACAACTTGCAACATTGGAAAGAAATGTTGTTATTGATATAATGCCAATGGCCGGAACAAGTTATACGCAGTCATCAGGAAATTATATTACAATCAGTTATTATCCGGCGGAGTAGAAAAATGAAGGGAAAAATAGTAAAAATCATATCAAATCAGTATACAGTGTTAAATGAAGACGGAGTATTAATTGATTGCTTAGCAATGGGAAAAGTACGGATGCAAAAAACTCCTATTGTTGGAGATTATGTTGAATTTGAAAAATACGATGATGTATATGGAATAGAGAAAATTTTGGAAAGAAAAAATGAATTGATCCGTCCTGCTGTGGCTAATGTGGATCAAGCTCTTGTCGTGATGTCGGCAAAGGATCCTGATTTTTCAGCTGTACTTGTTGATCGAATTTGTTTCTTAATTGAGTTGGCTGGAATTACACCTGTTTTATTGATTACGAAAATGGATCTGGTTGGTGAAGAAGATTCACTTTACGATATTATTGAAGATTATAGAAAATCGGGAATTAAAGTAGTTTTAAAATCAAAAGATTCAAAGCCGGAATTAATTGGCGAGTTATTAAAAGGAAAAATTAGTGTATTAACGGGTCAAAGCGGAGTCGGTAAAACAAGTTTGATCAATTCCCTGGATCCTTCTTTTCAATTACATACTCAAAAAATATCCAAAGCACTCGGAAGGGGAAAACATACAACCCGTCATACACAACTTCATTTTGTATTAGGTGGTTGGATCGCTGATACACCGGGATTTTCATCATTAGATTTCAGTAAAGTTGACAAAAAAGAATTGGCGAATACAATATTAGATTTTAAACCCTATATCGGTAAATGTCGCTTTCGCGATTGCATGCATGTGAATGAACCCAATTGTGCTGTAAAAGAAGCGGTTGAACAGGGTGAAGTATCAAAAATTCGTTATAAAAATTATATTGATGTGTTAAAAACGATTAAAGAGGTGAAATATTAATGGCTATTGTTGCTCCATCAGTCTTATCTTTAGATTTTTCCGATTTTAAAAATCAAGTAGAAAAATTAAATTCTTCGGAAGCGGAATGGATTCATTTTGATGTTATGGACGGACATTTTGTACCTAATTTGACATTTGGTCCTGATATATTAAAAGCTTTTAAGAAAAGCAGTGATTTGTTTATGGATGTTCATATCATGGTTAGTGATCCTGTCTTTTTTTCTAATGTCTTTATCGAAAATGGTGCAGATTGTATAACATTTCATTTAGAAGCATTGGAATCAATTGAGAAATGTGTTGAATTAGCTAGAGAAATTAGAAAAAAAGGAGTTCTTGCCGGGATTTCAATTAAACCAAAAACTTCATGTGAGTGTCTTTATGATGTACTGAATGAATTTGATTTAGTTTTAGTGATGTCAGTAGAACCTGGCTTTGGGGGACAAAAATTTGATGATACTGCTTTAGATAAAATAAGAAAATTAAAAGAAGAAATTGAAAAAAGAAATTGTCATACATTGATTGAAGTCGATGGAGGAATTAATCAAGCAACCGGATTATTATGTAAGAATGCCGGTGCAGATGTGTTGGTGGCAGGAAGCTATGTATTTAAGCAGAATATTGTGGAGGCTGTAAAGACATTAAAATGAAATGTACAGTTGTATTAGGTTTGGATTGTGATCTTTCAATGTGTGAAGGAGATATTATTGGTGTTGATAAAGGAGCATATCGATGTGCAAAAGCACAAATAAGAATGAAATCGGCATTGGGAGATTTTGATTCAATAAGTTTGCAACAAAAAGAGATTGTGAAACAATATACACAGGAAATGATTGTCTATAATCCAATTAAAGACGACACGGATTGTGTAGCTGCAATCAATTGGGCGCTATCAAACAGTTACGATGAAATACTTGTTTTAGGGGGGCTTGGTGGAAGGCAAGATCACAATTATGCAAACCTTAGACTCTTAAAAAATACAAAAGCTACAATTGTTTTTAAGGATCAAAAAAATAAGATCTTTTGTCTAGGACCGGGACGATATGAAATTAGTAAAGAGGAATACAAATATCTTTCATTATTTGCACAAGAAGATAGTTGCATTACAATTCGAAATGTTGCTTATCCACTTTTTGATCGGTGTTTAAATGATTCGGATATCTATACAGTTTCCAATGAAATATCCGAAGATAAAGCTGTTTTAACAATAAAATATGGTCGTTTGATGGTAATGCAATGTAATGATTAAAAAA
Organism: uncultured Erysipelotrichaceae bacterium; assembly: GCA_949744505.1. Lineage (GTDB taxonomy): Bacteria > Bacillota_I > Bacilli_A > Erysipelotrichales > Erysipelotrichaceae > CATJXY01. The sequence goes on along the minus strand of CATJXY010000014.1, from coordinate 12,436 downwards.
GAATTCTCAAAGCTGAGAATTCTTTTTTAATCTAATTCATATAACATATCGGTATAAGTTGGGTAAGGCCAATTTTCTTGAGAAATTGTATTTTCGATTTTATCAATGATTTTACGAACTTCTTCAAGTTGTAAACAAACATGGTCATGAATGAATATGCTTTTTTCACGAGGATTTTGGATACTCTCTGATTGAGCATGAAGATCGTTAAATTTTTTTAATTCATGATTTAAAGACATGAGATATTCTGTGAGTTCATCAATATGTTCTTTATAATAAGGGATGGTGTGGTTTAAGCTTACATCAGCATCACTATAAAATTTGATTTCTTTGATTAAAGCAGGGATGATTTCTTTATCACACATGTGCATAAGAGTATTGTGCTCTACATTGATTGTTTTGATATATTGGTCATATAAAATTTCAACACGAGCTATCAATTCATCTTTTGTGAATACATTTTGATTTTCAAATGCATGAATTGCTTTGTCACTAATCAAACTATCAATTGATTCAATATAGGAAGTTAGATTAGGAAGACCACGCTTTTTTGCTTCTTCGACCCATTCTTGAGAATATCCATCTCCGCAGAATAAAATTCTTTTATGTTTTTTAAGTATTTTTCGACATATGTTTAGTGCGGCTTCTCGTGTATCTTGAACATATTTGTATTGTTCTAATTCATCTGCAATTTCTGATAATGTTTCAGCCATGATTGTACATAATACCGTATTGGTTGTAGCAGCACTACGTGAAGAACCAAGCATTCTGAATTCGAATTTATTTCCGGTAAACGCGAATGGACTTGTTCTGTTACGATCACTGGAATCTTTTGGTAAGATGGAAAGGGTAGGCATTGGTTTGATCGTTTTTTCTAAATCAATCTGTTCGTCAGATTCTTCTTCAATATTTTTAAGTAGTAATTCCAATTCTTGACCCAAATAGATGGAAACAATAGCGGGAGGGGCTTCGTGTGCTCCTAATCGATGATCGTTTCCTGCTGAACTAGAAGACATTCTAAGTAATTCAGGATATGTATCTACTGCTTTAATAACAGCACATACAAACAATAAGAAACGGTAATTCTCATTAGGTTTTCCCATTGGATCAAATAAATTTGTTCCATCATCGCATACCAAACTCCAGTTATTATGTTTTCCTGAACCGTTGACATTAGCGAAAGGTTTTTCATGAAGCAAACATGCGAGATCATGTTTAACTGCTGTCTTTTTTAGAATATCCATCATGAGCTGATTTTGATCGACAGCAACATTTGCATCGCTAAATAAAGGGACTGTTTCATATTGCCCTGGAGCAACTTCATTGTGTTCTGTACTGGAATAAATTCCGAGCTTCCAACACTCTTCATTTACATCTTTCATAAACTCACTGACACGATCGGATATGGAACCGAAATAATGATCGTGAGAAGCCTGACTTTTCGGAGGTTTGGCACCAAATAAAGTTCTTTGGCATAAGCGTAGGTCTAATCGTGTATCGTAATGTTTTTTATCAATGAGAAAATATTCTTGTTCAAGACCCACCATTGGTGTAACGGATTTAATATCTTTATCTTTAAAGCATCCTAAGATCCGAAGAACTTGTTTATTTAATGATTCAATGGATTTGAGCAGAGGAGCCTTTTTGTCTAAAGATTCTCCATTATAAGAAACGAATATTGTTGGAATGCATAAAACATTATCACGAATAAATGCTGGGGAACTCAAATCCCAATAGGTATATCCTCTAGCCTCGAATGTTGCACGTAAACCACCACTCGGAAAACTTGATGCATCAGGTTCACCCTTGATAAGAAGTTTTCCTGAAAAACGAGTGAGCGGAGTACCATCAGCGCCACGATCGATGAAAGCCTCATGTTTTTCTGCAGTAGTTCCGGTCATTGGTTGAAACCAATGGGTGAAATGTGTTGCACCTTTACTGAGTGCCCATTCTTTCATGGCATGCGCGATTGCATCAGCTGTATTTTGATCTAATGACTCTTGTTTGTTTATACAAGATTTCCATTTTGTATAAACCGGTTTAGGTAAATATGTTTTCATTACTTCTTCATTGAATAAGCATGAACCGAATTCTTCAAAATTTTTTTGAATCATAATATGTCCTCCAAATGTTCATTTAAAAGTTTATACTAAAAAAATATAAAATCAACATAAAATGACAAAAAAATACAAAAAAATCAAATTATTTTTAAAAAAATACAAAAAAATCAATTTTAAATTTCATAAAATACGTTTCAAAATATAAAAATGGTTAAAAAAATAAAAAATGGAAAAAATGATAAATAAAGCATAAGCTGAAAAGGAGAACATTAATGAATTTAAAAGGAACTAAAACTGAACAAAATTTGATGTTTGCATTTGCCGGAGAATCGCAAGCAAGAGTAAAGTATGAATTGTACGCATCTAAGGCAAAAAAAGAGGGTTATCAGCAAATTGGACTTCTGTTTGATGAAACTTCTCATAACGAAAAAGAACACGCTGAAATTTGGTATAAGTATTTAAAAGGAAGTGTGATTCCATCAACTATTGATAACTTAAAAGATGCAGCGAATGGTGAGAACTATGAATGGACTGAAATGTATAAAGAATTTGCGAAGACCGCAAAGGAAGAAGGATTTCATGAAATCGCTGCATTGATGGAAAAAATTGCAGGTATAGAAAAAGAACATGAGGAACGATATTTAAAACTTCTTAAAAATGTTGAAGAGGATAAAGTCTTCACGAAGGAAGAAGAAACAATTTGGATATGTATGAATTGCGGATTTGTCATGAAAGGAAAATCGGCACCAAAAGCGTGTCCTGTATGTAAAAAAGAACAAGCTTATTTTGAAGAAAAACCGGAAAATTATTAATGTCAAAAAATTCCCTTCTGAATAGTATAAGGCAGAAGGGAGTTTTTATGGTCGAAATTCAAACTGTAGATATTAAAAATCATCGTTTTGTTTATATTTCTATGCATCTTCCAAAGGTAAGTATCAACACAATCTTTTGTACGAAAGGAATTTTGGCAACATCTTATTATAATGCAAAAGTATTTCAAGAAAAGACAGATGCTGTGATTTTGATCAGTGAAGGATTTGATTTAAAAAGTATGTTAGAAAAAGAAATACTAGATTGTACGAAAAATGCGAAGGAAAAAGGAATATATATAGGGATGAAAGGAGAAGAAGCATTGCTGAAACTTGTTGAAGATGAAAATTAAAAAACGAGGGCTTTTTTTCATTATAATTCTTCTAGTCGTAATTTCCTTCATGATTTTTTTGTCGATTTCCAAGGCAATTGCACCTTATTTAGAAACGGTAGGGGCACAAGAAGTTCAAAATGCAGCGGCTCGAATCATTAAAAATTCAATCAACACTATAGAGATAGATCCTTCTGATTTTGTTGAAATTAGTAGAGATAGTCAAGGACAGGTAACCCATATTGAATATAATACACAAAAATTAAATGAGGTGTTATCACAATGCATTGAAACGGCCGAAAGCTCATTGTTGGCGGCATGTGAAGGGCAAAGAGATCCAATCACTTATCAAACCTATTACAGTACAAAAATAATTGCACAAATACCTTTAGGAATACTTAGTAATAATGTATTTCTTCAAGATAAAGGACCTAAAATTAATATTCAGATGAAAACTTTAAATTCGGTTAAAGGAAATTTGAATATTGTTACCAAAGAATACGGATTGAATAGTACTTTGGTAGAGATAGATGTTGAATTGCATATTTCGATGGCGGTAATTGCACCTTTTTATTCAAGACCAACAGAAGTAAGTGTAACTGTTCCGATTATTTTAGAACTAATTCAGGGAATCATGCCCAATTATGTCACTACTCAGCTTTCGTAGAGAAGATGAATATGATATAATTTGAAACGAAGAGGGTTGCATATGAACAAATTAAAAATTGCATTATTACAATTGAATCCCGGTAAGAATTTAGATGAAAATCTTATAAAAGGTCATGAAGCATGTCGAAAGGCTCATGAAATGGGAGCCGATATTGCATTATTTCCTGAAATGTGGAGTAATGGATATGGAATGGATAAAGAGTTTGATTTATTATTGCTAGAAGCGGTTGAAGAAGAAAGTGAATTTGTAGGCTCTTTTTCTAAGTTGGCTCAAGAATTAAAGATGGCAATTGGAGTCACTTTCTTAGAAAAATCACAAGATAAGTTATTTAACAAATTATGTGTGTTTGATCGCTTTGGAAAAAAGATTTTATCCTATGCAAAAGTTCATACCTGTGATTTCGGAGATGAGTGTAAATTGACACCCGGTGATAAATTTTGTGTTGCAGAATTAAACACAGAAAAGGGGATTGTAAAAATTGGAGGAATGATTTGTTATGATCGTGAATTTCCCGAAAGTGCCAGAATTTTAATGTTGATGGGTGCTGAGATTTTACTGGTTCCGAATGCATGCCCAATGGAAATTAATCGAATTTCTCAATTAAGGGGCAGGGCATATGAAAATATGATAGGAATTGTGACATGTAATTATCCGATAGGAAAACCAGATTGTAATGGTAATTCAACAGTATTTGATGGTATTGCTTATCGTGAGAATGAATCTACATCCCGAGATACAATGATTTTGAATGCCGGAGAAAATGAAGGAATTTATACAGTCGATTTTCCTTTAGATGAATTACGAGAATACCGGTCAAAGGAAGTTCATGGAAATGCATATCGTCGTCCAAGAAAGTATCACCTTTTGATATCAGAAAAAATTGAAGAGCCATTCATTCGTGCTGATTATAAAAAAACAGATAACTAACAAAGTCAGATAGGTCAAATTAATTTTGATCTATCTTTTTTCTAAGACAATATATTTTTTCTTGTACCACATTTTACCAATTATATTTTGGCATGCTATGGGAAGACTTTTGATAGCTTCAAGGAGGTCTTATGGCACGCTATAAAGTTGATATATGTGGTGTAAATACATCAGAACTTCAGGTATTGAAAAATGATGAAATGATAAATTTATTTAATCAGTTAAAAAATGGAGATGACAATGCAAAGGAAAAACTGATTATGGGAAATCTTAAATTAGTTTTATCTCTTGTTCAACGATTTTCTCATCGAACAGAAAATATGGATGATTTATTTCAAATAGGATGCATTGGCTTGATTAAAGCAATTGACAATTTTGATTTAAAACATGAAGTACGATTTTCTACTTATGCTGTACCCATGATTGTTGGGGAAATAAAACGCTATCTCAGAGATAACCAAATGATTCGAGTATCACGACATTTAAAAGATCTTGCCTATCGAACATTGCGTGTTAAAGAGGAGTATATACATGAATTTCAAAAGGAACCGTCTTTGGAAGAATTGGCAAAATTGGTAAATGAAAAAGAATGTGATATTCAAGATGCCCTGGAATCTTTACAGAGTGTTGCGTCCATATTTGAGCCACTTTACAGTGAAGATGGCGATACATTGTATATTATGGATCAAATCAAAGATGAAAAGAATGATGTAGAACATATCCCAGATATGCTTGCCCTTCGTCAGGGATTGAGTATGCTTACACCGAAAGAATATGAAATTATTGAGAAACGATATTTTAAAGGCCAAACACAAACAGAAATTGCTTCTGAACTGGCGATATCACAAGCTCAAGTATCCAGAATTGAAAAAAGTGCTTTGCAAAATTTGAAGAAAAACTTCTAAATATAGTGTCAAATATCCATTATTCGCATAGTATACAGCAGGTGATAAAATTGAAATATAGTCATTTACAGAAAAAAAAGGTAGTTGACATGAAAAGCGGTGCAATTTTAGGGCATGTACAAGATTTAGATATTCAGCATTCATCTCTTTGCATAGAGTCGATTCTTGTTGGAAAAAAACAATGTGGAATTTTTTCTATTCTGTTTAATCAACCACTTACATGTATTCCTGTGCAACAAATCACGAATATTGGTGAAGATGTGATTTTGGTGAATGTGAGATAAGAAGTGACGATCCAATAAAATATAATTTTTGAATTTTATTAAGAAAGAATCGTTTTAATTCTTTTGTATGAAAAGAGGGAAGATAACCTCTTTTTCATTTGTAGAGGATTTCTGTTCCTTGAATGCCAAAGAAAACTTCTGATTTTTAAATTAAAAAAACTCTTGATGAAAGCAAGATTCTACTTTAAAAGTTTTGGTTCTATGATATAATGTACACAGTAAATCGGGAGGTTTTTATGGGAATTACAGATAAATTCAAAGAATTCATGAATCCATATGATGAAGTAGAAGAAGTAGAAATGACAGAAGAAGAAGCGCAAGCTCTTAGTGAATACGAACAACCACAGACTCAAGGGGTAACTCGCATGTCTAACAATACAAAAATGGTTTTATTTGAGCCGCGTTCATTTGATGAAGCAGAAGAAGTTGCTCGTCATTTGAAAGAAAGAAGAGCAGCAGTCATTAATCTTCATCGTCTTCCAAGAGATTATGCTCAAAGAACAATTGATTTTTTAACAGGTGTTGTTTTTGCATTGGATGGAACGATTCAGAAAATTGGTCATAATGTTATTTTGTGTACACCTAATAGCATTGGTGTGCATGGTGAGATCAATTTGGATAGCGATGAAGATTAAGCGTGAAAAAAGAAGTTTTAAATCATTATAAAGGATATGAAGACTTTATAAGAAGACTGAATGATCAAGTTGAGAACAGTCTTCGCACAATGCGATGCATCATGACTCCATTTTTGTCTTCTTCTGAATTATCAGTAGCACAACGTTTTTTGGGCGATGCGATTGAGTATGAAATCGATGGGGGCTATTCAAATGCAGAGAAAGTCAGAATTATTTTGAATTCTAATTATAGAGAAGGACGAAAAGTGTGCACATGTTTAATAGCTCGATACAATGGAAAATTTGTAAAAATTTCTCATCGTGATGTATTAGGGGCATTAATGAATCTTCAAATTGAAAGAAATCAATTTGGAGATTTATGGGTAGAAGAAGATCGTATTATTATTTATTGTGTACCGGAAATTAAAGACTTTATTTTGATAAATCTTAATCAAATTCATCATTTGACTGTTCATTTTGAGGAAAGTGATATACATCCGATCAAAGAGCAGAAATTTGAAAGTTTTACAAAAATAGTCAGTAGTTTTCGCTTAGATTGCCTTGTGGCTGCTTTGTCATGTTGCTCTAGAAATAAAGCACAGGAAAAAATAAAGCAACAATTCGTTACAGTTAATGATGAAATACTTGAAGATTCGAGTCATTTATGTAATAATGGGGATACGATTTCTATTCGTAGAGTTGGTCGTTTTATTTTTGTGCAAAAATTGAATACAACTAAGAAAGATAAATTAGTTGCTGAATTTAAAAAATACTGTTAAGGGGTGAGAACGTGGCAAAAAAAGAAGAGACGAGGTTTCGTATTATAAAAAAAGGATACAGCCGTTTTGAAGTTGATGCTACTTTAAAAAATGTTGAATCTCAAATAGAACAGTATAAAAAACAGTTAGAAGAGTATGAAAATAAGATACAGCAATTAAATGAAGAATTAGATGTCGTAACAAGACGATATAAGACGTTATTAAATGCAATCGAAATTAAAGAAAAAGCTGCGGATGAAATGACAAGGTTGGCATTACAAGAGGCAAACGATGTTATCGGGTCTGCTCAAAAAAATGCTGATTCTATTGTTGAGGAAGCATTGTTACAAGCAAGGATTATTTTGACCGATTTATACAAGATATCTGATGGAGCTCAGACGATGAAAAGTGATATGAAGCGTCAGCTCGAAGAGATGGGAGATAAATTGGATGAATTTGAACCGAATGAGGTTCCCAAAGTTGATTGGTATAAAGAAAAAATCGAAGATTAGGACAAGCCATTGAGATAACTGATGCACAAGAGAGGCTTTTATAGGGTGAAAAAAAGCTGTATTAAGACTCGTATGGTATCACCTAAGAGAGTGTTTTTGAATTCAAGTAGGAAACAACGTTTATCCGCGTTAAGGAATTGAGTGCAGTCGTTAGACTGAACTAAGGTGGTAACACGTTAATTAAAGCGCCCTTAGAATGGGGTGCTTTTTATTTTATAGGAGGTAAAGAAAATGGATTTTAAAGAAACTTTGCTCATGCCGAAAACAGATTTTGAAATGAGAGGAAATCTTCCAATCAAAGAGCCTGATATTTTGAAGCGTTGGCAAGAAGACCACTACTATGAGAAGCTTTTGGCAGCTCATGATGGCGAACCTAAATTTGTATTGCATGATGGTCCACCGTATGCAAATGGAAATTTACATGCCGGAACGGCCATGAATCGTATAATCAAGGATATTATTAATCGATCTCATGCTATGAATGGTTATCAAACACCGTTCTTCCCGGGATGGGATACACATGGACTTCCGATTGAGAATGCAATTCAAAAGTTGGGTGTCAATAGAAAAGAAATGTCTGCAGCAGATTTCAGAAAGAAATGTGAAGAATATGCTTATCAACAGATTGCTACACAAATGGCAACGATGAAAAGACTGGGGACAATTGCGGATTTTGAACATCCATATATCACATTGAAAAAGGAATTCGAGGCAAGACAAATAAGAACTTTTGCTAAAATGGCTTTAGATGGGTTGATTTTCCAAGGTGCAAAACCAATTTACTGGTCCCCTTACAATGAAACGGCAGTTGCAGATTCTGAAATTGTCTACTTTGATCGTAAGGATCCTACTATTTTTGTTACATTTGATGTCAAAGATGGAAAAGGGGTATTAAACGGGGATGAAAAGTTTGTCATTTGGACAACGACACCATGGACAATTCCGGCTAATATGGCTATTTGTTTGAATGAAGCCTTTACTTATGCGGTTGTTAAAACTGAAAAGGGTAAATTGATTATGCTTGAATCTTTGGTTGATAAACTACTTGAAAAATTCGGTTTATCCAATCAGGGAATCGAAGCAACATACAAAGGTAAACAGCTTGAATATATTACTGTTTCTCATCCGCTTTATGAAGACCGTGAAAGTTTGATTATTTTAGGAAATCACGTAACCGATGAAGATGGTACAGGATGTGTACATACTGCGGGTGGGCATGGTTTGGATGACTTTTATGTTTCAAGTAAATATGGTATTCCACCATTTTGTCCGGTTGATGAAAAAGGTTGTATGACAAAGGATGCCGGGGAATTCTTAGAAGGACAGTTTGTTTTTGATGCAAATAAAACAGTTGTTGTTAAATTGGATGAAATCGGACATTTATTGAAAATGGAGTGGATTACCCACAGTTACCCACATGATGAACGTTTGAAAAAACCTGTTATTTTCCGTTGTACAGTTCAATGGTTCTGCTCAATTGAAAAGATAAGGGAAAAACTATTGGAACAAATAAAGAATGTTACTTGGCAGAATGAATGGGGAGAAATCCGTCTTTATAACATGATCAAAGATCGTGGAGATTGGTGTATCTCTAGACAGCGCTTATGGGGAGTTCCAATTCCAATTATTTATAATGAAGATAATTCTCCAATCATGGAAAAAGAAGTTTTTGATCACATTGCTGATTTATTTGAACAATATGGATCCAATGTTTGGTTTGAGAGAGAGGCAAAAGATTTACTTCCAGAGGGATATACGAATGTAAAATCTCCGAACGGACAATTTACTAAAGAAACAGATATCATGGATGTTTGGTTTGACTCAGGAAGTTCTCACAATGAGCTGGAAGCAAGAGGGATGGACTACCCTGCCGATTTATATTTTGAAGGATCTGATCAATATCGTGGTTGGTTTAATTCTTCTTTAATCGTAGGTACAGCACTTCATGGATGTTCTCCTTATAAGAGCGTTCTTTCTCATGGATATGTTTGTGATTCTAAAGGAGAAAAAATGAGTAAGTCAATTGGCAATACAGTCGATCCAATGGATGTTATTGAAAAATATGGTGCTGATATTCTTCGTCTATGGTCCGGAACTGTTGACTTTAAGCAGGATATGAGAATTGGTGATGAAAACTTGAAACAAGTATCTGATCAGTATCGCAAAGTTAGAAATACATTCCGTTTCATGTTGGGAAATATTAATAAAGATGATTTTGATCCGATAGCTGATCGCATTGCTTATGAAAATTTGGAATCAGTCGATCAATATATACTTGTTCGTTTGAATGAAACAGTGGCTACTGTTAAGGAAGATTATATGAAATATGATTTCCTTGCAGCTGCAGGTGCTTTAACAAATTTGATGACAAACGAATTGAGTAGCTACTATCTTGACTTCACAAAAGATATTTTATACATAGAAAAGAAAGATTCTCTTCGCCGTCGTCAAGTTCAGACAGTTATTTGGCAATGTGTAGATACTTTATGTAAGATGTGGGCTCCTATTTTGGTATATACAATGGATGAAGTATGGCAATATTTTAATAATGATGAATCTAATTCAGTTCACTACACTCATTTCCCTGAAGTAAAAGAATTAGAAAACGCATCTGAACTTAAGAAAACTTTTGAAAGGCTATTCGCAATTCGTACAGATGTATTTAAAGCACTTGAGTTAGCTCGTACAGAAAAAATAATCGGTAAACCGTTAGAAGCATGTATTGAACTCGATTTAACAGAAGAGGATAAAGAGCTTCTTGAAAAAACTTTACATGGTAAAGTTGCTCAGTGGCTCATTGTCAGTAAAGTTAATTATGTTCAAAATAGTGACTTTGAACAATTTGAAACATGTAAAGTTAAAGTTGTTAAAGCACAAGGAACGGTTTGTCCGCGTTGTTGGAACGTTACAGAAGATGCTGATGAAGAGGGATGCTGTCCAAGATGTCATCATGTTTTGCATGATTAGAGTTTAAATTTATTTTGATCCTCACTTTTAAGGTGAGGATTTTAGTTTATTTAAAAAAATATTTGAGATTTTTTAATAAATTTAAATATTGTTTATCCAATATTTTCCAAAATGTAGTACAATAATACATGACAAAAATCAGAAAGGGGGAGAAAGAAATGAAGAAGACGGTTATCAGTCTATTGGCTGCTTTGTTGCTTGTGACAACAGGTGCTGCTGCAGTATTTGCGGAAGATGAAGAACCAAAAGATCCGGAATGCATCGGAGAAGAATGTGAAATTGATCCTTATTATATCCCATGTGATTCTCCGGAATGTTTGGATATAGACTAAAATTCTTCAACAAAGTAAAAGAAGCGACAGCTTCTTTTTGTTTTATAATTACTGATTTATATATACGATTTAATTTGTTATAATTATTACAAGGGAGATAAGAAGCATGGAGCAGTTATTGAGTAATGAAATTAAAAGCAGTTTGGGAAAATTAATCAGTTATTATAGGAATTTAGAATTCAAAAATAGTGGAAATGGACTGTATAAACAAGAGATATTTATTCAAACAGATGAAGATTATCCATTTGACGAAGTGATGATTGGAGAACCGGTATGCAGTATAGCTACATTTAGGAGATTAGAAGCAGGAGACCCTATAAAAAATAATGAATTATATGAATATTTCATCGAAAAGCTGGGATTTGATTTTGATTATATGCATGAATTACTTGACTTTCAGGAAACATTCGGAAAACGACTTTATCATGCCGTAGAAATGTATGATTGTGATGAACTTCGTAAATTAAAAAATGAGATGATTGAGACGTACTGTGGTGTTGAAGATTACTTTTATTATTCAGAATTTTATCATGCTTATACGGCTATCCTGAACTATAATTTGGATTATGTTCATCCATCAAAAGATGAATGTTTTGAATGGTTAAAGAAATATCAAATTTTGGATGAAGATACACAAGAAATGTTATTAATTGTGCTCTTTTTGAAAATATATTGTAGAGAATTAGATACAGTAACTGGTAAAATACTGAATGAGAATATACTTAAGGTGAATCCAAATTCATATATGAAGATAGCATTTATATCTGGAAGCCTGTTTTTGAGAACTAATAGATTATTAGCTAAAGAAAATTTAGATAAAGCAATTGAATACTATGATAAAATAGGTTCTGACTACTTTAGTGGGTTTTGTAGATATGTTCGCATGGGCGTTATGCAGTTTATAAATAGCGATGCAGCAATGGATGATTTTTCTAAAACAGAAGAATATCTATTGAAATGTAAAGGTGTATTAGCAAAAAGAAAAATCATTAATTTATATCATTTTGCAGGATTCTATTATTACAGTAATGATAATTTAGAAGAATCATTAATTTATTTTCGAAAGTTATTAGAAAATGTTGAGGGAGTTGATGTTCCAAAAGTATTTTATCTTATGGACTGTTTTATCGAATGTGATGTGGATAATTGGAAAGAATTATTGAAAAGTCATCCAGTAAACGAAAACAATGATTTAGTTGTTTTTAAAAAATATTATTATCTTAGATTGAATTCAGATAATTATGTCGAAACACAGGAGTATATTAT
>CATJXY010000013.1 GCA_949744505.1 uncultured Erysipelotrichaceae bacterium | reverse complement strand
TAGTTTATAATACTTATCCAGCGAAAGTATTTATGGGAGATACAGGATCGTTATCACTTGGAGCGACATTAGCAAGTGTTGCGATTATTACTAGTCATGAAATTACTATGATTATTGTAGCAGGTGTCTTTATCATTGAAACACTTGTTTGTATTGCTCAAATGATTTCAGTTATGTATTTTCATAAAAAAATATTTTTAATGGCTCCACTTCATCATCATTTTGAAAAATTAGGATTTCATGAACGAGATATTGTGAAGGGCTTTTGGATTGTAGGTGCACTACTTGCAATGGCTGCAATCGCTTTTGGGGTATGGTTATAAGTTGACACTTTTTTGTAAAGTGTTTTTTTTTGACAATCTTTTTCGTAGAAAAGGTGGAAAAACTCTTTACAAAAGAATACTCCTAAGGTAAAATGGTGGTATGAAGTGGGTAGAAATGGAATAAAGTGGGTGAAATATGATGCTACTGGGGGAATATCATCATACAATCGATGAAAAAGGAAGAATTATTATTCCATCAAAAATGAGAGACGAAATGGGTGATCAATTTATTTTGACTCGAGGACTTGATCATTGTTTATTTGTTTATCCAAAAGAAGAATGGCAACGTATTATTGAAAAGTATAAAGAATTACCAAATACGAAAGATGCCAGAAATTTTATGAGATTCTTTTTATCTGGAGCGACTGAATGTAGTTTTGATAAACATGGAAGAATTAATGTTTCAGACCCACTAATTGCGTATGCAGGCCTAGAAAAAGAATGTGTCATTATTGGTGTCAATGATCGATTGGAAATCTGGAGTAAAGATCGTTGGGAATACTTTATGGATACGAATGAAGATGAATTTTCAGATCTTGCAGAACACTTATTTTCAAATAATATAAACTAAGGGGGATGTTATGCATACCAGTGTATTACTAGAAGAATGTATTTATAATCTTTTGTTAAAAGAAGATAGTGTGATTGTTGACTGTACACTTGGATATGCAGGACATAGCAGTGAAATATTAAAAAAAACTAAGCATGGAATGTTATATGCGTTTGATCAAGATTGTGAAGCGATTCAATTCAGCCAACAAAAACTAAATCAAATTGGTTCTAATTACGAAATTATTCCTAGCAATTTTGTTCATTTAAAAGAGGAATTGGAACGCAGAGGGATTTCTCATGTGGATGGAATCTTATTTGATTTAGGCGTATCTAGTCCTCAATTAGATGAAGCAGATAGAGGTTTTAGTTTTCATAAGGATTCAAAATTAGATATGCGTATGAATCAAAATGCTACATTATCTGCGGAAACAGTTGTAAATACATATTCCTATGAAGAACTATTACACATTTTTTATACATATGGAGAAGAAAAATATGGATCTAAAATTGCTTCTGCAATTATTCAAAATAGACCCATTCATACAACTCTTGAATTAGTTGAGATTATAAAAAACAGTGTTCCAGAAAAATACCGCAGAGAAAAGCATCCAGCAAGAAAAGTATTTCAAGCAATTCGGATTGAAGTGAATGATGAATTAAATGTATTTGAAAAAGCTCTTTATCAAGCTTTGGAAATGATTTCTGTTGGGGGAAGAATCTGTGTTATTACGTTTCATTCTTTAGAAGATAAACTTTGTAAGAAAGTATTTAAGGAAGTTAGTAGTATTGATCCTACGTTAAAAAGTCTTCCAATGGTTCCAGAAGAATTCCAACCAAAATATAAAATTATTGGAACGTATGAACCAACTAAGGAAGAAATAGAACAAAATAATCGTGCTAGAAGTGCGAAATTAAGAGTAATCGAAAGAATAAAAAGGTGATATTTATGGCAAGAAAAAAAGTAAGAAAAATTCGTTTTACAAAAGGAGAACGTTTGGTTTATTTAAGTGCGATTTTTGCGACAGTAATGACTTTAGTTTTTCAAGTTTTTTGTAGTGCCAATATCGGGAATTTAAATATGAACATTGAGGATATTCGTTATCAAATTAATGAACAAGAAAAGAAAAATGAAAGTTTAACTATGAAAGTGAGTGAACTTACTTCCTTTGATAAAGTAAAAGATATTGTCAAAGACATGGGACTTGCGTATAATAATGATAATATCGTTATTATTAATGAGTAGAGGTGAGCCAATTTGGAAAAGAAAGGACTAAAAAAACAAACTTGGAAATATCCAAAGAGAATGTTTTATTTCTTTCTTTTTTGTATTGTTTTATTATATATTCAATATGCTTACTTATCACTTTCTCCAATTGTTTATGGAGAAAATATGGAGGATTTTGCTCGTAAGCGAGATACCGCTAGAATGGTATTAACTGCACATCGTGGTTCTATTTTTGATAGTTCAGGTGGGACTTTAGCACTTAATGTCACTTCTTATACGGTGATTGCTTATTTAGATGAGAAACGAACTACGGATAAAAAGCATCCAAGACATGTTATTGATAAAGAAAAAACAGCGACTTCATTAGCACCTGTTCTTTCTATGGATAAAGAGGCTATTTTAAAACTATTAAATACCAAAGCTTATCAAGTAGAGCTTGGTCCAGGGGGAAGAGGGATTAGCGAATTAAAGAAAGAAGAAGTTGAAAATTTAGGACTAGATGGAATTGATTTCATTGAAAACATTAAACGATATTATCCAAATGGAGATTTTGCTTCTTATGTTATTGGATATGCAAAATCATATCCAGTAAAAGTGGATCCTGATAGTGGAGAGGAACTTACAGATGAAGAAATTAACGAAAAGTTAGCAGGAAATAAAGATTATAAATACCGAAGTACAGAAAAAATAGTAGGTGAATTAGGAGTTGAGTTAGAGTTTGATAGTAAGTTAAAAGGAACTGATGGAAAACTAGTTTATCAAAGGGATAAATATGGATATAAAATTCCAGATACTAAGGAAGAACGTGTGGAAGCGATTGATGGAAATGATATTTACCTGACTATTGATTCTGGTATTCAAAGGTTCGTAGAAGGTGCTTTGAAAGAAGTGTCGGAAATCTATACTCCTGAGTGGATGATGATGGCTGTAATGGATGCGAAAACGGGAGATATTTTAGCGACTTCTTCTACACCATCTTTTGATCCCAATGTTCGTGATATCAAGAATTATGAAAATCCATTGACCTCTTATTTATTTGAACCAGGATCTACTATGAAAACGTATACTTATATGTGTGCAATGGAAAAAGGAACCTATGATGGAAGTGCGACTTATAAATCTGGAACCTATCAGATTGGAGAAGAGTTTATTCAAGATTGGAATGAGGGAAAAGGTTGGGGAACTATTACGTTTGATAAAGGTTATGAGTTTTCTAGTAATGTAGGGGCAACTTCTATTGTAAATCAATTTATTACCAGGAATGAGTTACGAGAATGTTTATTAAAATATGGATTTGGGAAAAAAACAGGGATTTTGCTTCCAAGAGAGCTAGCAGGAAGCATCAAATTTACTTATCCTATTGAAGTGGCTGCTGCTTCTTATGGTCAAGGAATCACAATTACAGCGGTACAGCAGTTACAAGCTTTGAGCATTCTTTCTAATAATGGAAAAATGCTAACACCACATATTATTAGTAAAATTGTTGATCCAAATACTGAAAAAACAGTCTATCAAAGGAATATTGAGGAAAGTGAACAATTGATTAGTAAGGAAACTGTAACTCAAATGAAAAATCTAATGTATAATGCAGTTCATAGTCAAGATGTGGGATCTACAAGTGCGATTCAATTTAATATTCCAGGATTTGAGGTGATTGGAAAATCAGGAACAGCTCAAATTTATGATTCGAAAAATGGTGGATATTTAAAAGGTGAAAATGATTATATTCATTCGTTTGCAGGAATGTATCCAAAAGATGATCCAGAAATTGTGATTTATACAGCTGTTAAAATTCCTTCTTTTGGTCAAGGGGCAGCAGTTGCCAAAGCTACCACTTCGGTGATGAAGAGTATTGCCAAATATCGTAATATGTTTTCAGAGCAAAATACTTCTAATTCTAATGAAAAGTATGAAATGCCATTAGTGATGAATCAGTCAACAACGGACATCAAAAATCAACTTACTGGAATGGGATTACATGTAGTTACTATTGGAAATGGCGAACGTGTGATCTCGTCCTATCCAAATGCTAGTGCAACTATTTTAAAAGGGGACAAGGTATTTTTAATGACGAATGATTCTAATTGGACGATGGAAAATTTAAAAGGATGGAGTCGAATTGACGCTATGAACTATTTGAAATTGGTTGGCTTCAATGTGACTTCCACAGGTTATGGGTATGTTGATACACAAAGTATAGAACCAGGAACAGTGATTGTGAATGGTTCCAATATCCAGCTTACACTTTTAGATAAATATAATTTGAGTGTAACAGCAGAATAGAATTTGACTTTATTTAAAAATCATATTACAATGAGAAAGGAGGTAAAGAATGAGAAAATATATTGTAGTTAAAGTTCTTGTTCTTTTCTTTTTTTGTATATTATTAGGAGGATGTTCTAAAAATATGAATATGAATACAGAAATGTCTTTTTTGGCTTGTGGAGATGCAGACATTACTGTGATTAAGGATCGTGATCATGTTGTTTTGGTTGATACTGGAGAAGCTATTTGTAGAAATTCGGTTCTTACTTATTTGCAAAAAAAGAAAATCAAATCGATTGATCTCATGATATTAACACATCCTGATAAGGATCATATAGGGAATGCTGTTTCTATTATGGAAAGATGGAATGTGAAAAAGGTTGTTGCAAGTAGTTATCGAAAACATTCAAGTGCGGAATCAGAGTTATTCAATTATGTAGAGAGGAATCAAAATGATTATCAAGCTTTGGAAGAACAAATGAAGATTCATATTGGGAAAATGGAGGTTTTAATAAAACCACCAATGGTAGAGTATGATAGTTCGAATAACTCTTCTTTGGCTACATGGATTACAGTGGGTCAGGTAACAACCTTTTTTGGGGCTGATATGAAAAAGAAACGAATTGAGGAGTTGTTGGAAGATGACATATTAAAGTCTGATATTGTAAAGCTTCCTTATCATGGCAGATATGTGTCAAATATCAATTTATTGTTAGAACGGTTGGATCCTAGATTTGTGGTTATTACTTCTCCTCAGGAAGATGAAAAAACGGTATCTTTATTAAATCGTTTGAAACTTCCTTATGAATTAACAACAGAAAATATTGTATTTGAAATTGATGAAAAAACATTTAGAAGAAAGAGGTAGTAGTATGGAAAAGTATGTGCTGAAAAAAAATCCAGATGGATCTGAGATTACAGTGCGAGATCTACAACTTGCTATTTTAGAGATTATGGATGAAATTCATCGAGTTTGTGTAAAGAATGATATTCCATATGCATTGATTGCTGGTTCTGCACTAGGTATTTGTAATTATCAGGGGTTTATTCCATGGGATGATGATATTGATATGTGTGTTGAAAGAAAAGATTGGGAGCGATTTGTTCAAGCTTTAGAAATGGATTTGGACTCTAAGTTTTATTTTCAATGTTTTGAACGAGATCGAAAATATAATGTTTTAGTTCCATCGATGAAGATTCGAAAGCGTGGAACTTATATTAAAGAAGTAAATAGTTTACTTAAAAATCGTTGTGAATCAGGAGATGGAATTTTTATTGATGTTGTGATTTATGATGGTGTTTCTGAAAATAAGTGGGTTGACGAATGGAATCGATTTAAGGTTAGGGCGTTAATGCCTATTATGGTGTTGTTGGACAACATACATATTAATCCAGTTTTTTTGAAGAAATTGGTGTTAAAGATTTCTGCTAAGTATGCTTTTAAAAATGAGAATAGCAATATGGTTTCACAGACAATTGCAATTCCTTGGGAAAAGTTTTTAAAGGAGCCAAAGTTTAAGAGGGAAGATGTATATCCTTTTACGCTTTATGAGTTTGAGGGGAGACAGTTCTATTCTTATCATAATGTGAAAAAGGTAGTATCTGAATGGTATGGACCGAATTGTCTTAAAAAATGGAATGGAAAAGAATGGTATGATCCACTACCAGTAGAGAAAAGAAAACCAAAACATGCTGTAGATTTGAATTTAAATTCAGAAGAAAGAGATAGGAAATAAGTTTTATTTTCATATTT
>CATJXY010000012.1 GCA_949744505.1 uncultured Erysipelotrichaceae bacterium | reverse complement strand
GTACCGAATGTAACATTAGTCCATTATGATCTACCGGATTATATCGGAGCAAAAGGAGGCTGGTTGTATGAGGGAGTAGCAGATGAGTTTGCTTATTATGCAAAGGTCGTCTTCGAACACTTCAAAGAAAGAATACCTTTCTATGTTACTATCAATGAGCCAACACATAATGCTTCTTGTAATTATTTAACGGGCAATTATCCGCCAAATGAAAAGAACCCACAACATTATGCTGAATGTATTTATCGAATGAATGTATGTAACGCCAAAGCAATTCGTGAGTTCAGAAAATTTAATTTCAAAAATGCAAAAATCGGGTTAGTTCATGCATCATGTTCTACTGATATATTGGTGGATAACGAGGAATATCGTAAAGCACAACAAAATTGTGAATGGTTTATAAATGGTTGTGTTTTAGATCCTGCAATTAAAGGAGAATTCGACCCGGAATTTATTGAGATGCTTAAAAAGAGTGAAATTGATTTGAGTTTTGTAAAAGAAGAGGAACTTGAAATCATTCGAAATAATACAATTGATTTTTTAGGTCAAAATGCATATTGTCGAAATGTTGTAAAGCCCTATACAAGCGGAGAAACAATTGTTACTGTTAACAATAGCGGAAAAGGTCCGGCAAGAGAAGGGAAAATCATCAAAGGATGGTTTGAAAGTGATTATGATGAATCTATGAAGCTGAATAAGTGGGGAAGAGAAATTTATCCAAAGTGTATTTATGATTGTTTGATTCGTCGTAAAGAAAAGTATGGAGATATTCCTGTATATATTACTGAGAATGGACATGGGGCATATGACATAGCTGATGAAAGAGGCTATGTGGAAGATGATGAAAGAATTCAATTTTTGGAAGATTTCATTTATTGGATTTTAAAAGCTAAAGAAGAAGGATGTAATGTAAAAGGATATTATGTGTGGAGTACTATGGATCTTTATTCTTGGATTAATGGATATGAAAAAAGATATGGACTCGTTCGAGTAGATTATGAAGATGAAAATTTAAAAAGAATACCTAAGAAAAGCTATTATTGGTATAAAGACTTCATTGAAAAACACAAGGATATTTAACTATGAAATTATTTGTATCTGATATTGATGGAACTTTATATTGGTATAACAATAAAAATAATTCCGGATGTTCTGAAGAATGTAAATGTGCAATAAAGAAATGGTTAGAGGCGGGGAATATTTTTGCGATTGCAACAGCGCGTGTTTATACCATGAGAGATTATACCCTTGAAGATATTGGTTCAAGTGTAGATTATTTAGGGGGAAATGGTTCCGAAATTGTGTATAGTAATAATGAAGTTGAATTAAAAACATTACCTTTCTCTTATTTTTTGGAAGTTGGTAAATGGATAGATGAGAAGCAATTGGATGCATCAGTGAAGATATGCGTTAATAAACAATTTGTTGCATATAGGCAGGATTTATATCCTTTTACTACTCCTGAAAGAATGCGTAAAAATCTTTATAATTCTATTATTTACGATGAATATTCTATTACTGAAAAATGTGAGGGAGTAAACATGAGTTTGTTGTGCCATCCATCGTTGACAAAATGGATAGAAAAGGAATTACAAGATCAATTTAAAGGAAGATGTAATGTAATCGCTACAGATACTGACAATATTGATTTCGTTCCTCTGGGGAGTGGAAAAGGTGAAGCGATACGTTTATTGGCAGAGCATTACGGTGTCGATATGAAAGATGTTATCGTCATTGGAGATGCTGCAAATGATGTATGTATGTTTGAACTCACTAAAAATAGTTATTGTATGTCTCATAGTGATGATTGGATTAGGGAAAAAGCAGGTCATGTTGTGGATTTAGTGGAAGAGGCAATATATCGTGAATTAGCTAAATTATAATAAATAGTGTATAATTAAATGTATATGGATTAGGAGATATGCATATGGATGTTAAAAAATTTTATTTAAAAGAGTTTATTGAATACGGAAAACATAAATCATCTTATTTTAATCTTCCGGCAAGTATCGTTGTAGTGATTGCTTATTTGCTTCCGGGTTTTTTGGGATTGATTAATCCGACATTAGCTGCTTTTGCAACATTGGCGTTGGTTGCAGTTGCGGTATTTGAAGTACGAAGTAATATGGTGAAATTCTATTGTTTGCAGTTTTGCTTTATTGCCATGTTTTGTAATTTACTTTTATCTATTTTATCTGTTATTGCTACATTTGTTCCTGTTGTTCAAATAATCGGAGCAATGGTTAGTTTGATCGTAGCTGCTATTATTGTATTTGTATATTTTTATTCTCTGTTTCGAGCTTTACAGTATAAAGGATGGAAAATCCCGTGGATCGGGGAATTTGTTTTAGTTGCAATAATGAAAGTAAAGGAGTAGAAATACTTCTTTTTTTTGTAACTAAGTTTCAAACTGAGTTTAAAAAATTATTCTGTAAATAATAAGTGGTATAATTACGCGGGAGAAAATGAAATATGAATAAGGATATTAAATGTATATTGTGTGATATAGATTGGACTTTACTTTCTAGAAAAAATCGAGTGTTGTCCCCATTTACGATTGAGGTACTTGAACAATGCCATAAACAAGGGATTTATTTTGGGCTGGCATCGGGAAGACCTATTGATGAAGTGATTCCGGTATATGAAAGCTGGGGATTGAGTTTTCCTTGTGATGTAATTATCTGCATGAATGGAGGACAAATTTGGGATGATCATAAAAAAGAGTTTAATGAATTTTATAAACTGAAAAAAGAGTGGATACGGGAAATTGTCGAAATGACGGAGCCATTAAATGTAAATCCATATATGTATTATCATGGAGCAATCAAATCAATGAAAGATGATGAGCAAATTCGACAATCAGCTATCCGCAATAAGAAAAGTTTGATCGTTGCGAACGATATCGAAGATTTCGCAAGTGAAGATAACGGAAAAATTATGATTCGCATTAAAGAAGAGCAGATGGAAGAATATGAAAAATATATTAAGAAGCATCCGTCTCCATATTATCAAGAGTTTAAAACACAGGCAACTTTGATGGAATTCACAGATCGGCGTGTTTCTAAGGGAGATGCTCTAATAAAATATTGTGAAATGAGTGGACTTCCTATTGAATCAGTAATGGCATTTGGTGATACAACAAATGATAACTTGATGATAAAAAATGCGGGGTGGGGAGTATGTCTTTTAAACGGATCAGAAGATACGAAATCGATTAGTGATGATATAACTGAATATACAGTAGAAGAAGACGGAGTTGCACACTATATTAAAAAGTATCTGTTAAAATAAGAGGGAAATATGATGGATATAAACAATTTGAAAAAAGAAGACTTGAAATTGGTCATTGCCGATATTGATGGAACTTTGGTAAATAAAGGAAGAATATTGAAACCAAAGACAAAAGAAGTAATTGAAAGACTGAAAAAAAATGGTGTTGAGTTTGCGTTGGCAAGTGGTAGACCTTTAGATGAATTGAGCTGTTTGATAGATATTTGGAATTGCGAAGAGGATATGTTTACATTTCAAATTGGAATGAATGGGGGTCAATTGAAAGATTTTCATGATGGACAGATAGATGAATTCTTTAAAATAGATCCGATTCATCTAAAAGAAATATTGGAATTGATGGAACCATTTGATATTAATCCTTGTATTTATTATCATGGGAATATTTTATGTAAAAGAGTTGACGAACATGTATTGATGTCTATTGGGAGAACAAATAAAAAAGCTATTCCATATGACAACATCGCGCAAATGTATAGTGAACCGACAGCTAAAATTATATTTCGAATGGAACCAAGTCAAATGGATGAATGTGAAGCTTTTGCGAAAAAACATCCTTCTCCTTATTGGAATGTATTCAGAACCGGAAAATTTAACTTAGAATTTGGTGATTCTCGAATCAATAAATCATACCCATTGAAAAAAATTGCAGAGAAGTATGGAATTTCTTTGGAAAATATGATTGCATTTGGGGATACAAGCAATGATAATGAGATGCTGAAAGAAGCTGGTTGGGGAGTTTGTTTGTTGAATGGAACAGAAGATACTAAAAGTTTTGCGGATGATATTACACGATTAAGTGCAGATGAAGAAGGATTAGCTTATTATATTGAAGAAAAAATATTGAATAAATTCGGATGGTAAATTAGAGCTTTTTATTAAAAAGAAGCTCTTTTTTTATATACAATAAAACTTTATTTCATACGTAAAGCTTTATAATATAGTTAAATAACTAAACATGAGGAGGAAAGTTATGAACAATAAAGTAAAACATGATTTTTTGTGGGGAAGTGCCTCGGCTGCTTATCAATGTGAAGGTGGATGGAATGAAGGTGGCAAAGGTTTAAGTAACTGGGATCAATTTTGCCACAGTGAAAAAAATAAAAAGGGATTCACCGGAGATGTAGCGGCTGATTTTTATCATCGTTATAAGGAAGATATTAGAATGGCAGCTGAAGGTGGCCAGAATACACTTCGCTTTTCTATTTCATGGACAAGAATTTTGCCGGATCAAAGCGGAAAAGTTAATGAAGAAGGTGTTAATTTTTACAAGGATGTTTTGTTGGAATGCAAAAAATATGGAATTACTCCCAATGTAACATTATTGCATTATGATATTCCGGCATGGTTGGAAGACATGGGTGGTTATCGAAATCCTATTTTTGCGGATGAATTCGCAAAATATTGTAAAGTTGTATTTGAGCAATTTGGAGAGTTAATTCCATTATATGTTACAATTAATGAAATTACTCATAATGCAATTTGTTCATATCTTACGGGGCACTATCCTCCAAATATCCATAGTACGCAGGCATTATGTGAAGTTGGTTACAATATGATCATGGCCCATGCTAAAGCAGTGGTTGAATTCAGAAAATTTAATTTTAAAAACTCACAAGTTGGAATTGTTCATACAACAAATACTGTTCAAATTTTAAAAGATACTCCTGAGTATCGAATTGCACAAAGAAGATGTGATTTATTTAAAAATAAGTGGATTACCGATCCGGTTATTCTTGGAAAATTCCCGGATGATTTATTGCCATTGTTAAAAGAAAGTGGAATCGATACTTCTTTTGTTAAGCAGGAAGATTTGGATTTGTTGGCTACAACACATATCGATTTCTTAGGTCAAAACTGTTATACAAGAACTTTAGCAAGACCTTATCGTGAAGAAGATGGAGAAACAAATTATTATCCAAATAATGTAGGAGCCGGTCAAAAACGTCTTGAGGGATATGTTGTTAAAAACTGGTTTACTTCTGATCATGATTTGAATAATCCGATGAATGCATGGGGAAGAGAAGAATATCCAAAGACCGTGTATGATATGCTTATGGGAATCAAAAAAGATTATGGAGATATTCCGGTTTATATTACTGAAAATGGCTGTGCAATGTATGAAAAAGTTGAAGAAGATGGTAAAATTCATGACCAAAGAAGAATTGATTTCATGAAAGGATATCTTGATTGGCTTGTGAAAGCAGAAAATGAAGGATGTAATGTAAAAGGATATTATGCATGGAGTACAACAGATTGCTATTCATGGATCAATGGTTATGAAAAGAGATATGGACTTGTTTACATCGACTACGAAAGCGAAGATTTGAAGAGAATACCAAAGGATTCATATTATTGGTTTAAGGACTATATTAAAGAACATACAGAAGGTGAATAGATGGAACAGAACAAATTTTTATGGGGAAGTGCAACAGCAGCCTATCAATGTGAAGGAGCATGGAACGAAGATGGAAAAGGAGCCAGCATTTGGGATGAATTTTGTCATTCAGAAAAGAATGAAAAAGGAATTACCGGAGATGTAAGTTGTGATTTCTATCATCATTATAAAGAAGATATCAAGATGATGGCAGAATGCGGACAAAACACATTTCGCTTTTCCATCAGTTGGAGCAGAATCGTACCGAAGGAAGATCATGTAGTCAATGAAGCGGGTTTAAAGTTTTATGATGAGGTACTAGACGAATGTGAGAAATACAATATTGTACCGAATGTAACATTAGTCCATTATGATCTACCGGATTATATCGGAGCAAAAGGAGGCTGGTTGTATGAGGGAGTAGCAGATGAGTTTGCTTAT
>CATJXY010000011.1 GCA_949744505.1 uncultured Erysipelotrichaceae bacterium | reverse complement strand
TGCAGTTGGGTATGTGTCTTCGGATGCGCTTGCGGAATTACAGAAAACAGTAGAGCTGAATGATAACATTCGTTCTCTAAATTTAATTATTGGGATGCATTATTTTGATCGTTTCACAAAAGTGCAATACAACGCTGCAACAAGATTAAATCATTTTCTGAAAGAAAATTCGCTTGGGGGTGTACATCTTGTTACTGCATTTAGGTATCATGGAAAATTATATTCATATTGCAATCAAGAAGGCCCATTTGCAGGAATTATTGGTTCAAACAACCTAAGTAGTATTGTCGATGGTGGAACACGTGTATACGAAAGTTCAGTTTTAATAAATGAAGTTGCTCAAGCTATACAGATGCATGACTTTATTTCGGAATTACATATAAAGGCATCTAAGCCTATTGATGAATTAGAAATAGATACCTTTAACGATGCAAATCAACTGTTGGAAGGACATGAATTTGTTGAAAAGGTTGAGCCTAAGGTAATTGCTGATGTTATAGCATCTTGCACGGATATTTCTTTTAATGTTCCTATTAAACCTTATGAGGTTTCGCCACAGAGCAACTTGAATGTTTTTTTCGGCAAAGGACGAGAGTCAAAAAATGGGTTAGTTAAACCTCGTCATTGGTACGAAGTGGAACTGATTGTTCCCAAAACTGTAACCAGCCAACCGGGGTATCCTCAAAGTAAAACGGATAATGCAGTTTTTGATGTTGTTACCGATGATGGATGGAAATTCAAATGTAAAGTTAGTGGTGATTACAGCAAGAACTTTCGCTCTGAGGGTGACCTTAAAATTTTAGGAAAATGGTTAAAAGGTCGACTGGAAAACGCAGGTGTATTAAAAACAGGAGATCCTGTTACAATGAAAACATTAGAAGAATACGGTCGTAGTACGTTTACATTGACAAAGACAAAAACAGAAAATCTTTGGTTTTTGGATTTCGGGGTGAAGTAGAATGAGTTATTTAGAAGCGTATCTTGAGAGAATAAAGAAAAAAGGGAATCCAGCGCTTGCAGCAGCTATTCAGAAAACTGTCGATGATGTTGTCCCTGAATACATCTCCAATTTTTCATTTAATGAACATGTTGTAAGTCTTTTGGTTGGTGATGTTCAGAGTGGCAAGACAAGCCATATGTTTGGGTTGATGTGTGCGGCAGCTGATGAAAGTTTTATGAATTTTGTTTTGTTGACAACCGATAATATTTTGCTTCAGCAGCAAACATTAAAACGTGCTCAGAAGGATTTGTGTGATTTTTGTGTCTGTGACGAAACAGAATATCTTAAGTTTGTTCAAAATAATTTGCAGAAACCAGCAGTGATTGTTTTGAAGAAAAATAGTCGTGTTCTACAACAGTGGAAAAATAATTTTTCTTCTACAAATTTCTGCGCTGGAAATCCGTTGTTTATTGTTGATGATGAGGCTGATGCAGCAAGCCTAAATACACAAGTCAATAAAAACAAGCAAAGCACAATCAATAGAAATTTGGAAGCAATTAAAAAAACAACTTCCAGCAGCATTTATATGGAGGTTACCGGAACCCCGCAGTCAATACTTCTTCAAACTCAAAAAAGTGGATGGAAACCATATTTTATTTATTATTTCAAACCAGGACAAGGTTATATGGGCGGGAACTTTTTCTTTCCAGATGAACAACCTAAACATGTAATTATGACAGATAATGAAGAAGCACAAGATTTACTTGATGAAGATGAGTTTCCTGAAAACGGCCTAAAGACAGCACTTATTATGCATCTTATTACCTCCGGGCATATTATGCTTAGTGGAGGAAAAGTATGTAATTTTTTAATTCATCCAAGTGTTAAAACTGCACAGCATTCAGCGTTCGCTTATAAAATTGGAAATTACTTAAATGAAATTTCTCATTCCTTTGAAGAAGAAGAAACTAAAGAAGCTTTCATGGTAGTATATGAATCACTAAAAGCTACGAAGCCTTCCATTAGGGATTTTGAGGAGATATATTCATATATTCTTCAACAGATGCAGGAAGATAAAATCAATATTTTGATGTTGAATTCTATTGTATCTTATGATGAAAATACACAATATGAAACAGGAATCAATGTAATTGTTGGCGGGAATAGCTTGGGACGTGGCGTTACATTCCCTCAGCTACAAACAATCTATTATTGTAGAGTAGCTAAAAGTCCACAGGCAGATACAATGTGGCAGCACGCAAGAATGTTCGGTTACGATAGAGATCCGGAACTTATGCGTGTATTTATGCCTCCTAAATTGTATAAATTATTTTCGGATATAAATAAAACTAACAACAGTATTATTAAGCAGATAGAAACATTTAAGAATGGTTGTGATATAAAAATGTTTTATCCAACAGGGTTGAAACCAACCAGAAAAAATGTTCTTGATAAGAAATCTGTTGGTATTTATTCTGGTGGAGTAAATTATTTTCCATTTTATCCTGTTAACAAGAGCATCCCTGCAATAGACAAGTTGTTAGAACCATTTCCAGATGATATTTATACGGTCAGTTTGAAACTGATTTTGAAAGTTCTGGAACAGGTTGATTCTGAAGTTGAAGATTGGAATGCAAAAGCATTTATAGGATTCGTGAATACCTTTTTGGCAAATAATCCCGGCACACAGGGTAAATTGATTGTACGTCGTAATAGAGATATTGGAAAAGGTACCGGCACCTTGCTTTCACCAACAGATAGAAAATTGGGGGATAGTTATAAAGAAGAAGTTGTTCTTACAATGTATAAAATTACTGGCAACAAAGGTTGGGATGGCCAGTTGCTGTGGATTCCTAATATTAAGTTACCAGGAGACTATGCCTATTATAGTGGTGAAGTTGGTTTTACCAAATATGATGTAGAACCAAATGTTTCAATGGTAGCTGAATCCACCGTATATTATGCTCCTAATAATGATAAAGATATATAAATAGTGCAAATTGGATAGAAAAGAACATACATTCCTGAAAAAAGCAGACTTTGAGGAATAATCTCAAGTCTGCTTTTCTTCATATTGGATCAAAATCAATGTTGGTATCATAGTCCCCCAGGTTCTCTTTCAGAAAATCAGATTTTCTGAGATACATAGGGTTTACAAGCTCCCCCTTTTCGTGGAGCAGGCTGAATTTGTAGTCTAATAATGCTGCCGGTACATAGAGCATTTTAGCCGTTTCAAAAAATGTGTGTTCCGAAAGGCATTCCAAAACTTCCCCATCTTCTA
The DNA here is from genome assembly GCA_949744505.1 of uncultured Erysipelotrichaceae bacterium. Lineage (GTDB taxonomy): Bacteria > Bacillota_I > Bacilli_A > Erysipelotrichales > Erysipelotrichaceae > CATJXY01. The sequence continues at coordinate 131 of CATJXY010000011.1, read as the reverse complement.
TCAGAAGCTCCGCCGCAAAGAAGTTTGCTTCATTTTCTTCGATTGATCTATCATCAAACACTTCCATTTCTTGAAAGCCGTGCATCATGGCGATTTTCGTATGCAGGACAGCGTGTCCTAATTCATGTGCG
>CATJXY010000010.1 GCA_949744505.1 uncultured Erysipelotrichaceae bacterium | reverse complement strand
TGGAAAATTACTGTATAGATTAAGTGAAATCTTGATGATAACATTAAAGAGGGAAGGAGTAGGAAATGGAAAGAAATCAATTGAAGAAAATTATGAGCCTATTATCTTATGATGATTATATTTCATCATCAAGAATAGCTGAAGAAATTCAATTAAGTGATAAAACAGTTCGTAAACTTATAAAAGAATTAAATGAAATTTTAAAAAATAGTGGACTATCAGTTGAATCAAAGCAGGGAAAAGGATATATCTTGGAAATAATAGATGAAAAACTATATGAGAATGGATTTAATTTGGCAGAAATCAATGATTTAGATCGTAATATAAACCGTGAAATCATGATGGAATTATTAATAAAAGACGATTACATATCTACAGATATGATTGCCGAAAAATTATTTGTATCAAAGCAAACTGTTTTTCTTAAAATTAATAAATTAGAAAGTAAATTAAATCAATTTGGTTTAAAAATTGAAAGAAGACCTGGATTTGGCATGAAAATCAAGGGATCAGAAATTAATAAACGACACTGTTTAGTGAATATGGGTTTATTAGAGGAAGAGATAGACTTAGAAAAAATTGAGAAATGCTTAAAATTATGTGTTATGAATGATCATTATCATATTTCTGACTATGCTTATCAAAGCTTAAAAGAGCATGTTTATATCATGATACAACGAATAAAAAATAATATTATTTTACAAGATGAAGAGATAGATAAGCGTATAAATATTGAGGATTTTGTTTTAGCAATGGGCAGACAACTGAGCCTTCTATTAGAGATACAATTTAATATAAAAATTCCTAATAATGAAGTCTTATATTTATCAATACAGCTTAGTGGAAAACGTTATTTACCGGAAGAACATAATAATATAATTGATGAGGAAGTTATGAATCTTGCCAATAAAATAATTTCTACGATTAAAGTAGGATTTAATTTGGATTTGAGCAGTGATTTTGATTTATTAATTTCGCTTTGTAATCACTTGATGATGTTAAAACGAAGGTTAGAACTGAATGTTGCCAATAAAAATCCGTTGTTAGAAGAAATTATGAAAAATTTTCCATTAGCTTATTCTATGGCTCAGCAAGCATCGATTGATATTTATCATCAATACGATAAAGTAATAAGTAAGGATGAAATCGGATATATTGCTTTGATTTTAGCTTTAGCATTAGAGAAAAAGAAATTTGATATTAACAAAAAATCAATTCTTCTTGTTTGTGCTATGGGAAAATCCAGTGCGCAGTTATTAAAATTTAAATATATGTCTATCTTTAAAGAGTATATCAAGTTAATTCATGTAATCAGTTTACAGGAATTGGGAACATTTGATGTTAAAAATTATGATTACATTATCTCTACTATAGAGATTATAGACCCACAGCCAATCCCGATCATTAAAGTTAATTATTTTTTAAGCGATGTAGAGATACATGGTCTTAAAAAGAAATTGGCAAAGAGAGATTTAAGTAATATTATTCGTTTTTTTCCAAAAGAATTATTTTACAATGAATTGAATGAAAGTGATAAAAAAGCAGTTATTAAGTCTTTGTGTAAAAGAGCAGAAAAATATTTGAAACAAGAAGGATTATATGAATCTGTATGGGCAAGAGAATCTTTGGCAAATACAGCCTATGGTAATTTAGTTGCATTGCCCCATACAGATCGGGTTGTTACAGAGCACCTTTTAGTTTCGGTTGCTGTTTTAGATCACGCAATTGATTGGGGCGGTGAAGATGTACAAGTTATTTTTTTAATTCTGATTGGAAATCAAGAAGCATATGAATTACGACATTTTTACGAGGTTTTATCAAGTTTTATCTTTGATAAATCTTCTGTAAAATCATTAATTAAGAGCAAGAATCATGCTGAACTGATTCATCTTTTAAGAAATAAAATTTCAAAGGATATAGGAGACTGATTATGGATGACAAAAAATATGAAAAATCATTTGAATTAATTTTACATGCAGGAAACGCAAAATATAACTATCTTTGTGCAATTAAAGCTGTTAAAGAAAACGAAAAGGAAAAAATTAAAGATTTTATGGATGAAGGAGATAAAGAAATGAATTTGGCACATAAGTGTCAAACAGATTTGATTACTTTAGAAATGAATGGAACACCTGTTGATATAAATATTCTTACGGTTCATGCCCAAGATCATTTAACTATGGCGGCAATGTGTAAGGATCAAGCAGAGGAATTAATTGGATTGTATCACGAGATTGCCTCGTTAAAAAGTCAATTTGAAGAATTAAAACAATTTATTCATCAATAAGCATTTGCCGTTGGAATATGGAAGATTATTTTATGGCATCATAAAAAACAAAATGCTAGGATGAAATTAAGAAAGGAAGGATATATATGAGAATTGTATTGTATTGCCAATATGGTATGTCAACAAGTGTATTAGTTTCTAAAATGAATGAAGCAAAAGATCCGGCAGACATAATCGAAGCTTATCCGATTGAAGATGCTGAGATAACATTGGACAAATTCGATGTTGCATTACTTGGTCCCCAAATCAGAGGGAAATATGATGAGGTTAAAGTAATGGCTGATGCTAAAAATGTTCCATGTTTATTAATGGATATGCGCTCTTATGGAAGAATGGATGGTGAGGGTATCTATTTACAAGCAAAACGAGCATATGAAGAGAAGTGTAAGAATGGATGAGAAAGAGAGATTGAAAAATGAATAATATTTTGAGTAAGTTTGAAAAAGTTGCATTTAAAATATCGAGTAATATTTATGTCATTTCGTTAAGAAATGCATTTATGTCAATTATTCCGTTTTTGGTTGTGGCAGGCTTTGGAACATTTTTCGGAGCAATTTTATTGCCTGCTCCATGGGTACATAATTTATTGGGAGAAGGATTCGTTACACAATTATCTGATATTATAGGAAGGATCAATAATGGTGGATTTAAAATCATGTCTTTAACGGTCATGTGTTTATTATCTTATAATTTAGCTTCATTGAAGAAATTTGAAAAACCAATATTTTGTGTTTTAATTACAATAGTTGCTTTATTTATTTCTGTGCCGTCAGATACAGTGACATCTTATTTTAGTAATAAAGGACTGTTGGTATCTATTATTGTAAGCATCATTGCAACAAATTTGTTTATCAAATTAAGTAAAAATGAGAAAATTAAGATTAAAGTAGGAAAAAATGTCCCTTCTGCTGTTGCGGACTCCTTTGATTTATTATTTTCTATGGCAATCATTATGTTGGTTTTTGCATTAGGATCATGGATCATTAAATTCTTGACTGGATATGAATTTATTGATTTGATTTATGCAGTTTTACAAAAACCTTTAGTTGGTTTGTCTGCTACTTTAGGGGGAGCATTTTTAACAATCATCACCAAGTGCTGCTTGTTCTTTGTCGGTATTCATCCTTCCTTTGTAAATGCAATTGCAACTCCTTTATTTACAGCAGCTTTAGATGAAGGATATATTGTTAATCAGACATTTATGGATGTTTGGGGTTGTATGGGCGGTTGCGGAGGAACCTTTGCTTTGGCCATTGCCTTATTCTTAAGCAAAAGAGATGATTTTAAAACGATGGGGAAATTGTCTTTGCCATTGGCTTTCTTTAATATTAATGAACCGATAATATATGGTTTGCCAATTGCTTTCAACTTTACAATGTTGATTCCCTATTTAATAATCACACCAATTAACTTTGTAATTGCTTTCTTTGCAGCTCAATTGAATTTAGTATCAAAGATGAGTGTCTTGATAACATGGTCCACCCCTGCATTTTTTAATTCTTTTATCGGAAGTGCCGGTGATTTTAGAAATGTAATTTTATATGCTATTCTAGTAGTTATTGACTTTATCATTTGGTCATTTTTCTTGAAAAGATATGCAAAATCTTTGGATAGTAAAGAAACAGAAATTATTGGATCTGAAAATTAAAAATGAGTAAGTCTTGTGAGAAATCACAAGACTTACTATTGAAATCAAGGAGGAAAACATGGAAAAATTTTATTTTGATAAATTAAATGGGGATGATTTAGCTATTTGCCCAAGACGCTTTGATAATGATGAGGATGGACATCCAGTCAAACATGTTGTAGGGTGTATCGGATTATGGTTTCCTGACGGAACAGATCAAGCTCCAATTTCGTATTTCCGTCTTATGAATATTGATAGCGGAAGATGGGGTGGAATGGTCAAATGTGGAGAAGGACCTCTTTCTATTCAAAGTGAGGCACATGTAAGAGATTTAGCTCAGCGAGGTTGTATTATGGATCCGCCTTATTCGAAACTTTCAGAAGACCCAGTTGTTTGGGGATTTGATGTCAAAGATCCTTTTGTTGAATACCGATATTACGAAGATGGTCGGGTAAGTTGGAAAGAGGGCAAAGAGGGATCAATTTTAGATGTAATGTGTGAACCATTTCCATATACTCTTTTCATTCATCGATGTGAACAGCTTCCAACAAGTACATGGTACACAAATCCATGTATTATAAGAGGAACATATGAAGGAAAACCGATTATAGGTATGGCTTGTCATACTGATCAACATGTACCACAAGACAATGAGGATCTTGAAGCGGCATGGCAGAATACAACCGATTATGTTGTTGCTAACTTAGCGGGTGTTCGTGAAGATGGGAGAAGAGAGTTTGCATGTGTTAAAGGATTTGCAGATCATATGGTTGGAGGATATTGGTTAGAAGGAGAAGAACCCATTGTAGATGGAGATGCAAAGTTAATTGGGGAGTGGATTCGTTTGCCTTATGTAGAGGATGGTACTTGTGTAATGCCAGATTTTGATATTAAAATTGGTCCGAAGACAATTCATTTTCACGGTAAATGGGGATTGAAAGGATGGACAGAAAAGCCTAATTTAGAAAAACATGGACAGTCACAAGTAATTGGAACTTTTTATGAAGGGGATATACCATATAAGCACTCAATCATGGTGACTCATGTTGAAAATATGTCAGCGTATGATTATAAGTTAAAAGAAAAGGGCTTTATTGTTAAAGATGTGAGGGCATTATGAAATATGGATTTATCGGTTTGGGAACAATGGGATTTCCGATGTGTTCAAATCTTTTGAAAGCCGGTTATTCTTGCCTTGTTTATGATACTCAAAAAGAAGTCGTTGAAAAATTAGTAAAGCTTAAAGCCGAAGGAGCAAAAGATATATCTGATTTAGCTCAAAAAAGTGAAATTGTATTTTTAAGTCTTCCATATGGAAAAGTTGTTGAAAAGGTTTTAAATGATATTTTGTCTACTGCAAACTCACAAATAAAGATTATTATAGATTTCAGTACAATATCCCCAAATGAAAGTGTTTCTTTTTCTGAGAATTTAAAGAATAAAGGGATAATCTATCTTGACTGTCCTATCAGTGGAGCTCTAGAAGGAGCCATTCAAGGAAATTTGACTATGATGCTGGGATGTGATGAAAATACATTTAATCTAGTAAAAGAACCGTTAAGTACAATGGGGAAGAAAATATTTTGCACAGGAAAAGTCGGAAATGGATCAGCTATTAAGTTAATTAATAATTATCTTGTAGGTATTAATAATATTATGGTTTGTGAAATGATGATTGTAGCAAAAAAATTAGGAATGAATCTTATAGATGTATTTGATATTATCAACAATAGTTCTGGTCGATCCTTTACAACAGAGAAACTAAAAGAAACTTTTCTTGATAATCGAGATTTTGAGGTGGGATTTAAAGTTGATTTGCTTTATAAAGATTTGAATTTAATAATGGATATTTCAAAATCAATACAGTTTCCACTACTTATAGGTGCTAATGCAGTACAACTTCTTGAATTGGCACGTTCAGAGGGGTATGGACAGAATAATACATATAGTCTTGTAAAAATGTTTGAAGTAATGACAGATATAAAAGTTAATTAATAGAAAGAGGATAAGTCAATGAAGGTAACTTGATTTATCCTTTTATTTAATGTAAATTTATAGAAATAATAAATAAAAGCTTTATGTAATTTTTTACAAAAAAATAAGTCGTACGACTGAGACATTGTTTGGTGATTTCTTTAATGTTAAAATATGGATATCAAAAGGGGGATTTGGA
>CATJXY010000009.1 GCA_949744505.1 uncultured Erysipelotrichaceae bacterium | reverse complement strand
CTAAAATTTCAGTTTCTAGTGATTGGATTTCATAGAGATCCCCACTCTTTTTGATTCGTAAACTATTAATTTCTTTTACCTTTTCATTTCCATTGTATATATCAATATGAATGTTGTCAGTATAAAGGGCTGGCATAAATCGAAAAGCCGGAATTTCAAGAAAAATGCGTGAATTATTCATTATAAAATTAGCTTTAACTCTCTTTTCTTTACTTTTTCTCGTCCTTTTCTTTCTTTTGGATTCAATTTCAGAAATATACTTTTGGATAAAAGATTGATCTTCATCATTTGAATTAAATAAATTCCAATATTTTTTATGTAATTCATAAAGTATAAATTTTGAATAAACAATCAATTCCGCAAACCATTTCTCATTATAAAATAATCTTTTAGTTGTTACGATCCATTCTCTTGTTTTATCATCCACACCTTTAGAGTCTAAAATTCTTTTTATATAGATTTCATAAAGTTGAGTGTTAACATTATCCGGAATTTTATAATGAAATTGAAAGCTATATATTCTATATATATCTTTAATAAAATCTCCAATATATTCTAAAGGAACGACAGTAATTCGGAGCAGATGATTAATTCTTCTTTCATTAGAACGAGTAAATTGAATGGTTTCTTTCCCTAATACCAAATTCCAAATTTCCTGAATTTGAGTTATTGGATATTCTTCATAAACTTCTTGATATATTTGACGTACATTTGGCCAAAACGAAGAATCATACTTCTTATATGCAATAATCACAAGAGATATTAACAAAGTTTCTTTTTCAAAAACATTATTATTTGTAACTACATATTTTGCACAATTTACTTTTAAGGCATTGATTGCTCGTTTATAGATATAGTGTTCAAGTTTTTCATTTAATACATTTAACAAATCTTTACCAATCAACCGTCCTTTATGTACCTTTTGAACCAATATTTCAAACACTTCTTCTTCATTCATAGAACTACGATCAAATTGTATATCCTGTTCTTCTAATTGCAAAACCATAGCCAATATTTTATTCTTCAATAAATCTATATTTTTATTATAAAACAATAGAATCCAGACTAGTTTTTCTATATTCAATCTGATTTTAGAAAAATCATCAGTTATTGCAAAGAATGTATTCTGTTTATTATATGGAATCCAATAATGTGAATGAACCATTTCAGAAGTTCCAAATAATGATATTTCATAAGTATTTGATCCAGGCAAACGTCTCATTTCAAACACTACATCACTTCGAGCAGGTTGAGCAAATACTTTATCATTCAAATCTGAATCTACTTCATAAACTTCTCTATATTCTCCATCTATAAAATCAATTTCAACATTTTTATATTCCAATTCATCAAATAAAACTAATGGTTGAATTATTTCATATTTTTTATAAGTAATCAGATTTGGTTCATAACAAAAAAGCTTTCGATAATCTCCATCAATATAGTCTTCATGGATTTGTTGTCTATTCTGGTCTAAAAAAATATTAACAGATTGATTCGAATAAGAATGATTTTGTTCCATGAATTTGCAATTCTGCCAAATTTCATCATTTAAAAATGGGGTATCACCACTATGAATCAACATAACTTCATATTTTTCAGATTCGATTGATTGCCTGTCCGTACTTTTGTGTTCTCTAAATCCATCGGTTTTTGCATATTTTCTGAAATAACGTTCAAACAGTCGCTTAATCAAATTCCACATTTATTCTCCTAACTAACTTTCCAATAGTTCCTCTATAATTTTCTTAACATATTTCTTTTTCATGATATCATGGTAGGATTGATTATAATAACTTCTTAAGCAACTATAGCAAGTTGTCTCTTCCTCACAGCAATCTCCGCTTACTATTTTTAGTGCTGTCTGAAGAACCTGAATTAAAATTTCTTCATTAGCTAGCTGTCTGACATAACCAGCCCCGCCAGCTACTTGATCAAATAAAATCAAATCATATTCCCCATTGCTGTTCCGTGTAATGACGCCGTTAATATCTCCTATTTCAATTTGGAGAAATTTAGCCATACCTTCCAAAACACCATATACAAAAGTAATCGCTTCTTCTCTTTCCAAAGGTTTAGTAAGCTGTAATTGTAACCGAATAACATCTGTATAAAACACATAGCCTAACGAGATTCTCTCTAAGCGTTTATTTAAGCATTCGCTACCAAACGATGTCCTATGCGTTTTCTTTTCATTAATTACCGGTCGGAAATTTTTATGGTCCTTTTTCGCGTATCCACATTGAGGACAATAGTAAAAACCAGGATCATTGATCACAGCTAATTGATCTTCAACAATTGGAGTAAGAACGATTTTTCCATTTAGCATAGCCATTTCCTGATCGATTTTTCCTCCCCCAAGATACTTAATTTCACTCGCATAGGTTTTAATTGGACGCGTTGTTTTTGAACGTTTTTCGGAAATCAGAGAAGAAAAACCTAAATCAGGAATCAAAAAGTACTGATTCTTCTTTTGTATATTCTGTCCGCAGCTTTTGCAAAAATCAGTTTCTTTAAAAGGTTCTAACGAAACCATCGTTTCATGACAATGATCGCACGCATAATAATATCGCCGAGGAAGCAAGCCTCCATAGCGTCGAGGCAAATTAATATATCTTGACACATATTTATTTCCATCGGCCACCACTTCCGAATCCGGGGCATATTCGCTAATTGCGACCATCATACTTCTTGTTAAATCTAATTCCGTATTTTTACCCATCCTTCCAATAACATTTAAGGATACTATATCTACAGGAAATCCGTACTTTGGAATCACTGCATTTTCAGACAACAACGAAACCATAGATTCTCGACTCAGCGCAGTAATCTGATATTGAAAATACTTTGCAAGATCATATTCCCCATTTTTAATTGAATCTTGTTCTGCCTGTTGGAAAATTTGAATTTTATCTGTCATTTCATTTATAAATCGGCTCAATATACTTTCATCTTCTAAAAGCACATTAATCCATTTAAAATTTTTATATTCGTTCAGCTCTGTATTTTTCAAAACCCAATGATCGATATACTCACCCAATGATTTCGGATGCTTTAAAAGATACTCTTTAAATGGTTCGCACTGCATTTTATATACAAAATCCATATCCTTAAAATATTCCGGATTATCTCTGAAAAAGTAGGAAAACGCACTCGCAAGAATGTGCCGAATCATGATCTTTGAATTATCGACCTTGAACTTCGGCGGCTTTACAGTACCGGCAATCATTGATTTCGGGCGAGAGAAATAAAAATAATCATGTGAATTGTTTCCACAATAGGTAATCACCAATGCTGACGCATCCTTGCTTCGTCCTGCCCTTCCAGCTCTCTGAATGTAATTTGCCGGTGTAGGAGGTACATTTCTTAAGAATACATATTCAAGAGTTCCTAGATCAACTCCCATTTCAAATGTTGTCGAACTACTCAAAATATTGATTTTTTTGTTTTTAAACTCTTCTTGATAAGACTTCGCTCTCTTTCTCTCAATTTGACCTGTATGTTCTCGAGCAATTACTTTTTCAACTTTCTTACCCATATATTTATTTCTGTAATAATCACTTTTGAACACTTCATCCACATCGCACTCAACAAGATGACCATTACAGTTTTTTTCAGGACAAATTCCGCGGATATTATAAACTGTAACTTTTTGACATTTATCACATTTATACCATTTATAATCATAATATGGTTTTAAATTGAACCGCTCTACATTTAGCTGATATCCATTAATCTGATCTACACTTTCTAAAATTTTTAAATTTCGTATAAGAGCGAATAAAGACTTCCCCAATTCAAGATATTCTTTTTTTGATTTATTCGGAATGATTTTTTGAAGGAAATCAATCGTTTTATTGGTACTTCCTTCTTTAACAGGAAGAAAACTTGTAATATATTTTTCTCCGCTCTTTTCTTCCTTCTTCAACCGCAAAAATTTTTCCTGATCCATATATGGAAAAGCATCTTTCTTTTCCTGGTCTGAAAGCTCTGCAATTTGATAATCGATCGCTCTTTCCTTTCTTAGTCGTACAATTGTTAGATTGATCAAAGAAATCATTTCTTCAACAGTAAGACCAAATCGCTGTTGGATCTCTTGTTCACTATCCTTCAACTGTGAAAGTTGCGCCATATAATCATATTCATACACATATAGTCCGATTCCTTCAGCAGAAAATTTCCCATCGGAAAATAACAGATCCTGTAATACCGCAACCCAAGCTTCGGATTGTGCCTTTTTATTTGGCTGTTCAATTAATTCTTCCCTAATTATTCTATTTTTTATCCTATTTGAAAGTGTTCTTATATTGATTCCGGGTTTTTTTTCAACCTCGTCCCAAACCATTCTTTTTCTTAAAAACCTTTCATGATGATCGGTCAACTTGATCGAAAAGAAACTTGCCTGCTGACGACTGTCCGAGAAAGCTAGCAGCTGCTTCGTAAAACCTTTCGAACTGTCCTCATTTTCTATCGGCATCTCAAAAAGGCTCGCTGTTTTTTTACTATTTGATTTTAGATTTTTTGTTG
>CATJXY010000008.1 GCA_949744505.1 uncultured Erysipelotrichaceae bacterium | reverse complement strand
TTTAGTTGATTTAAGTATGAGAATGATGAGACTGATTGCGGTAGGTTATATTGCAATGGCTATAACTCAGTGTTTATCGGGAGTTATGAGAGGTGCAGGAGATACGATGACACCGATGTGGATTTCAATTATTACGACAGTTATTATCCGTGTACCACTTGCCTATATTATTTCATTTATGACAAAAACAGCAGAACTTCCAAATGGAAGACTGGAATGTATTCCGATTTCTTTGGTAATGTCTTGGTTACTTGGAGCCCTATTGACCTATGTATTTTATAAGAAGGGAAATTGGAAGAAAAAAGCTTTACAATAAAATATATTTATGTAAATCTTAATTTGAGATTGCATTTGATAAAACAGATGCAATCTTTTTATTACTGAAAAGGGTATATTCTGTATCGTTTAAAGGGAAAATAAATAAAATATAATAATGATTATCAATATATAAATTATGCAATTTTCCTATATTATAGTTGCTTTTTAATAAGATTTCAGATGATTTTTATTATACAAATTACTAAAGAAGAATAGTATTTTCAAGTATAAACACTTCATTAATTATGTTATAATGAAAACCCATAAAACAAAGGAGGATCATCTAATATGATTGAGACAAAAGATTTAGTTTTAGATAAAGCGAAGTTTTCCGATTGGGAAAAAATGTTAGAGAATGTGTGGTCCCATCCGGAAAGTGCAAAATATATGATGTGGAATATTACGACAAATGAAGAAGATGCAAAGATAAGAATTGAAAAAACAATTGAATTTCAAAAGATACATGATACTTATTTTGTTTATGAGAAAAAGAGTGGGAATCCGATAGGCTTTGCCGGAGTAGAAAAAATATCAGAGGAAGTTTGGGAAGAAGCAGGAATTTGTTTAGGTCCTAATTATGTCCATAGAGGATATGGAAAACAGATTTTACAGGCATTGATTGAATATTGTAAACAACAATATAATGCGAAAGAATTTATTTATTCTTCAAGAGAACAAAATGAAGCTTCTATAAGGTTAGCGAAATCTTTAGGATTTGAACAGTTTGATTCAGATGTGAAAATAGATAAGCGAGATACACAGGAATATAAACTTTTAAAATTTCGGTTAAAATTATAATTATTTTAATTTAATAAAATTGAATGAGATGAATTATTTTTGATATTTAGACACAATTTAATTAAAATGTTTCTTTTTTTAAGGAAATTAAATTGATATACTGATTGTGAATGAAATATCATGTGAGGTGATAAAGATGATCTTACCTGAAATCTATCCGAGAAATGATGAACAGATTCACCAATGTTTATTTGATGCATTGATCAAATTAATGCAAAAAACACCGATTGATTATATTTCCATACAAGATCTTGTAGAAGAAGCTCATGTCAGTCGTTCGGCTTTTTATCGACGTTATAAAGATAAGTATGATCTTTTGAACCAAAGTTATGAAAGAATCTTGGAAAAAACATTATTTACGGTAAACCAAGGAATTAGTTGGAGAGAGGCAGTTACTAAAATTTATGAAGTAATCCAACAAAATGTTATTTTCTTTAAAAATGCTTTTGAATCGACAGATGATAATTCGCTGAAGAATTATATTTTTGATCGGACGATGAGATTGGAATCAGAAATATTAAAAAAGGCAGGGATAGATCCTTCCAGTGATCGAGTACAATATCGTTTAAGAGCCTATGTTGCGGGAGGGTTAGAGTTGACTGTAACTTGGGTTAAGAGCGGAGCTGTTTTTCCACTTGAAGAACTTGTTGATATTTTTGTGGAAAATGTACCGGAATGTTTTAAAGAATATTTTATATAATTATTAAAAAGGAAAGAGAGACAGAATGAGGGGTTTGTTTCTCTTTCTTTTCTCATTCTTGAAAAGACTATTTGTGATTTTTATAATTTATACAGGAGGATCATAGAGGATGAAAAAAGAAATTTCAAGAAGAGATTTTCTGAAAAGGTCCACTTTAGCTACAGCCGGATTGGTAACAGCCGGATTATTAGGGGCTTGTTCAGAAACATCAGAAAAAACTTCAGAAAACAAGGAAGAAGTAAAATTCGATAGAGAATGTGATGTTCTTATTATCGGAGGAGGCGGAACGGGAGTTGCCGCAGCCGTTGAAGCAGCAGAAGCAGGAGCCAATACATTGGTCATTGAAAAGAGTGGAATCATGGGTGGTTCAACATTGATGAGTGGTGGAATGATTCATGCTTACGGAACAGAGGAACAGGCAGAATTCGCCAATACAACGGATGATTCCGGAGAATTGATGTATCAATACTATCTTGGATGTGGAAAAGAGTACATTGATGAAGAAGTATGCAAAGATATGGCATATGGTTCTTTGGAAGATTTCAAATGGTGTAAAGAATGTGGAATTGAGTATGTTACGGTATTCGGTGTACAGCCAATTCCGGGATTAGAAGGAACGATTCGTCCAAGAATTCATTTGCCGGGTGATGGAACAACCGGAACAGCAGGAATTCCGGGATTGGGTCACTTACATGTTAATCCAATTTGGGCTAGAGCTGAAAAAGCAGGAGCTACAATGGAATTGAACACAACAGCTAAAAAGCTTTTGACAAATGCTGAGGGTGAAGTCATCGGTGCTGTCATTGAACAAGATGGAAAAACATTAAATGTTAAAGCAAATAAAGGCGTTGTTTTGGCAACATCCGGATATGATCATAATGTAGAAATGGCAAAAGCATTGTGTCCTGAACAATATATTGCATTAACAGAAGCAGGAAACTTAGTAGGAAGTGCAGCTGGAAATACGGGGGATGGAATTCGTATGGGACTTGAAGTTGGTGCCGGTCTTGCCGGAATCGGTGGATCTGTCAATGTTTCATTAAATGGATGTATCGGTCGTGATCCTACAAGCAATGTAGGTGGTCCTACAACAGGAATCACAGTAAACAAATTCGGTCAAAGATTTGTCAATGAGTGGAGTCAATATGGTTATTATATGAACGCTTGTCTAAGACAGGATGACCACTATGCATGGACAATTACCGATCAGGCTGCTGTGGATCGTGAAGGTGGCGTTTTGATGGGATTTACATCAGAAGATTTGAGTGCCGAAGTTGAAAACGGAAGTGTAATCAAAGCAGATACAATTGATGAACTAGCAGAAAAAATCAGTGTTGATGGAACTGGATTGAAGAAGACATTGGAAATTTGGAATAAAGATGTTAAAAATGGCGTTGATACATGTTTCAACAAAAAAGAAGCATTGAACCCAATCGAAGTCGGTCCATTCTATGCAGCTCGTGTTTTGGATTATAATTTGGGTACAACAGGTGGCTTAAAGATTAATACAGATGCGCAAGTTTGTAAGTTTGATGGTACACCAATTGGTCGTTTATATGCCGGTGGTTTATGCACAGGCGGATGGTGTGGTAAGTTCTATCCTGGTAGTGGAACAGCTATTTTAAGTACAGTTCATTTTGGAAGAAAAGCCGGAAGAAATGCAGCTACACTTGAAAATTGGAAATAATAACTGAAAATATAAATTTAATGCTCTTTTAATTGGATAGTCTGATTGAAAGAGTATTTTTCTATTTATAAGAAAACTTGATAAATTCTTAAGAAAGTATCAATGGAATAATTCAAAACTATAAGACCAAAGGTTACAATGGATTAGTAGATATAAAAAAAGTAGACTACCTAAGGAGTCTAATATGAGAAAGAAAAAATAGAAACAGCACCTCTGAACGAATCAGAAAGAGAAGAACTTATCAGATTAAGAACCGAAAACAAATATATAAAAGCGGAGAATGAAGTCATAAAAAAAGAGATCGCCTTGAGAGAGGAAAAGGAAGCTGCGCATCTCAAGGCGAAAAAGTAGCAATTATCCAAGTCAATCTATTATTATGAATTAAACAGAGTTAGTAAGGTTGATGAAAGAAACTACCACAATATCAAGAAAAAACCATATTAAAAGTATTATTTGAAATATAGTACAAATTTTTTCATCTTAACAAGTACCTCATAAATTCCAATTAGTTTATAGCACTCGATGTCCCACGATAACAGCATAGTTATCCGTATCATATGAGATGCCGATTTCTTTAAACTGATTCTTGTGCCAGAAATGCTCTGCCTGTGGGTTTCCTTTTACCCAGCCGAGCCGAATGCCTGAAAGTCCAAGAGTTTTTAAATATTCGCATAAATCATCAATTATTTTACTTCCAATTCCATAGTTCTGAACAGATATATCTGTCATAAAGAATCCGATAAATGCCGTCTTTTCATCAGGATATGCCATGATGAAATCCATCACTGCAATTAACTTGTCTGAATCAAAATATCCCAG
>CATJXY010000007.1 GCA_949744505.1 uncultured Erysipelotrichaceae bacterium | reverse complement strand
TTTGGATACTCGCATGGATTTTGAAGTGTTGGCATCCATGGATATGTAATATGACACGCTAAAAATAGACATCATCTTAACATTCCCCTATATTATGCGGATTTTTCGCATTTCAAATCGGACTTTGGTGGTTCGGATTCCGCCCTTTTTCATGTTTAGTATCCAATTTTGAGATGTTTTGGATTTGGTGTCTATTTTGAAATCCGGATTGAGCAACCGTAAAACCGCATTGTAAACGTATTTATAAGAAAACACCTGCCGTTGTCCGAACCTTGGGGGTTCAGATTTCGACAGGTATCCAATTTTTCTCCTTCAAACAAAATAAATTTATGTAGCAAATATTCTAATGCGGCACATAAAAAACCAATTTCATAATCTACCTCAATATAATACACATTTCCTATCGAACACCAAGTTCCAGATTTTGACATATTATTCAAGCACAACTTATAGTTTAGACTTCTAGTTGTGATAAAATTGACTCTTTTACATAATTAAGAGAAGCAATTTTAAAGTTATTGATCAGATGCCACCGCAAATCATCTTTATTGAATTTTTTCCCAACCACATTCCTTAGATGACAATAAAGACTGGTAAGTAAAAATTTTCCACAAATCAAATTATAATAGTCATTACCGTTTATGTGCTCGTAAATTTTGATGATTTCTTCGATTTTTCTTTGTGCCTCGTGATCGAGCATTAATATGCTTTTCCAGTAGTCGTTGTATGCTCCATCATCTCTTTCAAATCCATTCTTTTGATCTATAAAAAGATAATGACTGCGACTAACTGACTCTTTAGATGGGTGGTATTTTTTCAAATAACAATAGCAAAGAAAAAGTTTTTTTGCTTGATAAATGATTTTATTTTTCCAATGCATAAAATCAATTTTTCCTTTTACAACTTTATCTACACATTGTAATTTTCCCTTAGCAAATTGGTAACATGCCTTTTCGTCAATAAAATAACTTTCAATGTTATATGCTTTTAAATATATAAAACATGGGGCATTTATCATTTCATCAGGAAAGGTGTACCTATCAAAATCGCCATCTACAATGTAAATATTCTTAATTCCGTTTGTTATCTCGCCACATTCATAAAATTGTTTTATAACATTGATTTTCCCGCCCAAAGCAAAGACAGTGGAAATGTGTACTTTCTCCTCCAGCAAACGGTTTAGAATAGTTTCATATTCATACTCTTTTCCCTTATCCTCCACAAAGAAGTTAATACTATTATATCCATGATAAAATTCAACCCTATTTTTGGCAGCTTCATCCGAATAAATTAAGTCACTCAATTCGTCCATTTGATTTTCTATTCCTTTCATCTGTGAAATTCCTTTCAAGTCTAAACATCTTGTTACGGTAGTGACCAACAAATTCCGGAGAATGGGTAGCAAAAATTAATTGAATTTTATCGTTAACCTGAAGAGTCTTTTGCACAAAAATGTTCTGCCACGACAGATGCAAAGACAATTCAGGTTCATCAACGACAAAAATTCCAAATTTGTTTCGTTTAACCATAAACATAAGATATGCAAAGAAGGTTACGATTTGTTTTTCACCTGATGATAAATATTGAATACTAACTGGTTTTGAATCAATCTTCGTTGAAAAACTTATTAATCCGCGGTTGTCAATATTGATTGTTTTTCCATCATCAGTTGCGCCTATAAAATCATTTATAGTTCTGATGAATAATTCAATAGGCTTGCGTACATCAGCTTTTTCAGCCTCCATATTCTCAACAATTGAGACAAGTTTTTTGATTTTAAGCACCTCCTGCCATTTGAACAGAATATTAAGGATTCTATCATTTTTAGGAACAGAGGCAAACTCTTTGAATTCGTTTATTAAACCATCAAAAAACGCGTTGTAGTCGTTTGACTCATCTGACGACAAAATTCCCAGTTCTTGAAGTATTTTAATATAGCTTGTCTTAGTTTTCTGCAGCATTGACAGATTTTCTTGATTTTTGTTGTAGTCAGATATAATATCTTCAAAATTATATGTTTGGTTCACATCTAATAAAGATTTCATTATATCATTGCGAAATTGATCGTTGATTCTTGAGATTGAGGACATTATTTCAGCATATCTGTTTCTTACAAGCCACTCTATTTGTAGCATATCACGATCAGATGTGCCCAAATCAGACTCTAAAGATATTCTAGATATTGAAGGATCCTCGGCATACGCATACTTATTTCTAAATGAACTTACTTTAGTTACACGATTTAACGGCAAATATACATGATTGAATGTATGTCGAATTTCTATAAGAAAACTATTTTCATGAAAGTATATATCCTCGAGTTCGGTATCTCTTCTGTCACGAAATCGAGTTCTTTCATCATACCGTGCTCGAATCTCATGTGGCTTTCCATTAAAAACAATTTTCAGTAAAGTGTTGGTTTGGGATACTTCAATTCTTCTAGTTTCATTTAATTTATTACCCGGCGCATAGGTTAGGATTATGGTGTTAAAGTTATAATCGAAAAGTTTAAACAGTCTTCCGGTAGTAATGATTTCAAGTATATTTAAAATGGTTGTTTTCCCACAGCCATTCTCGCCGTATATAAAAGTCACATCTGAGTTAAAATCTACATTATAATCATAATGACCATGAAGTGCGACAATTTTCAAGTTTACTAATTTCATTTGAAGTTCCTCCATAATTTACTCTCCTTTCATTATAGCACATTATCCTAGGAAAATCAATATGTTTTATTATATTATTATGGGAAGGATATTATTCAACATGCCTAAAACACAGATTAAACTCTATTTAATTTTGCAGCTTAAATTCACTTGGCTTTTTGCTCTTGCACAGCCTCAAAAACTTCTCTACTAACAATTGCCTCATGGTCATTCTCAATAAAAAACATATCCAACTCTCCCTCGTTCTTCTTACGCTTTCCCGTTAGAAAGTCCTCAGTAAAGCTCTTTTGCATAAGGACATCACCGACATACTTTTCATTCGAGAGAATGCGGTCAATTGTCGAAGTGCTCCAGGTATCCTTACCGGTCACAGTTTTGATACCATTTTCCTCAAGGTACTTCTTGATTTTACGAATGCCAAAGCCATTGAGGTACAATTCAAATATCTTTCTGACAATAACAGCTTCGGACTCAACAACGACAAGCCTGCCATTTTCATCTTTATCGTATCCCAAGAACCGTGTACAGTTTAGGCATACCTTCCCCTCACGCATTCTTTCCCGAATACCCCACTTAATATTGTCGCTCATGTTCTTGCTTTCTTCCTGTGCAAATCCCGCGTAAATTCCCATCATTGTTCGTATCTCCTTATCAAAATTGTTTATGTTTTCCTTCTCAAAATAGACTTTAACGCCTAAGGTGAAAAGTTCATATAACGTTTTTAACGTGTCTAGCGTGTTTCTTCCGAAGCGGCTTATTGACTTTGTTAGAATAAGATCAATCTTCCCTTGTTTACAAGCCTTGATCAACTTCATAAACTCGGGACGCTTATGCATCTGCGTTCCCGATGCACGTTCGGCATAGATTTTCACAAGCTGCCAGCCCTCACGCTCTGCAATGAGTTTTTCATAATAGGAAATCTGCGTTTCAAGGCTTGATTCCTGTTCTTCATGATTGGTGCTTACTCTGCAATAAGTAGCTACCCTTAATTTATTCATACCATTTCCTCAAAACGAAAAACAGCAAGTTGTTTAAACCTGCTGTTAGTTATTGTGCAAAGAAAAAAAGCTACATTCTTTGTGCATTTTGCACTAAAAATGTAGCTTTCAACTTGGTCGAGACGACGTGATTTGAACACGCGACCTCTGCGTCCCGAAGAGTGAATTTAATGCTCTCTCCGCCACAAATGGCTTTTTATAGCTGTTTCCAC
>CATJXY010000006.1 GCA_949744505.1 uncultured Erysipelotrichaceae bacterium | reverse complement strand
TAAATTGGCAGAACAGCTTTACGCACAGCAAGCTGATCCGAATGCGCAGGCAGGGGCAGCCCAAGGTGCAGCAGGTTCTGACAAAAAAGACGGCGACGATGTAATGGACGCTGATTTTACGGAAGTGAAATAAACGCTTTCATTCATAAATAAATGAGCCCCGCTTCATGCGGGGCTTTTTTATGTTGAAATGCAAAGTGTTATGTTTGACAAAAATTAAAAAAAATTCCTTGTATTGCTTCCCGTTTTATGAAACAGCCGTGCGGCATCACGGGAAAAAGCTCATACATGAAAAACATTGGAAACAGAATGCATTGTCTAAAATAAATAAAATTTGTTGTTCAGTTATCGCAAGCATTATAGAGAATGGCTCATATTTACAGACCAAGCAAGGCGAATGAAATGGATTTTCAGAAAAAATACATTCTTCATTTTTTATATTAGTGCTAACAAAGCAATTTTTTTTGAAAAACAATTCTCATAATCAGTCATATTTTTGCTTGACTAGAGGACAAGTTTTAGGTAAAAGAATTACTCGTTGATGGAACACGCCCATGTGGCTCAGTCGGTAGAGCGTATCCTTGGTAAGGATAAGGTCAGCAGTTCAATCCTGCTCATGGGCTCCACTTTTTTATGTCGGGATGTAGCGCAGTCTGGGAGCGCACTTGAATGGGGTTCAAGGGGTCGGAGGTTCAAATCCTCTCATCCCGACCATGATACAAGAATCATATTGGGCTAGTTAAATATTTTTGAACTAGCTTTTTTTGTATTGTCAATCTGTCATATATCTATACTCAGAAAATAATTATTATGCACCATAAAATTTATAAAAAAGGATAAACTCTTATGAATAAAGCGAGTTGCCTAACAGATAAACCTATTCAAACCAAAGAAGAAGATAATTTATGCGCAGGAGACTACGCAGACGCCTTATGTGAATTTATTGAGTATGCAGACACTCCTGTTACTATTGGTATTCAAGGCGGTTGGGGAAGCGGAAAAACGAGCCTTATTTCAGTTATACAAGATAAATTGGCACACAGTAATAACAATGTTCTTTGCGTACTCGTTAATGCTTGGGAGCACTCCCTTTTTCAGGATAATGAAAGCAAAGCGGAAGTAACATTAAGTTTACTCCACGGACTTGCGGAAGGCGTTAAATCCAGTGTTCAACAAGCAGTAAACACGAATAAGATTGATGACAGCGCCCGCAAAGCTATTAATGAAAACAGTTTAAATGTGGAAAAAGCCATTCAGGGGATCAAAATCTGTGTGCGCTTAGCAGCTATGATTGCGGCAAAAACATTTGCAGGGGCAGATCTTGCTTTTTCAGAAAAAGCGGAACAAAATCCTCAAACATCCAAATCTAGCCTTGCAAAAGAAGTCCGTAATTTGCGCAATAGTTTAACTAAACTTATTGAAAATATTACGTACTTGGGAAAACAGGTAAAAGTAGTTTTCTTTATAGATGATTTAGACAGAGTATCCCCGCCAACAGCAATAGAAATTTTAGACATAACAAAAAATATTTTTGATATTCCAAATTGCATTTTTGTACTTGCCATTGATTATGAAGTTGTCGTTAAAGGTTTGGAAAAGAAATTCGGTAAAAGAACAGCGGAAAATGAAAGGGAATTTCGTCAATATTTTGATAAAATCATTCAAATACCTTTTACCATGCCCATAGGAGCTTATGGTAAATACATCAATAAGCTTTTAGAACCTGCATTGAAACGATTGGGAGTGGAAGATCTTGACTGTTTAAAGAGCTTATCTGAGGATGCCATGTTAGTTACAGGCGGTAATCCCAGAAGTATAAAACGTATTGTCAACACCCTTTCCCTTTTGCAATATATAGACAAAAAATACCATCAACCTGCTGATACTGCCAAAGATGAAGATATAAACTTAGATCTTGAAGCCCGTTTTATTATTGTTGGTCTTCATATAAATTTTCCGGAAATTTGCCGTAAGATTATGGAAAAACCAAACTTCGTACAATGGAAAGAAGAGGATTTAAAAATTCCTTGGAAATTAAAAATGGACGAAGAAACAAACAATGAGTTAAACGCTCTTGAAAAAAATGAATTTTTTGATGATCCTTGGGAAAAAGTTATCTACCGCCTGTGCGTCCAATCTTCTTGGCTTAAATCAAAAGTAAAAAATGTTTCTTCACTTTTAAATAGATTATTGGTTGTACTTAATAATGATGAAGATAAAAACAGTAAAATAATTTCTGAAAACGGAATGAATAAACTTAATGATATTCTTGAGGGAATACGGGTTGTTTCCATTGATTCGGACACTGCAAACATACAAGAATTTGATGATAGTAGCTACAAAACAGACCGCGTAACGTCTTTTTGTAAAAAGTGGCATGAAAATTTAAGAAATATCTTTCCTAAGATAGTACCACTTCCTGATTCTAATAACTATGCTAAGAAAGGAAGAAGATATGAATTTATGCTAACTGATAATAAGACTGAAAAATGGTTTAGTTTTCTGTGGAAAAAAAGTGATGAAAAAATTCAGATTTTATGTTGGGCTAAAAAACCTAAAAATGTTACTAAACTACACGCAAACAATCAATTAAGCAATTTTTCTAATGAATATTTATATGATTGGGACGGTTTATTCTTTTATTACTATTATGAACAAGAGAATATTACTTTTAATGATATTCACCCTGAAAACACTGAACTCATGCAAAAGTTATTAGATGAGTCTAAAAAGCTTTATAAGACTGTAAACGACACTGTGGAGAAATTAATTACTTCAACACAAATATGAAAAATATTTTAAATTCCTTACAAATAAAAACTTGCAATTTCTTTTTTTATATGAAATAAGGTTTGCATATCGCCCATGTGGCTCAGTCGGTAGAGCGTATCCTTGGTAAGGATAAGGTCAGCAGTTCAATCCTGCTCATGGGCTCCATTTTTTTATGTCGGGATGTAGC
>CATJXY010000005.1 GCA_949744505.1 uncultured Erysipelotrichaceae bacterium | reverse complement strand
GATTGGGTGTTTGTGTTTGGCATATGCAAAGAAAGTGCCGGTGGATTACAGAGTGGATGTGACGATGATCGGGGCTTTGAATATTTTAGGAATTGTTTTCACGGTTGGTTTTCCGATATTCTATAAGTTGACGTTGGTGGTATGGTTAATTTATTTTGGGGCTATATTTGGATGGATAATTTACCGGTCGTCAGTGAGAAAGTCGATGAAAGATGCTTAGAATAGCCACTCTAAACAGGGAAATGTGAGGAAAAATAGTTGTTGCAATCTGAGCTGGAGCAAGAGAATTTTTATAAAAATCGGGATCGCTAAGTTAGCGCTGTTCGATTTTAGATGTGGAAAGTGTGTATTTCGGTGAGAAGTGATGACGATTGGGGAATTGAGATTTTTGCCGGTTTTAAGAGCTGTAAAATTTTTTTGTTGGCTTCAATAACCTATGTTCTGACGGAAGCAGCGTTTTTTGATTTTTGAGTAAAATAAGCATAAAAAAGTACTTGACTTTTTTAATAATGTGTGCTAAACTAGAGGTATAAGCTTGAGAAGATCAGGTTTATTATAGAAGTTTAGAGAAATTAGATATCTGCGGAGTGATTTGCTAGGTCCCTCCTTTAAATCCTAGGGCAGAGTTAGATTTTGGTCTGATTTTGTCGTCCTCCGCAGATACCTGGTTTTTTGGGTGAAGTTTGATTGCTTGGTTAGACTTTAGGGCCGCGGTTTGTTGCGGAGAGGTTGATTTGAAGTGTGATCCCGGGAAGGGATTTTTTGATGAATAGTGAGGCGCCGTAGTGCGAAAAGTTGAAATTTTGATTCTTTAGCTGGGTTTTCATTCCTTATAGTTTGCTCTGGGGGTGCGTTGATTAACCATGAATGGGTTTTGTTGAGTGATGAGATACTAAGGTGCAAGTTGAAATTTAAGATTTTATTCACGTAATTTGACTTTGATATTTGGATTATTATTTTGATGGTAAAATATTGATGATGAATATTGATGATGAATATTGATGATGAATATTGATGATGAATATTGATGATAGGATAATTATGGGGCGAAGTAGATTTTGTTTCTCAATTTTTAAAATGGGATATGTAGGTAGCAATTTTGAATGAAAATCCGAAACGATGAAGGTGATGCTCGTGGAGAGTTTGTGATATAATGGGGTAAATCGGAGGCGGAGATGTTTAGTGAAATTGAGAAAGATTATCGAAAGGGACTACAAGAGGCGCGATTTTGGCGGTTTTATGGGTGGCGGTCGTTAGTGGCAATAGTGTTAGCAATGGTTGTGATTTTTGTGTTGGGGGTAAATAGTTGGTTAGCGGCAGGGTGTTTAAGTGTGATTTTGGTGGGACTAGTGGCGTGGTTTTTCTGGAAAGATACGAAGATTGTGTTGGGCAAGCGAGTGCAACGTAAAAGTGTGATTGAGAGATTGGTGGAGTATTTTCGGGAGGATGATAAGTTGAGAGTGAAAAATTTGTTGGTTGACTTGAAACGGCATGGGGTGCAAACACGAGAAGAGATCAAGATAGCGCTGGATTATTATGAGAGGAAACAACCGGTGCAGACAAAGACGGGGATTTTGGAATGGGTGTTGTCGATTGCGGTAGCGCTGGTATCAATTGTGGTGGTGGCATATGATGAAGCTTCAGCGACAGTGGATATGGAGAAGCTATTTAATATTTTGAAGCCGACTTTAGGGCTGATTGTGGCGATTATTGTACCAATTGTAGTAGCGAAGATGGTGGTGAATTTTTTGGCGGTGCCACGGGCAAAATTAGATTCTATTTTGGTGGAAGATTTGGCGATAATTTATATGCAATATGATAAATTTGAGGATAAATTAAAATAAGTTATAAGAAAGAGAAGAAGATGTTTAAAGCAATGACACTAAATATGATGGTGAAGAATGTGGCGGAGACGTTGAAGTTTTATGAAGATAAACTGGGATTTGAGAAGGTTTTGAGTGTACCAGAAGAAGCGGAAAAACTTGATTTTGCAATTATGAAGAAAGACGAGGTTACTCTGATGTTGCAAGAGCAGGAGAATTTGCGAGCGGAATATGAGACGGTAGCGCAGGGTGAGATTGTCCCGACTTTTACGATGTTTATTAATGTGGATGATGTAAAACAGCTATATGAAGAGTTAAAAGGTAAAGTTGAGCTGGCGAAGGATTTACACAAAACTTTTTATGGACAGGATGAGTTTGCAATTTTTGATAATAATGGCAATATTTTGACTTTGGCACAAGGTTGATGGTAAATATCTCGCAATACTAAGATGAACATAATTAGCTCATCAGAATATTCTTCTGAATGGTCCTGGTCATACTTACAGAGTGATTTCCTGAAAGTGTTCTTCCGCCGTGTTTCTCCTACCATGATTATAAAGTCTTCTCGCTTTGCTAAAGCTAGGCTATATTTCCACCAATTCTTAATTTTCTTACCATTTTTATGATTATAGACGTTATTATAATGTTCATGGAGTAGGACTGTAATCTGTAAGGATAATTCTTATATCATATTAATTTAATACTATGATCATGATTGCTTGTTCTAGTATAATCTTATAATTTATAAGATATGTCGTTAAATGCTTGATCATCATGTTGATTTTATTTTGCAGTTTTTGTTTTAATGCAGTTTATAATATTATGGATTGCATAAATTGTCCTGCTGAATCCAATGATAGTCACTAAGTTTGCCACAAACATTAATTAATGTTTTATTATTGGCATACTATTTAAACATTTTTTCGGACACTATCTTATTGAATATTGTTTCTAGTGGTTTAAGGTTGTTCTCAACTCTGCCGACTAACGAAGCGTTGTTTAATTCTTCACCAATGGCTTTGTTCCAATCAATTTTATATCTCGCTTTGTTTGCAATTATTTGCCAAAATATTCTTTGCGCGCGACCATTGCCTTCGCGAAATGGGTGAATAAAATTTAGTTGTTCATAAAAATATGCGAGACGTTTTATAAAATTTTCTCGATCTAGATTATGCAGACAATTTTCTTTATGTAGGTTATCGAAGATAAATTTGGTTCCATTTTCTAGGTAAGCATAATCTAAAAAGTATTCTTTATTGCCTTTACGAATGTTAACTTTTCGCAATTCTCCGGCCCAATCGTATATTTTGCTGAACAAGTTTCTATGAATTTTTTGTAATTCAATCAAATCTACAGTATGAGGAATATCATCTAGAGATATTTCAGCAAGCGCAACAATATTGCCTTCAACTTTTCTTAATTCTGGGTAGTTTGTCGCTCCGACTAAGTTTCGTAAAATTCCAGTATTTGGGTCAATGTACGGATCGACAAAACTTAGCATTACTTCACGCCATATCTAGAATAAACTTGCTGGGCGGCTTCTTTTGCGGAGATTTTACCAGCTATATATTCATCAAGAGTTTTCTTTGTACTTTGAGAAATATGGAGCCCTTCTAATTTCTCATTAGCAATTGCTTGCTTTACTTTTTCTTTTCGTCCTTCCATGTATATATTATATCAAACAAAAATATCTTCTGCAATATGTTGCAAAAGACATATCAAATTTCGTCAATGGTGGAGCGGAGGCGACT
>CATJXY010000004.1 GCA_949744505.1 uncultured Erysipelotrichaceae bacterium | reverse complement strand
TAAACTCCGTAATAATATGGATTCTGCAGAGTATAAGCACGTATGTCTTGGTCTTATATTCTTGAAATATATTTCTGATAGTTTTGAAAGAGCTTATCAAGAAATTTCTCAAGATGAATATGCTGATCCAGAAGATAGGGATGAATATCTTGCAAAAAATGTGTTTTGGGTGCCGCAGGAAGCACGTTGGGAAACAATTAAAAGCAGTGCTAAAGATCCGACAATTGGTCAGGTTATCGATAATGCTATGTATGTGATTGAAAAGAAAAACTCCTCTCTTCGTGGTGTGCTTCCTAAGGATTTTGCAAGAGCATCTTTAGATAAACGTTCTTTGGGTGAATTGGTTGATTTATTATCTGAGCTTGAGATTGGAAACGATAAGAACAAAGACACTTTAGGCTCTGTATATGAATATTTTCTTGGGAAGTTTGCACGTGCTGAAGGAAAACTGGGCGGGGAGTTCTATACTCCACGCAGTGTAGTTGAATTGATTGTAGCTATGATTGAACCTCATGATGGTCGAGTTTATGACCCTTGCTGTGGTTCAGGCGGTATGTTTGTCCAGAGTGAACGCTTTGTTGAAGACAGAGAGGGACGAATTGACGGTCAATTAGCTATTTATGGGCAGGAATCCAATTATAATACCTGGAAACTTTGTAAAATGAATCTTGCTATCCGTGGAATTGAAGCAAATCTTGGCCAGCAAAATGCAGATTCTTTCCATAACGATCAGCACAAGAGCTTAAAGGCAGATTATATTATGGCTAATCCGCCTTTTAATGTTAGTGACTGGGGCGGTGAGCGTTTAATAGATGATCCAAGATGGAGCAAATACGGTATTCCGCCTACAGGCAATGCCAATTATGCTTGGATTTTGCACATGCTCTATCACTTAGCCCCAAGCGGAACGGCGGGTTTTGTTTTGGCGAATGGTTCGCTTTCATCGTCTACAATCAGTGAATACAATATTCGTAAAAACTTGATTGAAGATGACAAAATCGATTGTATTGTTACTTTGCCGGGTGGACTGTTCTCAACAACATCGATTCCTGTTTGTCTGTGGTTTATGGCTCGCAATAAGCTGAAAAACGGACACCGTGATCGCCATGGAGAAATTCTGTTTATTGATGCCAGAAATATGGAGACAGAACCTTATGAGGACAGCCGTACGCAGAGACAGCTGACTGCAAAAACGATTGATGAAATCACCTCCGCGTACCATTCTTTCCGTAACCATGAAAAGAAAGCAACAAAGGCAGATGGTACAGAGATTGAATATGCTGATAAACAGGGATTTTGGAAGATAGCAACATTGGAAGAAATTCGTGAAAAAGACTATAATTTAACCCCTTCAAGCTATGTCGGAATTATTCCTTTGAAAAAAGATACGGAACCATTTTATGATAAAATAGATAGATTAACATCAAAACTTCTTCAAATCCATCAAGATATTGAAAGTCTTGATCGAGAAATTAAATTTCAATTAGAAAAAATAGATGAACGGAGAATGGGTGAATGAATACTGTTTTAAAACCATTAACTCAACTATCCGAGATATTATCAGGAGGTACGCCATCAAAAAAAATCCCAGAATATTGGGATGGAAATATTCCTTGGATAAGTGCTAAAACGATGAAAACATCAAGGGTTTCGACAT
Source organism: uncultured Erysipelotrichaceae bacterium (assembly GCA_949744505.1). Taxonomy (GTDB): domain Bacteria; phylum Bacillota_I; class Bacilli_A; order Erysipelotrichales; family Erysipelotrichaceae; genus CATJXY01. The sequence goes on along the minus strand of CATJXY010000004.1, from coordinate 1,628 downwards.
CAAACCTTCACATTTCCAAGACGGGCTTAGAAAAAGGAAGTAAAATTGCACCTAAAGGAAGTATCTTAATATTGACGAGAGGCAGTGAATTATTTAATCGAGTTCCGATATGTTTTGTTGAAAGAGATGTTGCCTTTAACCAAGATGTAAAATGTATAATACCTCACAAAAATTTAGATGGAGAATTTTTATATTATTTTCTAACAAGCATACATGACCATTTGCTAAAAAGTATAGGAGTCACAGGGATTGGTGCCGGTAAACTTGAAACAAATGTCATTGAAAATATACTGGTACCTTGTTTCCCAATTGAAATGCAAAAACAGCTAGTAAAGTTTATCAGTATATATGATAAAAAAATTATAAAAAATCAAAATGAATCTGCTATTATGCAAGAAATTTTAAATGCTCTTTTTGAACATTGGTTTTTAAATCATAACTATAGAGTATCAAATGTATTAGATAATATTTTAGAAGTAAAAATTAAGAATAAAAACGAGGAGAATTATCCAGTTCTTTCAGTTGTAAAAGAAGGTGAATTTAAAGCATCGGAAGATGTATTTACAAAACAAGTTTATAGTAAGAGTACCAAAAACTATAAAATTGTTCGCCGCAATCAAGTAGCATATAATCCGGCAAGGGCAAATATCGGTTCTATTGCTATGCTCAAGGAGTATGATATTGGACTCGTTAGTCCGATCTACACTGTTTTTGAAATGAAGGATACTATTACTCCTACTTTCTTTTATTACTATATGAAGCAACCGATATTTCAGGAAATGATCAAACACCATGCCATTGGCACAACAAGACAGAACTTCCCTTTCGAAGCGTTTAAAATGTTTCCTATGGTTGTACCGCCAACGGAACTTCAATTGAAATTTGAAGAGATCGCAAAACCTATTGAACAGAAAATCGCAAAACTCAAAGAAGAAAACGAAGTGTTGGCAGAGATTAGAGATACCCTACTCCCCAAATTGATGAGTGGAGAACTGCCAGTGGAAGTGGGTGAAAATTAATGAATGAACGTGAACGATATGAAGAATATCTGCAAGATGAGTTAGATGAACAATTTTCAATATATAGTGTTTCTCACTTACTATCAAAACTTTCTGACTATAGTCGTATCATTTCTGAAAATGGAATACCTGGTACATTGCTGTTTCGTGGACAATCTGACATTGAATTTGGCATCCATGGAAGTATTTTCAGAAATGGTCTACTCGTAAAAGAAACTACTATTGTTAATGAACTGATATTACAAGAGCCACTGGAATTTGGAAATCATATGACGGATTTTGAACAGTTGGTCAAAATGCAACATTACGGCTTGCCGACTCGATTGTTGGATATTACAACCAATCCTTTAATCGCTCTCTATTTTGCTTGTTCTGAACATGAGGACAAAAACGGTGAACTGATTTTGTTTATCGAATCGCTACAGCGTCCTACACAAAAAGAAGTGAAATTGTTTTCTGCACTTGCAGAATATGATGGAAAAAGCGAAGGTAATTTTTTGGATTATTTTTCAAGAAAAGGACTCGGAGATGATATTTTATCGAGCTTTGAAGAGAAAGTGGAGCGACTGAAGACGCAGTTTCAAAATAAATATGTCCCGGTGGTAGCTC
>CATJXY010000003.1 GCA_949744505.1 uncultured Erysipelotrichaceae bacterium | reverse complement strand
AATGTATAAGACAAGAAATTATTTTCGGATAGTTTCTCATTTATGTATTATTTACTCCTTTTATTTAGTTATTCAACATTATTTTGTTTCAATCGTTGTATAATTTTATCATTCGAGTAAGCAATACCATGTGGTTTTAAACCACATTATTTGCTTGTTAAAATCCTCTTAACAATTCAACTCTATTTGAATAATTCTTTTTTCAAAATCTAAAGTAGAATTTTGTTAAATCCAAAGATTTTACGAAAATAGTCTTTTGCGGTTTTTCCTATTAACCTCCTTTCGATTATCTAAAGAAAAACCGATTTGAAAAGATATTTATCACATTAAAGTGATTGATATATATTGTGCGATTAAAAAATTTTTGATTGGGTTTATCTGATATAACATTTTGATGGGATGTTTGGATAAAAACAGGAAGGAATAATAACATGGAAGAAAATGTAATTGTAAATGATGAAAAGTTAGATGCGGTAAAAGATAATTTTACACCACCTAATACAGAAGAAACAGAAACTAAAGATGATGGAACAGATGTAAAAGACACTGTAACATATACTGAAGAAGAAGTTTTAAAGAAAATTCAATCTGAAACTGATAAAATCCGTACAAAGTATTGTAAAGAGATTAAGGAACTTAAAGAAAAGATTGAGGAACTTTCTCCTACAAAAACAGAAGCGGAATTGGAGATTGAACGTAGGCTTGCAGAATTGGAAAGATCACAAGCTGAAGTAAATTCTCAAAAACAGTTTTTGGAGATGCAGAACGCCTTAAAAGCAAAAGGCATTGATGAAAACATTGCTACGTTTTTAAAGGATGATGTAGACCTCGAAGAATTTTCAACAATATTTAATAATATTTTATCTGAAAAAGTAAAGAGCAAAGGATATGTACCTACAAATCATCCGACAGGGGATAATATAACTGTAGAACAGTTTAAGTCTATGTCTTATGATGAAAGGGTAGAACTTTACACAAAGAATCCAACATTATATCAGAAATTAGCAAAACAACTTAGATAGAGTATGGTATAGCCGCCTTTTGACCGCAAGTTGTGATCATAGGCGGCTTTTTACATACAAATTTTTTGAAAGTGAGGTATTATAATGGCTTTAGTAATTGGAAAAGTATATGCCGATGCCGTAAATGAAAAATTAGGCGTGGCGTTAAAAATGAAAGATGTCGCAGTAGATTGTACTGATTATGTATCCGAGATTTTAACCTATGGTGATGAAGTACACTTCCCATCATTTACACGTCTGTCTCCGGCAGAAGAAGTAACTAGGGGTACACCGCTTGTACCAGAAGAGGTTGGAATGTCCGATAATGTTGCCAAAATCAAACAGACCGCTAAGGCAGTTAGAATATTTGATAAGGACAAGGCACAGATTAAAGGAAAAATGCTTGATTCAATGTCTACACAGACCGCTGAAGTAATGGCTTATAAGATTGACACCGATCTTGCAACTGAAATGATTGACAATACAGTTTATAAGACTCCTATGGCGGGAGCCGCACCTACTATTTTGGAAATGGATGCTCTATTTGATGTTTGGGGAGATCAGGTTCAAAATAGTTCTTTTGCCGGAATCGTCATGCATGGTACATTCAGGTCTGCAATTACAAGATTAAATGAATTTTCTAAGATGGATCAATCAATGGCGGTTTTGGGAAATGGCATTGTGGATGATAATAACTGTATTGGTTTTTGGAATGGCACAATTCCAGTGTATCTTAGTGACAATATGGTTGATGCCAAGAATGGCAATGAACCTGTACTTGCGGTAGTAAAGAAGGGTGCATTAGGATATATTATGCAGAAGGAAACAACTGTTGAAGAAGAAAGAGAAGCTAAATCACTTGCAACAGATTTAGTTGCATCTAATCTTTATGCAGTAAAACTCTTAGATTCTAAGGGCGTTTCTATTTTGAAGAAAACCGTTGCCTAAAGCCTCAAGTGATTTTCTTGTCACTTAGATTTTCTCATATATGGGAGTGTGATGTGCATATTGCACTCCCAGTCTTTTAAGGCAATTTTTATTAAAGGATGGTGAAGTATGCTAAATAGATTTGATTTAAAAAATTATAGAGTTTTGAGAAACTTGACTTTGCGTGATGTCGCTAGATATTGTGATATTACATTTGAAGCTATTGGACAGGTGGAACGTGGTGAAATCAATGTAACGAAACATAACCATGATGAAATTGTCAAAGGAATCAATAGAGCGTCACAAGCGAAAGTAAATGGAACTTTTGAAGAAGATAAAGAGAAACAATGCCAGGAAGAAAAGTTAAAAGCAGAAGCAAAAAAGGAAACAAGTTCCAAAACTACAACAGCTAAAAAGACTACAACAAGAAAGTCAACAAAAGCTGATACTAAATAGGTAAAGGAGGTATCGGTGCTATGGGAGCAATCAATATAATCGTGGGTACTTATATGGAATATAACAGTACCTAGCACGATTATTTTTAATGAAAAAGGGTTTTAACATTGAACAGTCTTTAGTGAGTAAAGATTTACTGGAACATCTACCTGAATGGTGGAAATATATAAATAGCGAAGATTATTATTTGGTAATGACAGATGATTGTGATAGTTTGTTTTCATGTGAGAGATTACATACTTTATTTGGACTGGAAATCGGTGGATTTTACAGCTTTGAAAAAGGTTTGTATGAAAATGATATTATCACAGACTTTGGATGGAAAACGCCTATCTATGTTGATTTATCAATATGTCAGAACAATTTATGTTTTGACAATCATAGAACATTCATACCCAACTCTAACAGGGTGAATCCGAATGTAATTCCAAGAGAATATAAGAACAAATATAATTTTAGTACACTTACATTTATTATTGGCTTGTATGATGGCATAGAGAAGATGAATGAGTTATTGAGGACTATGTT
>CATJXY010000002.1 GCA_949744505.1 uncultured Erysipelotrichaceae bacterium | reverse complement strand
TTAATGCAGATAAAGTACCTGATATTGATTTGAATTTTTCTGATTTAAATCAAGCATCTGCACATGATTATACAAAAGTATTGTTCGGTGTTGATAATGTCTATCGTGCAGGAACGATAGGAACTGTTGCCGATAAAACTGCATTTGGGTTTACTAGAGGTTATTTTGAGGATAAGGGAATCGAAAATGTGAGAACTGCCGAAATTGAGCGACTTGCTATCGGTTGTACAGGGGTTAAAAGAACAACGGGACAACATCCTGGAGGAATTGTTGTTATTCCTGGATATATGGATGTATTTGATTTTACTCCTTTTCAATTTCCCGCAGATGATAACACTTCTCTTTGGAGAACGACACACTTTGATTATCATGCAATCGATCAAGATGTGTTAAAACTAGATATACTAGGACACGATGATCCGACGGTGCTTCGAATGCTTCAGGATTTAAGTGGAATTGATGTAACAACACTTCCTTTTGATGATGAGCTAGTGATGGGATTACTGAGTTCACCAAAAAGTTTAGGAGTGACGGAAGAACAAATTAAATGTCCGACAGGAACCTTAGGAATTCCCGAGCTAGGAACTAAGTTTGTAATTAACATGTTAGTGGAGACACGGCCAAAAACGTTTGGAGAATTGGTTAAAATTTCCGGACTTTCTCATGGTACGGATGTATGGGCAGGAAATGCTAGTGAACTAATTGCCAATAATATTTGTCCGTTCAAAGAAGTTATTGGATGTCGTGATGATATTATGGTAAATTTAATGAATTGGGGAATGAAGCCGATTCGTGCATTTAAGATTATGGAGCATGTAAGAAAAGGGAAAGCAACAAAAGACCCAGAAACATGGGCAGGTATGGTAGAAGAGATGAAGGCAGCAAATGTTCCCGATTGGTATATCGAATCTTGTAGAAAAATTAAATACATGTTCCCTAAAGCTCATGCTTGTGCTTATGTTATGTCGGCACTTCGTATTGCCTGGTTTAAAGTGCATAAACCAATTTATTATTATGCTGCATTCTTTTCTGTTCGGATTAGTGATTTTGATATTGAAACAATGGTCAAAGGGTATGATGCGATAAAGAAGAAACTAGAGGATTTAGAATTAAAAGGATATGATGTGTCGAATAAAGAAGCAAATATTATCGAAACTTTAAAGATTGCTTTAGAAGCAACGGCTAGAGGAATTCGCTTTATGAATGTCGATGTGGAAAAAAGTGATGCTAAAAACTTCTTATTAGCTGGTGATGAATATACGTTAATTCCGCCATTTAGAACAATCGATGGATTAGGGGATACCGTTGCCGCTAATATTGTCGAAGAACGACAGAAAAAAACGTTTATCAGTATTGATGATTTACAAAAACGCGGAAAGATTTCGGCAACATTAATCGATAAGATGCGTCTTATGGGGATTTTAGAAAACTTACCGGAATCTAACCAAATGACTTTATTTTAGAAGCTACAAAATTGTGGCTTTTTTTTGATAAAATTTATGTTTTTGGATATGCTATTAAAGGTGATAGAATTGAAAATTCGATTGGGATATGCCTGTATTAGCAGGACACTTGAAAATATAACTTCGTCACATAGCTATACTTATACAAGATTTAAAGAAGAGGAAAATTATGAAAAATTAGACCAAATCATTCGTAAAAATTTTGAGGATTTAGAAAAATTAATCGAGTACAATCATAAGAATGAAATTCATTTTTTTAGAATGAGTCCTAAAGTGATTCCGCTTGCGACAAAGGTTGAAGTAGATTTTGAGTATATAGCGCCTTATAGGGAAATGATGGAAAATATTGGAAGGAAAATAAAGGAATATAAAATGCGTGTTGATTTGCATCCGGATCAGTTTTGTGTTCTAAATAGCGTCAAACAAGATGTGATAGAAAGTACGATGAGAATTTTACATTATAATTATGAATTACTAGATAGTTTAAAAATCCAAGATAAGGTAATCATATTACATGTGGGTGGCAATGCATTTGGTAAAGATAAGTCTTTAAGTAGGTTTGCCAATCAATTTATGAAATTACCAAAGGAAGTGAGAGATGCTATTGTAGTGGAGAATGACGATAAAATTTTTAATATTATAGATTGCCTAGATTTAAGTAAGAAGATTGGGGTGCCAGTCGTGCTAGATTATCATCATTATAGATGCAATCGGGGAGATATAGAGCTAGAAAATTATATAGACCAGATTTTTGATACTTGGCAGGGAAGGGTTCCAAAGGTTCATTTTTCTTCTCCGAAAAATGCAACAAAAAAGGATTTTAGGAGTCATCATGAATATATTGACGTTGATGAATTTATTAATTTTATTGAAATGATGAAGAAAAAGAATCGAGATTTTGATATTATGATTGAGGCAAAAGCAAAGGATGAGGCATTGTTTCGCCTTGTAAGATTGTTGAAATGGAAGACGGATTATCGGTTTATTGATGGTACTACTTTTACTGTATAAATGCGGGATTTTTCCAAAAAAGTGCTTGAC
>CATJXY010000001.1 GCA_949744505.1 uncultured Erysipelotrichaceae bacterium | reverse complement strand
GCTTAGAGGATGCGATTAAGTGTTGGAAATATAAGAAAAGTATAAAAGGTCATAATAAGTATGAAAAAGAAGATTTGCTTATTTTACAATAAAAATGACTTACAATTAAGGGAGAATGATTTATGGCAAGAATATTAAAAAACAAAAAGTTAGTCAACACGAGATTAGCAACAAATTATGGTGGATGGATGTATTGTGACAAATGTAATGAAAATATAGGATATTTATGCTATTCAACTTATGATAGATTAGAATTAAAATATAAATGCAATTGTGGTAGTGAAGGTAGTGCCATATTAGATTTTGAAGATAGTAAGATAGGTGAAAATAGTAATGATGAGTTAGTCATGATTAAAAATAGACTTTGTTGTCCGAAAGATAAGGATCCATTAATTACGATATTAGAGAAAAAGGTTTCGAATTATGAAATGAAAATCACTTGTAAATCTTGTGGAAATATTTATAAAAGAGAAAAATGGTAACATAAAAGATAGTTTTGTTTGATTATCGTACAGTATGAACTATTCATTAGTAATGGGGATAACAGTATAATAAGTATTTTGAATAACTATATGATTAAGTTTTAGGAGGATGTTGAATATGGCGATGTGGAATCCATGGCGAGGTTGTATAAAATGCAGTGATGGGTGTAAGTATTGTTATATTCATAAAGGAGATGCTAAAAGAAATATTAATACTCATGAAATAGTTCGAACCAAAGATTTTAATAAACCCATAGAAAAATTGAAAAATGAAAACTATAAAATGAAGTCAGGAATAGTATATTTATGTTTTTCAACGGATTTTCTAATAAAAGAGGCTGATGCATGGCGTGATGAATGTTGGAAAATGATTAAAGAAAGATCAGATTGTACTTTTTTATTTTTGACCAAAAGAATAAATCGATTTATGGAATGTATTCCGGATGATTGGGACGATGGTTATGATAATGTTGTCGTATGTTGTACAGTAGAAAATCAAAAAAATGCAGATTATAAATTAACAATATTTAAAGACTTACCAATAAAACATAAATGTATCACGGCTCAACCATTACTTGAAAAGATAGAAATAGAAAAATATCTTGATGATATAGAATTAGTTGTTGTCGGAGGTGAGTCGGATTATTATGCAAGACCTTTAAATTATGATTGGGTACTTGATATTAGAGAACAATGTAAAAGAAAAAAAGTTAGCTTTGAATTTAGACAATGTGGAACTCATTTTATTAAAGATGGAAAGTGGTATAAATTGCAAACAAAAGATTTGATTAAACAGGCAAAGCTGGCGAATATAGATTATAAATCAGAGAAATAAGTAGTAAATTGTGGAGAACTTTATGGAAAACATAAAAAAAGAAGAGCTTGAAAAATTAGTGGGGACATATAAAACGAATCTATTTTATAATCTTGTTGATGAAATAACAAAAAGTTATGATATGGAGCAAGTCTGGAATAATGGGGGAAAACAATGGACTTATGAATATAAGTTTAGAAAAAGCGGTAAAACTTTATGCGCATTCTATTTTAAAGAGAGTAAATTGGGATTTATGATTATTTTTGGTAAAAATGAAAGAAATAAAATTGAAGAAATAAGAGGAGAGCTTTCTTTTGAAGTATTAGAAACTTATGATAATTCTGAAATATTTCATGATGGTAAATGGGTCATGTTTGATATAACAAGTGATTTAATAAAGGAAGATTTGAAAAAGCTGTTATTTATAAAAAGAAAGCCGAATAGAAATTAACGGAATTATAATATTCTGGGAGCGAAAATATGACAAAATTAAGTACAATGAAAAATATAGGAAAAGAATTAGAAAGAAAGCTGAAAATAATAAATATCAATTCATCAGAAGATTTAATACAAGTAGGAAGTAAAGAAACTTTCTTGCGATTAAAAATGCGGTTTCCTGAAGTTTGTCTTGTCCATTTATATGCTCTTGAGGGAGCGATAATTGATACAGAATTTAATAAATTATCAGAAGCAGCAAAAAAGGATTTAAAAGATTTTTCTGATGAGTGGAAATGATTGAAAATAAAATATGAAAGTTGGATAAAATAATGAATATCAATTTTGGATTTTCATATGTGGGATTGATTTTTCTAATCATGCTAATGATACCTAATATGATATGGACTAAGAATAAGCCAAAAGATTATGAAAAATATGTAAAGGATGAGAATAAAATATTACTTGTTTTTGAAAGAATCGGAGAAATATTAGTTACTTGTATATCTTTAATATTTACAGATTTTAATATAAATCATATATCTAGGTGGTC